>NZ_DGDC01000025.1 GCF_002385225.1 Psychrobacter sp. UBA3962 | reverse complement strand
TTAACTGACTGGCATTACCCAATCGGGTGCTTTTTTGGTTAAAATCTGGTTAGAAATACCGTTTAGAACCTACTACAACTTACTGTTATTCCCACTCAATAGTCGCAGGTGGCTTGCTTGATACGTCATAAGTCACACGAGAGACATCTGCGATTTCATTCATGATACGATTACTAACCGTCTCAATTAAGTCGTATGGTAAATGAGCAAAGCGCGCGGTCATAAAGTCGATGGTTTCAACCGCACGTAAGGCGATAACCCAAGCATAACGGCGGCCATCACCGACCACACCCACAGATTTCACTGGGGTAAATACCGCAAAAGCTTGGGCGGTTTTTTCATACCAGCCTGATTTCTCAAGCTCTTGCATAAAGATAGCGTCCGCTTGACGTAGGATATCAGCGTATTCTTTTTTCACTTCACCCAAGATACGTACGCCTAGACCTGGACCTGGGAACGGATGACGGTAAATCATTTTATGCGGTAAGCCTAACGCGATACCCAATTTACGCACTTCATCTTTAAATAGGTCGCGTAATGGCTCAACCAACTCAAACTGTAAGTCATCAGGTAGACCGCCTACGTTATGGTGGCTCTTAATCACGTGGGCTTTACCTTGGTGCGACTTCGCTGACTCGATTACGTCAGGATAAATAGTGCCTTGAGCCAAGAATTCTACTGGCTTGCCATCACTACCTTGGCTGATATCACGCGCTGCATCAGAGAAGACATCAATGAAAGTCTTACCAATAATTTTACGTTTTGCTTCTGGCTCAGACTCCCCTGCCAGCGCTGTTAAGAAACGGTCTTCAGCATCAACACGGACCACTTTTACGCCCATGTTTTCAGCGAATACTTGCATCACTTGGTCGCCTTCATGCAGACGTAATAGACCGTTGTCCACAAACACACAGGTCAGCTGATCGCCAATGGCTTTGTGCAGTAACGCTGCCACAACAGAGCTGTCCACACCGCCCGATAAACCTAATAAAACCTGTTTGTCACCAATTTGTTCTTTTAACTGCTCAACACGCATATCGATGATGTTATCTGGCGTCCAGCTACCGGCACAGTCACAAATTTGATGCACAAAGCGCGACAACAACACATCGCCTTGTAGGGTATGCGTTACTTCTGGATGGAACTGTAGGCCGTAGTATTTTTTATCTTCATTGACCATCACTGCGATGGGGCAACTTGGGGTACTGGCCACCACTTCAAAGCCTTCCGGCGCTTCAACCACTTTATCACCGTGGCTCATCCACACATGCAAGCGGCTGTTTTCTTGCTTCTCATCTTCAATACCATCAAGCAAGGTGCTAGACCCTGTAATCTCAATGGTCGCTGCGCCAAACTCATGTACGTCACTGGCTTGCACTTTACCACCAAAGTGATCGGCCATCGCTTGCATGCCGTAGCAAATACCTAAAATAGGCACATTCAAATCAAATAAGGCTTGATTGATTTTTGGGCTGTTTTCATCGTGCACACTCTCAGGACCTCCTGATAAGATAACGCCTTTAGCACCAAATTCTTCAATACGGCTAGTGTCGATGTCATAAGGATACATCTCACAGAAAACACCAGCTTCACGCACACGGCGGGCAATAAGCTGGCTGTACTGTGAGCCGTAATCGATAATTAAAATACGGTCTTCTTTGATGGCAGGGGTATTATTACTCATAGTGATGTCCAATTGGGCAAGTCTAATTCAAAGTTAAGTCAGGTCAATATACACATTAGTATAAAGGTTATCTAACCGTGACGTAGAAATAGCGGTAAAATTATATCCGGCTATTTTAACAAGAATCTAAGCCGGGATGGGGAATTGTGTTTTTAAATGCCTCCGAAAAGTGTAATTAATTCAGCAAAGCAACGCCCTAAATCTATATTGCTTAAATTTTGTTAATAAATAGTTTATTGTGTTGTATTGATTACAAACAATTAGTAATATATTATTTAAATCATGCCTATAACAAATGGAAAGGTTATATCCCTATGAGTAAAATCACCTCCCTTCTTCGTAAAGTCACCGCTTCTGATACGTCAACTGCAAGCAAGACCGATCAACCTGCTTTAGACTTTCCTACTACAAGCAACACCCCCAAAGAACAGACCCGATGGAATGGTTGGGGCAATATCAATATCAATAAAGCGGTCTCACCTCATGGCGCTAAGCTGATTAAATCCCATATTGGTAAAACTCAAAAACTATCCTCTATTAGCCTAGAGTCGGTATTAAACACAGTTCCTCCCTCACGCCTGCCTAAAGCCTTAACCGAATTGGCAATGGTCTCTACTGACAACGAAGTGCGTGTCAGACATGCGCGTGGCCAAAGCTTCGCCGATTGGATCGCCATGCACAGTGGTGACTTTGGTGTTTTCCCAGATGGGGTCGCCATGCCAAAAACCACCGAAGATGTCGTAAAGCTATTGGCCTTGGCCAGTGAACACGACCTAGTAGTTATCCCTTACGGTGGCGGAACTTCTGTGGCTGGTCACATAAATCCACCAAAAGACCCTCGTCCGGTATTAACGATTGCCACCGGCCATATGGACAAACTGATTGATTTAGATGAAGAAAGCCAAATTGCTACCTTTGGAGCCGGTGCTCAAGGGCCTGCTGTGGAAGCGCAGCTCAATAATCGTGGCTACCGATTGGGACATTATCCACAGTCTTGGGAACTGTCTACCTTAGGGGGCTGGATTGCGTCCCGTTCAAGCGGTCAGCAGTCTTTAGGCTATGGCCGTATTGAACAAATGTTCGCTGGCGGTACCTTGGTCACCCCTCAAGGCAAGTTGACCATACCCGATATTCCTGCTTCCTCTGCCGGTCCTGATTTACGTGAGATGATGATGGGCACCGAAGGCCGTGCCGGTATCTTTACCGAAGTTAAAATGCGGGTACAGCCTCAGCCTGAGCAAGAGCTCTTTAAAGTGGCGTTCTTACCCAACTGGGAAGCTGGGAAAGCGGTATTAAAACAAGCCGTTCAAAACAATGTTGGCCTATCTATGCTACGCCTAAGCAATGCCACTGAGACCAATGCCCATCTGCATTTAGGCACCACGCGCAGTCAGTTTTTAGCCATTACTGCCTACCTAAGATCTAAAGGCTTAGGCTCTGATAAAGTGATGCTGACTTATGGCGTAACGGGTAACAAAGACCAAAACGCACTGGCATTGGCTCAGTTTAAAAAACTGTTAAAACAAAATGGCGGTGTTAGTGGCAAGTTAGCAGACTTAATGGGGTCAATATGGGCTCATGGCCGCTTTAAATTCCCGTATTTGCGTGGCACTTTATGGGAAAAAGGCATCATGGTTGATACCTTTGAGACCTCGACCAACTGGACCAACATTGACCAGCAGATGGCTGCTATGGAAAAAGCGGTTCGTGAATCGCTACGAGATCGCGGTGAACAAGTCATGGCATTCACCCATATCTCACATGTTTATAAACAAGGTGCCAGCTTATATACCACCTATTTCTTTAGAGCCGCTAAAAACCATGATGAGACGCTACAGCGTTGGCAGAAGATTAAGCACGACGCCAGCACCAGTGTCGCCAACGGCAAAGCCACTATTTCGCATCAACATGGTGTGGGCCGTGACCATGCCCCTTATTTAATAGCTGAAAAAGGCGAGCTTGGTCTACAAGTGACCCAAGACATGTTGCAGAGCTTAGACCCTGAGCAGCGTATGAATCCAGGATGCTTGTTAGAGGACTAAATTACTCAAAGACTAAAGCCTGCACTAGCGGCATGAATAAATAACCAGTAATACCATTTGCCAAACACTGACGAGGAGCCCTCATGACCCAGACACAGCAACGTCAACACGCTTTAACGCCCCTTTCGCGTACCGAGCCGTGGGATATGTTAATTATTGGCGGTGGTATTACGGGGGCAGGTATTGCTCGAGAAGCGGCCAAACGTGGCCTACAGGTACTGTTAATTGAACAAAAAGACTTCTCTTGGGGCACCTCGAGTCGCTCTAGTAAAATGGTTCATGGTGGGCTACGTTATATCGCTTCTGGAGATTACAAAACCACGGTCCTCAGTGTTCGTGAACGCGAACGTATGCTGAAAGAAGCGGGGGGCCTAGTCAATGAAATGCATTACATGATGCCGCATTATAAAGGTAAGTTCCCGCCACCTTGGATGTTTAATAGTCTGCTTAGAGTCTATGACAAGCTGGCGGGAAAACGCTATTTTAGATACTTTAAAAAAGACGCTTTTTCGCCCTTAAACCCTGGCATTAAACAAGATAAATTACTGGGTGCCAGTCAATTTAGTGATGCGGTTACTGATGACTCACGCTTGGTGATGCGAGTGCTCGCTGAGGCGATACACGATGGGGCACAGGCCATCAATTATCTTAAAGCTGAAGAGTTGTTAAAAAATGACCAAGGTTTAGTAGTCGGCGCAAGATTAGTGGATACTTCTACCCCACAGCGCAGTGAAACTTATGAAGTTTATGCCAAAGTGGTGGTTAGCGCTACGGGCGCTTGGGCCGATGATTTACGTTTAAAAGCCTTATCTAAGACATCCAGCGACTTTCATAAACAGATTCGTCCGTCTCGGGGCAGCCATTTGGTGATTAGCCAAGAGCGACTGCCGATTGAACAGGCATATACTTTACTGCATCCGGTTGATAAAAGAGCGCTTTTTGTCTTTCCTTGGGAAAATAGAACCGTCATTGGTACCACTGACTTAGACCACCCTCCCTTGGATGAGCAAGAAGTCGGTATCACCAATGAAGAAGTCGATTATCTATTACAAGCAGTCAATGGGCTGTTTGATCATACCGAATTGAGCCGCGAAGACATCATCAGTACTTGGGCAGGGGTACGTCCCTTAATTTCTGAAGGCGGTGACGGCAAACGGGTCAGTCCTAGCAAAGAAAAACGCGATCACAGCGTGTGGTTAGACAACAATTTAGTCACGGTCAGTGGCGGTAAGTTGACTACCTTCCGTCTTATTGCCCTAGATGTACTTGAAATCTGTCAACAGGTGTTACCTATCGACAATAATGCGGCCATAGATGATGCCGTCTTTGGCAATCCGGTGCCGAGCAATGATAAATTTGCCCAATTGCCGGCACCATTACAGCATCGCTTGCAAGGTTTTTATGGTCGTCAATTAGATCAGTTACTTGAGCTTGCCGATCCTCAAGAGCTTGTCCCTGTCGCTGATAGCAATACGTTGTGGGCAGAGCTCAGATTTGCGGCACGTTATGAGCAAGTTATTCATCTTGATGATTTATTACTGCGTCGTACCCGTCTAGGTCTTATCTTACCGCAAGGAGCCATGATAGATTCCGTAACCGACAAACTGCAACAAATTTGTCAGACGGAGCTTGGCTGGGATCAACAAAAATGGCAACAAGAAGTCGACCGTTATAAAGCCCTTTGGCAAAATTACTACCATTTACCGGCGCATTTACCGGCGGCTTAACCCGTCAATTTTGACAGTGAGTGATAGGCGGGCTTAGAGTCATGATTCACAGTAAATTATATTATAGTAAGTCGTTGACTCTCTGACCGCCCTAATTTATAACTATAGTCATAAAGGATACAGTTTCTCAAAGGATTGAGTACTTAGGGACCTTTAAGGTTAGCAATAAGCATTATCCGCCTTTTGGCCTGACAGGTTGATGTTTTAACCTAATAATGAGGCTCCCCTACCTTCTCCCTGCCCTCAGTCCTAGCCAAACCCTATGATGACTCTATCCAAAAATGCAGGCTAGCCAGGGGATATTTTTTATCTCAATATCCCAAAGCCAATTTTCTAATTAATGACCGAGTGGCACATTATGAGCGTTACAGACGAAACCCCGATTTATTTATTGGCCATAGACAATGGTACCCAAAGCGTTAGAGCATTAATCTTCGATCAATTTGGTACTGAAATTGCTAAGGCGCGTGTTCCTATTGAGCCTTACTTTTCTACTGAAGCCAACTTTGCTGAGCAACATGCTTCCTACTATTGGCAAAAGCTTAGTGAGGCCTGTCAACAATTATGGCAAAACTGTGATATCAAGCCCTCGCAAATTGCCGGGGTTAGTCTGACCACTCAACGCTATACCATGATTTGTCTAGATAAGGACAAACAGCCCCTACGCCCAGCCATCGTTTGGATAGATTTTCGCCAAGGAGAGACCAATGATTTGGGGGTTTTTGACCCCCTCATCAAAATAGTGGGTATGGGGGAGTTGGCAGAAGAGGCTCAGAAAAAAGCACGCTGTAACTGGTTATCTCGTCATGAGCCTGAGATTTGGGCTAAGACTGCCCATTATGTCAACTTATCGGCCTATTTGACTTATAAGCTGACCGACGATTTGGTCGACTCAACGGGTCAGAACACCGGCTACTTGCCTTATGACTACAAGGCGCAACAGTGGATGAAGCCCAGTAACTTTAAGTGGCGTTTATTCAGCTGCCGCATTGAGCAGATGCCAAGACTGGTTTCACCTGGGCAGAAACTAGGTCATATTACTGCCGAAGCGGCGGCAGCCACGGGTATTCCTGAGGGCACTCCGATGATTGCAGCGGCCAGTGACAAGGCTTGTGAAGCCTTGGGAAGCGCCGGCTTATCCACTGATACCGCATGCCTAAGTTTTGGCACCACGGCCACCATTAATACCACCTCAACCCGTTATATCGAGGTGATAAAACACATGCCCGCGTATACGGCAGCGGCCCCAAATTACTATAACCATGAGTATATGATTTACCGCGGATTTTGGATGGTCAGCTGGTTTAAAGAGCAGTTTGCCCATTACGAGGCACAGCTGGCGAAGACCCAAGGCATTGATACTGAACACTTATTGGATCAAGCGGTTAAAGGCATTCCTGCCGGCTCCATGGGATTGATGCTGCAGCCGTACTGGTCACCTGGCGTGCGTCACCCTGGACTTGAAGGCAAAGGCGCCTTGATTGGTTTTGGTGATGTGCACACCCGCGCCCATGTTTACCGGGCTATTTTGGAAGGGTTGGCTTATGAGCTAAAACTTGGGTTTGATACCATTGAGAAGCGCACTCGCCAAACCATTAAGCACCTTCGTGTCTCTGGCGGCGGCTCTCAAAGCGATGCAGCGATGCAGCTAACCGCAGATATTTTTGCCATGCCCGCCTATCGCCCTCATACTTATGAGGCTTCTGGATTGGGGGCTGCCATAAACTGTGCCGTCGGCCTCGGCGTTTATCCAGATTATGCTACCGCAGTTGACGCAATGACCCATTTGGGTGATGAGTTTTTGCCCATCCCTGAAAATGTTGCGCTTTATAAACGCCTGTACAATGAGGTTTATCTGAAGATGTATGAGCGCTTAAAGCCCTTATATCATAGCATTCAGGACATTACGGGCTACCCAAAAAAATAACCCCTTTTACCATAAGACCCTGCTTATGAAAATTACCCATTTAATTGTATTTTTTATTGTCGTCTTTATTCTCAACTATTTGCTTAATATGCTATTAAAGTTGGGACAAGACCTTTCTTATATAGCCATACTCAGCCTTATTACCACTGTGTTATTTTATTTACTAACCTTTATGCGTAACCGGTGGTCAAAATAACAGAGAAGCTGACTACAGCTTCTCTCCTCTCCTGTTACCCAACCATTGTTTATCAGTCGTTTGGGCATTCCTATAAAATTAATAGACTGTGTTAATATAACGCTACCTATTAAGTTTTATTAAAGAGCCTTAGCGCTAATAACCATTCAGGAGAGGCAATATGACTAACTCCAGTAGTAATAACCGGAGTAACGACACAGAGCGTGGGGTCAAAAAGAACCTCAGCTCAAGCAGCCACTCGCAACATAGCTCAAAAGAGTACCTTCCCGATTTTATTCGAAGCAGTTACGAGCATAGACGACCGCCTCGTCTAGGCACCTTCAATGCGCCAATGAACATCACCCAGCGCCGTCCCGATCACGAGCCCGATACTCGTATCGATAAGTTTACCTTCGGCATGGTGTTGGTAATTTTATTAGCCATCTGTATTCCCTTAATTTTCTTCCCAGAGCAGGGTAAAGAATGGGTGGAAATTGCCCGTAGCTTTGTCACCACCAATTTCGGCTTTGCCTATTTGGCCTTTGGTATTTTGGCGATGATATTTGTGATTTACATCGTCTTCTCTGACATTGGTAATATCAAACTCGGTCGCCCCGAAGACACCCCAGAGTTCAAAGATGCCTCCTGGGCAGCGATGCTATTCTGTGGCGGTATTGGGGCCAGTATTCTATATTGGGGTCTTATTGAATGGGCCTATTACTACCAAGCGCCTCCCTTTGGCATTGCTGCTGAGTCAACGGATGCCATCCGCTGGGCCACGACCTACGGCATTTTCCACTGGGGACCAGTGGCGTGGGCCATTTATCTAGTGCCCGCTGTCCCCATCGCCTATTTTTATTATGTGCGTCAAACTCCAGTACTGAAGGTAAGTCAGACCCTAATGCCTTTATTGGGTGAGAAGTTGGCGGGAAGCAATTGGGCGAAGATGCTCGATGTGCTATTTGTATTCGGTATGGTTGGCGGTGGCGCAACGACATTAGGTCTGGCCTCTCCGTTAATTAACGAAGGTCTATATAACTTATTTGGCTTACCGCGCAACATTACCATGCAATTGGTGGTGCTGTTTGTGACCACCTTAATTTTCGCTTATAGTGCCTATCAAGGTCTAAAAGGCGGGATTCAGAAACTATCGAATATCAACTTCTACTTAGCTGTGGCGCTGCTATTATTCATCCTTATCGCAGGTCCGACTGTGTTTATTTTCAATACCGGACTTGAGGCTTTGGGCCGCTCGATTGCTGAAATGCCGCGGATGATGACTTATGTTGAGCCTTTCAAAGACTTTGGCAGCTTTGGATTTAAGCACACTACTTTCCCCCAAGATTGGACCGTATTCTACTGGGCATGGTGGCTGGTATTTGCCCCTACTATCGGGCTGTTCATCGCCAAAATCTCACGGGGTCGCACCATTCAAAACATGGTGGTAGGCTCGATGTTTTATGGCTCGTTAGGCTGTGCAATGTTCATGATTATCTTAGGTAATTATGGCTTGTACTTACAGCTTACCGGTACCGTGGATGTGGTTAATATTCTAAATAACGAATCGGCCACTGCTGCCATTTTTAGTATTTTAAATAGCCTGCCCATGTCCTATGCTGTGGTGGCAGTATTTACTTTCTTAGCAGTTATTTTCACTGCAACCACCTTCGACTCGATCTCTTATATCTTAGCGTCTGTGGTACAAGTAGAAGTAGACGATGAGCCGCACCGTTGGAACCGTTTGTTCTGGGCCTTTACTCTTTGCTTATTACCCGCCATTTTAATGTTCTTAGGTGATTTAGCGACGCTGCAAACCGCCTCTATTATCGCTGGTGCCCCACTGATTATTATTCTATCTTTAATGATGCTATCAGTGATAAAGGCGGCGCGTTATGACCTGCATTATCAGCCTGATTATTATTTAAAAACGATTCATATTGAAGAGCTGGCAGACAGTGCTCCTTGGGAAGAAGGGGTAACTTCAGAAGCTCCTGAGGGCTCAATCTTGGCGCTACAAGATGAGTGGGAGCAGATGCGTGAGGAAAATGAGGAAGAAGAAAACGCAGAAGCACTCAATAAACACGACAGTTAGTGCTCTTAACGCCTAACCCTAAATTAAACCGTAAAAAAGGTTGGATTAGCAGACTAATCCAACCTTTTTTAGTACTTAGCCTTTTATAATTGAACAGCCTTTTACGACCTATAAGCTAAGCCAAAGCCTGCTTTACTCTATTTAATCCTTCAGCCAATATGGACTGGGGACAAGCCACATTAATGCGCAGCTTTAGATGACCCTCTTTGCCGTACTGAATACCGGAATTCAGCTCTACTTTGGCATCACGCAGCGCATCATACAATGCCTTATCCTCCTCAGCATAAGCAGAACAATCTAGCCAAATTAAATAAGAGGCTTCGGGACGCATCACCTTAATGTCTGGCAAATGAGTGGCCAAATACTGTAGCGTAAAATCGATGTTTTTCTCGATATAAACTAACGCTTGCTCGAGCCATTCAGCGCCCTGCTCGTACGCACTTTGCATTACTGTATAAGCAAATAAATTGAGCTCATACTCATCATTTAATTGCTGTTGCTGTTTGATTTGCGTGGCTAATGCCTTATCTTTTACAAAGATCATCGACCCTTTAATACCGGCCACGTTAAAGGTTTTGGTCATCGAGGTTAGGCTGACCACCATGTGCTCATAGCCCTTAGCCAGGCTTAAAAACGGGGTAAAAGTATGACCACTCAGAGTCAAATCCTGATGAATTTCATCACTGACCACTGCTACTTGATACTTTTTGCACAGCTCTAATACCGCCTGTAGCTCATCAGCTGTCCACACTCGCCCGCCTGGATTATGCGGATTGCACAGCAAGAACACTTTGACTCTATTTTTCTTAATCTTGGCTTCCATGTCGGCCAAATCAAACTCATAACGTCCTTGCTTTTCTACCAGTGCTGAGCTGACCACCTTACAACCATTCAGTTTGGTCTTGGTCACAAAAGGCGTGTAAATCGGGTCATTGATTAATACCGCATCGCCCACTTCGGTGAACAGATTTAGCATTAAGGAAATACTGGGTACCACCCCAGGTGAAAACAGAATCTGATCAGCTTCCAGCTGCAAACCATAGCGGCTACTGTGCCAATCAATAATAGCCTGATATAGGTCATCGCTTTGCTTGGTATACCCTAAGATACCGTGATCCACAACACGCTGTAAGCTGTCTAAAATAGGCTGAGCAGCTTTAAAATCCATATCTGCCACCCACAGTGGAATGGTGTCATCTGCATAATGCCACTTAATTGATCCGGTATTACTTCTGTCTATGACTTCGTCAAAATTATATTGCATGGATTGTTCCTAATAGCTGGGGAAGTTTTCGTTTAATGCTGGGTAACGAGGAGGATTTATGTCGTTATTGACTAGGTATTGATTCGCTGTAATTCAGTCAATACGTAATGGCGGTAATAGAGCTCATCTCGAAACGTAAAGCCTAATTTATCGCAAAAACCACTACCGATTTGGTTTTAAAGATAAATAAATCCATTTCCGATATCGATAGTTGGGTCATTTGGTGTAATACATTTTTCACCAACGCCTATCACTTTTTAAAATACATAGTTATGGGTTAAAACACAGTTTACCCTAAAACCCAACCATCCTCTCCCAATACATCAGCACCGCACTCATACTAAAAAATGAGCCAATGGTTGAGATAATAACAATAGCCGACACCCGCTCAACCAAGCCATAATGCTGAGCGATGATGGCAATGGTTGAAAAGGTTGGCGCAGACGCAAACAGCATGGCCACATATTTACCTTCTATTGACGCGCTCGGGACAAGCATAATTGCAACTAACATCATTAAGGGATGCACAATAAGCTTCCCTAAGCCAATGGTGGTAATTTTGGGTAAATCACCTTTTAATTCTAGACCAGATAGGCTCATACCAATAACAAACAGGGCAACAGGGGCGGCAACGCCTGAAAGCATGTGTGCAGTTTGGGCCGCGATTTGGGGTACAGGAATGCTAAAAATTGAGAAACTCACGCTGATGATAATGGCAATAATCAACGGGTTACGAGATAGGTTTTTGGCAATACGCAGTAATAATTGACCCAAAGACTGACCGGAATCAGTGCTCATATCCGCCATGATAAACAGCATCGGCAGCATGATAAAACTCTCTATCAACACCACCATGGACAAATAAGTAGCTGCCTTTGTAGGCCCAATGACCGCAGATAATACGGCAAAACCAATAAAAGCACTGTTGGCATACGCCAATGCCGTAGAATTTAGGGCCGCAGAGACATTATCTTGACGCCAAAATCCTTTGGTAACCATAACCCCTATCACAAATGCCAACACTGAACCTACGGCATAGATAAGCAGATAGCTCGGTGATATGACTTGCTGAAACGGCATTTCTGCAATGGCGTTAAACATCAGTGCCGGTAAGGCGATATACAACACCAAAGTGCCCATGCCTTTGGCATGGCTTGGGTCAATCAGATGCAATCGAACACTTAGATAACCCAGTGCGATAATAATAAAAATCGGCGCGGTGATGTTGAGAATGTCTAACATAGATAAGACTGCCGCTTAGTATCAGGGTAAGAAATCAGCTCAGTACACTTTGCTGCTGAGCATAAATAAAGCTGGGCTTAAAAAGAGAAGACGCAGAGTCTTTAAAGGCGGCCAACCACTGGCTTAACCATTATAATCAATCAGTTCTTTAATGAGTATAACGGCTTAAATTAACGACCTTTAAACTGAGCCTCTCGGCGTTCAACCATAGCCATTACGCCCTCTTTGGCATCTTCAGAGTGAAACAGGGGTGGCAAAAAGCTATGAATATTACCCAGCGCACTGTCTGCCCCATTACGAGCGCCATCAAGTGCTGAAGCCAGCAGGGCTTGAACGCCTAAGGGTGCGGCTTTGCTAATCTCAACCGCCAATTCATAGGCTCGATCATACTGTTTGCCTGTCTCTACCACTTCACTGACCAGGTTTAGTTTCTCTGCTGTAGCCGCATCAAAGGGCTTACCAGTTAAAAGATAAGGCATGGCTTTTTGCCAACCTGCAGCCTGCACAAAGCGAACAGTTGCCCCGCCAAAGGGCATGATACCGCGCTGAACTTCCATCTGGGCAAAGTTACAATCCTCACTGGCGACTACCACATCGGCATTCAACATCAGCTCAATACCCGCTGTAAAACAGATGCCTTGTACCGCAACGACAACAGGTTTGGTACGCAGCTTGCCACTAATGCCCCATGGATCAACTTGGGTACTATCAAAAGCAAATACCCCTTTGTCTAGCTTGTCTTGTAACTCCATTAGATCAAGCCCCGCAGTGAAGTGCTCACCATGGGCAAATATAAGCGCACAGCGCAGCGTGTCATCGTTCTCATAACGGGTTAAAGCCTGTGATAACTGGGCAATCATGTGACTGTCAAAGGCGTTGCGCTTGTCAGCACGATTCAGGCCAATCAAGCAAATATATCCCTCAGTGGCATAGCTAATTCGGCTTGGTTGCTTGCTCTCATTACTGTTACTGGTCATTGTTATTGTCCTTTTATATGTTAGTCAGTGGCGACTCATGCCGCTACCGGTGTCCTATAAGTCAACTATAATCCTATGCCGGACGCTTAGCAAACCTAGCAAATAGGCAATTTGTTTATTTTCAATCTATGTTGCTATAGCAAACCTGTTAAACTAGTCCCCAAATAGCTGAAAACTTTTAAAAAAGTTTAGCAGACGAATAAAATTGCCATTAAATGTTAAAAATACAACTCATTGATTTTATTAAATATTTTATTTTTAATTAGTGTGGATATAATGCCTAAAAAATAGTTATCCACAGGATGATTAACCTCCATAAGCCTTGATGATAAAGGGCTTCTAAGGGTTTAAACATATTACGCACAGTTAAATTCCAATTATTGTTGGGTATTGCCGGATATTATCGGTTATTGAGGTTTATTAACGGTTATTATCAAGAGTACGGCCAATTTTGTTCAATGCTACGGACAGTATCTTCTTTTACTTTAACTTTTCTTTTACCCCTCTTCCTATTTCAATTATCCACCCTATCATCTAAATAAGTTTTAATCCCTATGACACAACCTATCAATTCAAAAAACACCCCGCATAAAACCCCTACCAGTAAGCCAGCGGCGAGTACCTTGCACCCTCGCAATCCGCATCAAGGTCGTTACGATTTTGATAAGTTAACCAAAGCCTTACCTGAACTTGAAAAGCACACCATCACTAACCCAAGTGGTGAACCGACGATTAATTTCTCTGATGCTGATGCGGTTTTGACCCTAAACAAGGCCTTATTGGCCCATCATTACAACATCAAATACTGGGATTTACCCAAAGGCTACCTATGCCCACCGATTCCAGGTCGTGCTGACTATATTCACCAAGTGGCTGACTTATTAGCCGATAACAACAGTGGCTCAGAAAACAAGAAGCCTCATGTACTAGACATTGGTACTGGTGCCAGTTTGATTTATCCCATTGTGGGCAGTCAAAGTTATGGCTGGTACTTTACCGCCACCGATATAGACCCTGTTTCTATTAACACAGCCAAAGCCATTTGTGAAGTCAATCCCAATCTAAAAAAACTGGTCACCGTCAAACAGCAAAAGAATCCGAAAAATATCTTTAAAGGCATTATTGGTGAACACGATTATTTTGATATCACCGTGTGTAATCCCCCGTTTCATGGGTCAATGCAAGAAGTACTGGTTGCTAATAATCGCAAACAAAGTAAATTACAAAAGAACCGTGCCCGTCGTAATCCTAATGAGCAAGCCAACAAGTTTGCCGATGCCAAAAACAACCTAAACTTTGGCGGTCAAAATGCAGAGCTATGGACTGAAGGGGGCGAATTCGCGTTTATCAGTCGTATGATTAATGAGAGTGTCGATTACGCCCAGCAAGTAAACTGGTTCACCACTTTGGTTTCAAGGGCTGAAAATTTAAAGCCCCTTGATGCCTTACTAAGAAGAGTTGGTGCCAGACAGATTAAGACCATCAATATGCAGCATGGTCAAAAGGCCAGTCGCATTTTGGCGTGGCGTTTTAAATAGTGTTTTAGATAAGCAGCAGTAAACTCCAACTCGCTTATTTAGACCCAAAAAAAGGCCCCTTTGCTCTATAACAAAGGGGCTTTTCTTATGTCTAAAACTTCATATTTCTAAAAGAGTAAATAGCCATTATAAAACCATTTTGATACCAATGGCGATTAGTACCACCCCGCCCAATATCTCTGCTTTATCTTCTAACCATGTCCCTGATTGTCGACCTAAATATACGCCACCAAAGCTAAACAGAGCCGTCACTACTGCAATAATAAGACAAGCAACCCAAGCATTCACTGCCAATAAATTTAAGGTAAAGCCAGCCGCCATCGCATCAATGCTAGTAGCAATCGCCATGGTAGTCATCAGCTTATGGTCAATTTTCGTATGGTCCTCTGACCCAAGCTCTTCTTCTTCCTCGCCACTTATTGCCTCATATAGCATCTTTGCGCCCAGTCCCACTAGGATAATACAGCCAATCCAAGGCGCAGCAGATGCTAACCAGCCCAGCAAGGCTGACCCTAATAAATAACCAATTAAGGGCATAATTCCTTGGGCTATGCCAAAGTAAAGTCCGGCCATGACTGCCAGTCTCAGCAACATAGCCTTTGCCTTTGCTGAACTTGCATAGGCCGTACTGCTCTGTTTTGCTCCTAGTCCAATAGACACCGCAAAAGCATCCATCGCTAAGGCAATGGCCAAGAATAAAACTTCGATCATAATCTACTTCCTACCCACTCAGCAGTAACGCCTTTTATGGCCTAAAATCTGAAAATAAAATATAAAGCTTATGTTTCACGTGAAACAAAGAAGTCACCTTGCAAGCAAGATGACTTCTTTTAAAACTAATTACGCCACATTGATATTAGATATCTAAGTTACTGACAGTAAGTGCATTTTCTTCAATGAATTGACGACGAGGCTCAACATCATCACCCATCAAGCAAGTAAATAAATGATCTGCCGCAATGGCATCTTCAATAGTCACTTTCAACATGCGGCGGTTCTCAGGATCCATCGTGGTATCCCACAGTTGGTCAGCGTTCATCTCACCCAGACCTTTATAGCGCTGAACAGATAAGCCACGGCGTGCCTCTTGCATTACTTGCTGCCATAAGTGGTCAAAGTCACGGAGCAACACATCTTTTACGGTGCCAGTGGTAGTATCACGGCGAACAAAGGCCGTTTCGGTTAATAGCGTATTCCACTCTGCAGACAGACGGATTAAACGCGCATATTCGCCTGAGTTTAAGAAGCCGGCATCTAGCAAATAGTGCTGTGCTAAATTGTGCACGTAAATGGTGATTCGTGGCAACCACTGTGGCTTAGTCGACAGCATTTCGCTATCCTCACCTTCCACAACTTCTGCACCATCAACATCGCCATTTGGACTGTCTACTTTAGCACCCAGTTTAAACTTAAACTGATTATTGGCATCTTTCGCCGCTTCAGAAAGCTCATCGGTGCGCGGCGCATGAATGTTATCAAGCTCAATCGATGGGCGTAAGTCGCTACCAAAGCGCTCTAATTGAGCTTGTAGCTTCTCTTTCCACTCACTCATGGCATCATAGTCATAAGTCATATCAGTGGTCAGCTTAGGCACATGGGTTAAAGCATCTAACAACACCGCAGGGTAGCGGATTTGTAGACGAGACTTCACCAGCTGAGTTTGGTTATAGTCATTTAATAGCTTCTCTAATGCTTGACCGGTAATGGCCGGTGCATCTTCACTGATGTGTAGCTTCATTTCATCAATGGTTGAGGACAGTAGATAGGCTTTTAACGCTTCATCGTCTTTTAGATATAACTCTTGACGGCCTTTTTTCACTTTATACAAAGGTGGCTGAGCAATATAGATATAACCGCGCTCAATCAGCTCTGGCGTTTGACGGAAGAAGAAAGTCAGGAGTAGCGTTCTAATGTGTGACCCGTCGACGTCAGCGTCGGTCATGATGATGATCTTATGATAGCGAACTTTATCCGGATTATATTCATCCGGACCAATACCACAGCCTAAAGCGGTAATTAAAGTACCGACTTCTGCTGAAGATAACATCTTATCAAAACGGGCACGTTCCACGTTAAGAATTTTACCTTTTAGCGGTAAAATGGCTTGTGTCTTACGGCTACGACCCTGCTTAGCAGAACCGCCCGCAGAGTCCCCTTCCACAATATATAATTCAGAAAGTGCAGGGTCTTTTTCTTGACAGTCGGCCAGCTTCCCTGGTAAACCAGCAATATCTAAAGAAGTCTTACGGCGGGTTAATTCACGGGCTTTACGCGCCGCATCACGGGCACGGGCCGCATCAATAATCTTACTGGCAATAGATTTCGCTGCCCCTGGGTGCTCAAGCAGATAATCACTAAACTTATCGTGCATGGCTGATTCAACAGCAGATTTCACTTCACTTGATACCAGTTTATCTTTGGTCTGACTTGAGAACTTAGGATCGGGAACCTTAACTGAGACAATGGCCGTTAACCCTTCACGAGCGTCATCCCCTGTGGTGTTGACCTTCTCTTTTTTCATCATGTTCTCATTGTCCATATAAGTATTCAGACAACGAGTTAAGGCTGAGCGGAAACCTGATAAGTGAGTGCCACCATCTTTTTGCGGAATATTGTTGGTAAAGCACAATACTTTTTCATTATAAGTATCGGTCCATTGTAAGGCTGCTTCAACCACGATACCGTCTTCTTGCTCGCTAACAAAGTGGAAAACTTCGTTCAGCCCCTCTTTACCTGAGTTGATGTAAGCCACAAACTCAGATAAGCCGCCTTTGTGCTCAAAGACATGCTGCTTATCAGAACGCTCATCGGTTAAGACAATACGTACCCCTGAGTTTAAGAAAGAGAGCTCACGCAGACGCTTAGCTAGAATGTCAAAATCAAAGGTCGTGCCAGTGAACACTTCTGGGCTAGGATAGAATCGAATTTGAGTTCCCGTGCGCTCAGTTTCTTCTAGCATCTGGATGTCACCATCAGGCACCCCATCGCTATAAGTTTGCTGATAATGGTGACCTTCACGCCAGATGTTCATTTCTAGTTTTTTAGACAGAGCGTTTACTACTGATACCCCTACCCCGTGCAAACCGCCTGAGACTTTATAACTGTTATCGTCGAACTTACCACCAGCATGCAGTACGGTCATAATAACCTGAGCGGCCGATACGCCTTCTTCAGGATGCACATCAACTGGAATACCACGACCGTTATCCATGACGCTAACCGACTCATCTTCATGGATGATGATATCAATTTGGTCACAATGTCCTGCTAGCGCCTCATCAATGGAGTTATCGACGACTTCAAATACCATGTGATGTAGGCCCGTGCCGTCATCGGTGTCGCCGATATACATGCCTGGACGTACGCGTACTGCTTCAAGCCCTCTTAATACTCGAATATTCTTTGAGCTATATTCTTCTGGGTGCACCCCTTCAGGGATATCCGATAACTCGACCCCTTCAGGCAAGCTAGCAGCTAGCTCTTGCTCGGTATTATGGTTTGATTCACTCATGTTATATCCTTTCCTAAAACGGCAATGCTGATATCCTCAGCAATTCAAATGGCATAGGGGTTTTCACAGCTCACTTGTTAACGTTACCCTCATTCTCGCTCAAATTTTACTTAACTGGCTGTTTACTTACTTAATGGACATTCTAATTTATAATTTACTGGGTTAAATCAGTGCCCATTAATCGGTACTTGGCCTTCCAATCTAGTCAAATACGCAGCTTTCTATGCCAATAATTTCACTATAAAACTTATTCGCCATTATAGCATTTTTTGGGGATAAAAGCATGATATATATGGGCTTGAATTGCCCCATATAATAACAATAAAGGCTTAATTTACGGCTTCTTCAGTCACCTGTCCTTGTTTCACGTGAAACATTTTAGCCTGTGGCCAATAAAGGCCAATTTCAGCCATAATTTGCGGCTCTAAACTGGTGATAAACACTTGGCAAGAAAGTTGTGACAAGGACTTTAATAAGATGGTCAAAGCCCGCTCATCCAGTTCAGCAGCAATATCATCTAACAGAACTAGGGGCATCACCTCCTCCTCACTTATAACCGCAGAATTTCCCTCTCCTTGCTTCACGGTTGCAAGCAAAGGCAGCTGTGACAGTTTTAAGGCAGTAATTAACAGCTTTTTTTCACCACGAGAAAGCACGTTGGCGGCTTGCTCACGTACATTACCTAATAAGCCGACCTCTTCCAAATTATAAAAATCTTGCTCTTCTTGATAGGGCTGCTCGGGGGCTAACCTAGATTCTGAGGTTTGTGGTTCTGAGCTTTTAAGTTCTGTGTCTTGCTGTCCTATATTTTTAGAACCTGCATTTTGAGAGCTTGTCTCTTGAAAAGCAGCCACTTGCTGTCTTGCTACTTCATCTTCAACCCACAACACTTGAACATCTGCTCGGTGACAGCCAATGCGCGTATACCCCATCTGACAATCTTGAGCCAACCGTTGCTGCAATAGTTCATCTAGAGCAACCTCAGTGTTATAGCCTGCTGAGAATTTAAGCTGAATAAACGGGGCATAGTCAGGTAAGAGTTGTTGAATAAGGGAGTTAAACAAGGGTTGCCACTCCTCAAAAGCCTGTTGGCGATAATGAGTAATGAGCGCAGCGTGATTGGCCAACCCTTTGTCCCAGGCCGCCAACTCTTGTAACTGATAGGAAGACAGTTTAGGTGATTGCTTTAATAACGCATTTCTTTGCTTCAATAAACGTTGATAAGACAACCACTGAGGATGAAACCCAGGTTTCACGTGAAACGTTATCCAGTCTAATAATTGTCTGCGGCTGCCACTGCCAATCTCCAAAATATCCATAGAGGACGGATCAATAAGCAAAGTAGGGAGCTGCTTGGTCAAAGCACTCTGGACATAAACCGCTTGCTGATCGAGACGCATAATACTGCTGGCATCTTGCGCCTTTTGAATTGCCATACTACTGCCATTGGCAAATTTAGCATATACCGTGGTATGAGGCGCATGATGCGAAATATAGCGTTTCGGTTGATGGTGTCGAAAGCTTTTGCCCCGAGAAAGAAGATATAAAGACTCTAATAAAGAGGTTTTGCCACTGCCATTAGCACCAATAAAAACATTGCACTGCCCCGGCTGAATATGAACCGCTTGCAAGTTACGCAATTGATGAACAGTAAGTTGGGTCAGCATAGAACACGCCTTTATTATCTATTGAATCCTATAAATGAGGGCACCGGCGCCTTGATTAAAGTCTAATCCCGTTACTAACCAGGCATTGTTAAGCTTTTTACAATTATAGTCTAGAGTAAACCGGTCTATTCAATTTAACATAATATATAAAAACCACACCCCATACATTATGTTAAATAGTTTAAGCGCTTGTACAACATAGTCTAAAGCAACAAGAGCGTTTTTTATCCAATAAAAAAGCAAAACCAAAAGGTTTTGCTTTTTTAGGTAAACTACATTAGTAGCCTGAATCAAATAAGGTTTAAATACGCATTGGCATGATGACATACTGGTGCTGAGTATCATTTAGCTGATTGACCAATACCGAGCTGTTGGCCTGGCTCATGTTCAATTGAACCTCCCCTGCCAATACATCTAACACATCTTGTAAGTAAGCGGCATTGAAAGACAACTCGATTGGCTCACCCTGATACTTCACTTGTAAGGCTTCTACTGCCTCATCTTGCTCAGCATTATTGGCGCGAACCTCAACATTGCCATCTTGCGAGAACTTAAAAATAACCCCACGTGACTTCTCATTACTGAGAATAGAGACCCGTCTTAGCACCTCTGTCATTTGTTCTTTATTAACCAAGGCTATTTTATCGGTGTTATTTGGCATCACTCGGCGATAATCAGGGAATTTTCCGTCAATTAAACGCGCCGTAAACGTCACTTTAATGCTATCGTCAATCTGACCGGTGCTATCGACATTCCCAAAAGGCAAGGTAACTTGTAAAAACTCTCTGCCAAACACCAAGGTTAAATTGCCATCATTGTCGCCTACTAACTTACCCAGCTCATTGCCCAAGCGCTCAAGCTCAATAACTGCCTTACGTGGCAAGATAGCCTGCATAGTAAAGTCATCGGCCACATCAATCACGCTACGCGCCAACGCCAAGCGGTGACCATCGGTGGCCACCGTGGTTAGCTGTCGCTGCGCCACCTCAAAAAGCATACCGGTTAAGTAGTAGCGCACGTCTTGAATAGCCATCGCAAATTGAGTTTTCGCCATCAGATCCATCAACACCGCTCTGCTTAAAGTCAATGGCGTGATATTAGCAGGATTACCTAATACCGGGAACTCTGACGCTGGTAATGTACCCAATACAAAGCGGCTTTTACCACTGGTAATAATGCAGCGCTCGTTGGCTTCAGCAGTCAGATTGATCATGGTATCTTTGGGCAATAACTTGCAGATTTC
This sequence comes from Psychrobacter sp. UBA3962, assembly GCF_002385225.1. Classification (GTDB taxonomy): domain Bacteria; phylum Pseudomonadota; class Gammaproteobacteria; order Pseudomonadales; family Moraxellaceae; genus Psychrobacter. The sequence goes on along the minus strand of NZ_DGDC01000025.1, from coordinate 8,492 downwards.
ATGCAGTTTATAAGCAGGCAATGTAGTGGCACCTATAACGCCTGTGGCACCATTACCCAGCTTAACTTCCGCACTTAACTCTACTTCTAAATCCGAAGCCGTCAAAATCAGTAGCTGCTCAGTAACTTCCAGTTTTATATTACCTAGAACCACCATGTTATGGCGTTTGTCTGCTGCTTTGGCAATCAAATTGATGGCTTTTAACAGCAATTCACGGTTTATAGACAGTTGCATAATATTGGACTCTTTAATGGGGTCTTAATAGGGTTTATACCCAGTTTAATATTACTCGTTTGGTTTCGCTAACTTTTTTATTATCTTTCTTGTCTTTTACTGTTAGGGTGGTTAAGTATAACCAATTGAGGAAAGCTGTGCACAACCACTATGACAATTGATTATGCCCCCTACTCGCTTCATTATCCTGCCTGTAGTGTCATCGAAAGCGCTTTGTACTCTTTGTCTAACACCGGATCTTCACTGCGTAACTGCGCCACTTTTTCACAAGCATGCATCACCGTGGTGTGATCGCGGCCCCCAAAAGATTGACCAATATCGGGAAAGCTATCTTTAGTAAGCTCTCGCGCCAACGCCATGGCAATTTGACGTGGACGAGCAATACTACGCGTGCGCTTTTTACTCATTAAGTCTTTTACCGACACATCATAATACTCAGCCACTACCTTGCGGATATTGTCCATACTCACTGCTTGAGAACGTATGGCTATCACATCTTTTAAGGCATATTGCACCATATCTAAATCGATAGGATTGCCCGTTAAGTTGGCATTGGCTACCACCTGATTTAGCGCCCCTTCTAAGCGTCTGACGTTAGAGACCACGTTTTGAGCGATAAAAAGTGCACATTCTTTCGGCAGCTCTATCCCAGATAAAGTGGCTTTTTTCTGCAGAATTTGCATTCGAGTTTCCATTTCTGGCGGTTCTATGCCCACTGCCAAACCAGATGAAAACCTGGAACGAAAACGTTCGTCAAATTCAGTCATTTGTGAGGGGTGCCGGTCAGAGGCCAAAATAACCTGCTTACCCTCAACCATAAAATCAGCAAATAATGACAAAAACTCACTACTCGATTTGCTTTTACCTGCCAAAACGTGCACATCATCAATAATTAGCAGATCGACCCGTTTAATTTTGCGTTTAAACTGCTCAATTTTTTGATTACGCAGCGCATAAACCAACTGGTTAATAAACTTTTCAGAAGAAAAATAGTAAAAAGTCTTGCCGATCTTTAAGTACTTATGAGCCACTGAATGCATTAAGTGAGTTTTACCTAACCCCGAGGCTCCATATAAAAACAAAGGATTATGGCGATTCTGTGACTGCTTCTTACCTAGCTCTAGGCAGGCTTTGTAAGCCAACATATTTGACTTACCGCTGACGAAAGTCTCAAAGGTAAAATAAGGGTTAATATAACTTAGGGATTTATCAGTTCCCATCTGCGAGGCCTCGTTAACAGCAGACTCTATACCAACTGGGTGCGAGCTCGGCTGAGACCCACTGTATTGGCTACCAGCAGTAGGATTGTCTACTAAGTCTCGAGGGGGTTGTTGAACACTACTTTCAACCTGGATCACAACTTGGCTTATTTCGCCATTACTGTGTTGCTTTACCAGCTGTTCAATCGCATTAAAATGATTTTCTTGTACATGAGACACAAAGTATTGGTTAGGTGCCAGTAACTCTAACTTATCCCCAACCACTTTAGCAGACAGTGGCCTAAGCCACATCGTAAACTCATTTTCTTTGAGCTGATATCTTAAGTCATTAAGACACCTATCCCATAACGACAAACTATCTGACATGACCCATTAACCCTAATAAAAAGGACAAAAGAAGAAGAGTAGGGGGAGGTAAAAAAGACGGTCTCACCCTGTTTAATGCGGCTACTTTAACATATAAAATCACAAATATCATCAGAATTATTCTGTGGATAACTTTGTGGCTAACCTTGTGGATAACTATTTTTAGAGAGTTATACAGAGTTTAGTAACAGGTTATCAACAACAATAACCACAAGTTAAGATAATGATTTAGTTATATTTTTTGTAGTTATTCACAGATAAACAGGGTGCTAATAATAACAAAAGAACTATTATATATATAGTTATAGGGAACATCGCTTTCTGTGGATAAGTTTTCAATAAAATTAAAATCGCTTGTTCTAAAACAACAAAAGTATTCTCTAGAAGACAGAGACTTATCACAGTAATTGAATTTAAAAAACGAAATTTAGAGCAGTCTTTACAGTAACCAAATAGACTGTAAAACAATAGGGGTCAGTTGATAATTATAAGGTTTCATACGCAGCTTTAGTTTTAGATCGAAGCAAGCACAAACTTCGTTTTCAACCAGTATATTTATCACAACTGATAAGCATTCATTGTCTTAATGCTCATTAAAACTTAGACTCACAACAAGGATATCGAAAAATAAACCCCTCTCTGTTGTCAGTTCAGGGAGCATTCAAGACTTATTTATATCCAGCAAGTTGAATGCCCAGCAAGTAATCGATTTTTGCATCCAAAATATAAAAAATAGTAGCTATCCAGAGTAGCTGTCATAAATATATAGATCTTGGTCGACTACTCACGGCAATTTTTTTCATATCAAAAGATAACTCATTGAAAGAGACTTTGTTATAGAAACGGTTATTGTGTAATTTAACTTAATATAAATCTCGAAAATAGGCGGTTAAATTCGGCCTATTTGTTAAGTATAACTATATGAAACTAATGAAATTACATCGTGCTATTCTAAAGAACCTATAGTCAATAATACCTTTTTGTGAAAAATATTTAGCAAACTTTAAGTGGGTCATTAGTCGGGTAAAAAGAGGTAGTAAAAAGGATGGGCAGCTGAGAAAAGGGCTAAGCAACTCTCAGCCAGAGTAACGGCTCTAGTAAACACTTTGTTATTGGCGGCTTAAAACCTTTATTTATTATTGACAATAAGGGGCTTAACTGGCATAATCGCTCGCTACAACAAATTCTTAGTGAACGCTATTTATTTTAATTTCTTTGCTGTCAAAGGTGATTTATGAAACGTACATTCCAGCCAAGCGTTATCAAACGCAAGCGCACTCATGGTTTCCGTGCTCGCATGGCAACTAAAAAAGGTCGTCAAGTTTTAGCACGTCGTCGTGCAAAAGGTCGTCATCGTTTAACTGTGTAATTGATTATACTCATTGATAGTTTTAAACTTATTGATAGTTAATTACCGAAAAACTTTAGACAGACAAGTAATTCGTAGATTTTTATAAAAAGCACCTATTTATTAGGTGCTTTTTTTGATTATGGCCCGCAAAAATGAGGGGCTGAGGTTAAAGTAATCCCTATTCGCTTGCTCTCGACTTATTTGTACCAAAATTCTTGTTATCTCTTATTGTATGTTGACTTATCATGACTGACTACTGTTATCCCAAAGCAAAAAGATTATTGAAGCCTGATGAGTTTAAATCAGTATTTAATCAGCCCCTTTTCAAAATTCATAACTCTCATTTTATGGCGTTTGCTTACGACTCTAAAAACGAGCAAGCCAGATTGGGTATGGCCATTACTAAGAAAAGAATCCCGAGGGCGGTGGCGAGAAATACCATCAAGCGTATTATTCGAGAGCAGTTTCGTCATAAACATCCGCAGCTCCCCGCCTTAGATTTGGTTTTCATTTTAAAAAAGTCGACCAAGGCTTTAAGCAATGATCAGATGCGTCAAGAGATTGATGAGATTTTAGCCAAAGTGATTAGCAAACAGCGGCGTAATCTGGCAACCAAAACCCAAAATTAGTCAGTCATAATTGGACAATTAGCCACTTTGATCTAATTCAATTTTAGTTAGTGATATATTATACGGTATAAGAGGAGTAGGGGAGTGGGCTCACGTTTTTTCTCACGCTTATTACTAACTATTATTAACGGCTATCAGACTTTTATTAGTCCGTTATTGCCTGCTCGCTGTCGTTATTACCCTACATGCTCTGAGTATGGCAAGACCGCAGTGCTTTGGCATGGACCAGCACGGGGAGGATGGCTCGCCGTTAAGCGAATATGCCGCTGTCACCCTTTGGGAGGTCACGGTATCGATTTTGTTCCTTTACCTTTGTATAAGCTGATTTTTACTGCCTTACCAGAGTCTGTTGTTTCACGTGAAACAATCATAGTGGAACGCGGGGTTTATAAAGACAAAACCAGTTATACAGCAGCTGTTAATAGCCAATATGCTCGACCGTCGAAATTACGGCTACCGGATTAGAGATAATGTAGGTTAAAAAAGTTAGTGCAAATTAACAGGTTATCAATGTCTTCTTATCGTCAATAAAGGCTAAAAACATCGCTTCTATATCATTTGTGATGCTTTTTTAGTAAAATAGTCCCCATTTTGTAAATATTTTAAGGGTAAGGTGGCAACAGAGATGACAATACACTCACAATAGTTGCCCTAAAAGTAAAGGATTTACTGTACGGTTTTTTTTGGTAAATACCTGATAAATAAGCCCACCCTTTTAATTAAAAACTTCATTTAGAGTTGTTTAGGACAATCTTATGCAAAAGATACTACGGGTGCTCATCATCATTGCGATGTTGATTACCGCATATTTGTTGGTGCTAGCTTGGCAAAAAGACTATGCCAATGTGCCAGCCACATCAGCAGACGCAGTAACCCCTTCTGTATCCACTTCTAACACGGGTGCTGATATTCCTACTAGTACCGGTGACAGTGATATACCTGCAGCAACCGCATCAGCACCAACCGATGTACCGTCTAGCGAAGTGGGTGGTGAGACAACCAATGCCAAACAAGGTGACTTAATCAATGTCACTACTGATCGCTATCAAGTCAAAATCGATCCCGTGGGCGGCGATGTCGTTTATGCTGCTTTACGTGACTATGATGCCACTTTAGACAGTGAAGAGCCGTTTGTTTTACTAGAGAACTCGGGTCAACGTGTGTATGTTGCTCAGTCAGGTTTGATTGGACCTAACGGTATTGATACTGCAGCAGGACGAGCAAAATACAGCTATCAGTCTGACAACTATGTGATGCAGCCAGGTCAGAAAAAGTTAGAAGTGCCCTTAACTTATAAGCAAGATGATGGCGTGACCATCACTAAGACCTTCACCTTTACTGAAGGTAAATATCCTATCAGTGTTAATTACAATATTAACAACACCAGCGGTAAAGACTGGAATGGTCAGTTATTTGCTCAGTTAAAGCGTGATAGCAGCAAAGACCCTGGTATGTCGGATAAAGGCGCGTTAAGCATGGCCACCTATTTAGGCGGTGCTTGGGGTACTCCAGACAATGACTACAATAAACTTAAGTTTAAAGACTTCAATGATGGCGACTTAAAAGCGGCCAGCAATGAAGGTTGGGTTGGTGTGGTACAGCATTACTTTGTATCAGCTTGGACGCCTCAGAACTTTACGGGTCAATTCTTTAGCCGTGAAAGAAGTGGCGACCACTTCATTGGTATGAATAGCCAAAACTTTGTGGTTCCTGCGAATAAGCAAAAAGACATCGGAGCCACTTTATATGCTGGACCAAAAGATCAAACAGCACTACTGGAAGTAGCACCGGGTCTAAATAAAACGGTAGATTATGGCTTCTTATGGCCAATCTCAAAAGTATTGTTTGCTATCTTGGAAGGTATTCATAAAGTAATAGGCAACTGGGGCTGGTCAATTATTGCCCTAACTATCCTAGTGAAAATCGCCTTAATGTGGTTCTCAAATAAGAGCTACTACTCGATGGCTAAGATGCGTGCCATTGCGCCTCGCTTACAAGCCTTGAAAGAAGAGCATGGCGATGACCGTATGAAGATGTCACAAGAGATGATGGCCATCTACAAAGAGGAGCAAGTGAACCCAATGGCGGGGTGTTTGCCAATCTTATTACAGATGCCAATCTTCCTAGCTTTATACTGGGTATTGGTTGAGAGTGTTGAGCTGCGTCACGCCCCTTGGATTCTATGGATTCAAGATCTATCAGCCATGGACCCTTGGTTTATTCTACCTATGTTGATGGGGGCATCTATGTTTGCACAGCAAATGTTCAGCCCGCAGCCGACAGATCCAATGCAAGCCAAAGTGATGAAGTTCTTGCCTATTATCTTCACTTTATTCATGCTGTTCTTCCCAGCAGGCTTGGTACTTTACTGGACTGTGAACAACTTATTCACCATGGCGCAACAGTACATTGTGAATAAAAAAGTGGAAAGAGAGCAAAGAGAAAAAGCAGAGAGAAGAGCTGCTTAAGCTGCTAATACTCTCGCTATAATGTCTCAATAACGACTTTAAAGCACCTATATGCCACATATAGGTGCTTTTGTTTTGTGGATAGGGTTAAACTAACGGCCATTGAATAAAGCCTATTTAGCACCTACTATAAGACCATCAATAACCATATTTATAAAAAAAACACCAAAATGCTAATCCTTTAATTAGAGCTGATTTTTATGTCAAATACTAGAACCATCGCCGCCATAGCCACTCCTTTAGGAAGGGGTGGGGTGGGCATTATTAGACTGTCCGGCCCCAAAGCTTATGATATTGCTTGTCAACTTACTGGCAAAGATAGCTTTACGCCACGCCTAGCAAGCTTCTGTCGATTTTATGATGACAAGCGTAATGTGTTAGACGAAGGGCTAGTGTTGTATTTTAAAGCCCCTTATTCATTCACTGGTGAGGATGTTATCGAGTTGCAGGGGCATGGTGGCATGGTTTTACAAAACCAACTGCTAGCGCGAGTCTTTGAGCTTGGAGCGCATCAAGCACAGCCTGGTGAATTCTCTTATCGTGCCTTTGAAAATGACAAGCTGGACTTGCTACAAGCAGAAGCCATTGCCGATGCCATTGATGCCACCAGTGCAGCGGCTGCAAGTAGTGCTATTCGATCTTTAACCGGTGAATTCTCAAATAAAATTAACGATATTCTAGAAGCCTTAATTGAACTGCGACTGTATGTTGAAGCGTCTATTGATTTCCCTGATGAAGAAGATGTGGACTTCTTAAGTGATGGAGTAATCGAATCTAAATTGAAGAGTATCCAAGAGCGCTTAAAGACCATTTTAGCGACTGCTCAGCAAGGTCAATTGCTGCGCGATGGGGTACATGTGGTGTTAGCAGGGCGCCCTAATGCCGGTAAGTCTAGCTTATTAAATAGCTTAGCAGGTCAGGAGCGAGCCATTGTCACCGATGTGGCAGGTACCACTCGAGATACCTTACAAGAAACCATCGTACTCAATGGGCTGACCATTCATTTGACCGACACTGCGGGTTTGCGTGATACCACAGATGAGGTGGAGCGTATTGGCATAGAGCGCGCCCGTAACGCCATCAATCAGGCCGATTTACTGCTATTGGTGCATGACCTATCCAGACAGGCAAATCCCTTAGAATTAGCAGCAGAGCTGTTTGGCAAAAAAGAAGATGGCAGCCCTAACTATGACCCCTCTAAGCTGCTGCTTATTGGTAATAAACGAGATCTTATAGAACAAACTCAGTCTAAGAAAATGGCCGATAAAGTTGAAGTTTCTGGTTATGAACAAGTGAATGTTTCATGTGAAACATCAGAGGGTATTGAAAGCTTAATTGATACTTTATGCGATAAAGTTGGCTTCCACCCCCCAGAAAACAGCTTGATTGCCCGTACTAGACACTTAGACGCTTTACGAAGAACACAGCAGCATCTACAAGAGGCCCATGTGCAACTGGTGGACTATCAAGCGGGTGAGTTGGTAGCAGAGAGCTTACGTCAAGGTCAATATAGTCTCGGCGAAATCACCGGTGAATTCAGTGCGGATGATCTGTTGGGACGTATATTTGGCAGCTTCTGTATTGGTAAATAGCTACACTGTCTTTTATAACCTCACGCTTGTATCGCTAACTAATTTGATATTAATGGGAAACAACTATGCAGTGTCCATATTGTAATGCTGATGATACCAAGGTCATTGATTCAAGATTGGCGGCAGAAGGGGCACAAGTTCGCCGTCGTCGTCAATGTAACCAATGCCAGGAGCGCTTCACCACTTTTGAGGTGGTAGAGGTGGTGATGCCGCGTATTATTAAATCTAATGGGCGTATCGAGCCCTACGACTCCCAAAAGCTAAGGCGCTCTATTCAGTTGCCATTACAAAAAAGACCAGTGACCCTAGATGAACAAGAAGCGATGATTAGCCGTATCGAAAAGCGTATCCGTCAATTGGGAGAGCGTGAAATCAGTAGTAAGTCACTGGGTGAAGTGGTAATGAGTGAGCTAAAAGAGCTCGATGATGTGGCTTATGTGCGATTTGCTAGTGTTTATAGAGACTTCCAAGATATAGAAGCCTTCCGCCAAGAGTTACAAAATATCAAACCTACAGACGCCAAATAACAGCACCAATGCCTAAAGAAATCACAGTTTTGGGTCACTTAATCGTGACGTATTTTCTGTGCTTTGATTGAGCTTAATCCAAAGTGATAATACCAATTCCACAAA
>NZ_DGDC01000052.1 GCF_002385225.1 Psychrobacter sp. UBA3962 | reverse complement strand
TTTTTCGGGGTGATTACCGATCGGCTTCGTGGGCTTGATAGTTCTTTTATTATTGAACAAAAAAGACACACCAGCAATCGCTAATGTGCCTTTTAATCAGTTCAGCCAAACTATTGAGTTAGATGCTTTTGGCAGGCTTCTGTTCCTTGATAAACTTCATAATCACAGGTTTTTCTAGTTTCACCATTCTTGGAATAACCTTTATTTTCCATACACATGCTAGAGATTGCGACTTCGTTTTTCGTCATATAACCAATGTTGTTCCAGGTATTACGAAAGCCACAATCAAGCATGTCTTTTTTTGTTTGTTCCGCTAAGGCACTACCTTTAGTAGGATACTTGCCATGAAAATAATATCCCTTATATTCGTCTGGATAATCGAAAGCTCGCTCTATATGACACCCTGATAAAGTAAGGCTGATTAAAATTAATAACGTTAGTAATTTCATAAATTATTCTCCATCAATCTTATTTTGCGGATTATCATAGCGATATGCAGGTACCCACTGTGGTAAATCAGCGCCATTATTGGGGATATTATCATTCCAATAGTTTTTTTCTTCGCATTTATTATTTCCCACTCCATAACAACTATGCACTGTAGCAGGATTCCCAATCATATCCTTCCATTCACCTATCACTGTTTTATCTTCTGAGTTATTTCCGCCTGTACTTGAGTTCAGACCAATTAAGCCACTGACGGGATCGGCTTCGTGGGCTTGATAATTCTTTTATTATTGAACAAAAAAGACACACCAGCAATCGCTAATGTGTCTTTCGATGAGTTCAGCTTATTGACTGAGATGCTTTTGGCAGGCTTCTGTGTTTTTGAATGAATCAATTTTGCATATACCACCATGACTATTACTTCTATATCCTTTGCTTTCCATACATAGAGTTGATTTAGTAAATTCATTTCTATCAGAAACCAAATATTCAGAAGTATGATAAACATCTGGAAATCCACAGTTTTTCATGTCCTGCATAATAGTCTGATTACTAACACCTAAATTACGTTCTTTATAAACTTCATACCCTTCGGGTGGTGGTTGAAACCCCCTAAAGCTACAGGCGGTTAAGGCTACTGCCATTATGATAGTTATTATCTGTTTCATATTATTTGATCTCTTACAGTTTATACCCCTTACTTTAATACAGATCACTCACTCCTTAACAAAATAGCCGCCACAAAATCATGTGACGGCCATTAAGTCTATACAACATTCAAATATTAAGACTACTGATATATTAAGAAGAAGTTAAACGCCAGTCTGATTGGCATACAGCTCACGCATCACTTTTTTATCATGTTTACCCACCGAAGTTTTAGGTAATTCATCGACAATAATGTGATTCTCAGGAACGCCGTATTTAGCAATTAATCCATTTTCAGCAGCTTGTTCTACCAAAGCAATGATATCTTTTGGATTGGTATCCTCAGCGCCTGGTTTTAGCACGATAGCAGCAAGCGGACGCTCACCCCACTTTTCATCTTGAATACCAATCACTGCCACATCAGCTACTGCTGGATGTAGTGATAAAATCGTCTCAATCTCCAGTGATGAGATCCACTCACCGCCCGTTTTGATAACGTCTTTTAATCGATCAGATATATTCAACCAGCCATTTGCTTTAATCGAAGCGATGTCTTGAGTGTGCATATAGCCACCTTCCCACAATTCATCGCCAGCATCTGTATTTTTGAAATAGCTTTGGGTCAACCACGGCGCTCTTAGTACCAGCTCACCGGTCTCTTTGCCATCATGAGCCACGGCCTTACCCTCACCATCCCATAACTGCTGTTCAACCAGCATTACAGGCTTACCACTTAAGCAGCGACGTTTGACATCTTCTTCAAAGCTAAGCTCACCTTCATCACTACTAAACTCAGTAATACTGATAAGTGGGGCAGTCTCTGACATGCCATATCCAGTATATACTTCGATACCGCTTGATAGCGCTGCAGAAGCCAGACCTTCGGTTAAGCGAGAGCCTCCGATAATCATTTTTAGACCATTGAACTTCTTGCCTTCTGCCTCAGCCTGTTTTAATAGCATCTGCAAGATAGTCGGCACACAATGGGTAATGCTGACTTTTTCAGTTTCAATCAATTTCAGCAGTACGTCTGGTGCATAACGTCCTGGATAAACTTGTTTAAGACCCAGCATGGTAGCGGTATAAGGGAAGCCCCAAGCCATCACATGGAACATTGGGGTCATTGGCATATAGACATCGCCAAGCACCACGCCTTGTTTTTGAGGTAAAGTACCTAAAGAGGCTGCCTCAACAAGGGTATGGAGTACCAGTTGACGATGGCTAAAGAACACCCCTTTTGGGTTACCGGTCGTGCCTGAAGTATAGAAAGTTACAGCAATGGTATTCTCATCAAAATCTTGGAACTCAAACTCATCACTGGCCGCTTCTAATAGTTCTTCATATTCGCCCAGCACCATAGATTTTCTTTCAGGTAAAACATCTTCACAAGTCACACCATTATCATCAAGCCAAATGATGTGCTCGATAGAAGAGTTCTCAAATTGATAATCTTTTACCATCGGGGCAAATTCAGAGTTCAATAGCAAGACTTTAGGCTTGGCATGATTGATGGTGTACAGAATTTTTTCGGGAGAGAGTCGCACGTTTACGGTTTGCAAAACGTATTGCGACATGGGAATAGCAAAATATGATTCGAGGAATCTAGGGGTATCCCAGTCCATTACCGCAACAACATCGCCTTTATCAAGATTTAACCCCTCTAGCACATTGGCAAGTTTAGCAATACGGCCAAAAAGTTGCTCATAAGTCATACGCTGTTTATCTGCAAAGACCACTTCTTGTTGTGTAGAAGTCATTCTAGCGCGGTTAAGTAATTGCTTGATTGTTAAAGGATAGTTATAAGCTTGTGCTGCAGAAGGGTAAAGATTACTCATGATATAGTCCGTTATTTCATAAATTAAAGGGGAATATCTATATTGTCACTATCTATCTACTAGGTCTTTATAACCGTTATAATCAGAATAATGAAAATACTGTCCAGTTCCATGTGACAGTAATTCATCATAGTCAATTAATTTAACGATGTAAACATAAAAATTAGTACAACAAAAATTAGAGCAAAAAAAACGATAAGATATTGATTAACCATACAATAAAAAAGTGAGGGCAGATTATTTATCTAATAACCTGCCCTCACTTCTCAGCTTTAAAATTAACAGAAATTAAATTTCAGTTTGACCTGCAAACAATTCACGAATCATTTTTTTGTCATGCTTGCCCACAGAGGTCTTCGGTAAATCATCAACAAACTTGAAGTATTCAGGCACGCCATATCTAGGAATCATACCTTTCTCTGCCGCTTGTTCTGCCAGAGCCTTAATATCTTCTACCGTGGTGTCTTGGCATTGAGGCTTAAGAATGATGGCAGCCAGTGGACGCTCGCCCCATTTTTCATCACGAACGCCGATGACAGCCACATCTGCTACCGAAGGATGTAACGATAAGATGGTTTCAATCTCCAAGGAAGAAATCCACTCACCCCCTGACTTAATCACATCTTTTAGACGGTCTGTGATTTTCAATACGCCAGTTTCATCCATGTGGGCAATATCTTGGGTATGCATATAGCCGCCTTCCCATAATTCATTACCCGCATCGGTATTTTTGAAGTAGCTTTGTGTCAACCAAGGGGCACGCAGTACCAGCTCACCAGTTTGCTTAGCATCATGTGGTAATGATTTATTGTTACCATCCCAAATCTGCGCATCTACCATAACAATAGGCTTACCGGTAAAGCTACGACGCTTCGCCTCTTCCTCTAATGTCATCTCCGGATCGTCAGATCTAAATTCAGTTAACGCAATAAGCGGTGCCGTCTCTGACATACCATAACCGGTATAGACCTCGATGCCAGCACTAAGTGCCTCTTTAGCCAGGCCTTCAGTAAGACGCGAACCGCCAATAACCATTTTAAGCCCTTCAAACTTATACCCTTCGGCCTCAGCCTGCTTCAATAGCATTTGCAAGATGGTAGGCACACAGTGAGTGATCGATACTTTCTCTTCTCTAATAAGTTTGACCAGCACATCTGGAGCATAACGACCCGGATAAACTTGCTTTAAGCCTAACATAGTGGCGGTATAAGGTAGACCCCATGCCATCACATGGAACATCGGGGTCATTGGCATATAAACATCGCCCAATACCAGTCCCTGCTTCTGTGGCTGTACCCCTAAAATAGCGGTTTCTGCTAAAGTATGTAGTACCAATTGACGGTGGCTAAAGAACACCCCTTTTGGATTACCTGTAGTGCCTGAAGTATAGAAAGTTACAGCAATGGTATTTTCGTCAAAATCTTCAAACTCAAACTCATCACTGGCAGCTGCTAATAGCTCTTCATACTCACCCAATACGCGCGATTGGTTATTACCAAATACCCCATCACTGCTCACACCAGCATCATCCATCCAAATGATGTGCTCAATCGATGAGTTCTCAAACTGGTAGTCTTTTACCATAGGGGCAAATTCAGAGTTCAACAGCAGCACTTTAGGTTTGGCATGGTTGATGGTATATAAAACCTTCTCTGGAGACAGTCTAATATTTACGGTCTGTAGTACGTATTGTGACATAGGTACCGCATAATAGGCTTCCAAAAAGCGATGCGTATCCCAATCCATAACAGCAATAACATCACCTTTTTGCAAATTTAAACCGTCAAGTACGTTGGCCAATTTAGCTACGCGCTTAAATGCATCCGCGTAAGTCATGCGCACTTTATCTGCATAAATGATTTCTTCATGCATGGATGTGGCTTTTGTGCGGTTTAATAATTGCTTAATAGTTAAAGGGAAGTTATAAGCTTGAGGGGCGGAGGTGTAGTGATTGGTCATTGAATAGTCCATTATTTGAGTTATTGACATAAGCCGGTAAACTTAGATGGTCTAAGCGTGGTATCAGTTTTGAACGGGAATAATCATAATCAACTCAAACAGATATGTAAAGAAAAGTATTACTTTGAGCGATTTTAAAGCTAGGCTAACCTGATGGGCTATCATGTTTAACGGGCTATTGTTTTTAGGACAAGTATGCTTAAATAACGCCTTTTTAAAAGCGCCGCTTAAGTGCTATGCTATTGTAGCCCTATTTGTCATCTCTCCTTGTTATACAACCTCAAGTATAAAACACAAAGTATAAAACTTAAATTTAAGACTGATAACTATGCCTAAGCCAGATTTATCTCGCCTTGATACTTTACCCTCACAGGATAGCGACTTTGATGTTGATAGTTTCGATGCAGACGACTTTACTGATTCAATTGATAATGAGCTTGAAAATACTGTTCTAAGATTAAGTGATTACTTAGCTGCGGTTGAGCTGGTTATTAAAGAGACTTTTCGCCATAGCGTCTGGGTCAAAGCAGAGATTCGCAATTTGTCTAGCAAAGGCGGCCATTACTATTTTGAATTGGCAGAAAAAGACGATGACGGTAAAGTCATTGCCAGCTGCCGCGGTAACCTATGGCGCTTTAAAGCCGCTCGTGTGCTCACTAAATTTGAACGCGCTACTGGCATGAAACTAGAGCGTGATGTCACCGTACTGCTGAATGTCACCGCAAGCTTTCACCCTCTATACGGCTTTTCTTTGGCCATTAATGACATTGATCCCAGCTACACCTTAGGCGATTTGGCGCGTCAATATGCAGCCATGCTAGAGCGCTTAAGCGGTGAAGGGCTACTTAACTTAAATAAACAAATCCCTGCCCCGTTTGATATTGAGCATGTGTTGGTTATTGCCCCAGAAAAAGCAGCTGGACTTGGTGATTTCCGAGCCGATGCGGATAAACTGCAGCGCACCAATGCCTGTCATTTTCACTATCATCATGCCACTTTCCAAGGTAATCACGCTCCCAAAGAAATTCGTCATGCCATTACTAAAGGTATGCTCACCTTTAGGAAGCAGTATGATCGTGACCCAGATGTAATGGTCATTATTCGTGGTGGTGGTGCTGTTGGGGATTTAGCCTACTTAAATGATTATGAGTTAGCGGCTTTGGTCGCTGAGCAGCCTGTCCCAGTTTGGGTAGGTATCGGTCATGAACGGGATTCGGTCATTTTGGATGAGGTGGCGCACACCAGCTTTGATACCCCCTCAAAAGTTATCGCCGGTATCATTAATCACCTTGCCAGCCTCATGCAGCACACTCAGGGTTATGCTGATGCGATTCAACGGTTGAGTCAACAACAATTGACTCAGGCTGCCATGTCCACTGAGCGTCAATTCTCAACCATTCAAAGCTTAAGTAATCATAACTTACAGCGCTGGCAGCACCTGACCGATCGCCATTTTAATAGCATTAAACAACATGCTAAATTTGAATTGCGTGAAGTAACACTAACTACCGAAAGTAACATACAGCGCATTCGTCAAATGAGTTATAACCAGTTATCAAGAGCTACTAACGCCATTGACTCATTACATCACAGCACCAAAGCAAACAGTCAAAAGTTAGTAAACGATATCGAAAAACAAGTGCGCTATTATCAACAAGTGGTGTTAATTCAAAACCCTGCCCGCCTGCTTGATCAAGGTTATGCTTTCGTTCAAAACTCAGAGAATAAATATCTAAACTCGGTTAAAAGTATTGAAAAAGGCGACTTTATCAAAGTGGCTATGAGCGATGGTGAGTTAAACGCAGTAGTCTATAACTTGACCCCTCATTCTCCCACTAACTCTGACTCTGACTCTGACTCTGACTCTGACCAAAGCTAAACCCTGATTTTTTGATTGTATTCCCCTATTTGACTTTATTAGCCTAACCTTTATTTCTCACAATTAATTTAATTATTATAAGGATTATATTATGGCCACACGTACCCGCAAAAAGACAGCACCAAAAACCTTTAAAGCTGCTTATCAAATTCTAAAGACCAATGCCGAAGAACTACAAAGCTCAAATGAGCCGGACATTGACAACTTAATGGATACGGTTGAGCAATCTATAGCTGCTTATAAAGTGTGCCAAGCGCGTATCGAAGCGGTGCAACAGGCTCTTGATGCTGCTTTTGATGAAGATGCTGATAGTGAAAGTGAAGAAGTAGAACAAGAGTCTAGCAATGAGCAAAATCCAGAAGAAACTTCATCTGAATCGTGAATATCCTAATCGCACCAGACTCATTTAAGGAAAGCCTAGAAGCCATCGACGTCTGCAATGCTATTAAACAAGGCTTCAGCCAAGTCTATCCGGAGGCTAACTACACTTTGTTGCCCCTCGCTGATGGCGGTGAAGGTACCTCAAGTGTCTTATCTTATGTGTTAGACGGTCACTGGCAACATGTTCAAGTGCATGACCCCTTGATGCGGCCGATTACTGCAAAGTATTTTCTTACCGCAGAGGCTGTAGCTGTCATTGAAATTGCTGAGGCTTGTGGCCTGCACTTATTAAAGTCAGATGAACGTAACCCGTTGATTGCCAGTAGTTTTGGTGTGGGTGAAATGATTGCTGATGCTATTGGTAAAGGTGCGACAGACCTCCTAATCGGTTTGGGCGGTAGCGCCACCAATGATGCGGGCGCTGGCATGCTTCAAGCATTGGGAGTTAAATTACAAGACGCTACCGGCGATGCACTAAAGCCGGGTGGCAGTAACCTCAGTCAGCTACACAGCATTGACCATCAAACCCTTCACGATCTTTTGTCTGGTATAAAAATTACCGTAGCCTGCGATGTAACCAGCCCGTTATGCGGCCCTACTGGCGCCAGTCATGTCTTTGGCCCCCAAAAAGGAGCGACCTCCGATGAGGTGCTTATTTTAGATAAAGCTCTTGCTCATTTTGCTGCTGTGACCCATGCTTATAATGTCAGTGACGACTATTGTAGCTGTATTGAAGGTGCTGGTGCGGCAGGTGGCTTAGGCTTCGCCTTAATGGCTTATTGCCAAGCTGAGTTAAAATCAGGATTTGATACCATTGCTGAAGTGGTAGCACTAGACAAGCACTTAGCCAAAGCCGACTTGGTCATTACCGGAGAAGGCAAAATTGATGCCCAAACGGCTATGGGTAAAGTAGCCAGTGGAGTAGCATTACGCGCTAAAGCCATTAATCCAGAACTCCCTGTCATCGCTATATGTGGAAGTGTGGACCGTGATATAGGCGCTGCAAACTGCTTTGATAATTCGCCCTTTGACATTGCCCTACCCAGCATTCAAAAACTTGATAAGCTAGATAATATTCTAGCTGGAGCCTATCCTAATGTGGCTCAGACCGCTTATCAACTAGCAATTACTCTAAAATTAGGGCAGCATTTAAAAAGTTAATTCAATTTAAAATATATCCGAATAAATTAAAAAAACTATAACGACCACCTATAAAGAAAAACTATGAAAAAGAAATTTTTATTATCCACATTAATTTTATCAACACTAAGTATTGGCGGGTGTAACTCTGCCCTTATGGCCATTGATGAAGCGCATAGAGAATACACCTCTGAACGTGAAAAGCAGCCTTCAATTGATAAATACATTGCCCTAAAAGATAAGTATCAATCAAATGGCAAGCTGAGCGCTGATGAGCATATGATTATGGCTGAGCTGTTACGTAACGCTTTACGTGGCGCTTATGAGCTGCCTGAACCTAAAGAGAACTATTTAAAGCTGCACGCATCACACATTGAGGCGGCCGCTAAATTGGGCAATGTCAAAGCAGTGAGAGACTATCACCAGCTCCTTATCTTTACCAGTGTTAACAATATCAAAGTGTCGCAAGTGACCTCTAATACTGCAGTTATTACTGATATCACTCAATTTAAGGCAGGTCTAAAGGGACTAATGCAGGACGCGAAAGCTTTTAACCCTCACACCCAGTCTATTTATAAGTATTTTGATTATTCTATTGATAATGCCAGAACCAATGTGTCAGATTACCTTAAACCTGTATTAAACGCCAAAGAGGCTAAGCAATATCCAGAATTAGTCGACGACATTCAGCTGTTTATTATCTTTAATGACTATCAGGGTTCTTTTAAGACTGAATACACCAAGCCAAACTCAATATATAAGCTGATTAGCAATTTAAAAGACACTCAGCCTGAAGCGCTTGAAAGATATTATGTGTTGTCAAAGCTTACCGAGGATAAAGAATCAACAAACAAAATCAAGGCCATGATTAACAACCAGGCCTCGCTAGCACATGCAGAGTCTTTATATAAGCAATATATTGAACGTTTTTAAATCACTGAAGCCATTATTCAAATCAATGAGTAATGGCTATTTTATTTATGATTATTATTTGTGAGCGCCGCCTGAGCTATAGCCAGTACGACCGCTACCCCCATTATTATTATTTCCGCCGCCCATACCTCCTGGGATAATAATAATACCACCACCGCCTCGTGTAGCGGATTCTTCATCAGGATTTGGGCCAGTGGGTGACGGCTTAGAAGCCACCCCCATCATAAAACTCACAATTAATGCCAGTGCAATAATCACCACAGAGATACCTTGAGTACCTGCCGAGTGATAATTAAAAGGACCAGTTTCGACCTCGGCACTCACATAGTCTTTTTCAGCTTCACTGGCTCTGAAGTAGATAATGTAAATTAAGATAGCGCCAATGATACCAACAATAATCGAACCGCCTGCCAGTAGCCATACCGCGACTTGCAAAATGGCATGCCAGGTGAGCATTTTTTTAAGGCTACCCTGTTCGCTAAAGCCACTGCGCTCATGAGCATTTTCAGTCTGAAGGTAACTCCCAAACCACTGCTCAAGCTTGTGATAAGGCAAAGGCATGGCATGGGTATAGGTAATCTCACGCTCAGTCTGCTCAGAGGTAATAACCTCATCACCAGAGGTATAGTCGATTAACAGATCACTATCATCGGTTTTAACTTGCCAGTTAAAAGCGCCCATCGCAAAGGTCACACGGTTGCGATAGCCAGAATCTACTTGACGCCATTGTCTGTCATCATAGTGAAGCTGGCCTCGTTCAGAGACCGGCATCTCACTTAATACTCTCGCTACAAACCAACCTCTAGACTCCTCAGATAACCATAAGAAGCCGTCGGTTAAGCTGTATAGCAGATACTCCGTCCAAGAAGCGAACTCTCCCACCTCTTGCAAGCGCATGATACCGATGACCACATAATCATGATAACCTTGCGCTGCAGTAGCTCGATCACTTTCAGTTAAGGCAAACTCACTTACCCCAACAATATCTTCTGCTGGGATTCGTGCTTTTGCTCCTAACGGTAAACTGCTGTCAAAGTGATGCATCGTAGAATGCATGGCAATAAGCTCAGCAGTACTTCCTGTCAGTTTACTTTCACTATGACAGGCAGGACATACCAAGTACTCAGTAGCGCCTGCCACATAGGGTATTGGACTACCACAGTTGGGACATTCAATTTTGCTAATCTTAACGCTATTGCCTGAGGCCTTGCTTTGAGAATCTCTTTGCCCCATAGCACCGGCTTGATTGACACTCACTTGCTCATTAAGCTGTCTGTCATCTTTAAGCAGCTGAAAGTTCAGGGCAGCAAAATCAATGGCCTCACCCTGATGCACTACAGGCGACTGACCGCTACCCGACTCGGCATAGTCTAAGCTTATCAGCTTGCGTTTGTAGCGGGCATCAATAACCCAAGTCTGCCAACCCTCACCCACGATAAAGGGCAGTTCGCCCTCGCCAGCGATGGCATAAGCTTCGCGTCTATCACTAACCTGATAATTCACCCCATCGAAGCTAATGCTGTCATTGATAGCTAAGTTATCATAGGCAGGCAAATTGCTTTGCTCGCCCTCTCCCAAGGTTAAAGCGTACAGACCTAGCGCTTCGGATAGCCAACCAATAAGGCCATCAGCGAATTGTAAATACCACTCGTTCCATACACCCTGACCATATTGCAGCTGCACCCGACCAATCACCGCAAAGTCAGTGCCGTCAATACTGCCAACACTGCCAATTTGAATCGGAGAATAGTCTTCAATAGTCAGTGACTGCTTACCTTGAGCCTTA
Source organism: Psychrobacter sp. UBA3962 (assembly GCF_002385225.1). GTDB lineage: Bacteria > Pseudomonadota > Gammaproteobacteria > Pseudomonadales > Moraxellaceae > Psychrobacter. The sequence continues at coordinate 66,682 of NZ_DGDC01000052.1, read as the reverse complement.
AGGGCATCACCATCGCGCAGCACCGTAGTCTGACAGTATTCACACACTGCCATCACTGAGCCTGGCGAGGCAAACTCTACCGGCGCGCCACAAGAAGGACAAGCGGCAGTAAACGTCAATACATTGAAGTTACTGGGCAGCTTGGGCGCAGCCGGATTATCTTTATAAGACGGGTTGGATTTATCGGTCATTTAGACAACTGAGTCAGAATTTTAGTTTTTGTTTCGTCATAATCTTCTTGGCTAATCAAACCTTGATCAAGTAGCGCTTTTAACTGACTAAGCTTAGCAGTAAAGTCAATCGGTGCTGCTTCTGGCGCTGCCGCTGATTGAGAGTGTTGTTGGGGCTGAGCTTTTGGAGCCATTGCCTCACTCATCACTTGACCCATGTTCATACCCACACCAAGACCAGCGCCGATACCTGCCATACCCCCTTCATTCTTGGCCGCATGCTCGATAGCTTCTGCTGCTTGATAACGGGTATACGCATCCATATCGCCAATCATGCCCATTGAAATACGCTTGTCTAAGGTTTTTTGTAGCTCTACAGGTAGTGACACGTTTTCAACCACAAAAGACTCAACCGATAAACCATATTTAGCAAAATCTGGTTGTAGCTCTTTTTTGATCTCATCGGCCATTAGACCTTGGTTGGCTGCCAAATCAATAAAAGGTACTTGGCTTTGACCCAGACCTGACGCTAAATCTGAAACTATTAAGTTGCGCAGCTGTGGCTCAATTTGCTCGGCACGGTAGCTGTCATTCATTCCTGTAATGGTCTGATAAAACTGAGTAACATCATTAATTTTGTATGAATACATACCAAAGGCACGTAGGCGAACCATACCAAAATCTGAATCACGCACTGTTACCGGCTGAGTGGTGCCCCATTTACGGCCTTGTTGCAAGCGAGTACTAAAAAATAGCACGTCAGACTTAAATGGCGAGTCAAAACCCATACGCCAGTTTCTTAAGTTGGTCATTACCGGCAAAGTTTCGGTAGTCAACTCATAACGGCCAGCAGTAAATACATCTGCTATTTGACCTTCATTAATAAAAACGGCTACCTGACCATCACGGACGGTTAAAGAAGCCCCATTTTGGATTTCATTATCCGCCATAGGAAACTTCCACATCAGTACATCATCATCTTGCCAATCCCATTCGATGGCATCAATAAATTGCTTTTTAATAAAACTTCTAAGACCCATGATTTTTATCCTTTAATTTGTAGGTATATTTAAATTTTTATAAATGTTCAAAGCTTGATTTATAAACTTGATTTTTAAAGAGGTTATGACAATATGCCGGTGTTAATAATACCCAGTACCAAGCCAGTAATACCCAGTAATCCACCCACTGCCATATTATTCAGCCTAATATGTTCTGGTACATTGCCAATCACTTTTACCATAACAAAGTAGCCAGCAATCTGTACCAACATCGCCACCACACTCCAAATGACAAAGGGTAAGAAGCCAGTGTTATAGATAGCACTCGCAGCAAGCGGCAGTGAGAAGCCAATAATGGTTCCACCAAAACTTAAGGCGGCTGCCCCTGAGCCTTTACGAATCAATGCAATCTCATCGTAAGGGGTAATCGCCATATAGATAATAGCGAATAAAACCAACATCACCACACTGCCACCAAAATAGAAGGCGTAGTAAAGCAGCTCCGTTTGCAAACTGTCAAAATTTTGCATGTATTATGTCCTAAGCTTTTACTTATAAAGGGTTAAATTACTTACAGCTTAACATTGCCGTTGAAACTTAAGCAACTGTGCATTCTAAGTTTGTTTTAAGACTTAAACCCTCTATAACATAATAGAGTAATTTCAAGTATTTAGTGTTGAAAGTTGTTGGGAATCTTATGCTGGCGAGACACACTGTTAACATGATATTGGCTGGGCTTAAACAACTGCAAACAAGCGTTAAATAACGAATCGGCCTTTGAGCTATTTTCATTGGCTACATTACACACATACACATCCATCGTCACCGTCTGATATTCCCCCCAAGTGTGCAAGCATAAATGGGACTCGGCAAGCAGTAACGTTAAGGTTACTCCACTGGTTTGAGCTTGGTTGCTTTGTTGTGAGTTAAACTCACTATCATTACTGTCATTGCTGCCTTGATTTACATGCTGTTCAAACTCATGCACCGCATGCCCTACTAAGGTTAGTCCCGCCTGCTCTACAGCTTCGGTTAATAGTCCAAGTAAAGGTTGTGAGCTTGTTAATAGCTGAGGGTCACACTGGCACTGCCAAAATTCTGCCAAAATGTGCTTGCCAGTCATAGGGTTATCCTGTGAACTCGATTGTCGATTGGTTGCAGTGGCATTAGAGCTGTTTTTATTGCTTAGGCTATTTTTCATTGACTCACTTAACTTGATTTCAGTGCGTTGATTTTATTGCGGTTATCATCCCAGACCACTATTGCTAATAAATACCACCGAATATTCCTTACTAGCATTGGGTTTTGCGACGTTATAACCGTGTTTGTTTTACTTACTCTATTTCTGCTTTATTGTATTTCTATGCTGACTTTATTCGGTATGAGGTCATCCTCAGAGCCATTACTCATCAGACCAGTCTTGTACATAATAATGCACCAGTATTTGTTTATCTAAAGTGTTTGGCTCCACTTCAATTGGCTGCATATCCGGCGGGAACGTAAACATCTCACGGCTGACTGAAGGGGTTAAAAACCTCATGGGCAAGTCATATTGTGCGGGCGGCGTAAAGGAGGTGTTCGGGCTACCCACTATAAATCCCCACTCCCCAAATGAAGGCACGTACGCATGATATGGTGTGGTCTTAAACCCAGAAACCTGCAAGGTTTTATCAATTGACCAAAAGGATTTTGGGGCATAATAAGGCGAAGTGGCCTGCACTACCATCAATCCTTCTGCGGTTAAATGGTCTTTCACCATATGGTACATAGGTTCAGAATATAATTTGGCTAAGCTGTAGTGTGAGGGATCGGGCAAATCAATAATAATGGCATCATAAACCTCATTATTTGCTTCAAGCCACTTATAAGCGTCGGCATTTATCACACTCACTTTTGAGCTATTTAGCGAGTCGTTATTTAGCTTTTTAAATCTAGAAGATTCAGCAAAAAACTGCGTCATCTCAGGGTCTAAATCTACTAATGTAATATGATCCACTGCCTTATACTTTAGCACCTCACGCGCTGCCATCCCATCTCCGCCACCCAAAATAAGTACCTTTAATTTAGGCTTAGTCGCTCGAGTGCTATTACTAAGCTTCTGCATAATAGGATGCACTAAAGCCTCATGGTAGCGATATTCATCTCGGGTAGAAAACTGCAAATTGCCATTTAGGAACAGCTGTAAATGACCACTTTTCTCAGTGACAATTAAACGTTGATAAGGAGAATTTGTAGAAAAAACGACTGGTGCTTTAAACAATTTTTGTTCCGATAATCCCACCAAACGATCGGCAAAAATCAAGCCTGTCAGCAGCAGTACCATCGCCACCAAAATACGCACAATCAGCCGACTTCTAATCTTGGCATGATTTACACGCTGTTGCTGCTGTTCATCAGCGCTTAAGCCTTCAGCGTCCATTAACGCTACTTTAGGATAGAAGTGCCAAGCGGTCCAGCCTGCTACCAACACGTTCAATATCCCAAACAGCACCGCTGATCGGGCCAAACCAAGCATTGGTGACATCACCAAAGGAAATAATAGTGAAACCGCCAAAGCCCCCAGATAGTCGAAGGTCAGTACTCGGCTAACCAACTCATGAAAAGCTTGTTTTTGTGAGTTAAAAATACGCATCACCAGTGGGATTTCCATACCCACTAAGGTGCCGATACACACCACTAGGGCGTATAAAATGGTCTTGAAGGTTGGCAACCAAGCAAAAGCTAAAAACAGTCCAATGGCAGATAACCCACCGATTAGTCCTACCAACACCTCAATTTCAATAAAGCGTTGTAAAACCTTATCTTCAGGCACGTACTTTGAAAGATGCGAGCCAATACCCATAGCAAATAAATAGGTACCGATGATGGTAGAAAACTGCAATACCGAATCGCCCAGCACATAACTTGCCAGCGCCCCAGCGATAAGCTCATAAGCTAAGCCGCAAGAAGCAACAATAAAGACCGACAACACTAACAGTGAGTCGGTTTGCAAACGTTTAAAGGACAAATTCATAAATCAGTTTCTTGTATTTCTTATATCGCTGGTCATTAACACTGCACAGATAGGCTATTTTTTATTTGGCGGATTTTACCGCTACTTGGTCTACAAAGACACCGTATCCTGACTGCGGCATCTTATCGACCGGAATAAACTGTAAGGCACCGCCATTAATACAGTAGCGAAGACCGGTCTTGTCTTTTGGCCCATCATTAAATACATGCCCTAAATGAGAGTCGGCTACTCGAGAGCGTACCTCAGTACGCACCATATTGTAGGCGGTATCTTTGTGCTCAGTAATTACCTCTGGCGCAATAGGTTGCCAGAAGCTAGGCCAACCACAGCCTGAGTCATACTTATGAGTCGATAAAAACAACGGCTCACCACTGACCACATCAACATAGATACCAGGGGCAAATAAATGATCATACTCATGACTAAAGGCACGCTCGGTACCCGCCTTTTGAGTAATATCATACTGCGACTTGGTTAAGGTGTTTTTTAACGCATTTTTATCAAAATTAGCATAACGTTTTGGGTTCAGTGCTTCTGCTACAGTGGTAGCCGGTGCCAATTTTGGTGTTTTATTGGTAGACGCTAACTTATCATCTGCCATACTTAAATCGATATGGCAGTAGCCGTTGGGGTTTTTCGCCAAATAATCTTGGTGATACTCTTCTGCTAAAGAGAAGTTTTGTAGCGGTTGATGCTCGACAACAATCGATTTAGTGTACTTAGTCTCAATTGACTGTAACGCCTTATCAATCACTGCTTTATCAGCCTCATCGGTATAATAAATACCAGTGCGATACTGGACGCCTCGATCATTGCCTTGTTTGTTTAAACTGGTCGGATCGATAACTCGAAGATAGTATTTTAAAACAGTCTCTAAATCGATTTTATCCGCGTCATATACCACTTTAACCGTTTCGGCATGACCAGATCCGGCTATCACCTGCTCATAACTTGGGTCAGCCAGTTTTGGATTGCCATTGGCATAACCAGAAATGGCATCCACTACCCCATCAACACGCTCCATATAAGCTTCTAAACCCCAGAAGCAGCCACCAGCCAAATAAATAGTCTTGGTATTAATGGGCGCACCATCAGAGTTATAATAGACCCCATTTTTATTTTTTGGGCTATCAGACTTGGCACTCGCTGTGCTATCTACGCCTGTTTGATTCGGCTTAGCAGTGCTATTTTTTAGTGCTGCAAAGTCATTACCTGCATTTTGCGCCAAAGCAAAGGCCTGCTCTTCGGTCAAATTACCTTTAATTAGGCGAACTAGATTGCCCTGCTTATCGAAAATAGCCCAACTGGGGTAAACCTGAACCCCCAGCTGTTTAATTAAGTTACCCGAGCTATCCATTAACACCGGCAATTTAGTATAATCTGCCTGTACGCCTGCATACCACTGGCTAAAGTCTGTCGCTTCTTTTTCGTTAAGATGCCCAGGACTGGCAACTGTCACTACATTTAATCCAGCAAAGGCAGCATCTTTTCGCCACGTTTCAGTTTCTTCAAGCGTGCCTAAGCATAAGGGACACCAACTTGCCCAAAACTTCACCAAGGTCGGCTTATTAGAATCTAGTACTGCGGCGCCATTGTCCCCCAAACCTTTGGTCAATTGAGGTAAATCTTTTAATTGATTCAGCACATCACTTGGCAGCATGTCACGACTGTCAGTAATGCCTGTGTTCGAGGATTCAGCTGTAGACTTAGCACTGTTATCTTGAGCCACCTTGCCGCAGGCAGGTAGCAGGGTGCCACTGGCGACAATAAAGCCCGTCAATAGTACGATTCGTTTTAATTGGGGGCGCTTATTAGCGAGTTTTTTTGGGGCTGAGTGTGACATGAGCGCTGTACCTTTTTTATATGCTTAGGCTATTTTTCTTAAGCGATTTATAGTTATAAACAGTTAGTCTATAGGCCTATAATGGAGACGATTAATGATAATTACAAAGGGTGATTTGTGGTAATTGAAAGATTAGATAGGTTTTAATAGCGCGATGTGTTGAACGGCTTTAATCTAGATGTTTATGAGACCTGCTTTGGTTTACTTCTGTGTTAATCACACAACTCTTTACTGGCATACTGCGGCAAAATAACCACTTCTACTTGATACCCTGCGTTCTTGTTTTCAGTAGCCATTAGATTGCGTGCAATACGTAATTTATATTTGCCATCCTCAGGAAGACAGCCTTGATACACGATGCCACCCTTACCCCCATTTTGCTGCTTGGAAGGCATATATAATACGCCGACATTGGCCGTCTCAGGTGAACCTACTTTCGGCAGCAGATTAATCACAGCATACTGTCCTTTTTGGGCCTTAAACTGATACCAAGTATCTTGCTTGCCTGATGGAATCTGACCACTTGCAGTACCCAACACACTGCCTTGATTAAACTTAATGGGTTTAATCTCTTTTGCTACGCCTACTGAACTAAACGTCCCTATCGCCGTGATAGCGATAAGGTTAAAGAAGGTTTTATAGGATATTTTCATCGTAATTAACCTCTTTTATTCTTCGAAAATTTCGATTTTCTCAAAACTTATATTATTTAAACTTATATTATTTAAATAACACCCTAGCCTTTGGTCACCATAAAGCGCTCAACATAAGCATCAGCAGGGTTATCTTGTAGTTGCTGCGGCGTACCTGTCTGCACCAAACGTCCGCCATTTAAGATACTGATGCGGCTGCCAAGCTTAATCGCCTCGTCAATATCATGGGTAATAAATACAATGGTTTTATTCAGTTTGTGCTGTAGCTCAAGTAGTTGGTCTTGTAATTGACCTCGAATTAACGGATCAAGTGCTGAAAAAGCCTCGTCCATCAAGATGATGGGCGTATCCACAGCCAAGGCACGTGCCAGACCAACGCGCTGCTGCATACCCCCTGACAGCTCGTCAGGATAGCTGCTCTCTATGCCCTCTAGCCCTACCTCAGACAACCAATGCCGCGCTATCTCATGACGCTCAGATTTAGGTATTTTACGCACACGAAGTCCATACGCCACATTTTGAATCACTGTCATGTGTGGCACCAAACCAAAGTGTTGAAATACCATACTAACGTTATTTTGACGAAATTTCTGTAGCGGTTTGTCGCGTAAACTTAACACATTAATGACTCTGGATTGATCGGGCAGTCGTTCAGCGCTATCTAAATAATCAGGCGTGCCCACACTATGCTGAGTATCAATCCAGATTTTACCTTGGGTGGGGTCAATGAGTCGGTTGATATGACGAATCAAGGTAGACTTACCGGAGCCTGACAACCCCATAATGCAATGCAGCTCTCCCACCTCAACGCTTAGATTTATATCATACAATCCCACTGAATAGCCGGTCTGCTCTCGCACCTCACCACTACTCATGCCTTGCTCTAATAGCTTAAGCACTTTGGCGGCCTCGCTGACATTGGCATCGAAGACCTTACTGACGTTCTCTAATCGAATGTGGCTCATGGCATCATCTTTTGCTAAATGGGTAAAATAAAAGGGTGTTAATAGGGCTATAAAGTAGCTTAGGGCGCTTGTTTATGGCTGTGGTTTGAGTGTCGCAATTCATCGCGCGCCCGTCGCCCTTGACCAAAGGCTTGAGTAATACGGTCAATAATAATGGCCATAATTACAATCGCCGTCCCGGCCTGTAAACCTTGACCAATATTTAGGGTCTGAATGGACTGCAGGACATCTTCTCCAAGCCCTGGCGCACCAATCATTGAAGCCAATACTACCATCGACAGAGACATCATAACCGCTTGGTTAATGCCGGCCATAATACTAGGCAACGCTTGCGGCAGTTTAATCCAAATCAGTAGCTGTTTGTGATTGCTACCAAAAGAGCGACCTGCCTCTACCATCTCATGAGGCACTTGCTTTATACCCAGCATGGTCAAACGAATCAGTGGCGGTAAGGCATAGATAACGGTGGCAAATAACGCTGGTACTTTACCGATACCAAACAGCATAAGCACAGGAATTAGATAGACAAAGCTTGGCATGGTCTGCATCACATCTAATACTGGTGTCACCACTCGACGCAGACGGTTACTGCCGGCCATCAAAATCCCCATAGGAATGCCAATCAGCATAGTCACAATTACCGAAACAATTAGCAGTGCCAAAGTCTGTACTAAAGCTGACCACAGTCCAAAAGCACCGATTAAAAATAGCCCAATCGCGCATGTAACTGCAAACCAAAGCTTACGAGTGGCTAGCCAGCCAAGCAGTGCTACTAGGCCAATAATCAGCCATGGCGGCGTGATATGCATCAGCTTCTCTATCGGCAATAGTAGATAGGTTAAAGTAAGTTGACTAATAGAACGGAACACCTCACCGAAATTTTGGACTACGTAGCTAAGGGAGTTATTTAATTGATTTTCAAACGACCATTCTGGGAACCAGCTAAAGCCGGCGCTAGTGTTGCTATTTATACCAGCTTGTCCTGACTGATTATTTAAGGAGCTATCCGAGCCTTCTAAAGACACATTAAGCGCACTGGCTAAATTTTGTGCCGCTTCAGGCGTTAGCCAATGCTGCCACAGCTGTGGGTTTTGTTGCAAAAACAGTTCGGCTTGTTCTTCCCCACTGCGTTTGCTCTCATTCATCTGTAAGATGGCCCCGTTTAGGATATCGGGGGTGAACTGCACTTTTTTAAAAGCAGTGGCCAACTCTGGATTACTGCCTAGGAAAGGGGTAGAAACTGCGACCCCCAAATTCGATACCGGAAAACCTGAAACGCATTTAGTCTGACTTCCTGCATCAAGGAGCTCATCCCAACACTGCTCATCGTGCTTGGGAAAAGGAATCTCGGCAAAGTCATATTTGGCCATAAGACCGGTGGGCTGCCAATAATAAAACAGCAACGGCTTACGCTGCTCAAAGGCAGAAGATATGGCAGCATCTAGTGCTGCACCTGTACCAGGGTGAACATTATTAAACTTAACCCCTTGACTGTTTGGGGTGGTTAAACCTAAATTTTTGAGCAAATGGGTATTAAATACTTCACAGGTCCAACCGGTAGGACAGTTTAAAAACCGGGCATTAGAGGGGTTTTCAGGATCGGTAAATAGAGGGGCATATTTAGGTAAATCTTGATAACTTTTAAGCTCAGGATTGTCCTCAAGCACATATTTGGGTACATACCAACCTTGGGTGGCCCCGCCCTGTAAGGTATCACCTATGACAGCGGCCTTATTTGCTGCAATCGCCTCTTCCATAATCGGCGAGCGCCCAACCCATTGCTCTCCAATGACCTGTATGTCATTTTGCGCCAATGCGGTCTCTAAGGCTGGCCCAGTACCGGGTACCAACTCAGTTTCGCAGCCATAGCCCTTCTCTGCAATAGTCTGCAGTACTGAAGAAATAAATTGGCCACTCTCCCAAGTTAAAGAACCAAACTTTACCGGCTTGCCATCGCCCGCACCACAAGCGGCCATAACGGGTGACGACCACAGCGAGAGACACAACACTAACAGGCCTAAAAAGGAATAATGTTTGGCAGAGCGATGTTTACGTGAGTTATATGGACGCAAAATAATACCTATTTTTATTATTGTGGTAAAAACTATGGTAAATGATCAAAAGCATCACCTTTATTGGTTATACCGTACTTTACTTAAAATTACCAATACAGAGTGTAGTTTTAATAAAGCAAAGGCCCCTCTAATATTTTAGAAGGGCCTTTATTAATAAAATTTTTGGTTTACAAATAGATTAGCGAACTGTTGTTTAGCAGTGAACTATTTGGTTAAGAACTTGAGTCCTTTTCTAAACAGATCACTATAAGGAGGTAACATGATATTCATCGCATTAAATTTGGACTGCACAAAGACCGGTTTCATATGGCTTAAGCGCTCAAAACCTGCTTTTCCGTGATAAGCGCCTATTCCTGAATGACCCACACCACCAAAAGGTAATTCATGCTGGGCCACATGCATAATGACCTCATTGACGGCTACCCCACCTGAAACAGTGTAATTGCGCACGTACTCAATATCATCATTGTTCTCACCAAAGACATATAAGGCTAACGGGCGTGGACGACTGTTGACAAACTCAACCGCATCACGCAACCCATTAATGTGTACTAGAGGTAAGATGGGTGCAAAAAGCTCATTTTGCATTACTTCACTCTCTGGATCAGGATTTAGGACAATCACTGGCGGCATTAAACGAGTTTCTGCATTGGCTGCAACGTTGGTCAATGGAACCACTTGCTCGTTAGGTAACTGTTCTAAATACTCTTTAACCCGCTTATATTGACTGTCATTAATAATGTGGGTGTAGTCTTCATTATTGGCTATATTTGGGTAATGTTTTTCTACCCACTCCTTTGCTAATTTAACAAATCTACTGTGCAGTGAAGAGTTAATCAATACATAATCAGGGGCGATACAGGTCTGACCCGCATTTAAGGTCTTACCCATCATTACTCGATTGACTGCATTTTCTAAATTCACTTCGTCCGTTATAACAACTGGAGATTTTCCGCCCAACTCTAAAGTCACAGGCGTCAAGTTAGGAGCAGCAGCAGCCATAACTTGTTTGCCCACGTTGGTTGAGCCAGTATAAAGTAGATGGTCAAAAGGCAAGGCGCTAAAAGCCACAGCCAAATCCACTTCCCCGACTACCACAGACACCACATCAGATGAAAAATGACGAGAAACCGCTTCGGCAAAGGCTTCTGCAAATAGGGGCGCCGATTCACTCATCTTAATCATAATACGGTTGCCAGCAGTCAGCGCATCAATCATAGGACCCACAGCCAAGAACAAAGGATAGTTCCAAGGAACCATAATTCCTACCAGCCCTAAAGGTTGAGGCTGGATCTCATTATGGGCAGGTTTATAGAGAGTAGAGATGGGCACACGGCGGGTTTTCATCCAAGACTTTCCATTTTTCTTGGCATGAGAAATCCCATGGAAGCTTGGAAATAATTCCGCGAAATTGGTCTCATCTTTACTACGATGACCAAAATCCTGACTAATTGAGTCAGCAAAAATTTGCTTATTTTCAGATAACATGGCTTCTAAACTTTCAAGTAAAGCCTCTCTATCCGTCCATGAATTAATTGGACGCTTACGGCTCAGTTTGTGCATATGTTCAAACTGAGCGGTTAACTGCTCTTTTGTGGTAATGATACTTTGACTCATTCAAACATCCTTATGATTGCGTCATTATTAATTTTTATTTAACTCACCAAGGCTGACATATTTTTAACTATCTATTCAATTTAAAACATAGCAGTTATACCTCACAGGATTACAACCTACGTCGATATATCTGTTAAAAATATGACCTAACTTGTGAGCGAATATAAAAATAGCACAATTAATCCTTTAATTGTGCTATTAATTATTTAGCAGGTTTTACTAGGTAGGTTTTACTAGATAAGTATTTAATGAGGTTCACCAGGCAAAATTCGGGCAAAGCCTCTTTGTAGTAAATTAGGTTTGGCCTTTTTACTTTTAGCAGTTTTAAAATCTGGAAAGATACGATAACCCAATGACTGAATACCAAGGTTAAATTTTGGCACTAGAGAATAAGTAGCTGAAGCAAATCGGCCCATGTTGCTTGAGATACTCACCGGCTTTTCGATAATAGCTTTAGCCACTAAGTTTGCAGCTTCTTGTGGGCTTAGCGCAGGCATATAGTTATACATCTTAGTTGGAGCAATCATGGGAGTACGTACCAAAGGCATATAAATAGAGGTTAAATGAACCTTCTTACCTTTTACTTCAGCAGCGACACAGCGGCTGAACGCATCGAGGGCTGCTTTTGAGGCAACATAAGCGGAGAAACGCGGGGTATTGGCTAGCACCCCAATAGAGGAGATGTTAATGATCTGACCTCTTTTACGCTTTAGCATACCTGGGATAAACTCTAACACCAGCTTTACCGCTCCAAAATAGTTGATACTCATAGTACGCTCAAAATCATGGAAACGATCAAGTGACTCATCCACTGAACGACGAATTGAGCGGCCAGCGTTATTGACTAAGATATCAACATGTTTGTGATCTTTTAAAATCTGATTTGCAGTACTAACGATAGCTTCCATATCGGTCAAATCGCAGCTATACACACTGGCTTTACCCGCAAAAGCTGTAATTTTGGCTTGGACGGCTTCCAACTTATCTAAAGAGCGAGCAATTAGGATCACATGGGCTCCAGCTTCTGCTAATAAATAGGCAGTACTCTCACCTATCCCACTGGACCCACCCGTGATAACAATATTTTTATTTTTTACAGCTTTCCGTAAATTTCTAGAAGCTTTCATAGCAGCAATTCCTTTTTGTTAGATAAAATTTATACCTAAATGCATAATGGTTCAAATAGTAAAATAGAGCTATATTACAGCGTATTTTTTATAAGATTTTAATTTATATTGTGCGCTGTTAGGAAATAGATCAAACAATAAAAATTGAAAATTTTACACATACATGCTGTGTTTGATTGGAAGAAACTTACCCCAATCTCTGCCTTTTTTAGTTATCATAGTGAGTTAACATTATCACCATCATTAATGGTAATTAACCCCTAAAACAAAACATTTGTTGATTATGGCTGTTTTAAAAATGAATAACAATACTAGCCCAGATAATATTCCAATTCTGCGTACCCTATTAAACGCTGACTATGAAAGCACTCATGATGCCATGCTAAATACTACTCTGTCCCGAATTGAGCAGAAGAAACAAGGCATAATTACTCCAGATGAGCTATGGGTAGTTGAGCATAACGATGTTTATACTTTAGGTCAGGCAGGCAAAGAGGAACATATTCTACAACAGGTAGATACGCCAATCATTCATACTGATCGCGGCGGTCAAGTGACTTGGCATGGTAAAGGGCAACTGGTGCTGTACTGGCTTATTGATTTAAATGCAGCCAACTGGTCAGTCCGTGATATGGTATCTCATGCTGAACAAAGTATTGAAGATGTCTTGAACAGCGCCTTAACTCAGGACTCACACGAGAAAAGCTTTTATGCCAAATCCCGGCGCGATGCCCCTGGAGTATATATATACAATAACGATGACTTGATGCTAGGAAAAATAGCTTCCCTAGGTTTTAAAATTAAACATGGCTTTAGTTATCATGGCATTGCCCTAAATTTAAACTGTGACTTAGCAGTGTTTAACGCCATTAATCCTTGTGGCTATGCCGGCATGCAGATGTTAAAACTTGAAGACTTTGTTGACTTAGCTGCGACATCAGAAACGCCAATCAGTGACTTAGCAGTAACCAAGCAATTGCTGTCGAACATTCAGCAACGTCTTGCAGGCGATATTAAACTAAACCCTATCAATAAATAATAAATTTACTCATCATGAGAACTAAGCTATGACTTCAGATACAAGCTTTAGGACACCAATATCCTCCCCTGAATATACTGATCCCAATGCTACGGCAACCTTAGAGTCTGTACCTGCCGATGAAGCCAATCAGAACTCTGTGACCAATAGCTTGCTTGCCGATCCTAATACCTTAATACTAAATGAGTTATTAAGTGATAAAGAGACGCCCTGGCAAGTTCATAATTGCAAAATCGTTGATAAGTCAGTGACTCAAGATCAATTACTGCCATTTATCTATCACCATGATGCCCTATCTGAGGAGCTAAAACAGCTTCATCCTTTAACCGGCAGTCTGTTAAAACAGTTTCAAACCCCAATGTCAGCACAACAAGCGGCTGAGCTACTGGGTATAGACGCTGCACTAGTTCCTACTCCTTGGATGGTAAAAATCACTGGGACTCTGGTTATGTTCTGCGAGCGGCTACAAATTGCCCTAAGATTAAAGTTTACCAATACTGCTAAAGATTATGACCCTGTTTATACCACGACAGCTGATCAGGCCATACAAGCCTCAATGCAAGACTGGCACTTTTATGGTGATATCTTTGTGCTTAATAAAGGCAGTAAACCCCTTATCATGACCGCTGACCCTGATTGGATAGAAATTCCACAGCTGCCAGAGTATCAGCTATTACCTGGTGAATTCGGCTTGGCCGCTTTGGCCTTATTAGAAGATAACAAGTCCCATATTACTAATTTGCAAGAGGCTATTAGCCAAAGATTGGTATAGCAATTTAACCCAATAAATCATAAGATTAGGTTATAGATAGACAATCTTATTTGCTTTAACCAAAATCGGATTAATAGGTTACAATAGCCGATAGTAAATGAACCTCTAAAGATAAAAAGGATGTTGTATGCAATACCGCTCTAAGACCTCAACTTCAGGCCGTAATATGGCAGGTGCTCGTGCTTTATGGCGCGCCACAGGTATGACAGATGGTGATTTTGACAAACCCATTATTGCCATTGCCAACTCATTTACTCAGTTCGTTCCAGGTCATGTCCACCTAAAAGACATGGGACAATTGGTAGCAAGAGAGATTGAAAGAGTCGGCGGTGTTGCCAAAGAATTCAATACCATTGCTGTTGATGACGGTATTGCCATGGGTCACAGTGGTATGCTTTATTCGCTACCAAGTCGTGACTTAATTGCTGACTCTGTTGAATATATGGTCAATGCGCATTGTGCTGATGCCTTAGTTTGTATCTCAAACTGTGACAAAATTACCCCAGGTATGTTGATGGCCGCTATGCGCCTTAATATTCCTGTGATTTTCGTTTCAGGGGGCCCTATGGAAGCCGGTAAGGTATTGGCATCCGATCTTGCTCCTAGCCACAATTTAGATGCGCCTGTTAATGAAGATGGTAAAGCGATTCGTAAACTAGACTTAGTTGATGCGATGATTGATGCCGCTGATGACAATGTTAGCGATGCTGATGTATTAGAAATTGAACGCTCAGCCTGTCCTACTTGCGGCTCATGCTCCGGTATGTTTACCGCCAACTCGATGAACTGCTTGACTGAAGCTTTAGGTTTATCGCTTCCTGGTAATGGCTCATTGCTTGCCACTCATGCCAAGCGTGAAGCGCTATTCTTAGAAGCAGGACGCCGCATTGTAGATCTAGCCAAGCGTCGCTACGAGCAAGATGATGACTCAGTATTACCACGCTCTATCGCTACTAAGGCCGCTTTTGAAAACGCCATGAGCTTAGATATTGCCATGGGCGGTTCGACCAATACCATTCTGCATTTATTGGCTGCGGCTCATGAAGCTGAAGTAGATTTCAAAATGGCAGACATCGATCAATTAAGCCGCCGCGTACCTTGCTTATCTAAAGTTGCGCCAGCGACTCAGAAATACCATATGGAAGACGTACACCGTGCAGGGGGTGTTTTCGGTATTTTAGCAGAGCTAAATCGTGCAGGTTTATTGACTACGGATATTCCTACTGTTCATAGTAGCTCGCTACAAGAAGCTTTAGAGATGTGGGATGTGATGAATACTGACCATCCAAACCATCAAACTGCTCGTGATTTATACATCGCAGCACCAGGTGGGGTACGTACCACGCAAGCATTCTCTCAAAACAAAGCATGGTCTAACCTTGACCTAAACCGTGAGTCTGGCTGTATCCGCTCTGTCGATAATGCTTACTCTACTGACGGCGGTCTAGCAGTATTATTTGGTAATATTGCTGAACGTGGCTGTGTGGTAAAAACTGCCGGTGTTGATGACAGCATCTTAACGTTTACCGGTCGTGCTCGTGTGTTTGAATCACAAGATGATGCCGTCGAGGCGATTTTGGCCGATAAGGTTGTAGCTGGGGATATCGTCATTATCCGCTACGAAGGACCTAAAGGGGGTCCAGGCATGCAGGAGATGCTCTACCCCACTTCATACCTAAAATCAAAAGGTTTGGGTAAAGAGTGTGCCTTATTAACCGATGGTCGTTTCTCTGGGGGTACCTCGGGTCTATCAATCGGTCATGCCAGCCCAGAAGCCGCTGAAGGCGGTGCTATTGGATTGGTTGAAGAAGGTGATACTATCCATATTGATATCCCTAACCGTAGTATCAATCTTGAAATCTCTGAAAATGAATTGGCAAAACGTAGAGAGGAAATGGAAGCCCGTGGTAGCCAAGCGTGGAAGCCGGTTAGCCGCGAACGTCATGTGAGCCAAGCTTTACGTGCTTATGCTGCTATGACTACCAGTGCCGATACCGGTGCTGTACGTGATGTTAGTCAAGTTGAGCGTTAAACTGTAAATCATTGTTATTATAAAAAAGTCAGCTTCGGCTGGCTTTTTTGATGCTTAAAACATATTATTTTTATGACCTATAAAAAACGCTTAATTTATAGAGTCAGTGTCCTGTAAAGTCATCCTCTTGTAGAGTGAGCATTTTGCTCTTTATACAGAATATAGAACCTCTATCACCTATTAAACAGGAAATGCCATGAAGCTCGCAGAAGCATTATTGATCCGAAGTGATTTACAAAAAAAGCTATTTCAATTAAAAGCACGCATTGCCAATAATGTAAAAGTGCAAGACGGTGATACCCCAAACGAAGATCCCAGTGCGCTCATCATTGAAGCCAATCAAGTCATCACCGAGCTTGCCTTACTAATAGAGAAAATTCACCGCACCAATGCTTTGAGTCAAACCAGCGAAGGTGAATCGCTATTGAGCCTATTAAATAAAAGAGATGAATTAGAGATGCGTCATAAACTTTTAATCGACGCCATTGATATGGCCAGTAACGAAGCTGCCCGTTATAGCCCCCGCGAAATAAAATGGAAGGTAATGGTCTCTGTGTCAGCCCTACAGAAGCAAGCCGATGATTTGTCCATGAAGTTACGCAAATTAAATCTTGTTATTCAAGCCAATAATTGGCAAATAGATTTGGTGCAATAGGCCCTATTACACGCCTCTAACCTTCCCTTATTTGCTACAATAACAATTGGAACTGACTGGGCGAGTGTCAGACCCCTTACCGCCACAACAGGGGGTTGAAAACATTCTGTAGTGGTTGCTAAGCGTTGTGGGCAGGCGTGCTTTTTTTACTACTCATGCCCAGTACCCCTCACTTTTCATACGTTACCTGTTATAGCTTACTACCAGACACTGACAGTCAGTTTCTCCCTTTCAAGATTGTGAATTTACCAAATCACAAAACTTATTTGTTTTTCATTAACTAAAAAATAACGGTTTTTATTGGTTATTCCTTCATCATAGCTTTCCTTGATACTTTATAATTTATTGTATCCGCCCTTAAAATAACTGTGTCTTCCCTTAAAATAATCGTATCTCCCCCTAAAATAGCTGTTCTACTCTAGCCCAACCTACCTGTAGATATAGGGTGCAACTTGCCTTTTTAGGAAGATAAAAAATTATTAACCCTCCTCCTAAAGCAATCGGATCAATATGATAGAAAACTATAACCATTTCTTATTAGTTTGCGGCTTTGCCTTTTTATTAGGAGGATTCGCCCCTTATTTTTTAAAGCGACTGCCACTCTCCTTACCTATGTTGCAGGTTATATTAGGCCTGACTATAGGCTACTTATGGACCAGCTTTCCTTTTTTAAGTCCTATTGATAATGGCACGTTTGTTGAAAAACTTTGTGAATTGGTTGTCTTAGTATCATTGGTTGGCGCAGGTATTAAGCTTGATACCCCTTTAAAATATCAAAGATGGCGACCCACCATACGTTTGTTGCTGATAACCATGCCGTTATGTATCGTGGCTATGGCCGCATTGGGTCATTATATATTTAGTTTGAGCCTAGGCGCAGCCCTACTACTTGGCGCAGTACTGGCACCGACCGACCCTGTACTGGCTTCAAGCGTTCAAGTGGGACCGCCTAATGGTGATGGAGAAGACTTACCTCGATTTGCATTGACCTCAGAGGCGGGGCTTAATGACGGTCTTGCCTTCCCTTTTGTTTACCTTGCTATCAAGATTGCAGAACAATTTACTAGCACCGATAAGATAACCTCAAGCTTACTACTTGATTGGTTTACCATGGATGTGATTTGGCGGATTGCAGCAGGTTTAGTTATTGGCGTAGCTGTTGGAAAAACAATTGGACGTATTGTCTTTTCTAACAGAACCAAAGAGACAGCCCTGTCACAAGGCTATGTGATCATTGCCATTACCCTTTTGGCTTATGGGCTGGCTGAATTTATCCATGGCTATGGCTTCATTGCAGTCTTTGTGGCGGCATTTACTTTTAGACGCACCCAACATGGGCACGACTATCATGAAGAGTTACATGACTTTGCCGAGCAATCTGAAGGTTTATTGATGTCATTGGTGTTGGTTATCTTTGGGATGGCACTGGGTCAAGGACTCAGCTCTGGCGTAGAGCTGACTTGGCAGGTTTATGCTGTGAGTCTGCTTATCCTGCTATTGGTACGTCCCCTCGCAGGCTGGATTGGATTAGCAGGATTGAATTTACCTCATAAAGAACGCTTTGCCATTGCAAGCTTAGGCATACGAGGTATTGGTACTTTTTACTATTTGGCTTACGCGCTAAATAAGGGCGTTTTTGACCCCTCTGAGGCCAGCGACTTATGGATTATTTGTTCCATTGTAGTGATTGGCTCAATCTTCATCCATGGAGTCACCGCGCCGCTATTGATGAAGCTGTCTACTGGAACAAAGTAACTTAAACTTGTGAGTGAATAAAACCACCAACTATTGTTGTTGATCAAGCCATTGCAAAATGGTCTCGGTAATCGCAAACTGGCGAATATCGGTACTCATAACCACATCGTAGTTATGCACAAATGCCACAGCAAGCTCTCGTTCAAAATCACACCAAGCCACTGAACCATTATAGCCCATATGGCCAAAGGCAGAGCTAAGCTCCTCACTGCTATAACAACGACTAAAAACTCTATGATAACCCAGACGCCACTGCATGCTGTGCGGATCAGCTGCGGGCATAATGGCATCTGGACCTTTGACATTAATTTGCGATAGTTGCTGAAATACTTGCTCAGAGATGAGCTGTTTGCCTTGCCAGCGCCCTTTATTGGCAAGCATGGCATACATCTTAGCCAATGCATCAGCTGAAGCCACATTGTTTGCTGCAGGTATTTTTGCCATCAATGCGTCGGCAGTATAGTAATTAAAGCCTGAGCGGCCAGCAGGAACTAAAGCATACTTGAAGTCCTGCATTTGGATACTACTCATATCAAAATATAAATTGGCAATATCCAAGGTATTTAAAATCGCTTTATTACTAGCTTGGTCTTGTTGCTCAGAGCCTGCTTGTTGTTTCATAGCGGCCTGCCAGCACGGATAAGCCATCAAATTTTGATAGATTTGCAAAGTTTGTTCATTATCAGAGCGTAGCTTTGGCTTAGCACTTCTTTTTTTAGGGGCAGAGAGATCAGACTGTGAGTCCTCTTTTACCCCAATGAAAGTTTCGAAGTGTTCAAAGTTCTTAGTGAGCGTGGCCACATCCGTCAGCTTTTGTTGAGGAACCCCAAAATAAAGACTGCCTTCAATACCCAGTGGTTTTGCCAAATATTCATCGATAACTTCATTTAATGTCTGATTGGTTACCTTCTCTATCAAACCTCCCAATACCCAGCCGGAGACCAAGGCACTATAAGCACTTGTCGCCTGCTGATTGGCTGGGACTCTAGGGCTCATGGCTTCAACTCTACTCAACATCTGGTGCCAATGAACCATATCTTCTGCGGTATCGGTAACGGATTGAATATTGAATAGCCCTGCTTGATGGGTTAGCACTTGGCGTAAAGTAATGTCCTGCTTACCATTTGCTGCAAATTCTGGCCAATAGTGTGCCAATGGTTGATCATAGTCCAATAAGCCATTACACACTAGGATATGAATCAGCGTTACCAACACCCCTTTTCCAGTAGAAAAGTTCAGCGACAAAGTATCTTTATCCCATGGGGTGTCAGGTACGGCGTAGCCAGCATTGGCTTGTGCAATCAATTCTCCCTTATGATAAACCACCACAGAGCCGCCTGCTGGTGCGTCCTCTAATTGTAAATCTCTCATAAGCTGGGTTAATTGTGCTTGCAGATTATCCATATGCTAACTCTAAAAATTAAATATTAAAAACAAAAATGTGCAGGCGATAAAGTGTTCATTTGGCAAATGATAGCCAGCCCACTATTAATAAGACCCGTTATTAGCGAGGCACCAATAAACGCATGCGAACCTCTTCTTCCAGACTCTCTAAGCCATGCTCCTTACCACGCTCCAAGGCAGTATCCATCTTACGACCTCGTAGCCACCCAGCACGTAAGGCGATACAAGCCCCTACACGGTTCCCTGAGCCACAATGAAGTAACGTTTTTTTGCCATGATGGGTACGTAACGCTTTATCAAACTCCAACAGATTGATTTGCTTTAGATCATTAGCCCCTGAAATAGGCAAATGGGTATAATGAATGCCAGCTGCTTCTACCGCTGATTTTTCATCAAAGGTCAGCTCAGAGTCAGGCTGTAGATTGATGATGTGCTCTATACCTGCTTCCGCAATTTTAGTAATTTTTTCTGGAGACAATTTGCCCGTTACTACCGTATTGGCATCTGGAAACTTAGCATTATCTAACACTTGCTCTAACGAAGCTTGTAGCGATGTTGCTTGTTGTTGCTGAGTTTCGGTACGCTCTGCTGTTGTTTCAACCTCATTGGCCATATTCTTTCCCTTAAAAACGTAATAAATTCAGCCAAAGCAATAAGCCTTAGCTGAATTCTAATAAATATCACAATGATAGTTTATCTTGCTATCGTTTTAAAGCTTACAGTTTTTTGATAGTACCTGCCAGATGTGGCTTATCATTTTTGGCACTATACAAGTCAAATTCAACAGTGCCAGACTGCTGCAGCTTCTTCAAATTATCCCCAATTAACTCAACTTCTGATGGCAGAAGAATCGGTAATTTGAAAGCCACGTCCACAGTGTATGCTTCTGGCAAATCCATTAAGCTTAAACACTTGGCTTTTGACCACATACCATGAGCAATGGCTTTTGGGAAACCAAAGGCTTTAGCAGTTACTGCATGAATATGAATTAAGTTGAAGTCACCTGAGATTTTGGCATAACGGCGCCCAATATCTTCTGGTACTGCAAAGATACTATGTAAGTCATCTTTAGCAGCGGTAGGCTTTTGGTTAACTGTTTTTGGCTTACTGTCCTTACCATCTGAGTTCTCAGTTTTTTGACGAGATAAATAAGTCGATGTGCCTTCCCAAACCAATTCTTCTTCACTATAAACTTCAGTCACAAAGTCAAACTGCTTGCCTTTGTCATGATCACGTAGGTTGGCAAAACTGACTCGCATAGACACTACTTCTGAATCAGCGATACGACGATGCTGGGTGACTGAGTTGGCCACGTGTACCAAGCCCAACATAGCAAATGGGAAAGCCTCATCTACCATCATATTCATCTGTAAAGACTGGGACAACACTGCAAAGTAAGTAGGAGGAATTTGACCGTTGTCAGCAAAACCACAAATACGGCGATAATTTTGTAAGTTAGTCTTATTAACTTTTAGCTCATTTACTGTATAAGTGGCTTCAGGTAATACGTTTTTCTTAGCTTTTTTATTACCACCAACGACAGGTAGCAATGACCTAATGACTTTAGGGTAAGTTTGACTGGCTTCAGGTAAGCTTTTAAATTCACGAATGGTCATAATTAATCCTTATTATTAATGTATAGGTAATAGCAAATTGTTATAAAAAGAGCCATCGTAATGATGGCCCTTTTCGCGCAAATATCAAAGACAGCTATGATTTACCTACAGCTAGCCGTTGATATCCTATATAGCTTAATAAAGCGGATTAAGCGCCTAATAAGCTTTGACCACAAACTCGAACGATATTACCGTTAACGCCACCTGAAGCTGGTGTTGCTAACCAAGCAGTTGCTTCAGCAACGTCAATTGGTAAACCGCCTTGGCTCATAGAGTTCATACGACGACCGGCTTCACGGATGGTTAATGGAATAGCCGCAGTCATTTGCGTCTCAATAAAGCCTGGAGCAACGGCGTTAATGGTTATGCCTTTGCCTTCTTCTTTTAGCTTCTTAGCGGTGGCCTGAACCAGACCAATAACCCCTGCTTTAGAAGTTGCATAGTTGGTTTGACCTAGGTTACCAGCGATACCTGAGATTGAAGATACGCAAACAATGCGGGCATCTTCATTCAACACATCATTTTCAAATAGGTAGTCGTTGATGGCTGCGATACTTTGTAAGTTAATATCGATAACCATATTCCACTGGTTTTCGTCCATCTTAGCTAGGGTCTTATCACGAGTTACCCCTGCATTATGTACGATACCATCTAAGCCATTGCGTTTGGCAGCGGCTTCAGCAATTTTCTTACCTGCATCTTCAGCTGTGATATCTAGAGCCAACGTAGAGCCCCCGATTTCACCTGCTACTTTTTGTAGGTCTGCTTGCTGCTGTGGAATATCTAAGCAAATCACATGAGCGCCGTCACGAGCCAATACTCGTGCCATAGACTCACCAATACCGCGGCTAGCACCAGTTACCAAAATTGTTTTACCAGCAAATGGCTTCGACCAATCAAGCTCTTGCACTTTGCCTTCACCAATACGCACTACTTGACCTGAAACGTAAGCAGAACGAGCAGAGATGAAGAAACGTAAGGTAGAATCGATGTTCGTTTCAGCCCCTTTGCTCACATATAGCAACTGTGAAGTAATACCATTTTTAAATTCTTTACCCACAGACTTAACAAAACCTTCAAGAGATCTTTGCGCCAAAGCTTCGCCGATAGTCTCACACTCTTCTGGCGGACGACCAATAATGATTACTCGGCCAGACTTCTCAACTTGACGAGCTACTGGGTGGAAGAAGTCATACATTTGCTTTAGATCTGGGGCATAAGCGATATTACTGGCATCAAAGATAAGGACTTTATACTTATCACTATTATTTTCACTGTCTTTGGCTTCTACACCAGCACCTGTTAAAGCGCCTTTATTAGCATCATCACCAGCCACATACACTTCGGCATGAAGCTTATTTAATACGGTAGCAACAGCGTCACTTACGCTACTGTCTTCACCGGCAGCAGAACCAAATAGTACGCTGCCACGAACGACTTTTTCGCCCGCTTCAAAACGATCTAACTTAGTGGGTAGAGGTAAACCTAAGTTTTTAGCAACTTTCTTACCTAGTGGCGACTGAACAAACTCTCCATAGCGATCTGACATGAAATCTCCTAGTTATATTAATGATTGGTTATTAGTTATAAAAAACCACGCGAAAATAACTCCGTAGTTTTACGTAGCCAATTCACTTGGCCAATTTTATAAACATGAAAAAACAATAAACATGAAAACACAAGTTTAAGGTCTTAATTCAATAAAAATATTTTGGGCATGCTTTAAATTACCCTATATTTTCAATCTTAATGAGACTTATTACATAAAAAACTACGACTACCCAGTTCATGCTAAAGCTTAAAGCCACTTACCTCAAACCCCCCTAAACACTCACCTGTACGCAATTTTTTTGTTAAAAAACCTCACTTTAAGGCTCTTTCAGCAACACTTGCTTCACACTGTTAACTACTTAGTATCATTATTCAACGATATAAGATTGCCAATTATTGACTATGTGATAAAATTAAACCTAATGTTATGAGTAGCCCTTGCAATCATAACATTATATTATTATAGAATAACATTCGCCACAATGCTTTAGTAACAATGTTAAAATTGTCTCTATTGACTCAGTTAATGTTTTCTTATGGTCTAAGTACTAATTTTGGCATAACTGAATAATTAATCATACCTAAGCGGCTTTTTTAAGTCATAAGATATAAGGATATTAAATGAGCAAATCAAATTCTAACAATAAGAAGCCTGATGCAAATTCAGCAGTAACCTCAACTGTGGTAAGCAAAGCAGGTCAATCTTTATTAGATGAAAACGCTGCAGGCACCGACAATACGCAGCAATCAAAATCGTCCGTTGACTTCTCTGATCTTCAAAATGAAGTGAACTCCTCTAAAAAATCAGAAGAGGATGCTGTAATCAGTAAAGACAGAGCTGCCAAACAAAGAATTGTAGAAGAAGCTAAAGCTCAAGCTGCAGAAGAAAAAGAAAGGGAAGAACAAGAAGCCGCTGATTCGCAAACTGAGCCGTCTGAAGAGGTCGCTACAGACTCTAAACAACAAAAATCGCAAGAAAGCGAAAGCAGCGAAGAACAAACTAAAGAAAAATCTGCTACCAAACAAAAAACCGACAAGAAAGAAGATAAGTCAGCCAAAAAAGACGATAAAGAACCGTCTAAAACTGATGAAACTAAGAAAACAGATGAGTCAAAAAAAGATTCTACTGACAAACCCACTACCAATAAGGAAAAATCAATGTCTGATGCTTCAAAAACCTCAGCCCTTCCCCGCCGTGTCGCCATTTTAGGTGGTAACCGTATTCCATTTGCTCGCTCAAACGGCGCTTACTCTGATGCCAGCAACATTGATATGTTAAGTGCTGCTCTTAACGGTCTGGTTGAGCGCTATGAACTGCAAGGCGAGCGTGTTGGTGAAGTTGTTGCAGGTGCTGTACTAAAGTTAAGCCGTGACTTAAACCTAACGCGTGAGTCTGCATTAAATACAGCTCTTGATCCACAAACCCCTGCTTATGACATTTCTCAAGCTTGTGGTACTGGGCTTCAAGCAACTTTCGCAGCCAGTAACAAGATTGCTTTAGGTATTATCGACTCTGCCATTACCGGTGGTGTAGATACCACTTCTGATGCCCCTATCGCTGTGGGTGATGGGCTACGTAAAGCTCTAATCAAATTGGGTGCCGCGAAGACTAATAAACAGCGTTTAGCTGCGTTAACCAGCATCAATCCTAAAGAGCTTATCGATGCGCCACAAAATGGTGAGCCTCGCACTGGTTTATCCATGGGTGATCACCAAGCCATTACTGCTTTAGAGTGGAACATCTCTCGTGAAGACCAAGATGAGTTGGCGGTTAACAGTCATCACAATCTAGCCCGTGCTTATGATGAAGGTTTCTTTGACGACCTAATCACTCCTTATAAAGGTCTGACTCGTGATAACAACTTACGTCCAGACTCTTCATTAGAAAAACTAGCTACTTTGAAGCCTGTGTTCGGTAAGCGTAACGCTAACCCAACTATGACGGCAGCTAACTCTACCCCTCTAACCGATGGTGCTTCTTGTGTACTATTAGGTACTGATGAGTGGGCTGAAGCTCATGGTCTAAAACCATTGGCTTACATTGCACATCAAGAAACTGCTGCGGTTGACTTCGTAGGTAAGAGTGGTCCTAAAGAAGGTCTACTAATGGCACCTGCGTATGCGGTACCTCGTATGCTTGAGCGTGCTGGTCTAACCCTTCAAGATTTCGACTTCTACGAAATCCATGAGGCTTTTGCTTCACAAGTGCTATCAACGCTAGCCGCTTGGGAAGATGAAACTTTCTGTAAAGAGCGTTTAGGTCTAGATAAAGCCCTAGGCTCAATTGATCGTAGCAAGCTAAACGTTAATGGCTCATCACTAGCTGCAGGTCACCCATTTGCGGCGACTGGTGGTCGTATCTTAGCCACTGCTGCTAAACTATTGGATCAAAAGGGCTCAGGCCGTGCTCTAATTTCTATCTGTGCTGCAGGTGGTCAGGGCGTAACTTGTATCCTAGAAAAATAAGATTTTTTTAGTAACTTAATCATAAGCAGCTAAACAAATAGCTTAGATAAAAAAAGAGTCCAAATTATTTTGGACTCTTTTTTTATATTTATCGTTTGAATTAAGACTGATAAAGTTTAGTTCGGCTCTTAGTGTTAATTAAGTTTTAAAGCGCAGCTGTACCTGATAACAATCTATCATAAGCCATCTTTTCTTGGACATTTTGATAGCTGGATAATTTAATATCTTCAATCAGACTCATTACTTGTTGAATACTGTCCAAACTAAGGCTATTAATAGAAGTGTATCCTGACAACTCTAAATCAGCTTGCAGTGGCTTTAGCCCCAAGCTTTGACGACTAAAATCCATCAGCATAAATTCAGACAATTTTATGAAATCATCAATCGATAAGTTTTTTTGCCAATAATCGCTCGCAGCTATGCTACTGCGTTTGCCTGCCCTTAAAGCCAACCAAACCTTAATCCATGTATCTCTAAACTTATACCACTCACTACTCAGCATATCTAAGGCTGCTAATGGTGCTCCATTGGCCAGCTTTAATGCCTGCTCAACTTGAATAGCTAATTGGCTTTCGGATTCATAGTCGATCACTTTATTGCTAGCTATATAATTGCTTATATAGGCCGTCACTTTGTCCAACTGAATATGATCTATCGCTACTTGTTGCACCCGACTTTTGATTGTCGGTAATAGCTTCGTTGGCCAATCAGTAACCAATAGCAAATGGATCCCTTCACGTGGCTCCTCTAGAGTTTTTAATAAAGCGTTTGCTGCAGCCACGGTCATCATATCAGCATTGTCGATAACACAAACTCTACGACCACTACTTCCTTGACTGATAAAAGGCTGCAGTTCGCGAATATCATCTACTTTAATTGAAGTTTTAGCGGGCTCTGAGGCGACTGAAGTGTTTTTTTTCTGTGAGCTTTTAGAGCTGCCCTTTGATTTTTTTGTCGACTCTTTGCTCTCATCGTCCTGAGTTACCGGTAGACTTGATAAGGGCAATACTTGTAAATCAGGATGGGTTCCTGACTGTAGCCATTGACAGCTCTGACAATGACCACAAGCACCTTGCTGATTAGGATTGCCTACAGTTTGTAATCTATTATCACATAACAGCCAAGCCACGAAGCGCCAGACAAAGGCCCGTTTGCCTATGCCCTGCATACCTGCAAACAGCAGTCCATGAGGCAGACGATCATAACGCGCTATCAGATTGTCCCAAGCAGTTTGTTGCCAAGGCAATATAGGGGCGAAATAAATACTTTCGTCGGAGTTGGGTTGCTGTTTCATAAGTCACTCTTTTGCCCTATAGGTGCCCTTGGTTTTAATCAGTATAGCCAATAAACAATAAAGCTGATTACTGTAATTCACTGATAGGCATTGCATTTAATCGATCTAAATCTTGCTGCATGTCCACCCCAGGTGGCAGCTGCACACTGGCTTCAGCAATGGCAATTTTCTCACCATTTTCTAACACTCGTAACTGCTCAAGACTTTCCAAGTTTTCTAAAACACCTGGTTCCCATTGCACAAAGTTTTGTAATAATTTTACTTTATAAGCATAGATACCTAAGTGTCTATAAGCATTCTTAGGCACCTCAAGCTGAGGCGTTACCGTGTTTGTGTTTGCTTGTTGTTGATCATTATTTTGAGCCATCGCTAAGGCATGATTTCTATCACAAGGTATGGGAGCACGGCTAAAATACAAAGCGTTTTGCAAATTATCGGTCACCACTTTGACCACTGAAGGGCGCATAAACTCTTGATAATCTAAAATAGGCTCGTATAACGTAGCCATCACACATTCTGGTTTGTGCAGTAATAAATCCTTGACCTGTTGCAATAATACCGGTGGCACTAAAGGCTCATCGCCCTGCATATTCACCACGATATCCTCAGCATCCCAACCTTTAATTTTAGCAACTTCACTTAATCGGTCGGTACCTGAGGCATGGCTGGCATCGGTCATGACCACATCATAGCCTGCTTCACGGCAGACTTCAGCAATCCTATCATCATCTGTGGCAATACATAAGTCATCTGCAAACGTTGCTTGACTTGCCTTTTGTGCCACCCACAAAATCATTGGTTTGCCATGTATATGCAGTAGAGGCTTACCTGGTAAACGTGTACTCTTGAATCGTGCCGGGATAACAATATGAACCTTTGGCTCTGATGCTTTGATATCAGTTGAATTCATCTGGCTTCTCTCTACTTATGTTTTATGATTTTGACGTTTGGTTGGGCAGATATAGCTTCATCATCCATCATAGATAATGGTTTATTTAATTTATTGATTAATAATTATTTGCTAATAAAGTATTTTTATTTTAGCTATGAATACCCAGTGCCTTTAGTTGCTTACTCAAAGTTAGATAACTGTTTGGACTAAGCACTGCATTGACTGGTAACACCCATATAGATAAGCTTTGTAGCTGTGGATTGGCTTTGACTAGAGGGGCTATTTTTACCGCATCTTTTGAAGTGATAATAATGGGCTTATCGGCTAACGGCAGTAAATCCTCCACCTCAAAGCTATGATGATCAGGCTTGGGTCTTGGGTCTACTTGGTACCCAAAATCAGTTAAGGTATTAAAAAAACGCTGTGGATACC
The DNA here is from genome assembly GCF_002385225.1 of Psychrobacter sp. UBA3962. Classification (GTDB taxonomy): domain Bacteria; phylum Pseudomonadota; class Gammaproteobacteria; order Pseudomonadales; family Moraxellaceae; genus Psychrobacter. The sequence continues at coordinate 38,310 of NZ_DGDC01000052.1, read as the reverse complement.
CTATGCCACTCACTGCATAAACACTGTTTATCTTACTCAGACTTGGCTGGCCCTCAACAAGTGGCTGCAAAGAAGCCGGCTTCAAATGCATGCTCAGTCTATCTTTACTCTTCTCATGTTGAGCTTGAGAGGACTCAGTACGCTCGTGATAAATAACTGTGGTTCCTTGTAAGCGGCTTATCGGCTCTCTTAAAAAGCCTGTGGGCAATAGCTGCTTATTACCGAAACCTCTAGCGCTGTCCACCACGACCCACTCAATATCTCGCTGCATCTTGTAATGTTGCAGACCATCATCGGCTATGATCAATTGAGTCTCTGGTTGCTGCTTTAATAAGACCTCTATCGCTTGCTGACGATTAGGGCATACTGCGACTGCTGCCCCAGTTTCGCGCACAATCAAACAGGGCTCATCACCCACTTCTTCAGGCTTGCTCTGTAAGGTAACAATCTGTGGCATCAAGGACTCATCACCACCATAGCCTCTACTGATGACCCCTACTTTAATCCCTTGATGTTGTAAGTAAGTCACCAACTCTATAATCAGCGGAGTCTTGCCACTGCCTCCGACTGTGATGTTACCCACCACCATAACGGGGACGGGAGCTTGGTAGCTAGACAAAATACCTTTTAGATATAGCTTACGCCTAATACCAGTAATGGCTCCGTATAAGCCACTCACCGGCAATAATAGCCATAGCCACCACGCTTCTTTTTGCCAAGCATCAACAATAGCAAGCTCTAAGTTAAAAGGCTTACTATCATCGTTATCGCTATTGTTTATTTTGTGGTGGCTTCCCATAGTCAATCATAAACCGTCAGTTGCTAAAAGTTATTAATGTTCTATCGATTATTTTCTAGCTGATCTTCCGAAAAGTCTCTGTCATACATATGAGCATAACGACCTGAAAGTGACATCAGCTCTTCATGAGTGCCCGCTTCAACGACCCTACCTTTATCCATAACCACAATTTTATCAGCGGATTCAATGGTAGTAAGGCGGTGAGCAATCACCAAAGTAGTGCGATCTTTCATCACGTTTTCTAACGCTTGTTGGATGTAGTACTCAGACTCATTATCCAGTGCACTGGTCGCCTCATCCAATATCAATATCGGAGCATCTTTTAATAACGCACGAGCGATAGACAATCTTTGGCGCTGTCCCCCAGATAACTGAAGTCCTTCTGAGCCAATTTCACTATCATAACCTTTAGGCAGCTGCATAATAAAGTCATGGGCATAGGCAGCTTTAGCCGCTGTAATCAGTTGCTCCTCACTCTTCACTGCTAAGTCGCCATAGGCAATGTTATGACGGACACTGTCATTAAATAGCACCACTTGCTGATTAACCATACCTATCTGAGAGCGCAGTGAGCTTAAAGCAATCTTTTCGATGGGCATACCGTCGATATATATGTTGCCACTACTTGGATCCAAGGTACGGGTTAATAAATTAACCAAAGTGGTTTTACCAGCCCCACTTTTACCCACAAAAGCTACGGTCTGACCCGATTCAATAGTTAGACTAAAATCTTCTAAGGCTTTGGTACCATCTGGGTAAGACATAGACACGTTATCAAAGACGATCTCGCCTTTAACGCGCTCAATATGAGTCCCTAGATCTTCCTCTTCTACCTCATCCAGTAACGCAAAAATTGAGGCGCCAGCAGCAATCCCTCTTTGTAGCTTCTCATTGATATCGGTCAAGGTTCTTACTGGCTTACTTAATAAGCCTGCAGCAGTTAGATAAGCAATAAACTCCCCTGCTGTGGTATTGGCTATTACCTCTGGTCTTAGTGCCAACCAAATCACCACCGAAAAAGCCAGCGCCATTAGCAGCTGTACTGCTGGTGTATTAATGCTATTGGTGACAACAATCTTCATACCTTGTTTCAGATTATCAACCGAAGCTTTTTCAAAACGGGCCTGCTCATAGGGTTGTCCCCCATAGTTTTTGACGACCTGATAACCACCGATTACCTCATTAGTAATGTGGCTCACATCGCCCATCGACTTCTGAATGCCTTTTGAGAGTTTTAAATAGCGTTTTGAAGCCTTTTGAATCAACCATAAAATAGGCGGTAACACTAAGAATAAAATCAAGGTCAAACGCCAGTTGGTATACAGTAGATACCCCATCAAGGCGATGACTGTCATACCATCACGTATTAAAGTTTTTAGTGAATCGGTACTAGCGGCTGTGACTTGTTCTACATCAAAAATAAGCTTTGAGGATATGGTTCCCGCAGGATTGGCTAAGAAAAAAGAGTTGGGCAAGCGCAGTAGCTTGTCGAATACTTCAACTCGTAGCTTATAGACCAGGTTTCTAGAGATTAACGCTGAGAAATAGTTCCCTAAAAAGGAGCCTATGCCACGGATAAAAAATAATAGGATAATCAAAAAAGGAAAAAGATTCAGATCAGATTGAGTGCCATCATTAATCGCATCAGTTATGAATTGAATCAGTTTAGCAATACCAATCTCTGTTGCTGAATTTATACCGAAGCCAATAATAGTAAGGGCAATAGCCCACCAGTACGGCTTGATATATTGCATCAACCTTAGGTAGGTCTGGGTTCCCGAAGGACTTTGTGGCTTAAGGTTAGATTGTAATAAGTTTGATTCCTGGCCATTGCGACCTAGGGAAGTAGTTGACGATGCATCTTTAGGTGATGGTTTAGTCATCATATGCCTTTTTTATAAAATTCATTTTAAGCTAACTTTAGGGCAATCTGTGGCTGGTAACATCGTCTGTGGTTTACACCATTAAGATATCAATACTCTATCAAGTATCAATACCATAATTCGATGGATTACAATTTTATCTTAATACCACAAAGCCTCTTAATGGACCCCACACTACTCCCAATATATTAATTCCGAGAAGTGTAAAGAATATGTCCAATGCGTTAGATTATGATTTAAAGTGCTTTAATAAAGCCTCTAGCTCTTCGTGACTATGAAAGAAAATCTCCATACTACCTTTACCACCTTTCTTCTGCTTCAGCTTCACAGTAGCGCCTAAATAGTCAGATAACTGTTGATTCAGCTTCTCAATTTCTGCCTCTGAATTTTGTGAGGCAGGCTTACTAGGCTTTTCTGGATTAAGAATAGACTTAACCAATTTCTCTGCATCACGCACAGTCATGGAAGCTTCAATGATCTTTTCAGCAATAATAGGCTGCTGCTCAGAGGATAATGATAACAAGGCACGAGCATGGCCCATATCAAGATGACCTTCACTCAAATGAGTTTTGACATCCTCATGCAAATGATTAAGGCGCAACAAGTTTGAGACAGTAGTTCTTGCTTTACCAACCACCTCAGCAATCATGGCGTGACTCATACCAAATTCAGTATGAAAGCGCTGTAATGCTGCGGCCTGCTCAATCACCGATAAGTCTTCGCGCTGAATATTCTCAATTAATGCCAGAGCAATAGCCAGTTCATCAGACAAAGCACGTTCAATAGCAGGAATGGTATTTTGTCCCGCCATCTTAGCTGCACGCCAGCGACGTTCACCAGCGATGATTTCGTGAGTAATAGTATCGGATAGTTTTTCTTCGTTGGCCAATAAAGGACGAATTACGATGGGCTGCATTACCCCATGTTGTCTGATTGAAGACGCCAATTCAGCCAACGCCGTCTCACTCATATCACGTCTTGGCTGATATTTACCGGCCTGCAGACGCTCAACATCCATTTGCACTAAGGTCATCTCTTCATCAGAAGCCTCATTGACAGGCTTAACTGAAGCCGTTTCTACCTTATTGATGGCTGTCTTTTTTCTGCCCGCTGTTTTTTTAGCTGCAGTCTGTTTTAGTATCGGTTCATTTTTCGCAGGCGACTCTTTGGCCTCGCGATCAACTTGTAAGTCGTCACGTAAAGCGGCAGCTGTGATTGCTTTTTCTTTTTTGATAGATCCGAGTAGAGCATCTAACCCTCGGTTTGCAGCTAATCCACGCTTTTTTGCCATGTTGGTTATCCTCTACACCCTGCTTGCCTAAACTATTAAGTGGTATTTATTATAGTTGCTGTATTAAGCCCCTACTTTAACCCCTTAACTTTTAAAAGCTATAAAAACTAAGAAATATGATTACGCCCCTAGGGGAGCTTCATTTTAATGAATTGTGTGTCGCTTGCAAGCGCAAACGCCATTTATAGTAACTAATGGCTAGTTTATAGGTTGGGTTTACGCTGCTTGCTCATCATTCACCGCTTATTTAGCGAAGTCACAAAGCCGAACGGATCTGTTTATTGAGACAGCTGACGGCTTTGTTTAATAATTTCTGTGGCCAATTTACGATAGGCTTGAGCCCCTTTAGAGCTTTTCTCGTAATCCAGCACAGGCATCCCATGCGCAGGCGCTTCGGCCAAACGCACGTTTCTTGGGATAATAGTCTTGAACATCAAGTCGCCAAAGTGGGACTCAAGCTCTGCTGAGACATCATTGGCTAAAGTATTACGAGAATCAAATAAAGTTCGTAACACACCGCGTATATGCAGCTCAGGGTTAAGCTCTTTTAACCTGTCAATAGTTTGGGATAAATCCGCCAACCCTTCTAGAGCATAATACTCACACTGCATAGGAATGATAACGCCTTGCGTCGCTACCATGGCATTAATGGTCAGCAAGTTAAGACTTGGGGCGCAGTCAATAATCACATAGTCATAATCGCCAATATTTTGCATGGCATTACTTAATAACAGATGACTGTCACTTTTGCCCATCAAAGTAATATCGATACCAGATAAGTCGCGATTGGCACCTACCACATCAAATCCTGCAGGACTAGGATAGATAGCATCTTTTAAGTCAATACCATCTAACAAAACATCAGCTATGGTCAACTCTAATGCCCGCTTCTCAAGCCCTGTGCCTGATGTGGCGTTACCTTGTGGATCTAAGTCAATAAGCAATACTTTTTTGCGTCGACCTGCCAAGCTTGCGGCCAAGTTCACTGCTGTTGTGGTCTTACCCACGCCGCCTTTTTGATTTGCTATTGCCAGAATTTCCATAGGGTTACTCTTCTACCTCAGTAAAGCAGGTTGATTTAAATAGTTATTATAATATCAATTAGATAATTGGCTAACTTAGACTCTCATGGTGTGTATTGTAAAACCAGAGTATCAGTTTTCTAGATGCTTTTTTTAACCAATTCAGTTAAGTGCCGAGTTTCATGTAAATGAGGCACATCCAAAGCAATATGCTCTATCTGCCACTCATCAACCAAAGCATTCATGTCTTCTGGCTCAGGAATTAATCCCTTCATGGCTTGCAGCCAACCTTCTTGTGCCAATCTTGGCTCGGCAGCTTCCACGAAGTCAGTTAAACTGGCGAAGGCTCTAGAGGTGATAACAGCAAATTTCTCATGCTCCTGGGGCACAAAGTTTTCAATTCGGCTGGCCACAGGCGTAACATTGGTTAATTTAAGCTCAGATACCGATTGACGAATGAAACGAATCTTTTTTTGATTGCTATCAAGCACTGTCACTTCACGTTCCGGCTGACAAATAGCGATAACCACTCCAGGCAAGCCTGCCCCAGTTCCAATATCTAAAAGCTTACCAGATTTTAGGTGCGGTAATATGGCTAAGCAGTCAATAATATGTTTAATCAAAGCTTCTTTGGGTTGTTTGATTGCGGTTAGATTATAAGCCTTGTTCCAAAACAAAAGCTTGTCTAAATACAACATCAACTTACCGCGCTGTTCAGCACTAATTTCTAGCTTTAACTGTTCAATTGAATCAAGTAAAAGTTTATCAAGCTCTTGATATTGATTAGATATCACTTGAAACTCATTGGTGTTCATCATTTTATCGCTACCATACTGTACTATAATACAGCCAAATTATGGGTTTATCTCAAGCCAAAAGGTTTAGCGTGGCATTATAACACGTTCGTAATTTTTTTAGATGTTATCCCCTGCCTATCATGCGATATACTCAATATTATTTTTCATCCTAATCTTCTATTTGATCTGAGCCAACTATGTCATCTTCTAGCAATGCTATGAATCCTAAAAACAAAGCTCCTAAAAGCCCTAATAAGACTCAAAATGGCTCACATTTAACCAGTGCTGACTCAAATTCTAATTTTGAGGAGCCGTATGGTAATGCAAATACAAAAAAACTCAACATCTCGAACCAGACAATGACTCAATTATCTAAACAACAGCGAATTGCTTTAGCTACTAAAACAGTAACCCAAATAAAAGACAACTGCAAAGTAGACTCGTCCAAGTTAAAAAAACACAGTGATCCTAGTGCCCTGCCTGCCTCTACTGAATTGGCCGCGCGTCTAAACTGTGGCTTCGGTCAACAGCGTTCTGTCTCCGCCTTAAACACTGCCTTTGATATCACTGCTGGCGGCTATAACGTCTTTGCAGTAGGTGCCAGTGGCCTCGGTAAAAGAACCTTTATTACCCAGTATTTGGCAAACAGTGGCCATAAGCAAACGTTATTGAAAGATTGGATTTACTGCTTTAACTTTAATAGCCCCAATTCTCCGTTAGCTATTGCCTTAGAACCTAGTACAGCCCCTAAGCTATCTGCTGAGCTGGCCGAGATTTGGCACCATTTAACCGCAGCCTTGATGTTTTTAGATGATAGAAACTCTGATCAAAACTCTAAAGATAAGGGAACAAATGACTTAGCTCAAAAGGCTAAAGACACTGCTAAGCAAGCTCTTGCTCCTTATTTTTCGAACTTATTACATACTTATAGTAGCAACAGCAAGCTGTGTGCCTATTTACAGCTGCTACAACAGGATTTGATTGTTAACGCTCCGCTTACTTTACAAGCCAAAGACTTTCGCTTTATCCCTGCACACAATCAGCAAATACCAGATAGATATAATATTAATATCATCAGCTCATTAGGGCCTAATCGAGACTATGAGTATGCTATAAAACCAAATCAGACCCAAACACCTGACGGCGCTCCTATTGTCTTTGAGCCCAATCCTTCGCATAGCAACTTGTTAGGTAAAATCAATCAAACCTTGCAGGCAGGCTGTACCCTTAGTAATCATATGATGATTCAGCCCGGAGCATTACACAGATCCAATGGGGGCTTTTTAATCATAGAAGCCTCACACATCAGTGAGTATCCCGAAGCTTGGCATGGCTTAAAACTGGCTCTGAGAACCGGCAAGCTAAGCCCTATTGAGGTTAATCACAACAGTGCCCTGGGTGATAATTTACTTACCCCAGAGCCCATCCCTTTAGAGAACAAAGTTATTTTGCTTGGCGAGTCTGATTTATATGATCAGTATGCTGAGCAAGATGGAGAATTTTTATCCTTATTTAAAATACGAGCTGATTTTCATGAAGAAGTGGTTCGCTCAATTGATAATGAAGTTGAAATGGTTGGCAAAATGGCTGATATCATTGCCAAATACAAGCTTAAACATTTCGACAGCTCGGCCCAAGCGACAGTTTTAGAGTTTTTAAGCTTATTGTCTGAAGATCAGAACAAGCTCAGTTTACATAGCGATAGCCTGATACAAGTCATGCTAGAAGCAGACCGTTTGGCCAAAAAGGAGCAAGCTGATCTGGTCACCTACCTTCATGTTAAACAAGCCATCAAGGACATAAGCTTTCGCTCAAGCTATCTAAAAGAGCTTTATCTACAAGAGATCACCGATGGCCAACAGCTGATTAGTACCACAGGCAGTGCCGTCGGTCAAATTAATGCGTTAACCATCATTGATTATGCAGACAGTGAATTTGGCATGCCCGCTTTATTAACCGCTGTGGTTCAGCATAGTGTGGGCTCAGGCGATATCTTAGATATTGAAAGAGACGTCGAGCTTGGGGGGAGTCTACACGCCAAAGGCATGCTAATTATGAACAGCTATTTACGTGCTTTATTTAGCCCCTACCATCCTTTGAACTTCACAGCTTCTTTGGCCTTTGAGCAAAGTTACGCTCACATTGATGGAGACAGTGCCACTCTAGCAGAAGCCTGTGCTCTATTATCTGCATTAGCAGAGGTTCCTATCTCTCAAGCGCTAGGCATTACCGGCTCCATGAACCAATTGGGTCGAGTCCAAGCCGTGGGTGGAATTAATGCCAAAGTAGCTGGTTTTTTTGATGCTTGCTCGCACCAAGGGCTAACTGGGGATCAAGGGGTCATCCTGCCTTATGCCAATATCTCTCAACTGATGCTTCGTGATGATATTATAGAAGCGGTTAAAGCACAGCAATTTCATATCTATGGAGTGAAAAGCTTAAGCGAGGCCCTCACCATTTTGGCGGACATGCCCGTTGATACTACCAATAAAAAAGGTCGCTATCGCAAAGAAAGTTTATTTGGCAAAATCATCAAGAATCTTAAGAAATGGGAAGAACAATTAAATCCCCCAGAAGAGACAGACGAGCCGCAACATGCTGAAGACTCTGCCTTAAAAGAGACTAAAAACAGCCGACGCAATGAATAATTGAGTTAAAACTTACAACGCTATCGTATCCCTACTGAAATTATGCTATTTTTTAGCTTTGCTATATTCATAATTATTTAATAATCAAAAAACAGTTATTTAATAATCATAAGCTAGTTACTTAATAATCAAAACAATATGATGACTGATATGACCAAAAGTAAGGACACCCCTCAAAGCCAGCGTACTGCCAATAACAGTACGGCAACCACAGCCCGTCAGTGGGAGCTGCTTAATTTGTTGGAGCGTGGCAGCTGGCGCGGCACCCATCATTTGCATGAGCAGTTAAGTTTGGCTAATTTTGATGTGAGCCTGCGTACGGTACAGCGCGACTTAAATGCCTTATCAAAGCGCTTTCCTATCGAGAAGAACAATGCCAACCCCCAAGGGTGGCGCTGGAAAGAAGATGCCCCTGTTCAAAGCTTACCGCACATGAACTTGTCACAGGCTGTGGCATTCAATATGGTCGAAGCCAATTTGGCTCAGCTGCTGCCTCCTGCCATATTAGACGAACTATTCCCTTGGTTTGATTTGGCAAGACGACAATTAAAAGACAGTAAAATCACTCACAATTGGTTAGACCGGGTCCGTATTGAGCCGGCAACACAGCCTTTGATAGCTCCTGAGATTTGCCGAGAATGTAAAGACTCTATTTATCAAGCCATATTTTATGAGCGCCAGATTACTGCCTGCTATACCCGCCGCAATAAGGACAACCCTGGCGAATATGTTCTTAACCCTATAGCGATTGTACAGCGCGGTGTGGTCATCTACTTACTGGCAACTAAGGTTGATGATGAGCAGCAAATCATTCGCACTTTTGCCTTACATCGCTTTACAGAAGTGACTGTTGATGAAGACTCCAAGGCTGTCATCCCTGACAACTTTGATTTAACCTCTTATTTGGATTCAGGGGGTATGGGGTTTGCCCATTATCTATTCAAAGATTTGCCCAATCACGGTAAGAACACAAAGATAACCTTAGTATTTAATGGTAAAGCGGGTACCAGTTTGACAGAAAGTCGCCTCAGTGAAGATCAAATTGTCACTGACGATGAAGAGCACAATACTCAAACCATTACTGCCACGGTGAATTTAACTTCACAATTGGTATGGTGGTTACGTGGTTTTGGCAAAAAGCTAATCTCTATTGAGCCTGAAATATTAGAAAGAGCGGTTAAGCAAGATGAGGCGGGGATGTAATCCATTACCGTAGCCAGTTATTTTCAACCAAGGTAAAGTGCTATAATTGCTTTTATTGAATGACTTGATTGATTAGGCATATTTCTTATTTATACGATTATTCTCACTTAGGAGTTTCTTTTGGCCTCTACAACTCAAAGCCCGACTCAAACTGTAGACTCAGGCTCAACCCCCCAAGCCTCTACTACTCTACCGATTACCCATCTGTTGAGCGAGCTGCCTATCCAAGGAAGCACCCTATTATATGGCCTAAACTTTAAATACACTGAAGTGATAAAAAAGGGGCTTATTAACCGTTTAAAAAAGAATAAAACCACCCTAGATATTGATTTATCTTGTGTATTACTTGATCAGAAGTTACAGGTTATCGATAAGGTATGGTTCAAACAACTGCGCGACAGCTCTGAAGCCATTCGCCATCAAGGCGATAGTTTAGATGGTAAAGACAGAGGCTCTGCTGCTGAAATCGATAGAAATGTAGATGTTGAAACCATTGAGCTAAGACTGGCGCGCTTACCTGAAACAGTGTGCCATATCGCCTTAGTTATATCCTCTTATAATGGCTACCCTATTCGTCAAGTTGAACGAGGCAATCTATACCTAAGTGACGATGAAGGTAATGAGATTTACTCCTCCGACTTAACTTTGATAACCCATGACAGTGCGGCTATCTGTGTTGCCATTTTAAGCCGTGAATTAGGAGAGTGGCGCTACACCCAAAAAGATTTGGCTTTATCCAGTCATAAAATGAGCAAAGTGATAGAACAAATCCAACGTGATTTAAGCCGAATCTATGGTTAGTTTGCTATGTTAAAATAAATCTTTGTTAAAACTGAAATTCGTTAAAACAAAGGTTTTAACCAAAAAAAGAGCTGAATAATTCAGCTCTTTTTTATGAGTGATACTATGACATAGGCTATAGATGCTCACCACAATGCGGGCAATAGTTTTTCTTATCGATTTCAGCCAGCTTTTGTTGATACTCTTTTTCGCGTAATAACTGCACGATAACCTCTTCAGCTTGCTCTTTATTAAGCCCTAGCTCCCGTCTAATCTTATCAATCTTATATCTATCCCTTATTAAGTTCATATCATCATCGTCAAGCAACAACTCGCGGAATCTTTGTTCTAATATTTCACGTCGCTGCTCAAGCTCTGAAGCCAGACCTGAGGCCAAAATACCCGCGGGTAAGGCTGCTAAACCCACCCCTAATATGGTGATGACTGCGCCTAAAAACTTACCAATATTGGTTACCGGAATAACGTCTCCATAACCCACTGTGGTTAAAGTCACTACCGCCCACCACATAGACTTAGGGATTGACTCGAAGACTTCGGGCTGGGCTTGGTTCTCTACCACATAAATACCACTAGAGGCAGTCACAATCATAATAATCAAGATAAAGACAACCGCTTTAAACGACTCCTTCTCTTTACTCAGTACCACCAATAAAATGCGCATCGCAGCAAAATAACGGGTTAGCTTTAACAGTCTAAATAGTCTTAAAACGCGTAGGAAACGTAAATCTACTGTGACAAAATAATTCAAAAAAGCCGGGGCAATAGAAATCAAATCAATAATAGCCCCTGGGCTTTTTATCCACATCAACCGTCTTTTCCAATGAGGAATTTCTGGGTGATTCTCTTTGTCCTTTTCGACAATTACCCACACCCTAAGCAGATACTCAATACTAAAAACAACTATAGAGAAGTATTCAAAAGCATTGAAAAGCTGTTGATTCGGAAAATACCACGCATCTACTGATTCAGCAATAACGGCTGACACGTTTAATAAAATCAATATTATCAAAAACTTGTCAAACATTTTGCTAAAGCGAGTTTGATAAGATTCGTTTTCAATGATGTCGTAAACTCGATTGCGGAGTTGCTGATATAATTGATTGTTTATCATATGCGGCTTAGGTAGGTTGTTTTAAGAAAGTTTAAAACAGGTGTTTTCACTGGATTAAGTTACTGTAGCTTAAAGAATCAGCTATCCTGCTGGTTGCGAATATTATAGAGGACAGTGAAGTAATAGCAATATTACTTTATTTGAAAACAAAAAGGCCTTTGATTGGGTTTTCAATCAAAGGCCTTAGTTTTTGCAGAGACTCTATCGTTACAGCAAGATACGTCTTGGATCTGCAAGTAATTTAGCAATATAGCGGGTGAAGACAGCCGCATCTGCTCCATTAATCACTCTATGATCATAAGACAGTGATAGTGGCAACATCAGACGTGGTTCAAACGTTTGCTTGTTTGCATTCCAACGTGGCTGCATGGTTGCCTCAGAGATTCCCAAGATACCCACTTGAGGCCAGTTAACCAGAGGTGTAAAGTAAGTACCTCCTAAGTTACCTTGACTTGAGATGGTGAAGCTTGCGCCTTGAAGCTCTTTAGCCGTTAATTTCTTATCACGGGCTTTGGCTGCCAACTCTCCAATTTCAATGGCGATCTGCTTGATACCCTTAGTCTGAGCATCTTTAATTACGGGCACAATCAGCCCATCATCTGTGGCAACAGCAATACCCATATTCACAGTTTTACGGATATGAATCTGTGTATTGTCATCACTCAAGTGACTGTTGAATTTAGGGTGCTGCATTAAGGCATACGCCGTTGCTTTAACAATGAAAGCTAAAATAGTAAGCCCAATACCTTGCGCTTTAAACTCCCCTTTTAACTCACCACGTAATTTTTCTGTTTCAGTAATGTCTGATAAATCAAACTGAGTCACTTGTGGCAGATAAGTATTGTAGTTTAGCTGCGGAATTGACACTTTTTGTAGGCGGCTTAAATCTTGCGTCTCAATCTCACCCCAAATATCAGTATTACTCATATCTGGTAAGCTCGGAAGACCTGAAGCAACGGCACTTACCTTCGCATTTGAAGTATCAGCACCATTAGACTGCATATGAGCTTTGACATAATCGAAGATATCTTCTTTTAAGATACGATCATTAAATGCTGTGCCTTGCACTTGAGTAATGTCCACCCCTAGCTGACGAGCCAGCTTACGCACTGCGGGTCCAGCATAGACATCTGTCAATTTGGCATTGACTTGTTGCTCGCTCAGCTTGTCGACTTGAGCAGCAGGCTTAGGCTGTGATGCAGTGGCAGAGGACTTGTCATTATCGCTCGCGTTCTTAGTAGCAGACTGCTTAGCGGTTGTCTGCTCCGCTTGAGCTGGCTGCTGTTTATCCTTTTTCGGAGCAGCTGATGCTTTTTTAGCGCCAGAGGATTTAATGACAATGAAATCCTGACCATTTGTCACCTTATCTCCTGCTGCAATTAGAATCTCTTCTACTATACCTGCCACAGGTGAAGGCACTTCAACAGAAGCTTTATCAGACTCGACCAACAGTATAGACTGATCCGCTTCAACCGTATCGCCAACACTTACCATGATTTCAGCAATTTCAGCCTCCTCTACCCCTAAATCTGGTAGAGGATAGGTTTTCGACTCAGTAGCTTCAGACTCATTCTCAGCTTCTTCAGCAACTTCGTCTGATTGCTCTGCTTGTTGGGCAGCCTCCTCAGTAGGCTGCTCCTCATTGTTCTCAGCCTTTTCATCTACTGATGGCTGCTCAGAGTCTTGCTTATCATCTGATTCAGAATCTGCATCTGCTTCAAGCTCAATAAGCACCGTTCCTTCAGTGACTGTATCACCAACTGAAATCATAATCTTACTGACTGTACCACTGCCTGAGCTTGGCACTTCAACGGCAGCCTTATCAGATTCTAACAAGACAATATTGTCATTCTCAGTAATTTTGTCACCGACAGAGACCATAATCTCACTAACTTCGGCGCTATCTACTCCCAAATCAGGGGCTTTAATTTCCATATCTGTTCTCCAGAATTCTTGTAATTAGTAACATTCTTAAAAGTGAAGCAGAGATCAAACTTATTCCTCAACATCTTCATCATTTAATAGCTCGGCATCGGCCTGATCCTCTGCACGGCCTTCGCTACTAATTTCTTCATCCTCTTCTTCTACTAACTCTGGTACTGGATTTGGATTGACATTATCCGGTGCTGGAGCATCTGGGAAATGATCGTACTGAGGTTGTGGCTGCCACGCAGGAGGCTGATCCACATCAATACCTAAGCTGGTGATGGCGTCTTTTACCAAACGCATCTCCACCTCACCTTCATCCGCCAAACGCTTTAACGTAGCCACAACAATATGTTCAGCATTGACATGGAAGAAGTTGCGTAGCTGTGCGCGGCTATCAGAGCGGCCATAACCATCGGTACCCAAGGTTGAGTAAGGACGATTGTCAGGCAACCAAGCACGGATTTGCTCCGAGTAATTGCGCATGTAATCCGTTGCGGCTATCACCACACCATCGTGTTTGGCAAGCTGCTCGGTAACCCAAGGCACCTTCTCTTCTTCCATTGGGTGCAAGCGGTTGTAATCATCACAAGCCATACCTTCACGAGTTAGTTCATTAAAGCTGGTCACACTCCACACGTTAGCGCTTACATTGAACTCTTCAAATAGGATCTTCGCAGCTTTTTGAACTTCACGTAAGATAGTACCTGAGCCTAATAGCTGAACATGAGCGGTGGCATGTAGATGACTGTTATCTTCTAGCAGATACATACCGCGTTTAATGCCTTCTTCCACGCCTTCAGGCATTGCAGGCTGCTCATAATTCTCATTCATTAAAGTAATGTAGTAATAAACACGTTCACCTTCGCCATACATACGACGCAGACCATCATGCATAATAACTGCTAACTCATAGCCATAGCAGGGATCATAACTGACACAGTTTGGTACGGTGCCAAATAAGATGTGTGAGTGACCATCTTGGTGCTGCAAACCTTCACCATTAAGTGTGGTGCGTCCCGCGGTACCGCCTAACAAGAACCCTTGTGCCTGACAATCCCCTGCGGCCCAAGCTAAGTCGCCAACACGTTGGAAGCCAAACATTGAGTAGTAGATATACAATGGAATCATAGGCAATGCGTTAACTGAGTAACTGGTCGCTAGGGCAATCCAAGCACTCATAGCACCGGCTTCGTTAATACCTTCTTCCAGCATATGCCCATCTTTGGCTTCTTTATAACCCATTAAGGCTTCACTATCTTCAGGGATGTATTTTTGTCCTGCTGAAGAATAAATACCTAACTGACGGAACATACCTTCTAGACCGAAAGTACGGGCTTCATCAGGCACGATAGGCACCACACGGTCTTGGATATCTTTGTCTTTTAACATGGCTGATAATAAGCGAACAAAGACCATAGTCGTTGACTGCTCTTTACCATTGCTGCCTTTTAACACCCGATCAAAAATAGATAAGTCAGGAATGTTTAATGGAATATGACCACTACGACGGTTAGGTAGATGCCCGCCTAATGCCTCACGGCGGCCTCGCAAGTACTTCATTTCCGCAGAGTTTTCATCGGGACGATAGAATGGAAGTTCATCTAATTCTTCATCGGTAAATGGCAAGTCAAAGCGATCACGGAAGTAAACTAGACCTTCTTTATCAAGCTTCTTAATTTGGTGTGCTTTGTTAACAGCTTGAGCCTGCGTAGAAAGACCATACCCTTTTACCGTTTTAACCAATACCACTGTAGGCTGGCCTTTGGTCTTCATCGCTTCACTAAAGGCGGCATAAACTTTAATAGGATCATGGCCACCGCGGTTTAAGTGGCGAATATCTTCATCGGTTAGCTGCTCAGCCATCTCAGCAAGCTCAGGATATTTACCAAAGAATTCTTTACGAGTAAAAGCACCATCACGGGCTTCATAAAGCTGGTACTCGCCATCTACTGTCTCTTCCATGCGTCTTTTTAGAGCGCCGGAATGATCTTTATCTAATAAAGTATCCCACTTGCCGCCCCAGATAACTTTAATCACTCGCCAGCCTGCCCCACGGAACACAGACTCAAGCTCTTGAATAATCTTACCATTACCTCGTACTGGGCCATCTAAACGCTGTAAGTTACAGTTAACCACCCAAATTAAATTGTCTAGTTTTTCACGGCCCGCCAGCGAAATAGCCCCTAAGCTTTCTGGCTCATCTGTTTCACCATCCCCTAAGAAGGCCCAAATCTTGCGATCTTCATCTTCAAGTAAGCCACGATTGATTAAGTAGTTATGCACATGAGCATGATAAATTGACATGATTGGTCCCAGACCCATAGATACGGTCGGGAACTGCCAATAATCTGGCATTAAATAAGGATGCGGATAACTAGATAAACCTTTACCTCCTACTTCACGGCGAAAGTTTTCTAATTGCTCCTTGGTTAAACGCCCCTCTAAGAAAGATCGTGCATAGATACCTGGTGCTGAGTGACCTTGATAATAAATCATGTCACCACCAAAGTGATCGCTGGCTGCGCGGAAGAAATGGTTAAACCCAGTCTCGTACAAGGTAGCACTTGAGGCAAACGTCGCTAAGTGGCCGCCTAAATCATCGTCATTTTGGTTAGCACGCATTACCATAGCTAAAGCGTTATAGCGTACCAAGGCACGAATTTTACGCTCAATACCCAAGTCGCCTGGATAAGTAGGCTCGTCTTCAACAGGAATCGTATTTAAATAGGCCGTGTCCAGGCGGTTAAACGGTAAGCCTTCTTGTACCGCCATGTTATATAGAGCCTTAAGCAAAAATCGAGCTCGGTCTTTATCACTATGCTTAATAACCGACTCAAAGGCATCTAGCCACTCTTGAGTTTCGGTATGATCAGCATCATTATAGTATTTCATAAGTAATCCCTAATTTTCTTATTAGTTCGAGTAAACACTTGTATCGCCCATTAGTATAAACGTATTTAGCGAGCTTACCTATCCCTTAAACTAAATGGTTTTTGTAACTGTATTTATTAAATAAATAATTATTATACATTTTTGAGATAATCAGGGCTTATCTATTAGCTGACTTAAAATATTGCTATAACTGGGTTAAATAAGTAGGCTATGGCGATGAATACATCTCGCTTTAACTTAACAATTGTAATAAAATTATAGATAAGGCATTAACTCTTTTCTATTTTGGCTTATTAATTAAATAAGCAATTGGGTGAGATTTTTACCCAGCTTTAGCACTTTTATTTTTAACACTTTTTTCCAATTGATCGATGCTCAAATCGTAAATTTGAGATCATCGTCTAAAGACTTAAATTAAAGTTTTTTATAGTTATAAATGGTTTGTGTTGATATTAACTATAACAACTAAAGCATAAGAGACTCGCTACCACCCTAAGTGGCATAGTCTCATAAAGGAGTTCATCTTGATCGCAGTTATTTCAGGAGCCGTGTTTTATAGCAAGCCTTCTCGTTTTTGGAAGCCTATATTATCCAAGTCTTTTTTGAAGTACAGTAATGTTTATCTTGCGGCTGTCTTATCTGGTATTTTACTTGCCCTGACAGCAGCCCCCGCCCAAGCCAATGACGCTCTGAAAATGAGGCTTAGTGCTAGCAAAGTCGTGACTAATAATCAGGGCGAAAAGGTATATATCCCTGTAAATACAGCCAAAATTGGTACTCTAATCCAGTATAAAGCTACCTATAGCAATACTTTAAATACTGCGATTCAAAACACCACGGTAACCCTCCCTATTCCAGCCAATACAGAATTTACTGGAGAGGCTTATCCTCCTAGCGCCCAAGCTTCGCTTGATAACTACAATTACCGTGACCTACCCTTAATGCGTATGGTTGATGGGAAGCTGGTAGAAGTACCTTATTCTGAATATAAATCTCTGCGCTGGGACATTAAGTATATTCCGCCACGTAAGTCAGTGAGCGTGGCCTTTAATACCATTGTTCATTAATGCCTAGCTCAGCTGTCATCTGCATTTGAAACCTAATAATTTTAAAAACTAAAAAAAGGCTTATAAACAGAGAATTAATAACCCTCTATTTATAAGCCTTTATAGTTTTTTATATTTAAGCCTTTAAAAAGCTGATATTAACTAAACCAGATTTCAATCGCTAACTAGCCAACCAACTCATCATCGTCCAATGTGGCTTGTGAGCTATCTACATCTAAACGATGCTCAAGCTTTAAATAATCTTCCGACTGCATTTCAAGCAGACGTGAGCGGGTCCGTTCAATTTCAAAGGCCAGCTTTTCACCTTGATATAATTCCAAGATAGACTGCTCTGCTCTAATTAGTAGTTTCACACGGCGATCATAAAACTCATCTACTAAGTAAATGAAACGACGCGTAGGATCTCGCAGCACATCCGTTAGCTCAGGAACGTTATCTACTAATACTGTAGTAAAGTTATTGGAGATCTCAATAAAATCATTGGCAGATCTTGGCTCCATACACAGCTGTCTGAAATCACAATACAAGACGGTCTTGGTGCGAGCGTTAATCTTAATTTCACGCCCATTAATAATAATGGGCTCTTTTGATATCTTTTGATTATTGGCCAATGACACAAAACGGTTGGCCAACCAGTGACTATTTTCTTTGGTTAACGGGTATTTATATAGCTCAGCTTGCTGCAGTAAGCGTAAGCGGTAATCAATACCTGAGTCGATATTCATTACAGTGGTGTGCTTCTCAAGCTCCGCTACCGCTGGCATGAAGCGATCTCTATGCAGTCCATCTTTATATAAACCGGATGGCTCAATATTTGAGGTGGCAACTAAGGTAATACCACGCTTAAACAGCATAGTAAATAAATCCCCTAAGATCATGGCATCGGAGACGTTGGAAACAAAGAATTCATCGAAGCAAATTAGTACCGCCTCATCATGGATGATATCTGCCACTTTCTCTAAGGGGTCACTACTGCCTTGAAGTTTATTTAGCTCTTTGTGAACCCGCTGCATAAAGTGATGGAAATGCATCCGCATTTTGCGCTGTAGGGGCACAGACTCAAAGAACATATCCATCATCCAAGTTTTGCCTCGACCTACACCGCCCCACATGTAAAGCCCTTTGGGCGGAACAGGTTGCGATTTAAACAGGCCAAAAAAACTTTTTTTCTCTTTGGAGTTCTCTATCAGTTGATGATAAACCCCATCAAGATAGGTCATCGCCTGTTCCTGAATAGGATCATGATTAAACTCATCAGTAGCTATCGCAGCTTGGTACCTTTGTAATGGGGTCATATTCATATTTCAACTATCGCTCTTATCTCATCAAGGAATAAAAAACTAATTTTAGCCACTCAAGCGTTTTCCATCTCGCTGGCATACTTATGGCTTATACTGCGTGTTGCTCTAATAAAGTTCTAATTTCAGTTAAACGACCATGAAAGAAGTGGCCTGCACCTTCAAGCACATAACTGGCGATTTGTTTGTCTTCAGCAAATTTTTTCATAAGCTCAGGCTTAATCACGGTATCGGCATCGCCATAGATTTGAATGGTTTTTTGGGTCGGCAACATAACATCCGAAGCATCATTGTTTTCAACAGAAGGCGCCATTAATACTACCTTTGTTAGCTCCATCTCAGTCAACCCCCAAATATGGGGCGTAACTAATAACTGCTCAGCAACCCTCGCAGTAATATAACCGCCAAAGGAAAACCCTCCTAGCCATAGCTGATTTGCTGAGGTGTGATCGCTAATCCACTGTAATACTGTCATAGCATCTTCAATTTCACCTACCGCATAATCGTGCTCACCGGTCGACTTGCCTGCCCCACGAAAGTTAAAACGCACCACATGCATACCCTCATCACGGGCAAAGTTAAACATGGTGGTCACCACTTTATTCTTCATAGTACCATCAAATAAAGGGTTAGGATGACATAATAAAGCCACTTTTTTGGTGTTAGGGTCCCTAGGATCCTCATTCTGCCATAGCGCTTCTACTTCAAGTTTTCCTGCAGGTCCATCAATCAAAAACTCTTCAGTTTTGGTTTTCATAGTCAAAATCTTTATCTTTTATATAGTGTTTATTAGTTATTGCCAAAATTATAGCAAGGGTTATATATCCCAAGTGACCCCATGATAGCAAAAACCACCTTATAAGTGGGTAAGGCTGTGTTAATGTAGCAGACAATGCATAGGAGGCCTAAGCCAACTTATGCTTTACTTAGCCTCTAATAAATGCTAGTTAGTCTATAATAAGTGCTAGCTGATATTATTGTAGTTGTAATACAGAAGCAATAAGCTCTACACTAAACAATGAACGCTCAATAATTGCGAAAGTATACTCTCCTATACTACCATGACAACTGTATTGCTTATTATTTGATGGTCCTAATTTTAGACCCTGGATTTAGCTTTGCTTGTTACTTATATTTATTTACTTAGCTTCCCTTAGTTTATAATTCCTTTTAATTATTTTGAGGCCTCTTATGACCACACTAGCTTGGCAAAAAATGACAAAACTCACCACTTTAGGCTTCCTTGCATCGGCTGCAATTGGCTTAAGCGCTTGTCAATCTACCCCCACTGCCCCTGTTATTCAGCGCGCAGACTCTACCTTTGAAACCACAGGTGTTGGCAAAACTAAAGTTCAGGCTCAAGAAAATGCTTTGGCTAGTGCCAAAAAGACTTGCGGTATGCGTCAGGCAGTCATTGTCAAAGATGAAGTCAAATACAATGGCTTGTTTGACCAAAGAACAGGTCGCATGATTGATCAAGCAGGCGCAATTGCAGGCGTAGTGCTAGGCACAGGTAAACCCAACTTATCACGCGATGACGACTATGAGTATAATATCAGCTTCCGTTGTCAGTAAGCTATTAGGCAAGCTCTAGACCCGTCTACAAAAAAGGTTCTTATTAAGTAAGAACCTTTTTTATTATGCGGTATTTCTCGAAAAGTTATAACTACAAGCTAGCGTCTTGGATCAAAGGCATCTCTTAGCGCTTCTCCCACGAATATCAGTAATGACAACACGACGGTTAAGCTAAAAAAGGCAGATAAAGCCAACCATGGAGCATCTAGATTATCTTTACCTTGGTTCATTAGCTCCCCTAACGAAGGAGAGCCTGGCGGCAATCCATAGCCCAAGAAGTCCAGTGAGGTTAAGGCCACAATATTGGCAGTTAATATAAAAGGCAGCTGAGACAGACTTGAAGCCAAAGCATTTGGAAGAATATGACGCAGCATAATTTGGCTATCAGAGGCCCCTAAATTGCGGGCTGCTCTAACATAATCAAAATTACGTGCCCTTAAAAACTCTGCACGAACTAAGCCTACCAAACTCATCCAACCAAATAGCAGCATTAAAGCAAATAGTACCCAAACACTGGGGTTAAATAAGCTGACCAAAATAATGATCATAAACAGCTGAGGTAACCCTGCCCACACCTCCATAAAGCGTTGGCCAATCAGATCCGGCCATCCGCCATAATAGCCTTGCACCGCACCAATGATAATCCCTATTAATGATCCCGCTAAGGTCAAAGCCAAGCCAAAAATTAAAGAGATCCGCATTCCATATAGAATTCGAGCCAATACATCCCTACCCGTATCATCAGTTCCTAACCAATTATTGGCATTAGGCGGTGCCGGATAAGGTTTCTCTAGCTCAACACTGGCCGTCTGATCCGCAAACTCAATGAGTGGCATGATCATAAAGCCTTTTTGTTCAATTAGCTGTTTTACTGCTGGATCTTTATAGTCCGCTTCTGTCTCAAATACTCCGCCAAATGCGGTTTCTGGATAAGCCTTAACTACTGGGAAATATAAATCGTCCTCATATTTAACCAATAAAGGCTTGTCATTGGCGACGAAATTAGCGCCCAAACAGACTAAAGAGATGAGACAAAATAACAGCAGAGCCACCACTCCGAGTCTATTTTGTTTAAAACGATTGAGTCTTGCCTGCCATATTGGATTAAGCAAAGGGTTATCTTTACTCATCTTAGCGTCCCTCGAAGTCAATACGTGGGTCAATGAGATGATAGCTTATGTCACTAATAAGCTGTAATAACAGACCCACCAAGGTGAAGATGAATAAGGTACCAAATATCACTGGATAGTCTCGCTGTACAATGGCCTCAAAGCCAAGTAAGCCTAAGCCATCAAGCTTAAATATAATCTCGATTAAGAAATTTCCAGTAAAAAATATACTGACAATGGCGGCAGGAATACCCGCAATAACAATAAGCATCGCATTTCTAAAGACATGACCATACAGCACCTGGCGGTTACTTAAACCCTTGGCCCGTGCAGTCAGCACATATTGTTTGGATAACTCTTCGATGAAACTAAATTTTGTTAAATAAGTAAGGGCTGCAAAGCCACCAATGGTGCTTGCCGTCAGCGGTAATGCCAAATGCCAAAAATAGTCTTTAATTTTGGCCAGAGGACTTAACTGATCAAAATTCTCTGAAACCAGTCCCTGCAAGGGAAAAATCTGCCAGTAACTCCCCCCTGCAAATAGCACCAATAAAATAACACCAAACACAAATATAGGAATGGCATGACCAACCGCTAACATAACCGCGGTAAATTTATCAATCCCTGAGCCGTGGTGCATCGCTTTATAGATACCCAAAGGTATGGCGATAAGATAGATAAGCAGGGTGCTCCAAAGACCAAGAGAAATAGAGACCGGTAATTTTTCTACGATTAGCTCGGTAACTGGCTTACCCTTAAAGAATGACGTGCCAAAATCAAGCACGGCATAGTTCTTTAGCATAATCCAAAAGCGTTCAGGGGCCGGCTTATCAAAGCCATATTGTGCCTTAATGGCCTCTACCATTTCCTCAGACAGTCCTCTTGAGCCTCTATAGGCCCCATCTGAAAGAATGCTGCCCCCTCCCATTGCAGCTCCAGTGGTTTCTCCCTTATTTTGGGCCAGCTCAATTTGGGCTATTTGCTGCTCAACTGGGCCACCTGGTGCTGCTTGAACCAATATAAAATTGGTTAAAAGAATGAGGAATAAGGTGGGTATGATAAGCAATAAGCGTTTTAAAATATAACGACCCATGACTCTATCCTTATTTATTACTGCTTATCATGATAGTTCCAATCTAATCCGTTGAGTTAGAAGTTATCTTTTAGGGCTCTTAAAGCACTAAACACGGTTAATGGCTTTGTGTCTACAAGCTCCACCTGTCTTTGCACCCCATCAATAACCGTCAGCTCTTCACTACGCAAGAATACGTTAACCTGTCTTTCATGCTCTAAGGTCACTGGTAACGACGGCTTACCCTCTTCATTAAGGGCCTCAACTTGCTGTAAAGTTTGTTGCATAACTGGGTTGTCTGGCTCAATGGATAAGCCAAATCTTAAGTTTGAGGCGGTATATTCATGGGCTGGATAAAATAAAGTATTTTTAGGCAATTTATTTAACCGCTTAAAGCTTTCATATAATTGCTCAATAGTACCGGTAAAGACCCGACCACAGCCTGCACTAAATAAGGTATCGCCACAGAATACTTGCTTCTCATCTTCATGGGTCAATACATAAGCCAAATGCGAGGCGGTATGCCCAGGTACTGCCCATACTTGAGCTGTGTACCCCCAAGCACTTACTGAGCTGCCTTCTTTGACAATCTGGTCTGGACTCACTCCATGATCAGATCCTGCTACCACATGCGTCATAGGGTACATCTCACGTAGCTCTGCTATACCACCAATATGATCATCGTGATGATGAGTAACCCAAATGGCGGTCAACTCAAGTTGGTATTGCTGTAAATAGTCAGCAACAGGGGCCGCCTGGCCTGGATCAATGACGATGGCTTGCTTATTCTTATCATTTACTAGCGCCCATATATAGTTATCATTAAAGGCGGGTATAGGCGTAATAATTAAGCTCATGAAACTTCCTATTATTTAAAGTGTATTTATTCTTTAATATGACTAAGTCGTGTCTTCTTATGTCAAAGTATCTTAGCTAATACTTTAAATTATCGTTTTAAATATTTATTAACAATGGATTCTGCAGATTTATCTACCCACCAGTAGTCAATGCCTATAGCATTGTCTGGCAACGTTTTATGGTGACGATACTTGTCCCAATAGACCACTCGGGTATTGGTAGTTCCATACATAGGAACCATATAATAGCCAGCCCGCAATAAGCGATCCAACACCTTAGTATAAAGCACAATCTCTTCTCTATTCTCAGCCTTAATGAGCTTGTCTATGACTGTATCAATGGCTTCGTTTTTAATACCACTGTAATTTTGGTTACCTTGCTCATCAGCTGCAGCACTACCCCACATATAGCTTTGTTCAGAGCCAGGCGAAGTGCTTTGCGGGAAACCGGCCACTATCATGTCATAGTCAAATCGTCTTAAGCGCTCTAAATACTGAGAGGTATCCACTTGGCGAATTGAGACCGTAAAGCCTAGCTTCTTTAAATTTCTCACATAAGGCAGAAGTACTCGGCTCATTTTATCGTCAGTAATTAAGATCTCAAAACTAGCTGGCTTGCCATTGGCTTGATATAGCTTCATATCTTGATAATAAAAACCGGCTTGTAGCAGTTTTTGTCGGGCATTTAATAAAGCTTGCCGATGGTAGCCTTTGCCATCTGACTTAGCAAGCTGCCACTTCGCCACAGTGGCCTGCCTTTGAATAGGCTCAAGCTTTGGCAGTAAAGGCTTTAACACCTCATATTCTTCTGTATCTGGTACTCCGGTAGCCGCCAACTCTGAACCATGAAAGTAGCTTTCTAAACGCTCGTATTGATCATAGAACAAAGTCTTGTTCATTAGCTCAAAGTCAAACGCATCGGTCATCGCTTGACGCACACGTATATCGGAGAAGATGTCTTTTCGAAGATTCATCACCAAAGCCTGCATCATCACAGGGTTTTTGGTAACAATGGCTTCTTTTTTTATCAGCCCTGCTCTAGCAGCACCAAAGTCATAAGCGGTTGTCCACTTCCTAGCAGAGCTTTCTTGGCGAAAGTGATACTGCCCTACCTTAAATCCTTCTAATGCAATTTCATCACTACCGTAGTACAGGTATTTAATGTAGTCAAAGTTAAATCGGCCTTTATTGACCATAAGCTGTCTGCCCCAATAGTTAGGATCACGCTTATAAGTCACACTACGCCCTTGTTCAATGTTAAGCAACTTGTAAGGACCACTGCCCATTAAAGGAGTAAGCGATAACTTTTCAAAATCCTTCTCAACCGAAGCTTTTTTAAAGATTGGAAACTGGCCAACCGTCAATAAAACCTCTTTATTGTCAGAAGATTTGAAATGAAACTTTACTCGGTACTTATCTAGGACTTCCACTTTATCGATAGCCGCCAAATAACTGCGCACTTGCATCAGCCCTTTGTTCAAATAAGCATCATAAGTAGCTTGGACATCATAACTAGTGACAGCGCTACCATCCCAAAATTTAGCATTAGGATCGATATGATAAATAATCCAGCTGGTATCATCAGGGTCATAAGTGACTTTCTCAGCCAGCTGCGGATACATAACAAAAGACTCATTTAATGAGCCTGATAGTAAGGTATCGTAAAGATAGTCGGTACCATTCATAGCCACCCCTGTGGTCATCCAAGGGTTGGCACTGTTAAAGGTACCCAGTGCCGATAGCGATAACGTACCGCCTTTTGGGGCTTTAGGGTTGGCATAAGGTAGATAAGGCGCATTAATATAACGCGCCTCACTATTGTGGCCAATGGCTGTCACAGTAATAGGATCAGCATAGGCACTAGGCGCTAAAATAAGCAATATCGCACTCATTAAGGTCGAGGCAAAACAAGCATTCTGTTTTTTGGAAAACAGCTTAATTTGCATTTACTCCCTCCTTAAATAAGTTTAATTCCTAGTATAGAAGCAACCATCCTAAAGCTTTAGAGATGGTAACTTTAGAGATGACTAAGCGTGACTTAATCCAGTTTAATTAAGCCTGTTTTTTAGCAAATTCAACCATAAAATCACATAAAGCTTGCACCGACTCTAGGCTTACAGCGTTGTAGATGCTTGCACGCATACCGCCTACATCACGATGCCCTTTTAGGTTTAATAAGCCTGCTTGTTCAGCTTCTGCTAAAAACTGCCCATCTAAACTACTGTCTTTTAAGGTAAAAGGCACGTTCATAATTGAGCGATACTGAGGGTCTACGTTATTAATGTAAAACTCGCTGTCATCGATGGTTTTATATAATAATTCTGCTTTTTGACGGTTAATTTTTGCAATGGCCTCTAAGCCACCTTGTTGCTCTAACCACTCAAACACAAGCCCTGCTAAATACCAAGAATAGGTGGCTGGCGTGTTCAGCATAGATTCCTTGTTCACTTGATTGGCATAATCAAGTAAGGCTGGGCACCACTCGCTAGCTTTACCAATTAAATCTTCACGGATAATCACGATAACCAAACCTGCAGGACCAATATTTTTTTGAGCCCCTGCATAAATCATCCCAAATTTTGAGACATCAATAGGTTCTGACAAGATACAAGAAGACATATCCGCAATTAATGGCGCATCAACTTGGGGTGGCTGAAAAATTTGTACCCCGTGAATGGTTTCATTAGCACAGTAATGAAAATATTGTACCCCTTCAGTTAGCTGCCACTCATCTTGATTAGGAACTGTAGTAAAGTTTGAATCTTTACTAGACGCCACTTCATTCACTTCACCCAGTCCTAGCTGAGCGTAGCGTTTGGCCTCTTTAATAGCTTTGCCTGACCAAGCGCCCGTGGTTAAATAATCTGCTTTACCCTGACTCTCCTCGTTACCCAATAGGTTTAACGGAATAGCAGAGAATTGAAGCGTTGCCCCACCTTGTAAGAACAGTACTTTGTAATTATCAGGGATATTCATTAAACGGCGTAAGCTTTGCTCTGCTTCTTGCGCCACTTTCACATAATCAGCACTACGATGGCTCATCTCCATAATAGAGACGCCTTTTCCTTTCCAATCCAACATCTCAGCTTGTGCTTTTAGCAACACCTCTGTCGGTAAAGAGGCTGGCCCAGCACAAAAATTGTGTTTACGATTGAGAGAAGCTTCATCATTTAAGTTAGCGGCTGCAGTTACTTGGTTCATAATTTTCCTACAAAACGAAATAAGGTGGGTGGGGTATAGCATTTTAGGTTAATTGCATAAGTATAATACAATTATCAAAGTGATAAACACTGTTAACTGACTCAGTATTTATTCAACAGAGGAACAGCTTTAATGTTGATTAAGTGTTTGCCAAAGCTGTTTTTTTAATTCACTATTTTGCAGCATATCAGCTAAAGAAGGCAAAATAGTAAGCTGTGGGTGCTCCAAACTCTTAGGCATATTAGTTATAGCGCCAACTTTTACATCATTTCTTTTAGCCAAGCAAAATACAAATCCTGCCACACTAGCATTCGCAGATTCTTTATCGCTAATACCTGGACAAATCGGGAATTTTAGCACTTGAGGACTTATCGATAAGGCACTCAAGATATTTTCCCAAAGAGTTAACTGCTGCGGTAGCTTCAATGCCTCAGCATCCGCTATTAACACCCAGTCTTTAAAGCTTACACCCAAAATTTCAAAAGGAGCCACTTGCTCTAAACTATCAGCTAAGCTTACCTTTGCCTTAGCAGTCTGCTCTTCAGGGGCTACGAACTTTTTCTTTAAAGCTTGTATCGGATTGGCAGTTAGCTGCTCCTGGTTAGCTGTAGGTTGGTCTATAACTGGGCTATCTGCTGTCGAAGTATTATCCGGTTTTGCGTTTGCGTTAGGCTCTTCATTAACAGCTGCTACCGGCGTCTCAGAGACCACTGCTAGTCTAATATTAGCGCTGCTTTGGTTATGAGTAGTATCCCTGTGCTGCTTAACTGCCGTATCATAATCTACCAAGGTGGTAGCTCTATCGCGCTGAACCCAGATATCAAGCCCCATCATGCCCAATATGTGTCTCTGCTGAATTAATAAGGCAGGCACAGCACTATCTGCCCCTTTATTGGGGATTAAAGAATTAGAAGATGCGTGATAGGCAGCGGTCATAGAGATATCATTTTTCAATTATAGAACCCATGTATAGAGCTCGTGTGGTTTCTTATCCATTAAGAAAACATAAAATCTTTAAAATCAGTAATCAAAGTTAGAGCCTAAGTTTACCAAAGATCTGCTCATATCTCGATGTTAATTTGCAGATTGGCAGGCCGAGAAAAGCTTTATCAGTACCAAAAAATATAAAAACACAAATATAAAAAAACCTGCTACCTTTCAGGCTCTAAGCCTTACAGATAACAGGTTTTTTATCTCCTTTAACGGTGGTCACTATAACCACCCTTAAAGTGAGTTACAGCAGACTATTTAGCCTCTGCTTCTTGGCCTTCACCCCAGATTTTTGGATATTTATAACCTGGGAAAGATTCGTGCGCATAAGCCTTAAAGCTTTCTGAATTATAAGCGTCTGTTACATCTTTAACCCATTTTGCATCTTTATCGGACGCTTTAATCGCTGACCAGTTAACATAGGCAAAGCTGGCTTCTTGGAATAAAGCTTCTGTTAGCTTAATGCCAGAGTCAGTAGCGTAGTTACCGTTGATGATAGCAAAATCAACATCATCGCGAGCACGAGGTAGCTGAGCTGCCTCTAACTCAATAATATCAATATTTTTTGGGTTAGTAGCGATATCAGACTTAGAAGCGGTTAAGGGGTCAACGTTGTCTTTTAGGGTAATCCAGCCCAAATCATCCATCATAACTAACGCACGAGCGAAGTTACTCGGATCGTTAGGCGCAGATACTTTCATACCGTCATAAGCTTCTTCTAAAGACTTCTTCTTACCACTGTACACCCCTAGTGGTGCTGTTGGTACTTGGAATACTTCAACAAGGTCTAAGTTATTTTCTGCTTTAAAAGTATCTAAATAAGGCTTGTGTTGGAAGATGTTGATATCCAAATCACCTTCAGCTAGCGCTAAGTTAGGACGAACATAATCTGTGAAAGTCGTCAGCTTAACCGTATATCCTTGTGCTTCAAGCTCGCCTTTAACTTGATCGCGAACCATATCAGCGAAGTCACCTTCAGTGGTACCGATTACAATGGTTTTTTTCTCTTCAGTAGCAGCACCGGCATCAGCATTGGCTGCGTCTTGGTTAGCACTGTTATTACAACCTACTAATGCTAGGCCTGAAATACCAGCTATAGCGGCTGCGGCAAAAATTTGCTTACGAATTTCAGCTACTTTCATGGATCAATCCTTTAAATAAGAAGGGGCCTTTAACAAATAATTTTATAAAGGCTCATTAAAGTTAAAATGTTACTACAGAATTAATAATTGTTACTGCAGTTTATGGGTTACATTCTAACCGATATCTGCAAGCTTCTACATGAAACTTTTGGCACTACTTATGAATAAAATTCATTAAGGTATTAGAATTAAAGTACTACAAGGCACTAAAGGTTCAGCGCTGCTGTCAAAAATCTGCAATTAACGCTTATCAAGTTTGGCCGCTAATAAGTTACCAATACCCTGAATACCAATTACCATAATTGAAAGCATAATCACAATGAAGATCATAACTTCGGTTTGATAACGATAGTAGCCATAACGAATGGCTAAGTCGCCCAAACCACCGCCACCAATCATACCAGCTGCCGCTGAATATGACAGCAAGCTAATACATAGTATGGTTACTGATAGCACCAATCCTGAACGGGCTTCGGTCAATAACACTTTGATAATGGTAAAAGGAGTGGCTCCCATAGATTCGGTAGCCTCAACAATACCGCGTGGCACTTCTCTCAGGTTCTGTTCAACTAATCGAGCAAAATAAAACGAGCCTGCCAGCGCCAATACTAACGATGCAGCAATGGGACCAATACTGGTGCCGATTAAGGATTTGGTAAAAGGAGTCATCGCAATCATTAAGATAACGAAGGGGAAGGCTCGCATAAAGTTGGTTATACCGCCCAGAAGCGCATAAAAGCTCTTATTTTGCAGCAACTGCTTATCACTAGTTAAGAACAAAAACACCCCAAACAAGCCGCCGATAATAATGGCCGCTACGGTCGATATACCTAGCATCACAAAGGTATCAATCATCGCTTGCCAGATTTCATTACGCAGCTCCCAAAGACGGGCTGTGGCATCGTTAAAACTCATTGCTAACATTATTAATCCTCCTGAACCAAGCCGCGACCCACTTCAGTGGTGGCTATAATTTGACCATCAACAACATCAGCCACTTCAAGTAAATGACCTTCATGCAATAATGCAGCACGATTACAAATACGGCGAATAACGCTCATTTCATGAGTTACGATGACAATAGTCACACCCAACTTTTCATTCACTTCTTTTAAGGTGCTTAACAATGCTCTGGTAGTCGAAGGGTCAAGGGCACTGGTCGGCTCATCAGCCAGTAGTACTTTTGGATTAGGAGCAATGGCACGGGCAATACCAACCCGCTGCTTTTGTCCGCCTGAAAGCTGAGCAGGATAATGATTGGCTCGATCGGTTAAATTCACGATCTCCAAACACTCCATGACTCGGGCATAAATATTATCTTTGGCATAGCCTGCAACTTTTAAGTTAAAAGCTACATTTTCAAAAACAGTTTTATTAGACATCAAGTTAAACTGCTGAAAAATCATACCGACATTATGACGAGCGACCCTTAACTGTTTTGGATTCATATCAGTCAGCACTTCACCATCTATAGTAACTGTGCCGCCATCAGGACGTTCAAGCAAATTCATTAAGCGCAATAAGGTTGATTTTCCTGCCCCAGAATACCCCATCAGACCAAAGATTTCTCCTTGCTTAACAGTCAGAGAAATCGGTTCGACAGCAGTAAACCAATGGGTTTTACCATCCTTTTGAGTCTGGAATTTTTTGTATACTTGATCTAGAACAATCATATCGCTCATGGCAGTCATCTTGAATAACGGTTTACAGCTTTTGAAGTTACACTGAATTTAGGAAACAAACACAGTCTAAATCGACTGTAATGAAAATTACAAAGCGCAATAATATAGCATACTGCACTGTTTATAACATCAATTTATCCAAACAAAAGCCATGCTTAACTAGAATATCTAAATTCAATTCGTACAATTAACCCCATCAATTGGACATAGAAACTCTTGGCATTAAGTGGTCTCGAAAATCGGACTAAAAATCCGACTAGCCACTTAACGTCGAAATATATTCAGTAGGATACTAAGCACCACACTCACCACAATCATAGTGACGATTGGGAAATACACTCGAGTATTACCTGATTCATAACGAATATCACCAGGCAGTTTGCCCAACCAAGAAAAAGCTCCTGGAAAAGCACTCCATATTAGGCCTAGCACCACCAAAACCACCCCAATCAATATTAAAACCTTGGCCATAAGACTTTTCCTTTATAAAAACTGTGAATAATAAATTAAACCCCACTATTTTAGGGGTTTATTACTAATAATAGACTTGCAAGGTAACAAACCTGCCCCTAATGGCTATATTTTGATAAAATGAATTCTAATTATCCCATATACTATGGGCCAAATTATGTTGTGCCTTTTTATATCGCCAATAGCAGCCGGCCTATTGTGTAATATTTCCCCATTAATAAACATACCTCATTAAGTTAACAAGGATATATATGAATATTTTAATTATTGGTTCTGGCGGTCGTGAACATGCACTGGCTTGGCAATGTGCAAAAGACGCCGATGTCACCACAGTCTATGTGGCCAATGGCAACGCTGGTACAGCTCTTGAACCAAAATGTGAAAATATTGACCTTGATACCACAGATCACCAAGCGGTTATTGATTTTTGCCAACAAAATAAAGTTGAGCTTATCATCGTAGGCCCAGAAGCTCCTTTAGTAGCTGGCTTAGTTGATGACTGCAAAAAAGCAAATATCGCCACTTGGGGCCCGACTCAATATTGTGCCCAGCTTGAAGGCTCTAAGACTTTTGCCAAAGAGTTTATGCAGGCCAATAATATCCCAACTGCGAAATATGAGGCTTTTACTGACATAGAAGCTGCTAAAGCTTATATCAATGAAAATGGCGCACCCATTGTAGTCAAAGCAGATGGCCTAGCGGCAGGTAAAGGGGTTATCGTAGCAGAGACCATCGAACAAGCTCACAGCGCTATTGAAGATATGCTTGGTGATAATAAATTTGGGGATGCCGGTAGCCGTGTGGTAATTGAGCAGTTTTTACAAGGGGAAGAAGCCAGCTTTATCTGTATGATTGATGGCGAAAATATCCTACCTATGGCCACCAGCCAAGACCACAAACGCGTCGGCGAAGGTGATACTGGACCAAATACTGGCGGTATGGGCGCTTACTCGCCAGCCCCTGTTGTGACTCAAGAGGTTCATCAAAAGGTTATCGATCAAGTTATCCAGCCTGTGGTTGATGCCATGAAGCAAGCAGGTCACCCCTACACCGGTTTCTTGTATGCAGGGCTAATGATTGATGACAAAAACGATCCTTACGTTATTGAATTTAACTGCCGCTTTGGCGACCCTGAAACTCAGCCTATCTTAATGCGCCTAAAAAGCTCATTGGTGAAACTTGTCCAACAAGGAATTGCGGGTGAATTACCAGAATCTGCTGAGTGGGATGAGCGTGCGGCCTTAGGTATTGTACTGGCTTCAAAAGGCTATCCTGAAACGTCTTCTAAAGGGGATGTGATTACTGGTCTTCCAGAGCTAGAAAGCAGCGAAACCACTAAAGTATTCCATGCCGGGACTAAAGCCGATGGCGAACATGTTGTCACTAATGGTGGCCGTGTGCTTTGTGTTACAGCTTTAGGGGATACCATTGCCGAAGCACAGAGTGAAGCTTTAAAGGTTACCGCTTCTATTCAGTTTGAAGGTGCACATTATCGCCGTGACATTGGTTATAGAGCAGTTAACCGTGGCTAATAAAGCACCCTCTTTATTGGCTTTATTGTGATATAAATCATAGGGCTAAATATTACCATTGTTTTGTGGGTATTTAGCCCCATTGACATATTAGATACTTAGCTATTTTACTAAGTTGGTTGTTGAAACTCTTAGGTCAGTGCGTCACAACAGTAACAATGCTACTCTAGAAAGCATGCCAACAAAAAAGTAGCCTTAATTGGTACGGTTAAAATAATTATAAGTTAATAACTATCAGGATATTTGTGCCAACCCTAATTACTTATATTGCTGTTTAAAGGCCAACATAGCCACAGCTTTAGTTTTCTAAATGGTTAAAACATGTCAAATTCACATTCTTCAACACCGCCACAAACAGACTTACCAAAAAGCCGTTTAACAAATGAGATGGGTGAACTTAAGACTTCTCGTTTAGATCGCCGCCTTTCTATGGCCAAAACCTCTTTAAATTTAGGAAGACGTTGGGCAGGTAACAGCTTTAGCGGTCTTTTTTTAAGTAAAGAAGAAAGAGCTTCTCGCAACCAAGAGTTTATGAAGGAGCAAGCGGCTTATTTAGCAGATGAATTAGGTAAGCTAAAAGGTTCAGTAGTGAAGATTGGTCAAATGCTGGCTTTATACGGTGAGCATTTCTTACATCCTGAAATAACTGCAGCCTTACATCGCTTGAATGACAGTACCGCAAGCTTGTCATGGCCGGTAGTAGAGTCGGCTCTACGCCAACAGCTTGGCAACCGTTTAGATGAGTTAGAGGTTTCACCAACTCCTATTGGTACAGCGTCCTTAGCACAAGTACACCGAGCTACCATTAAAGCCACAGGTCAACAGGTGGTACTTAAGGTCCAATACCCTGGTGTTGCGGATGCTATTGACTCGGACTTAAGCTTATTCAAACATTTATTAAAAGTGACTAATGCAGTACCGCAAACCAAAGCGTTAGATGAATGGTTTAATGAAATTAGCGATTTATTAAAGGTCGAGGTGGACTATGTTGCAGAAGCCCAAACCACTATGCGCTTTTATGAGCGTCTAAAAGATGATGAGCGTTACGGGGTTCCTAAAGTTTATGAAGCCTACTCTACCCCAAGACTACTGTGTCTAAGCTTTGAAGAAGGGGTTCCAGTTACCAATGCGAACCTAAAAGCTTTACCACAACGTCGCCGAGACGCTTTAGGTAAAGCCGCTATCGATATCATGCTCAATGAAATCTTTGTTTGGGGAGAGATGCAAACTGACCCCAATTTTGGTAACTATCTAATTCGCTCAGAGCCTGCAGATAAGCCAGATGGCAAAGACAAGCTTATTTTATTAGACTTCGGGGCCATGCGTCAGTTCGATGATGATTTATTAAAAATTGCCCGCAATCTTATGTTGTCAGGCTTTAATTATGATAAGCAGCAAATGATGGATGCCATGCAGGGCTATGAATTCTTCGACAGTATGAGCTTAGAGGTAAAAGCCAATATGGCCGATGTTTTCTTATTGGCGACAGAACCCTTTAGAAATCCTAGTTTGCCGCAAAATAAGTCTAGCGATTTGATAGATGAGCATGGCTATTACCACTGGGCCAATAGCAATTTACATAAGAGACTGATGGAAGGCTCAGCCAGTGCTATGCAGTCTCGCGAGTTCAGCTTACCTCCAAAAGAATTTATGTTTATCAGTCGTAAATTTATTGGCGCCTATACCTTCTTAACGGTATTGAATGCCAGAACCAACACCTATGACACCCTGAGTAAATTCGTGCCTATTAACATGTAAACTTAATATGCGAGCGCCTCAAAACTAAGGGTTTATAGGATTTATTGAGCCAATAACTAAAGGCTTGCTTGGACTAAGTTCAAGCAAGCCTTTTTTATGAACCCCATCTGACTAAATCTGCCAGTTTCCGTTTCGATTATTATTTTCAATAAAAATCAAATAACTGGTATTTAAATTGACGGCTTCTTAAACTGATTGTAATGCCTCAGAATTCCACTCATCAAAGCGAGTGACGTAACCCTCGGGCTTTATCATTTCAAGCTCCCAGCAGGTTTCACCTCTAGCTAAATACTTTATTTCAAAGTGAGTACGCTTGCTATCTATGGGAACTTGCCTTCTCTCGGTCGCTAAACACCAAGTCTCAACCGCCTGCTGATAGGCATTATCTATATACTCTTCGATATTACTGGCCAATATCACCCTGCCCCTAGGTTTTAATCGGGATAATAAAAACTCAAAAAACGGCATATTCAACCATTGTTGATTGGGGTTTTTGGGTTCAGGGTTGGGATATAGCAAATAAAACACATCCACACTTTGTGCCGGTAACGCGTAGACACAGTAAGGAATAGCGTCTGCATGTACTGCTAAGATATTATCTAGATTAACCACTTCATTGCTAACAGATTGTACTAAGCTATTAAAAGCAGTGAATTTGTTTTGGGTTCTTTCAATAGCGATTAAATCATGTTCGGGATTCTTTTTGGCATATAAGCAAGCATGCATGCCTTTACCAGCACCAATCTCCACTATTAGCGGTCGGCTGTCATCATCTAGGCTAACCTTACCACCAGTCTCTTTACTGGCTTCAAGAGAGCGAGTCACGAATACAGGTAGTGAAAAGTCTCTTGGAGCGGTTAGCTTCTCAGGTTTAAAACAGCGACTTTTGTTATGACTTAGCGCCTCAGTAGACAATAAGGAGTTAGGTTTTGAAATTGACATAATTGTTTTAAACACTTAATCAAGTTAGAGAATTATTGATAATGTGATATATGTTATCATTTCTAAAGCCTTATCAGGGTGAACTATAGCGGTTATTTTCATGTTCACCTTGATCATAATATTAGCTTTACATCGCATGTTAAGATAGATTGTGAAGCAGTATAAGCCCTCTGATACTCATGTTATAATTCTAATTTAGCCATTTGGTGACTCACAACTTACTTGTAATCTAAAGACTTTAAACTATGACCGACTCTACAGACCACTCCAGCAGCCCCTCAAGTCCAAAAACCTACCCTTGCCCTAGATGCAAAAAACTTACTGCATGGCAAGACAATCCTTATAAGCCTTTTTGTAGTGATCGATGCAAACTTATTGATTTAGGCGCTTGGGCCAATGAAGAGTATCGTGTTGCTGCCGAAGAGTCGCCTTTTTCTGATGATCTAAATTATTAGTTATTGGCTTGCCTTTAAGAGGCTGTTTTAAATACTGCACACATCGTATTTATTCAGCTACAATACTTATTACCCTCCTATCTGCTAAATGTTTAAGGACCCATCATGTCAGCATCACATTCCTATATTATGCCTACCTATAGCCCTCAACCCATAAGCTTCACTCGAGGAGAAGGCAGCTGGCTTTTTACTGCTGACAATACTGCTTACTTAGACGCATTAACGGGTATTGCAGTTTGTGGTCTGGGTCATTGCCATCCTGAGATTACTAAAGCCATTCAGGAGCAGGCAGCCACTTTAGTCCATACCAGTAACCTATTCCAAATCGAATGGCAACAAAAAGCCGCTGAAGCTTTGTGTCAAGCAGCTGGCATGGACAGTGTTTTCTTCGCCAACAGTGGCGCTGAAGCCAATGAGGCTGCACTTAAGATGGCCCGTCTATATGGCTATAAAAAAGGCTTTAAGAAACCTAAAGTTATCGTCATGGAGAAATCATTCCATGGTCGTACTCTATTGACGGTAACCGCTACTGCAAACCCCAAGGCACGTGAAGGCTTTTATACTTTAGACTCAGACTTTATCCGAGTCCCTTTCGGTGATATTGAAGCTTTAAAACAAGTCGCACAAGATGAAGATGAGATTACGGCAGTGCTACTAGAACCTATTCAAGGTGAAGGCGGCTTAAATACCGCTAAAGACGGCTTCGAGTATTTGGAGCAAGTACAAGCCCTGTGTGATCAGCAAGACTGGTTATTTATGCTAGATGAAGTTCAAACGGGTAATGGTCGTACCGGCAAATATTTTGCTTATCAGCACAGTAACGCTAAGCCTGACGTATTGTCTACCGCCAAAGGTTTGGGTAACGGCTTCCCTATTGGTGCTTGCATGGTTCGTGGTCGTGCTTGTGACTTATTCCAAGTGGGTAGTCATGGTTCTACCTACGGGGGCACACCTTTAGGCAGCCGCGTGGTATATACCGTTTATGACATTTTAACTAATACCGATATTATGCAAAATGCCACTACTGAAGGCGACTACATCCAGCAGTCTTTGAAGGAAGCCTTAAAAGAATTTGGCGTTACCACTCGAGGACATGGCATGATGATAGGCGTTGTATTGCCAGAGTCTACCGATTGCAGCGATTTAGTGGATAGAGCGCGTGAGTATGAGAAACTAATCATTAACGTTACTGGAGGTCATGTTATCCGCTTATTACCTCCTTTAAATCTAAAGCGTGAGGAAAGTGATCAGCTGATTGAAAGATTGACTCGACTGATTAAATCTACTTTAAGCTAATCAAATAAAAGCGTAACTACCTATATAAAGAAAAAGCCCTTAAATTTTTAAGGGCTTTTTATGCTTAGGTTATTTTCAAACATTAAAAGCTAGTAATTAAAAGCTTGAGAGCTGTTGTAACGTTAGTTTTAATAACGACTGAGTATCAACAATATTTTGACCCGCTTCAGTTTCTCTTGCCGCTTTAATCGCTTTTTGAGCCTCTTTATCTCGGTAACCTAGGCTAATAAGTGCCGATTCAACCTCAGCAAGTATAACTCCTTCACTACCTGCAGCAGATTGGGGTGTGCCCTCTAACACTTCAAATAATCCACCACTGCTTTCAATATTATCAAACTTACCTTTTAGTTCGATAAGTAGTCGCTGTGCCGTCTTTTTACCAATGCCGGGTACTCGCGTTAGTGCCACTTCATTATCCGTCTCAACGGCCTGCTTTAACTCAGGGGCAGACATGGTGGACATCATAGCCAACGCCATTTTTGCACCCACCCCATTAATACGAATTAGCTGGCGAAAAACATCTCTTTCTTGATACTTTATGAATCCATAAAGCAACTGGGCATCTTCACGCACATGTAAATGAGTCCATACAGCCACGCTAGCATCGAGTTGCAGCTGACAAAAGTCTGGTAGAGGCAATTCTATCTCGTAACCTACCCCAGAAGCGGTCATAATGCATGCCACTGGAGCAGACAAATGACATACCTTACCTTCAATTAGTCCTATCATAATGTTATTTTAATTCTCTAATAAAAAAACAAGCTTCATTATAGCAAAGATACCCAAGCATTAACTGAGCTTGTGCCCTGCTTCCATTAACGCTATGTTCTGTTTATTTGATTCTCATAAACCCATAGCCATTAAAAAAGCCCTGATAAAATCAGAGCTTTTATTACACTTAAATGTAATAGTATTTAAAAAACATACTATTTAAAAAATATAGTATTTAAAAATACAGACTTTAAGCAGATAAATTAGTACTGTTGATCTTCATCAACCGCTTCCACAACTTCTGGATTAACTTGTAGGTCTACATTATCTGTAGTATTGTTTGCTACATCTTTTGAACCCTCAGCTACAGCAGTTGCGCCTTCTGATACTGCTGTTGCTGTCCCTTCAACGGCTGAATTTGCACCCTCAGCAATGGCTTCGCCAGCATTAACAACAGCACCGGTAGCTACAGCACCCGCCGTTTGAGCATTATCAATAGTATCTTGACCTGCGCTCTCAGCAGCAGCTTCTACATTACCTGCATCTGCAGCTTCTTCAGTCTCCTTGCTACAACCAGTGATAGCAACAGCACTAGCAACAAGACCTGAGATTAAAAGATTACGGTATAACATGTGAACTCCTCACAATATGTGTTATTACAATATTAGATTTTCAGCATTCTAATAGCTAGTAATTGAAAACACAAGTAGCTTTAAGTAACCTAAGTTTTAGTTTATCTAAACCTAATATAGTACTGGGGTAATCACCCCGAAAAA
>NZ_DGDC01000024.1 GCF_002385225.1 Psychrobacter sp. UBA3962 | reverse complement strand
GCCTTGGCATAGTCTCTTACTTGGCTTAGCATCATGCCACTTGTTAAGTGCTTCATTACTCGCAAGGCGTGTTTGCAAGCCACCCCTGTTAAATTAGGGTTGCGTGTTGATGGATAGCGGTTCTCGTCTATCCCGTAGTTGTACTTACCAACGGTGGCAATATAGCGATACCAAAATTGATGACGGCCACAGTCACAGTCAAATCTTATCTTGCCGTGTAATATGCTATTTCTTACCTCTGTCAAACTAGGCGGCTTGGTTCTTAGCAGCAGTCCAGGGTAATCTAGCAGCTGTACTGTTACCTTGTGGTTAGCAATCTTACTTTCTGGCCCTGAATTGGTTAAGAAAAACAAGGTATTGCCTTGTCTCTTATAAACCATAGCCATGTAAATCTGCTTGTTGGCTCGCTGGATATCAACGGGCCTTGAGTTATTAATCACGTCTTGAGGCGTGATACCGCCGGCGAACTTTTTAGCCGCCTTCTTAACGTTTGCCAGGTATGCGTCTAATACACTTGCGTCCAATACCTGCATTAAGCTTTCGTTACGCTTGGTATTGCCTAGCGTAAATTCCAATAGCTCGCTTGCTGATATGCCGGCTAAGCTTTTAGCACTGGCCACCAGGGATTGTAATTGCTGGCTAGTTAGCCTTTCACCGCCCTTGATATCCCTGATCGTATCTTTTAGATACCTGTTATGCTGGCTGGCAAATTTACCCTGCTCGCTGGCCTGCCTGGCTGTATCAATACGCCAACGCCTAAGCTCTTCAAGGCTCATATTGTTTACGAGCCTATCCTGCCGGCTTACTGGGTTATCCTGATTTTGTGGGCTGTTATTGTTAAACCAGTCAGTATCTAGGTTATCCATTTATACCCCTTTTAACTTATCGTGCGTAATTCTCCACCTATAATCTTTGATTTAGGTGGGGATGTAAGCACGGCTCATACTTGACACCAAATAATACTTACGCTAAGTTATACCTATATCACGCATAAACTGATTTGCGAAAACCAAGCGACCAGTTATGCGATAATATACGCCAACAGGCGTTAGCTGATGTAGCAGGACTTGCTACTGTGTAAAGAGTTCCTCCATGCCTATACCTATCAGCGTAGGTGGCATGGCGAAAGGTAACAACTTAGGTTGTTATGGGTCGCAAAGATTCCCCTACCATAACCGTTAGGTTTGGTGGTGGGAGTATGTCAAATACCTGC
Source organism: Psychrobacter sp. UBA3962 (assembly GCF_002385225.1). Taxonomy (GTDB): domain Bacteria; phylum Pseudomonadota; class Gammaproteobacteria; order Pseudomonadales; family Moraxellaceae; genus Psychrobacter. Next base: position 17,148 of record NZ_DGDC01000024.1, on the reverse strand, counting down.
GTTTGATTGCTATTAAATCCCTAGCGACTGGCAAAAAGATAATGTCTTTTGGCAATGGCTGGCCAATCCTATTCGTGCCAGCACATACCATAACAACGTCTGCATAACTACGATCCCTGTATGCTCTAAACGCAATTAAAGTGGGGTCGTGAATTTCATCACTACCCACTTTCCAGGTTATTAGCCTATCGGTGCGGCCACGTCGATAAAGTAAATCAACGTGGTCGCGTATCGCATTGTGATAAATGTTTAATATGTTCTCAATCATAGTTAAGCTGTCCGTAACCAGTAAGCCACAACGATTGAAGGCTGCACGTTATTGTGCGGCTTATCTTTCCACCCTGTTTCCGATGTGGGTAAAGGGATCATCTTGCCTTGGCTGCCACTCGCGTAACCTGTACCACCTCCGCCGTGGTTACGGGCTCCATGACGGCCAGCCTCCCTAACTTTAAGCGCTGTTGAGGGCATCTCTTCTGCTACCAGCTTATGCTCATAAGCACCAAACTCTTTTTTTAGTGTCTTAGTCCACGCTGGGTCAGCTGCTTTGGTGGATATACCCACAAGCGTTTGACCTTCTGCGAACCTGGCCCACGTGCCATAACCTAAAGCAGCCTTAACCTCTGCACTGCTTTTGTAGTTGTTGGTTGTGGTATAGATAGAACCGATTGGCAATTCAGTAACTTTGCTTTGAGCCGCCACAAGCTGTTGCTGTAACTGCTCAATCTGCTTTTTCATGCCAGCCAGGTCAGACTCTCTTAGGTATTGGCTATGAGGGTGTGCTGCACTGGTATGGGCTGCTAAATCCGTTTTCTTTGCGTACTGCGTATGAGGGTCGGCCGCCTTGATATGATTAGCAAGGTCGTTTGTAACCTTAGCAATATCTTTGCCTTGCTGGGTTAAGGTGCCGCCTTGTTGAGTCAGCGTGCCTTTTTGAGCGTCAAGGTCTTTTCTTAGCCCTTCGGTTAGTGTTTCTAGTTGCTGGGTTTTCTCGTCGTTATCTTTCTTTAATGCGTATTGCGGGTGAGGGTTGGCTGCTGCTAAGTGCTTGCTTAAATCACCCGATGCGGTAGCAATGTTCTGGCCCAGCTTATCCACCTTCTTATCAAGCTGTGAAAACTTATCGTTATTAATATATTGAGGGTGCGGATTAGCTGCGCCTACATGATCTTCCATCATCTTAACAACAATAGCGGCGTCAGGATCGGTTGAAACCGTAATCTTACTAACGTCTAGCTCGCTTAGTGACAGGCCAAAACTGCCAACAAATGTCACGTTTGCATAAACGGTAAATAAGGGCTCATTGCTGGCTGCTACTGCAAACAGTGTATTATTGCTTGTAAGCAATCCGATCTCGTGAATGGCTCTTGATTGAATGCTGTTTAAGCTAACACTAAAGCGTAAAGACTTACTTTCCTTCTCGACACCGCTTGTCACGATATCAGAACGCATAGCCTCTGTTCTAATACGTGTTTCCTTACCAGTTGGGACGTACTTTGACGTGCCAGCGACAAGCGTTTTTAAAGACAAGCTTATACCTTGCTTTTGAGCGTCTAGCACTGCTAAACGCCCTGCGTCGGTTATTTTAAATATAATTGGGTTGGGTTTATTAGCCATGACTTACGCAATCCTTAAAATTTCGGTATCGTCTAAGTTTAACCACTTAGGCGGGCAAGCCTGCTATATGTTCCACCTGCCAGCCTACTCACCAAGCAATTCATCGGCCGCTTGTTTTAATAGGTCTAATTCATCGCTTTCAGTGCTACCCAAGCTTAGATCCTCGTAACTTTCAACCGGCGCATAGCTTATGTTCTCCATAAAGCCAAACGCTATGGTATCTGCAATATCCGGTGATTTAATGCCCTTTTTGAGCATGTCTTTTTTGCTCATCATGCACCAGCGCGCCTTTTCATCAAAGTAATACGGTAAGCGCGTCATCTGCTCTTCTAAGTTAGTCATTACCTGGTACATTTTTTTAACCTTATCGCTTACACTGAAATAGCCTTTTTCTACTGCCTTGGCCATTGATACATAAGCGTGGCTGCGCTTGTTCATGTAGTAGCGTTTGAGCGTGTTGTTAAAGCAAGGCGAACCCCAATGTACTTCATCAAAATACACCCCATCAGCTTTTAACGACTGCGTTAAGCCCATACCAGCACCTAGCGGGTCAATCACCAATGTTGCGCCTGGGTAGTCGCTCATTACATCATTAATTTTGGCTTTAAGCGTATTGATATTAGCTCTATTACTAAACAGCGGTATATCAAGCAAATGTACGTGTCTCTCAATACGACTCTTAACCATCTTATCAACGACTTGCATTACCGATATCACGCTACTATCGCGGCCAACGTCGCCGCCCACGTCCACGGTTACGATAATACCCCACTTGTCACCCTCTTCAATCACGCAAGGCTGCTGCTTCATATTCTCGTAGTCAGTACGTGTTAATAGGTACTCGCCTTTAAGCTCTGGGAACTTACCGCGAATACGAATTAGATACCCTGGGCTGTTTCGACTGCCATACTGATACAAAGCCTCAATCAGCTTGTCCTTACTAACAATCGGTGACATTTCACCGTTAAATTCAAGCGCGGTCCACTTACCGCCGTTATGATGACTTAGCTTATGGTGTGTATCGTAGAAGAAACCGGTGTTTTTAGCCGGCTGGCTGGTTAATACGGCCCTATTGTTCTCATGGGTCAATGCGCCAATGGCAACTTCCATTACCGCGTCATCAATACCACAAGCCTCATCAGCCCATACCATGTAGTGATCGCCGTGTTGACCGGCAATGTTGGTTGGTTGGTGTTTAGGTGCTGTCTTAGCAAAAACGAACCAGGTATCTTTAAAGCCCTTGATATAGATCTTTTCTGCTAGTACAACGACATAATCAGCAAGCCAGCCTAGCGCCTTGTTATTGCGTAGGCGCTGCAAACAGATATTAATCTCTTTCCACACAACGGTTCTAAGCTGGCCAATTTGAGGCGCGGTAAACAGCATTACCGACTCAGGGTAAAATAAAAGGTGCCATAAGGCGATAATGCCGGCCGACCTGCTCTTACCAGTGCCATGACCAGACGCAACGCTTGTACGACTGCCAGGCACAACAATAGATTTAAACAATAGCTCTTGCTGCCAGGTTACTGCTTGTCCGGCCTGTATTGTCATATCTAAAGCTTCAACGGCAAAGCGCGTAATGTCATAGCGGTACCTTTGGCATACCTCACGCCATTCAGGTAATAGCATTAAATCATCTAACATCAACTACCCCATCAAATGCTAAACGGCATTAAACCATAATCGCTATCCTTGTCGTTTGAGCTATCATCAAGCGTTATTGGTGCGGTTGACATAAGATAGCCACCGTATATCTTTCTAGCCGCCCAAATAGCCAATAAAACGGCCATGTGACCATTGGTAATACCCATTGAGTCGAAGTCTAATACCTTCCCTCGTTCGTCCATTTTACGCATCTGAATAACGTCTTTTGGCTCATACCGTCTTAACGCATCCTCAATCAAAATTAAGCCTGATCGCTGGGCCTCGTTATACACAGCCATAACCTCTGCCATTTGCTCGGACTCGTTAAAGCTCATGTCCCAATAATCAAAAATCATTGGCGTATCAGTGACTACCACAGCATTATCCTTTGGTACCGGCTGCTCTTTCCACGTGGCTTGTTTTTTAAGCATAACCCTGCCTGATGCTGGCAAGACAACGCCTAATACGCGTATAGCCTCGCCAGCATAAGCGGCCGCCCTTGCGTCAATAACAACCGGCTTAATCTGGTCATTCATCGCCGGCAGTCCCATTCTTGGTCACGTTGGTTTCAGTGATTACACCCGTATCAGGGTCAATAGCAACTCTGACTTCATGGTCTGCATCTTCATCATCAACATTGGCTTCAATAACCAGGCTATTAAGCTTCTCATAGCTATCACGACTCCCCTCAACTGGCTTATCACCTGGGATCGGCACTCTTGGCGGGTTAATAGCCGGCCCGTCTGGATTATCAGGATCAAGCGGTATCGTTGGCTTCTCTGGATCATATTCAGGATTAGGACGTGTCGGCAAGCTCTCTTGTGGCTCCCCGGTATCGGTTACTTCATCCCAATCACCACCTAAGCCTACAAATTCAGGAATAGCACCAACGATCGTACAATCAACCGTTACGATGAATAGGTTTTTAAGGTCAATAGATGCGTTATCAGGGTAAAGGCTGTTTTCTAATACCCTAAAATTCCAATCATCTTTAATCGCCTTACCCTCAAGAACCCCAACGTCATAAGACACTGGGAATGTTCTTTTTTCCTCGTGCTTCCAAAAGCTTGCAAACTGCCTGGCAATATCCGACGCGCTATGGGGATCGGGGCTAAAAAAGGCAATTTGACAGCGATAGGCCACGGGAACCGATCGCATTTGCACCACTCGCTTTAATGGATCTTGAGGTAGTACCACGTTTACCCAATACGGTAAGCCTCCTACCTGGTCATATTCAGGCGGCGTTTCAATCGGACTAATAGCAGTCATAAGCACCGGTAAGTAAACGGACGAACCAGACTCTTTTTTATAGCCAGCGTTTTTTGCGTTATCGTTTTCCTGGATAGCTTTTAACATGCTCTCCACGTCATCAACCATTGAGGTTTTGGCCACAACAATAGCCGCTTCTAGCCTGCGTCGTTTCCAATCATAAACGCCTTGAGTGGTTGGCATGCACCACTGCCTAAAATCTCTTAGCTTCATGGCCCATGCCAGCTGCAAGCACTCAAGCGGTGATAGTAGTCTTTTTGTTTTGCTCATTGATCAATCCTTATTAAAGACCACGGAATCTATCAACAATGCTGACACGCTCTTCTTGTCTATCTGACTTGCCAGCCGCTTTATCTAGCTCGCTTATGCGTAAATCTGCGTCTGATGTACTGCCAATATGAAAGCTATCCCATTGAGCCTTAATTTCATCAAACGGCTTAGATGGGCAAATTAGGCTATCGTAGATCTCTAACTCTCGCTGCTTCTTGCGCTCCAACACTTTTTGACGGCGCACCTCTGCATTGATCAAAGCGTCCTGGGCTGCTAGTGCTTCACGCTGATAATGGCTTACTAATGACTCTGAATGTAGGGCTGTTTGCATTGAGTCATATTGAGCAACGATGATACGCTCTAAGGCCTCTTTTAAGACAATCTGATCCTGCGGTAGCTCTACCAGGCTGTCAAAGCACGCCTCACCTTCGGTATAAGCGCCATTCAAGATACTATCAAACATACCATCGCCTTTATTTGTGGCATAGTTTGGCGTTCTCACATAGTCAAAGCCATGAAAGCCGGTGACCTCATAATAACCGTCTGGTTTGCGTCTGCGGTTAATAGCACTACTAAACCCGCCAGCTTTATTCGCGTATAAGCGTGCGGCAAATTGGCCGTCGTCTGTATCTAAAAACTCATGCTGGGTAACAACGTTTCCATCGTCATCTGCTTCAAGTCGAATTGTGCGTAAGGCTGGCTGGATTTTAATAATACGGCCCGTCTTTTCATCCACCCATTGGTCTGGTGGGTACATGCCAAAACGAGCACGTATCTCATGGCCATTAAAGCCAAACAAATCACCACTGCTAACAAGCTCTTGAACCTCTGGTGAATTAATCTTGTTAACCATTGAGCGAATATCTAAATCTGAACGGTCCTGGCCATTGTATTTGCGGCCACGATCTGCCAAGTTGTAAGTAATAACTTTAGTTTTCTTAGCCATGAAAAAACCCCTCAAAAAAAGGCATAGAATATTTAATATATGCCTTAGTTTAAGGGGTTAAGCTGTTTTGCCTTTGGGGTGTTCCTTTGAAATGTAGCCCAACAAATATATATAAGCTACTGATTCAATATGTACTTAACTTCGTTATCTAGCTCAAGGCGTCTATCGTATGTATAGTTTGTGATGCAGCTATTAAATTCCACAGCATACATACTGCCACCTTGAAAATGACGAGCACTAAACTTGCATGAGCTTTCTTTGAATTTAATCCAAGCCAACTGAGCTTGCTTTAGTTGATTTTTTTCTTTGTTTTCAAGTAGTTTCATTAATGACTTATAAGACATATTAAGCTTACTATCTTCGTAGTGAAGATTGCGAGATGTGCAGCTCACTAGATCAACAGTCGTATAATCACCACTATCACAAAAATCTACAGGCTGAGCGCTAGCAGCAACCATCATGCTAGCAACTAAACTAACTCCAATACCTACTTTCACCCAACCCGCCAGTAATCGCATGTGCAAGCCCTCTATCTGAAACATTTTGACCTATATTATCATTATTAGACTGAACTATGATAGGCTTATCCAGACCACTACCTGCCAGCGGCAATCTAAACGAAGGCATATCAGGTATATTCAATACGCTTTTAAGCATAGAAGCCCCTAACTCAAGACCTAATGACTTGCTGGCCGGTTGGTAAGCTGGCGTGTTACCTGCAACAAAGTTATTGGCCAAGCCACCGACATTAACACCTAACGCACTGTTAGTTGTTTTGGTTTTTTGTTGAACCGACTGAACCGCTGTATTGTTATAGATACCCTCTGCAATTTTCGCACGCTCTCTCTTTTCAGCCTCAACTGCTTTTGGTCGCTCGTAAAACTCTGACACGACAGCCCCAGCCTGGCCTGCTGTTTTGGCTTTTTTAAGCTTATTGCCTGCGGACTTTTCTTCGCCCTTAGTAAGCTCATAGTTAATGAAAGCCAACTGCTCGTTGTAACTTGCCTGCCTGATATCTTTACCATACGCTTTCTTGAAGTTAGCCTGCCTGTCGGGGTGCCATTGGGCCAAGCCAAACGCCTTGCCATTGTCGCCAAGTGCCTTGTAGTTAAACATACTTTCTTTTTGGATATTACCAACAATGCCGGCGGCTTGCGCTTTGCTCCACCCTTGAGACACGAAGTATTGCATAGCCTCGTCACGTCTGGCTTGCTGATCCTTTGTTGTTAACCTGCTTGAGCTAACATCAACCGTACCGCCGCCGCTTAACTGGCCTCTAAGCTCTTTGTAAGGGTCAACAACTGTCACCCCAAATTGGCGGCCATTAAGGTTTTTGACGTACTCGCTAAGCTCTGTTTTTCTTACACCGCTTTTACCGTCCTTGCCTTTAGCTGATGTAGATTCAGACACGTATTTAACGCCGTTTTCTTCGATGATCTGCACAATATGGCCAATGTCTTTGTATCTGCCTTCTTTTCTTGCATGCTCCCCACGTGACTCACCGATAACCATGCCAGCCTGCAACTTATTGATATCTAGTTGAGCCCAGCTGTTCGCTGTGGCTACCAGATGCCCTTTCTTTTCTTCTGACTGGATAATACCGGCTGCACCATTGCCTGCATTAATACGAGCGCGTTTAGCCGCCTCTGGTCCTAGCTGCTCTTCAATCTGTCTTACGGTATCTTTGTTTAACTGATCAACCCAGCCTGAACAATCAATAACACCGCCGCTAAAGTCTTTAGCACCCATTTTATAGGTAACACCGTCTTTGGCTGATGTTAACCCTGAACCAAAATCAACTTTCCAGCCGCCCGAACCATTACCACCGCCAAAAAAGCTACCAAACCCATCGCCCATTCTTGATAGCCACGACTTCATGCCGCTGGCCGCCTCGCCTAACTTAGAAAGAACCGGTGCTAATCCGGACTCCCACTTAGATTGCATTTTTTGAGGTAAGTTGTAAGCCTTGATGCTATCGGTCCATGACTTGATATGAGGTGAAGCTGTACTGCCCAAAACCTCGCCGCCCTCGCTACCTATCCAGCCACCCACGGCCGCCCCAATGGCAGTACCAACCACAGGAATTGGTATTAATGCCGTACCAAGCGCGCCACCAGCAACGGCACCGACACTACCGCCTGTCAGGCTGCCTATATCTTCTGATTTCTCTTTGTGGTCACGCTCTCTCCACTGGCCAATCAAGTTGCCCATGCCAACCGCCGTCGCTAACGGCCCTAAAACTTTAGCACTACCAACTACTTTGGCTGCCTTCTTGACACCCTCACTGCCGATCTTACCGGCGCCTAAAACAGCCGCGCCAGCTCCACCAGCCAAGATAGACTTAATACCCTTGCCTTTATTTTTATTGCCTTTGCGGTCCTTATCCTTGCCTTTGCCTTTACCTTTGCCACCACCTAAAAGACCTAAGCCACGGCCTAATCTACCTAGTAGTGAGCCCTCACCACTCGGCATCCTCTTTAGGATCTCACCTAGCGTTTCCTCGTTCTGCTTATTGTGTCTTGCCTGCTCTTTTGGTAATGGCTCTTTACGCTTTAGGCTTTTGTATTTAGAGAATGAGAACCTGCCAGCCCTTAAAGCTGCCTTGCCAGCCGCGCCGCCCATCTTGCCAGCTTTCGTGGCCATATTAAAAATAGGCGATGCAATATCTTGTACTTCATTCGCTGAGGCGATCAACGGATCAATGTTTTGAGCACCGCCATAACTGCCATAGCCTGTACGGCCACTCTTGGCTATTTTAGATAATGAGTCAAATAGCGTTTTTTCTTTGGCTGTAAAACGGCCTAGCTCGTCACGATCGCTGTCTTTTTGCTTCTTCTCACGCCCATTTTTGCCAGTAGGATTGTTTGCCTTACGTGTTGCACCAGGTACGCTGCCAGCGGCATTATTTGCCACTTCTGGGCTCTGACCTCTACCAGCACTTGATCTATTGGCACCGCTTGAGCCGCTATCGCTTTGATTGTTGGCTCTATTGGCCAGTGTTGAACCTGATTTGACTTTAGCGCTTGAGGTGACATTACTAAGCGTGTCGCTACTCTTCCTGCCAGCGGCCCTTGTCTCTTTTTGGGCTGGCTGGCTTGTGCTACTTAATTTCTGCCTGTGTTGCTGCTTTGACTGCGCCTGGCTTTGCATGCTTGGCTGGCTGGCATCATTACGCCCTAGGCTTGTGGGATCGTAAGTAGGCACAACGCCCTGAATACGCATAGACTTTTTATTTGCTATACGCTCATTAGACTTAGCTATACGGTTTAGCACCGTCTGATTAATCTGATTTTGTGATTTGAGTATCTGAATGATTTCTTGGGTATCTTCACCAATGGATTTAATGCCGCTTTCTAGCCGCTTGGTACCAACGATGAAGCCTTGATCATCATAGTTAAGAAAAGTCGCCATGATAAAGCCTTATAAATACTGTACGTGTGGCTTGAATTATGGCATTGCTGGCGAGTTGTGGGCTTTGAGTGTTCCTAGAGGCTTGACATACTCCCACCACCAAACCTAACGGTTATGGTGGGGGAATCTTTGCGACCCATAACAACCTAAGTTGTTACCTTTCGCCATGCCACCTACGCTGATAGGTATAGGCATGAGGGAACTCTTTACACAGTAGTACGTCCTGCTACATCAGCTAACGCCTGAGAGCGTATATTGCTTGCTGCATTGGTATCACGGTCATGGTGTGTTTGACAGCTAGGACACGTCCAATGACGCACCAATAACGGCAGAGCGTCTAATTTGTGATGACAATGCGAACAAATTTTACTACTAGCAAAGAACCGATTTACCTTTAGGATATTCTTACCATACCAATTCGCCTTGTAAGTAAGCAGGGTAACAAACTGACCCCAGCCAACATCATTAATTGCTTTGGCAAGTTTTCGGTTCTTTACCATGTTTTTCACACCTAAATCTTCTATCGCATAGCTTGTCGCTTGGTTTTCGCAGATAAGGCTATGCGTGATTTTGTGATGTAAGTCTAATCGAGCGTTGCGTACTTTTTCATGAATACGCGCAACGGCTAATTTTTGTTTTTGATAGTTTTTACTTTGTTTTTGTTTACGAGCAAAGATTTTTTGCTGTATAGCAAGTCGTTTACTGGCTTTGGCTAAATGCTTTGGGTTATCAAATTTGCTACCATCTGACAGGTTTAGTAAGTGACTAATACCTAAGTCAATACCAATCGTTAATCTAGGTTCAATGGTCGTAGGCGTTGGCAATATATCAGCATTATCAACCAGTACGCTTGCATAGTATTTGCCTGTGGCGGTTTTACTAATAGTAACGGTTTTGATATTACCAACAAATTCACGGCTAAACACCGCTTTAATGCCCTTAATTTTAGGTAGATTGATAATACCTTGCTCAAAGTTTACGGTGCAATGTTGCGGACATTGGTAACTTCGCTGTGGGATTTTTTTAGATTTGAACCGTGGAAACTTGGCATGAGCTTTGAAGAAGTTAGTAAAGGCGGTGTAGACATTTAGTAAGGCATTAAGTAATGATTGGCTATTGACCTCGTTTAGCCATGCAAACTGAGCTTTCTTTTTCTTTTTTACTAAATGGCTTTGGATTTTGCTACGTGATAATGACTTGCCAAACATAGCATAGTAGCGTTTTTGCAATGCCAACGCCCAATTAAACACAAACCGACTACAGCCAAAATGCTTTTCGATTAGCACTCGCTGTTCGTAGTTTGGGTAAATTCTGTATTTATAGGCTTTAAGCATGGTTTGTCAGTCAACTTGAATATAGGTATAACTTAGCATTACTTGCATTTAGCATCAATTATCAGCAATAAACCTAAATCCTTAGAATAGGTCGCCCGTGCTTACATCTCCACCTAAATCAAAGATTATAGGTGGATAATTACGCACGATAAGTTAAATTTGCCCAAATAACCTTACGCTATGTATTAATGAAGGACCTACGAGCACCATAAATAATCCGGCTAAAATCATTGTTAAACTTGCTATAACGCCTTCATCCTCATTGCGCTGACTTGCACGGGCTGTACCAAAACCGTGTGATGCATTACCAAATGCGATTCCATTTGCAAAATGGGAGCGAATACGGAAAAAAGCCAAAATCATATCCCCTAAAATCATTCCCACTATCCCTGTAATCAAAGTAAATAATGAAACTAAAGAGGAGGATCCGTGTATTTTTTCAGATAAGTCTAACGCGAATGGTGTCGATATTGAACGGGCCATCAAACTATAGGTCAAGGTCTCATCAAAATTGAATAAGCCGGCAAATATATATATGCTTAAGACTCCTACCACCATCCCAACAGTTATAGAAGCGGCCAGAGCCAAAGCATTTTGACGTATTAAACGACGATACTCGTAAATAGGTATAGCAAAAGCAACCGTTGCGGGGACAAGTAACTGTACAATCCAAGCTGTATCCTCCCAATATGTATCATAAGAGATATTAAAAAAAATCATTAATGAAAGCGTTATTACTGGAACCGTGATAGCAGGATTTAGCCAAGATTTTCGATGGCGTAAATAAATTACTTTGGCTATATAATAAGCAGCTAATGTCCAAATGAGACAAAGGATTGACCAAGTATTCATCGCAAATCCTCACACATTATTATCATTTTTTAGGTTTAAATGGGCTTTATGAATCTGATGACGATAAAATCTCCGCTGCAAACGACGCACCATGATAAAAGTTAATGCTGAGCTTAACATCACCATCGCGGTACTCAAGATAATGGTCAGCATTAATTGCCATCCTTTACTGACAAACAGCGCCTTATATTGAAGTATTGACATCATAAGCGGGATAAACATTAATACTAATTCACCCAAAACAAATTTTGCTCCCACTCTGACCCAGCTAACTTTAATAGCACCGCTCATTAATAATATCAGCATTAAAAACATTCCCAATACGCCTGAGGATAAAGGTAGATGCAATAATTCAACTAATATCTCGGCACAATACCAGACAGCTGCGATAATAACGCATTGTATAAGCACATAAAGCCAGGATTGACCATAGAACCTTTGAAGTACCAGTTTTGTTTTAGCTAAAAAACAGGGGGATAGACGAAGATTAAGATTACGCATAATAGTTGCTGTTTGTTAACTCGACACCCCTTATTATAAAAATACTATAGCCATAAATTATGAATTATATTTTTATTTTTATTCCTAATTTATATAATAAACTTCGTTCTTTCTCCTAAATGTGGTCTATTATTTATGATAACTTTGAAGCAATTACGCTGCTTTGTGACAGTTGTAAAAACAGGTGGGTTTCTTCAGGCTAGTATCCAACTCAATCTAACCCAACCCACCGTTACCAAATCTATCACTAGTCTTGAAGAATATTTAGGTGTAGCTCTATTTGATAAGCCGTTAACTCATAGAAAACGGCTAGTTAATTTAACAGAAATTGGCGAGCACCTTTATATTCAAGCAGTTGATATATTACAAAAGGCAGATAATCTTGAACAAACAGTATTAGATTACCAACAATTGAAAGGCGGTAAGTTGCGTTTGGGGATCTCACCGTTAGGCAGTGAAATATTAAGCGAAGCTATTTTTAACTTCTACCAAATGCATCCTAGTATAGAAATTTCACTTATCGAAGATGGAGCTGAGTCACTTAAGGATGCCCTCTTACAAGGGCAGCTGGATGTGGCAACATTGATGAAGCCGATTGACGATGATTTTGACTATTTTTCGATATGTAGCTATCCAGTGATGGTCGTAGCAAATAAAAAACGTATGGGGAAACAAAAAACCAAGGTAACACTTAAATCACTATCAAATGCACCTTTAATCTTATTTACCTCTAATTCATCATTTACCCCGATGATTATACAAAACTGTCAAGCATTAGGTTTTGAACCTAATATTATTTGCCAAACTAATCAGTGGTACTTACTTATTGACATGGTAAAACAGGATATGGGCGTAACTCTTTTACCTCAATATTATACTCAAAAACTGGATTTAACAGAGTTAGTCTGCTTACCACTCACACAGCCTCAGTTAAAATGGGAGCTTGTCATGGCTTGGCGTCGTCATCGCTTGCTTACACCGAGTATGCGGGCATGGCTAGATGAACTTATTCAGTAGGAAATTAGGTCACAAGTCAATTGATTGCACTAGCATGTCATAATTTGACAGCTGCCGAGTACAGACAGGTGGCTTAATTATTCTACGATGATGTTGTGTTAAGAATGGGGCATTTACACTAATTGCCTATAATCTTGTGAGTATGCCATTTTTATAGTGTAGTATTTTTTATGTGAATTTATTATATTAAGCAGTTAGAACAACTAATTCATGAGTATATTCATTATTACAATAATGTGCGTATTCAACTTAAACTAAAAGGACTGAGTCCTGTGCAATACAGAACTCAGTCCTTGATCTAAACTAAACCGTCTAACATTTGGAGGTCAGCCCCAAGCCTGACTTACGGGGTTTTTACTATTCACTAATCGGGTCTAACTCAAACTTTATAGGATTGATTTAGTCTAGTTTATTGGCTAGGTAATATTAGATAATGTTTATATTAGGATCAATATAAACCTGTACCAATGCATCATTACCTGATTGCCATATATCGTACACTTGGTCACCTAAGGTAGTCTGCTCAACAGTAGACCAGTTACTACCTTCTAAATTAACAGCATCATCACTACCACCCTTCACGTAGATAGCAGAATCAACATCTTCTACTGCTACATTTAAGGTGTTAGCGCCAGTACCATTAATATCTATGACCTCAGGTTGCATAATATCGGCTAGACTAATTACCTGATCTGCACCCTCAAAGCTTAGAACATCAATCCCTTCGGCTGAGGCAGCTAATGACGTATCTTCTGGAAGGTAAACCGTATCTTCAGTATTAATACTGTAGTTGGCAACCTTACCACTTACTGCTGCTTGCCACTCGATACTATCCAAAAGCTTATTAGGATCATTAGCGTCCACTTTAAGCAGACCCTCAAACTCAGAGTTACCATTACGATCGACCATGAGCACACCGTTTTCATACTTTAAGTAATTACCGATGTTACTGGCTGTCTGATTACCATCAAGTAAGCCAGTGATATCGATCTTATCACCTTCATCAGCATCAAAGTCTGCCCAGGTGTCAACACCATTGTGACCGTTTCCACCTTCAGTGCCACCAAGGTTATTAAAGACAAGGGTATCAGCGCCCCCACCCATGTTGAATGTATCGTCTGCAGCAGAGCTGGTAGCGACGTCATTATGAATAGAAGCTGTGATAGTCTTACCAACGTTAATTTCTAACGTGGCCGTTTCTTTAATACCTGTTACCGAGGTGGTCTCATAGGTAAAGATCTCAATCCCGTAGGCTTCACCGCTCGGTGTGTAGCTATAAGTGCCATTTTTCTGAACAGTTAAAGTTCCGTAGAGCCCTTCAATCTCTATGCTGTCAGCGCCCTTGTTTGGGGCACTGACAAAGACTGTTTTATTACCGATTTTCAGTTCAGCGACATTATGACTACCAGCATCATTTTCTAACAATACGCCCATGACAGGGTTAATTGCCGTTGGGGTGTATTCCTCCGAGTGTATTACCGTTGATTCAAAGTAAATGCTCTGTAAGTTGCCCTTATTAGTTGTAACTGTCAGCTCATATTTCCCTGCTGGTAAATCATCTAGGCTTTCATTGAGAGCCGCTTCCGCTTTTGTGCCCTCTGCTGTTTTTATAAAACTTTCTCCAGTAGTAGTGTTCAACAACTTATATGTAATAATTACATTTGAACCTAGCGCTATATTAGCTGAGCTAGCAGTAGCTTTAATCGTTACTGGCGCTGCTGTTGAGTGCTCAGCCACTTCAAACTCTTTAGAGTAATTTTCACCGTAATTTTGAGCAAGTTTATCCGGCTCATCATACTTAATTGTAGTAACAGTATTATTAGCTACAACGCTCACATCATTGAAATCATCAATGGCAGTATGAGTGCCAATTTTGATGTTTAGCGTTTCAATAGTGGTGCTGCAGTTAGCATCTTCGGTTACCAGTCGGAAAGAGTCTACCTTGCCATAAGGTGGCTCCGAGCCAGTCATATCATTAGGTTTAGTAACACTGTAGGTGTAAGTACCATCGCTATTGATAGTTAAAACACCATATTCCCCTTGAACGGTAGTCGCAGTACCGGCTTCTATAGGTTCGTCATTTACTTTCAGTAATACAACATCTGCATTTTCTGTCGCATCACCAGTGACCTCACCCACAAACTTGGAAGGGATGTTGTAATCGTAGATTGTATCGTGCGTCACAGAAAGAGTGCTACCGCCAACAAGACCTACTGCACTTTTTCTCTGAAGCATTGCTACGTAAGTTCCTTCGGTAAACTCTAGGGTTGCTTCGCCCTTTGGCATCACAGCCCCACCAATACCAATTAGATCAAAAGGTATTTCGAACCACTTTTTCGCCTTATGTACCTCTTCCAACTGGCCGGTTTGCTCATTTAATTTAAAAATTACTAAATCAAATGAAGTTGCCAAACTTAAAAGGCTTCCTCCCTCACCTTGGAAGCTCAGTTTCCTTACCTCTCCTTCATCTACTTTGAAGTTCATGGTGCCTTCTGCACCAATTAAGTCAGCACTTAATACTGGTCCTAGCAAACCTAGGTCTAAGACTCCAAAGGCTCCTGCATTCTTAATTTTAGATTCATTTGTATCTAGAGTGACTGTTGGCTCAATATCAACCACAACAGTTGAATCCAACTGTAACTGCTGATTATCAGGGGTAATATTCAGCTTAATCGTTAGATCTGCAGAAGTAGTATTTCCGGCTGGGGAAGTCACCTCGTAAGTAAAGACATCTTCACTACCGTAAGGGCCACGGAAATCTTCATCAACCTCATACGTATAATCACCATTGGCTTCAATTATTAATTTACCGTGTTCACCAGTAATAACTGTTTTAGCATTACTAGATATGGTAATCCCATTAATGGAGGTTACTGTAGTGCCTTCCGGCAACTCGTCATAGCCAAACTTCGGATCATTATCAGTTAAGACATTTCCTGTGGTAGTACCACTGACAGATTCTGCGGCACCGTAATCCAAGACGGTGTCACTGATAAACTCTAACGTATAGCCAGTAAGCGCTTGAATGCCCTCACCACCGGCTATGACAAACATCCATTTCCCTTCGTCTAGGCTGAAATCAGTCGGTTTGGATCTACCCGCTAACAACCAAGAAACTATCCAGTTTTCTTTTACTGCATGCTGCTCCCATTCACCCGTCGATTCATTTAATTTATAGAGGTACAAATCCATGGTACCAATAACCTGTACACCACCAGCTACGCCCTCCACAGAAACTTCACGAACTTGATTTTCGCCTACTTCTAGCTCTACTGCTTTACCCTGAAGATTTGCCAGAACATCTGCACCTAAAATGGGGCCTAAACCAGCACTCACTACAGTAAAGCCAGTTTTGTCCAGATCACTGGGCTTAGGATTTACTGTCTTAGTTGGCTTAATATCTAGTACTAAATCAACCGAGTTGTTTGCTGCGGCAAGGGGCTCATCAACCACGCTCACATTACCGCTCAAGGCACCGTTATTACCTATGTTGCCGGCAACGTCGGTCTGCTTGGCAAGTACTTTACCCTCAGTGTAGATACCCTCCGGTAATAGGAAGCTATCTCCTTCACCATCCATCCAGGTATCACCACCATCGGTGGAGTATTGCCATGTAGCACCGTCTTCAAGTCCGCTTACATTAACTGTGCCATCTTTGGTAATGCCGTCACCTGGAATACAGGTGTCGTCGGCCAATTCTAGCGTCAGTGGCTCAGGTGGGGTGGTATCAACCTCTACTGCCCCTAAGCTAGCGTTATCACTAATGTTACCCGCAACATCAGTTTGACGAACAACTACCTTGCCATCAGCATATTTACCTTCTGGTAAATCAAAGCTGGTGCCTGAACCCTCTGTCCAAGTGTCGCCACCATCAGTAGAGTATTCCCACGTAGCATCAGCTTCAAGGCCGCTTACCAATACAGTGCTATCTTTGGTGATACCATCGCTGTCACTTAGACCGGTGTCATTTTCCAACGCTAGGGTTGGTGCTTCAGGCGCTGTGGTATCCCCTGTCACTTTGGTTGGCTCAGACTCATTACCTTTGTCATCTGTCGCTGTCACGTCAACTTCTTGACCATCAGCAACAGCAGGGTCTGTGGTGATTTCATACTCACCTGTCTCTGAATCAGCAATTGCTTCACCAATCACATTACCTTCAGGATCAGTCACGGTAACCGTTGAACCTGGCTCAGCGCTACCTTTGATAATGGTGCCATCAGGCTGACCATCACCATCTGTATCGACGTTGGTCACCTCGGTCACTGTCGGTGCTTCAGGCGCTGTGGT
>NZ_DGDC01000034.1 GCF_002385225.1 Psychrobacter sp. UBA3962 | reverse complement strand
AAGAACTCAAGATTTGTTGATGCGTCTAAGCTTATAACCCAGGCCAAAAAGACAAGAGCCAAGATAAGACTGCCAGACCCCAACACCCCATTATCCGAGGTGCGCATTAAATGATTACCGCCGAACACATTAGGCAGATGATTATTCATTGGTTGGACACGCCGCCTAACGGTTATTTTGCTCAAGGCTATGGCGCAGATGCCAAGGCCATGCTGCTAAAAGAGTTGTCCGCTGATGTAGCAGACGAGTTTTTAAGCAAGCTTAGGGCCGATATACCGATAATAAACACACTAGATGAAGATCAATTAAGTATATCCATTGAAACAGTGGGATTTGATACGATTAACGTCGTCTTATCTATTGGCAGTATTTATATTCAGCTAAATGAAAACCCAATAACCGATATTGATCAGGATTACTATAATGTCAGTGCCCAGTAACCAGCTAAGAAAAAAGATACTATCAAGTATAGACAGCCATTTAAACGACTACCCAGAAGTTGCAGAACGCTGGCGAGCTGGCGATCCCACAGTAAGAGCTATGATGACTTCGGTAGTGGAAACTGTCTTATGGCTATCGCGTGATAACCAGGTAAACATTACAGAGCCGTTTATCAAGTCTAAGCAAAGCACGATCATTGCAGATGCTATCAACAAGGGTATATTGCCAGTTGCCACGCCTTGCCAGTACATGCTAACTATTGAGAACAATGGGAATAGCAAGGTTAGTTTGAGCCAGGGCCGTTTAGTTGAGGACGGTACGGGCAGACAATGGCGTCTTATGTCATCAGCAACGCTAAACGGCCATGAAACCAAAAAGGTTCTAGCAGAGCAAAGCACTGTTAATCATATTGAGGTTAACATACCTGTTAGTGAGTCTTTTTATCGCCTAGACGTATCAACAACCGACGGCGCCTATCTATCGAGTTTGTCAGTTTATAACGCAACTTTGGGTATGAATTTTCAGTACACGCCCAAGTTTATGAACGCCGGTTTGGGCCAGGCGGCTTATACACTACAAAGCCATAACCTTGAAGATATAACAATTGTTTTTGGCGACTCCGAACGTGCCGGCGTGACAGTACAAGCCGGTGATACCTACGAGATCGCAATCACTCAAAGCTATGGGTATGTTGACCAATCAAGCCTAAGCAGCGCGGCCTTGAGTGAGATTTACGAGTCAGAGGAAAGCAAGTTAAACCTATATTTCAAAGCCGGTGATCTTGTTCGAGCCGGCGCAGATCCGTTAAGCGTGGCTCAAATGCGACTACTTGCCAGCTACCCTTCAATGTATGACCATAACGCCGTTTTCATGGGTAACTTTGACTTTTTAGTACGCAAGCACTTTATGCAGCGTTTTGACTACATGGCCATTTGGAATGAGACGATCAATGAGAAGCACTACGGGGCCTCATTGGACGCAATCAACCATCTATTTTTAACCGTGGTAGCTAAAAACAAGATTGAGCAAAAGGCGCTGGTAGAAGATATTAAGAAGCTGGTAGCCAATGCTGATACGCTGCTAGATGGTAAGGTTAATATCAAAGAGGTTAAAGAAAGACCTTATAAGATTACCATTGCTGGCCGTTTGGCCTCGGTGCATGATATGGATTCAGTAAAGACTCAAATCAAAGAGTTGCTGCTAGAAAACTTTGGTAAAGGCTCGCTATCATCAAGCTACCACAGCCCAGACGGTTTTAATAAACAAGAAATTGCCATTAAGATTAGAAGTGATATTACAGCCTTCCAGGACCGTATTAGTGACTTTTCAGTTTTAACAGAAGATACTGCTAAAAACCCCATTAAACCGCATGAATGGGCTTATATCACAGAGGATAGCATTACTATCGACATGACAAGAACGGCCGACACTGGCACAGCCATTTGGACTTTGTAAGATGGGTAAAATAAGCAAATTACAGGCTGCCGACTTTACTAGAACGGTGCAAGAAAGCCACAAGGCAAACGAGCTTGATGAAGCCATTGCAGGTGTTTTTACTAAGCTGATTGAGGAATACGAGCTTGAAGGCTTGGTTGATATGAATAGCTATGGTGCGCCATGGCTTGAAAGCAGCCCAGTTGTTATTGAGCGATTTAGTAAGCTTAACGGACTGGTGATCTTGAGACAAGATACAGAAGGGCTATCAACTGATATTATGGCCATGATTTTGTCTGCCTGGCAGGGTATGGCCAGCGGCCGTGGCCTGGAGTTCTTACAGTTCGTACTAAACATGCTGTTTCCTGGAAATAACAGGGTATTGAGACTTTGGCACTCAAAAGAGCTAGCAAACTCTTACCCAGTAGCAGTAAGTGAAAAAGAGATGCCAGGCTCGTTTTTAACTAGCCGTGTGCGTATCGCATTAACCCTTGATGATGATAATAGTGATATTTCAGATATTGCCCCCGTCTTAGAAAAGCTGGTTCCGTGGCATATCGTGCCAGAAATTGCTGTCTCAGTTAATTTCAGCCAGGTTGACGTTGCTGTCGCGGTTGGCGGCTATCGCTATCATGTGGCTTATCTATCTCCATATTAATGCGTTTTCAATTACTGATGGTTAGCATGTGAGTGATCATGGTTATGATGCTCTTCAGTATTAGAACCGTGCATATCTTGAGAGTGGTCGTGCGTAGTAGAAATCATCGCTGAATCATCATGCATTTGATGTGCGCCATGCGAGCCGTGATCGCCGTGTCCACCCATGCTATGCATGGCTATAGGCAGGGCAATTACTGCCAGTCCTGACAAAATCATTACGACGCCATTTAATTGACGTAATTTATAGCGGCCAATTTGTTTGTGTAGCCAGCCCACAGTCTCTTGGGTAGCGACCAACATGGGAACCGTGCCTAAGCCAAAGACAAACATTAATAAAGCCCCAGTTGCGATGTCATTGCCGACAACGGCCATCAGTAGAGCGCCATAGACCAAGCCACAAGGTAAAAAGCCCCATAATAAACCCGCTGCTAAAGCTCTTGGGAAGGTAGTTATTGGGAAAACTTTTTGACGTATAGGGGAGAGCTTTTTCCAAACGCCCATGCCTACTTTTTCAAGTTTATTTAAAAAAGGCATGCCCAGCATAGATAGGCCAATGAATACCAATACCAGACCTAGTAAAATACGCGGGGTTGAGTTGCCCATTAATAGTGGGGCTAAAACCGTGGTGCCCACAATACCTGCAATAACCCCTAGAATTGAGTAACTAACCAGGCGACCAAAGTGATAAGTAGCAATAAGCCCTCTTTTCTTTAGCGGGCTTACTTCCTGCATAGATAGGCCAAAAGCGGTAACTAAGCCACCACACATACCCAAACAATGTGGTGAACCAAAAAAGCCCATAGCAAATGCTGCTAATAATAAAGGAGTTGTCATTTTTAATCCTTGTAGTCAATTTGACCCATAATATTTGATTTTTTAAGTGAGGAGGAAGAAGTCAAGGATTATATCATTGAATTGTTTTGATTCTTGAACAAAAGGCACTAAAAAATTTTCAGGAACACCCCTAAAAGCTCAATCCCTTTATACCTCAAAATAACCCCATCATTTATTATTGACCAGGGTTATTTTTATGAAAAGTTCATCACCTACCTTGCAAGCCTATTCACAAATGCACGAGCTGGCCAAGTCTTTGGGTTCAGCTATGCTTGCTTGTAACGCAATTTGTAAGCCAGAAGGTTACGAAAACCTTTATATCCTTATTCAAAACTTCCAGCGCCCAATGATAACCAACCACGAGCCAGCCGACGCAGATTATGCTTACGGCTTCCAGGCCCACGTTACCGCACCGCCTAAAACAAACTTTGAAGGCCAGTGGACCATGATTGAAACTGAATCAGGCACCATCGCTAAGTTTGCAGAAGATATCGTTATTAAACACAATGGCGAGATCCCACTGGTGCGTGTTTATGATGGGTTCGCTACCGATGGTAATGAGATTAAAGGTAAGACTGAATACTTGCTTAAAGACTGTGCGATCACCTTCCCTGATGGTGGTGGTGAGATTGATTCAGCAAGCCGCAGCCAGATCTTACAGGTTCAAGTAACTTGCCGTTATAACTACTTTGGCCAAACTGGTGATATTGGCGCCGGTACTGCTGACAAACTTGCCGGCCTATTGACCAACGCATTAAACGCATTTGGTGGCTACAAACCAGTTTCTACCATTGGTGGTACCACTACATTTGGTTAGGGTAAGCCTGTATGTTTACTAGCAGACAAGATAGCTATATCGAGGGCGATATTAAGAGTGTCGCCACTCGATTTTATGAAGAGCTATATACGACCGGCTATTCACTTCTTGAAAGTGATGTAGAGCGTATTATTACTGATGTTTGCCGCGATTACCTGGCATGGGGCGGTGCGTTACGTGCGTATGATCTTGATGATAAAGATGATACCTATACGCTGCTAATTGATAGCACAATTAATATCTACAACGACGAATGGAGCATTATTAAGCCTGTTGTTGTGGCTAGATGCGACCTTATGCAAGCTAAACGTATGGAAGGCGCGCAAAACTTGGGAGTACAGCCAGTTGGCATGAGCTCAAGTGAGGCCTACCAAAACCACAGAGAGACTATGCTAGAAATGAAGAGGGAGGCGTTTAATACACACCCCTTTAGCGTTGATAGTACGGCCGATCTTGAGGGTAAAAACCAAACTAACAATACGATTGATCTTTTTCAAAGTATTCAGATTAATTACAACGGTTGGTGGAAGTGAAAATAGTTTTATCGGACGGCTCAACTATTGGCGGCGGCGACCTTATTAGTGCGATATATCGCACTGACTTGGTGCCAGTGCCAGTATCTCTTGAAATGGTAGTTAAAGCTACCGACGAGCTAAAAGGACTATTGGGTATTGGCGATAAGCTGATAGTTGGCGACGGCATCAGCTTAACGATCGTCAAATCACAGCATATAAATATGCAGGCGGTTAAGGCAGGAAAACGTGTGGGCGGATTAATTATTATTGCTGTGTTATCGGGTTGCGAGCCGCTGCTAAGTGTAGCAAGTAGGGCCACGTCACTAAACGATACAAGCTTTAACGAGGTTTATCGGGTCCTGGGTGCAAAGATACGATTAAAAGGCGATATCAAGTTAAATCAGTTTATATGCTTAAAGGGCCAATTGCCGACAAAAAGAATAGCAATATCGCTGCAAAAAGAAGCAGCTGTAACTATGTATAGCGACGGCGAAATATCTGTTACTCGCATTAATGATTTGTTCAAAGGTGAGTCGCTTATATACGATCGTAGTGCTTTACAGTGGATAGATAACCCCCATGTTTTATCGCATGGTAATACTAACTTTTTATCAATTGATGATAACGGATCGGATATCTTAGGTTCACCACTTAACAACAAGCAAGTAGGCTATTACCCAAGAGCAGATGCCAGGGAATTGCAAAACTTGCGTCGTATCTTAGTGACTAAGGCCAAGATGGTAAGACAGCTTGATGATAGGTTAAACGCTGGCAGTGTGGTAACCGTTGACGACGGTTCAAGCCAGGATAGTTTGGTGGTTTTAACAGCAGCGCATCGTTACGATACTGGGGCTTTAGGTGGCAGGCCGATAATGGCCACTCAAGCGTGGCTTGCACAATTGGAGGGCGAAAAATGAGCGTAATATCACCATATTTTCACCCAGCCAAGCTGGTGTCTTATTACAAGGCCAATAGAACGGCCAATGTAGCAATAGCTGGGTTAACCGATGGGGTGCCGGAGGGTATTACCGCTATGGTGGCTTATCCAATCGGTGATGATGATCTTGATACCGAGCGTGAATTACTACCAGGCGCCGACGTATGGGTTTTCTTTGAGCAAGGCGACACATCAATGCCAGTGATTGCTTTTTACCGTCGTCATGGCGGTGGCCAAGCGGTAGTTGATGTTCGCCGCATAAGACAGCAAAACATTGAATTGCTGGCAAGAGCTCGTATTACTTTGACAGCAAAAGACCTGATACAAATGCAGGCCCAAAGCGTGACCATTGACGCAAGCACAGTAACTATAACGGCTGATAATATGAACGTTAAGGCTCAAATTAACCATACTGGCAGCCAAAGCACAACTGGCACTATGTCTGTTAAGGGCAATGTCTCAACTAGCAGCAATATATCAGCCAGTGGCGGCATTACCGCCGATGGAACTATGGTAGCTAAAGGCAATATTAAAACTCAAGGTAGTGTCACAGCTTCTAGCGATGTAGTTGGTGGCGGTATATCACTAAAAGGCCACGTTCACGGCGGTGTTAGAAGTGGTAGCAGCTCAACTTCTGGTCCAAGATAAGGGCATAAACAATGAATTTTAGAAAACGTCTAGCAAGCTTTTTAATTGATGATAGGCAAACTCGAATATCAGAGCAAATGCCTACCATTGATGACGTGGATCGCAGCTATGAATCCACCAATCCGTTTGAGCTGGGTACTTTTCATCACAAGGCAAAACAGCCGCGTACTCGCAGACAGATTTATACCATGTGGGAAATCATGCAGGCAGACCCTCAAGTTTCAGAGGCGTTAAGCTTGCATGTTACAGCCGCTTTAGGTGGTCATGAATCAACCGGTGATATGATTTTTATCACGCCAAGCGACCATATTAGAGAAGGCGGCCGCAGAGCCAAAGAGCTTAGAAAAAAGGTTGAGCGTGAAGCTAAACATATCGCACCCCTAATCAACCGTCATGTATTCTCGCTGGCACGCCAGGCTATTGCTTATGGTGATAGTTATGCTCGTATTTATACAGACGAGCGCAAAGGCGTGCTTGATTTAATGAATAACCGCTTTACCCAGCCTTCACTAATCATGCCATTTGAGCAAGCAGGGCGCACTATTGGCTTTCACGCCTTAGAAGATGAAGATAAGCAGCGTACTATTGCCAAGTTGTCATTAGAACAAATGCTTAGAGTTAAAATGCCTCGTATTGAGAACATACCGCAAATGGCCTTAGACGTATGGCAGGATAGAACAACGCTTGTTTATGACCTAAGATCCGACAACCCAATCCTACCGTCAGAGGTAGGCGGCTCATTCTTATATCCTATTGAGGACGCATGGAGAGACGTAACCATTAGTCGTGCTGGCCTTAACAACCAGCAAATTGCAGACAGCGTAAAACAGGCTTTTTTAACGCTTAACATGGAAGGCATGCCAGCCAAACAAAGACAAGGCTATATTAGCTCGTTAACTAAAATGTTAAAGAGCTACCGCGATCAAATTCAAGACGCGTTTGACGGCGGTGAGGCTTTGTACGGTACAAAATACCACGTACTACCGCAGTATGGCGAAAAGCAAGTGATTCAGTCAGTAGGCGACCTAGCGCAGCGCGTAGCACCACTGAATGAGGGTATCTTGATGATTAACTTACGTCGCTTAGCCGGTGGCCTGGGTATGGATCTATCACTAATTGGCTGGGCCGATATGCTGGCAGGCGGCTTAGGTGACGGTGCAGCCTTCCATACATCAGCGCAAGTTATGCGTCGCTCAATGCTAATCAGACAGGCTTGTATTGACGCATTTAACCACTTAATGAGCGTACACTGGGGTATTAAATATAATGAGTGGTTCGAGCCTCAAGACTATCCCTGGCAGTTTGATTTTTACTCGGATCAATCAGCCGCCGCTACTGAAATGCTTAATAACAAGCAAAATAGAGCTAATACGCTCGCTATTGTGGCCCAATCGCTTGCCGGCCTTCGTGAACTAGGCTTTGATAAGGAAACCAACCAATTAATGCTAGAGGACGTGTTTGGGGCCGATATTAATCTAGCAGAGCGTGTAGCAACAGGATTATCAGCCAGACCGGCAGAAGAGCAAGGCGGGATGATGGGCTTAGGTGGTGACATGCCAGCTGATCAACCAACATCAGGCGGTGAAGAGGTGCCTGTTGGTGATGTTGATGATGATATGTTTTGGGAAGACGAATAATGCTAGATTTAGTTAGCGAGTTAATCGACCATGACTTTACGGCTGGCAATGACTTTAGAGAAACAGCCTTCAACTTAGTCAGTAATGCAGCTCAAAAAACGGGTAGTGCAGTTGATAATACTGTAAGCAAAAACCTACTAGAAGAGTATGCCCGCATTTATGGAAGAGTTAAAGCTCATAAGGCGCTGATCAAGGCAGTTTACAGGGTAAAGATAGAAAATATATTTGGTCATAAAGGCGATATACCCTGGTTCAAGGATCAAACGCTTAGCTACCTTGCGACTAATGCTGAATTGTCGCTAGGTTCTAATGAGTCTGAAAGCTATCAAGCCGGATCTTACCAGGCGAACTACTTGACCCAACAAACAAGCAGTGAAATGGATATCACCTTTATCGAAACAGCCAAAGGCGATATCTCTAAATCATATAAAGCTTGTCGCAGACTTGCGTTTAACAACGATGGAACAATGAACGAAACAAAAAACTATGCGTTTAAGCTAACGGTGGCATTGTTAAACCCCAATGATCCCAGACGAGTTGCTGTTCAGGAATCATGGATAGTTGGTGTTAAGTCAGCAAGCATTGAATTATCAGCAAGCAGTAGAAGCGAGCTAGTAGAAATACCAGTGACTTTTGAAAAACTAAGACCTTTATCATTCTCAAACTAAGGATTAATCATGATTGAAACTAAAATTATTTCAACCGCTGTTGGCGTGCAGCGAGGCGACGTAAACGACAAGACGGAATCAACCCAGGTTCCCTCAACTCAAAATGGGCTAATTATTGGCCGCTTTAAACGTGGTCGTACCGACAAGCCGTTTAAGGTAACCAATTTAAGCTACCCTGGTATGCTAGGACGTGATATTAATAATCCTGACTATTTAACTGTTGAAGATGCCTTTAATAAAGGTGTGAACGAGTTATGGATTTATCGTATTGCTGCCAGCAAGTAACTTTACCGTGAGTCGTCGTAGAAACCGCCTTGAACGGTAGATGTCTATGACGACTTAGAAAAAGCTTTCCACAAAAGCTAAATTTGAGTAAGCGCAGACAAGGCGCCTTTTAACATAGCGGAAACAGTACTAGAACAGGTGCCAATACCAGAGTAAATCTCACCATCTACGTTTAGCTGAATATATGCAGCAGCTTTGGCGTTGGTTTTGTCACTTTGAGCCTCATCTTCTTCACCATAAGTGAACTCGGGACTAATTGCGTGCTCTGAGTAGTTAATAATGTGTAGCTGCTTGCCAGTATGACGAGCCACCCCATCGATGAAGGAAGATAATGGACCATTACCATGACCTGATATATTAATTACTTCATCATCAGAGGCAATTTGACCGTTAAATTCAACATCTCCCCTTATATTATTTAAGTGATAATCAAGTAAGCTCAAACTTTTATTATTAATGTAGGTAGATTCAAAAACTTGTAGAATCTCATCGGTTCTTAGCTCACGCGCTACATCTTCTGCTTTCTGTTGTACCACACGGCTAAAGTCAATCTGCATCCAGCGTGGTAGGTTAAAGCCGTAGTTACGCTGTAAGATATAAGCCACGCCGCCTTTACCTGACTGACTGTTAATGCGTACCACATCTTGATAGCTTCTGCCAATGTGCGCCGGGTCAATTGGTAAGTAGGCCACATCCCAGATGTTTTGCGTTGCTTCACTGTTTTTCTCATTGTAGTCAAGCGACTTCTTAATAGCATCTTGGTGCGAACCACTAAAGGCTGTGAATACCAATTCACCGACATAAGGATGACGAGGGTGTACAGGTAGATTGTTACACTCACTGACTATCTGCACGATACGGCTCATGTCACTTAAATCTAGCTCAGGATCAACGCCTTGGCTATAAAGGTTCATGGCCATAATCATGATGTCCATATTACCGGTACGCTCACCATTACCTAGCAAGGTACCTTCAATACGATCTGCTCCTGCCAACACACCAAGCTCAGCAGCTGCTACGGCACTACCTCGGTCATTATGAGTGTGCAAGCTGACAATGATATGTTCGCGGTTTTTTACATGACGACAGAAGTATTCAACTTGGTCAGCATAGACGTTTGGCATAGACGACTCAACTGTGGCAGGCAAGTTAATGATAACTTGTTGCCCCTCTTCAGGCTTCCATACCTCGTTCACCGCGTTCACAACTTGAACTGCATAATCTGGCTCAGTCTGGCTGAAGCTCTCTGGTGAGTACTGGAATACCCACTCAGTATCTGGGTGCTTGGCTGCATGATCTTGCAGCATCTTCGCGCCTTTGATCGCAATCTCTTTAATCTCTTCTAAGTCTTTGGCATAGACTTTGTCACGCTGCACTTTACTGGTTGAGTTATAAACGTGTACTACCGCACGACGCACCCCTTGTAATGCCTCAAAAGTACGCTCAATCAAATGCTCACGAGCTTGAACCAAGACTTGGATGGTCACATCATCAGGAATATGATTTTCTTCAATCAATTTACGAGCGAAATCAAACTCCACTTGCGCAGCTGACGGGAACCCAATTTCAATCTCTTTAAAACCCACTTCAACAAGCAGTTTGAAAAACTGCATTTTTTGCTCAATGGTCATTGGGTCAATTAAAGCTTGGTTACCATCACGCAGATCCACACTGGCCCAAGTTGGGGCTTTTTCAATGGTTTTGTTCGGCCAAGTACGATCTGGTAGATTGGGTGCAAACGCAAACGGTTGATATTTGCGAAAATCAAATGCTTCGAATTTTGGCTTAACTTTTGGTTCAACAACTGGTGAATGGCTAGTAACTTGGCTCATGGATTGCCCTCTGTAGTATCGAAATTTAGAATATCGAGTTATCATGTATTAATTATTAATGTTTAAAAACCTAAATAATGATATCAAGATACTGTGGGAAAAAATCTGCTAAATAACCATATTTTTTAATTAGTATTAGTGAAAAAATACTTTTATTGACTAAATATGAGAAAAAAAACTAATAACTACATAAAGAGCCATTGAAATGCCCATAACTCCTTCTCTAGAACCAACAGAAGTACTTTCTATAGATTATGCGGACCAGCAAATCTTAGTAATGTTGCAAGAAAATGCACGTATAAATGTTAGTGATATTGCTACTTCATTGAACATCTCTACTACTACATGTACTAGAAGAATTAAGCGCTTGGAAGAATGCGGTATGATCAGAGGATATCATGCTCAAGTAAATGCTAAAAAACTTGGTTATAACTTGTCTGTTTATATTGCTGTGAGTATGGAGACGCATACAGCAGATAGTTTTAATAAGTTTGAGGAAAAAATTAGAGAGTTTAAAGAAGTGATGAGCTGTAGTATTGTGACGGGTCGTAGTGAAGACTACTTACTAAAGGTTTTAGTGAAAGACATGGAGCATTTTGAAGATTTTATCCTGCATAAGCTAAATCACATTGAGGGCGTAAGTAATATTCAAACTAGCATTGAATTAAGAGATGTGCTGAAACGTAGTTGAGTGACATGCCTAACACAAAAACATCGCGTTTAAGTTTAAGCTAGGAACACCCCTAAACCACAGCACATCTCCAATGCCAAAATAACCCTATTATATTTATTGTAATAGGGTTTTTTATCATGTCTTACATTAAAACAGGCACAGCGCACGCCAACCAATTAACAGAAGATCGATGCGGTAACGAACAGACGCGTTACAGCCGCTATGAAACTGGCCTTATTGAAGGCGAGTACCGAGATATGCTGGCATTAATTGCCGATGAAACAGGTTTTGACGGATTAGGCTTTGATTCAACAGCTGGCAGTAATGACGATAGCTGGCATGTTGTTAACTTGTTTGAAAATGGCGGCCATTACATTGATTCAGTGGCAATTGGCGGCGCTTTAGATGAAGAGCACGCACTAACACTAGCAACCACTCAATTTGACTACCTGGGCGCAGATTATGGCGTACTTGTAGGCTATGCCGAAGGCATGCAGTTTGATCACATGACAGATGACCAGGCATGGTCTATTGATGCTGTCTCTAAGCTACTAAATAACCCCTCGCAAGATAAGCACTACCTACCAATCATCACATCAAAAGAGCTACAAGAAGAAGCGACACGAGCCGCTTTTAATGATGTTCAATGGGATAACTTAACCCTATCAAGCCATGGTGGCAGCTTAACCAATCTATACACAGATATGATCCGAGCTGACACGTTTAAAG
Organism: Psychrobacter sp. UBA3962; assembly: GCF_002385225.1. Classification (GTDB taxonomy): domain Bacteria; phylum Pseudomonadota; class Gammaproteobacteria; order Pseudomonadales; family Moraxellaceae; genus Psychrobacter. Next base: position 2,893 of record NZ_DGDC01000034.1, on the reverse strand, counting down.
AGCTGACACAAGATTTTGATTTGCAGCAAGCGTTGATTGACTCAGAGGCAGAAGAAGCTGAATTTGACTCAATCATGGACACGGTCAACCGCTTGCCAATGCTCAAAGATCGCTTATTTAGAGCAATGAGCCAAGCCTCAAATGAAACCCTATCTGTAGCCAATGTCACTCAAACCAAGCCATTTAAACGTGGTGGCGTGGTAAACGTTGCTTTTGTGTTTGATTTATCGGACGGCCAAAAACTATCTATTTGGTTCCACAACCCTGATAGCACGCCTAGCAAATTGCTGGCAGGCGATATGATGGTTAGCTGGAAATGGTTATTAAACAAACGCGACGTAACCGCTATTTTGTCACCGATTAACGGCCAGGACGTCAAAATTCCAACTCTTGCACGTCAAATGATGTTGCTTGCCAGCAAAAACAGCAAAAACTTTAAACGTGCTCAAGAACGTAAAGCTAAGCGTGACGCTGATATCAATGAAGCTCAAAGCAATATTGAGCAGAAAAAACAAACCATTGAGCAGCTAGATAAAGATATTGCCAGCTTAAAAGAGCAGATTGATGCTGCTATGCAACAAAACAAATCAAAAGCCAATATTGACACTACGGAAAGCGCGGACGGTGAGCCAGCATATATACCAGAACCAGATGAAATGACGATCTCAACTTCTTTAAATGTAGCTGAAGAGGAAGCCAAGGTGGAATTATCCGGCAATGAGCTTGGTAGTTTCGATGAAACAAAAAAGGGCTTAATAGACTTAAGAAGTAAAGCGAAAGATGTTTTTAACAGCATTGCCGGCAGTTGGATTGATTGCCCTGCATTGGAAGATGATGAGGGTGAAAATGCGAAGGTCGAGATTCGCAAACGAGGCATTAAGAAGTTTATCTCACATAGCGCAGACCCAAGAAAGCTTAAATTAGTAGCAAAGATCGAAGATATTATAGCCACAGCTACAAACGCAACCTGGCAGGAAAATATTAAAGTTTCTAACAAACCAATGGCGTCTGGATATTATCATCTTGAGAATACCATCAAGCTTGGCGAAGAGCTAATTAAGCTAAGAGTCGTGGTTGAGAAAGATGTTAAAGATGGATTACTGCATTATGACCTTTTAGTGCCCAAAAACAAATCTTTTGATTCACTACAAGAAAATGACAATAAAAAAATGCCTGAAACAGCGATCCCTGATCACGATTCAGGGGTTGCTTCAGGCACTGATAATATTAAATCAAACTATGCAGATGAAGTCAATATGTTTGATTCTATTGAAGATGATTGTGAGAAAAAAATGTCTGAGCAACCGATCCCTGATAACTATTCAGGGGGTGACTCAGACACTAAGATAATTAAGCCAAATTCTACAGATGAAGTCAATATGTTTGATTCTATTGAAGATGATTATGAGATAAACATCGAAATACTAGAAGTAATAGAACAAGGTAATAGTTCTAAGCAGGCCGAGGACAACTTTGTAGGTACTACGGACAAGAGTGCAAAAGAGCAATCTATCACTAGTGAGCTTGACCCAAAAGAAGTTCCGAAATCTGATGTTGAAACTTTCTCCCCTGAAAACCCTTATGCACGTTATGCCGATAATGACGAGGACGCTATGGCAAATGCTGAGCGCTGGGAAGCTAGAAAAGTGTTGACGGAAAAAGATTTAGAAAAGCTCAATGGACTTGCTGAATCTTTTGGTTTTACAACTTTTATCGAATCAAGACATGCCGGATTAGGCGTATTCCAAGCGGTTAAAGAAGTATCTAACCGAAGAGTTGAAATTGAAGGCAAGTTCAAAAACTATGATGGAGAGTCTACAAAGGAATCACCTAATGACTTTACCATTGAATGGTCACAAGATGGTGAAGTTGTCGATTATCAATATACCAATGACTTACCTGAATATATTGAAAAGGCCAATAACTGGTTGAATCAAGATATCGGGAGCTTAAATGAACAAAATGTAGCCACAGTAAATGCCCCTGAGGATATTGGAAGTGATGAACAAGAAATCAGTGATATTGAACAAGGACATGCGATGCAGCAAACAGAAACAGCCTATAGCCAAGATGATACAGATTACCTAAATTCAATCATCGATGGCTCTTTAAGTACCGATGATATTGACCTTGATAGGCTGACAGTTATTGGCGAAAAAGACGAACACAACCCGCTATTTACTCAAGCGTTAGATGTTGTATTAAGCGCAGTTGATAAAGAATCATCAGACTTATAAGGGGCGGGCATGACACCTTTAAAGAAGATAGAACTGGTGAAGCAGCTCAAGGCTGCTATATCAGACGCTAAAAACCTTGATGGGTTAAAGCGCCTTGATGAAATAAAAAGAGTTATGCAGCTTAGAGCTGATCTTGGCTTATCTGTTAAATCAGATAATTCAAACAGCCAGCCTAATCAGGTAAACAAGGTTATCAAGGGCCGCAGCAATAATGTTAAAACAGCAAAGGGGACTAGGGTATCGACGATTCTAGCTATAACTGAAATTGATAACGTCATTGCTAGTCACACGGCAAGCGGCAGCCAAAACCCAATATATCCGCAAGAATTACAGCCTCGTGATCGTGGCCGTGATTCATCAGTCGCATGGGTGCAAAAAGTATCACGTGACCTTGATCCGGAAAGCTTAGGACGATCCGGAAGGGCTGATAGTGGCGCGCCTATTGTCGGTGATGATATGGCCGTTGAAAGTGGTAACGGCCGTACTATGGCAATTGCTATGGCTTATGACAATGGTACAGCCGATGATTATAGGGATTGGCTCATTTATGAAGCCGACTACCTGGGGTTTAACCCCAAAGACGTAGAAGCCTTTAAACGGCCAATACTAATTAGAATTAGAACCAGCGAGGTTGATCGAGTTAAGTTTGCTATTGA
>NZ_DGDC01000051.1 GCF_002385225.1 Psychrobacter sp. UBA3962 | reverse complement strand
CTTAACTGACTGGCATTACTACCATGAGGTAGCCCTTTTTAAATTCGCTTAAGCTGATAACTGTCTAACAGCCATAGTCTTATGAGCAACAAAATTACTGATTATAAACCGGCTTACGCTTTTCGATAAAAGCGGTAATGCCTTCAATAAAGTCATCAGTTTTAGCCAGTCTTGCTTGCTGATGTACTTCCATGTCTAAAGCTTCATTTAAACCCATATACGCATGAGTGTTAATCAAATGCTTCATAGTAGTTAAAGCTGTACCAGGAAGCTGGGTTAAGCGATTAGCCAGTTTTAACACAGCCGCATCAAGGTCATCGGCACTAACTACTTGGTTCACTAAGTTTAAATCTGCCATGTCTTGGGCGCTAATTTTATCCCCCAGCATTACCAGTTCAGTGGTTTTAGCGGGACCAATTAGCTCATTTAATAAGTAGATACCTCCAGCATCAGGTACCAGACCAATATGAATGAAGGCTTGTACATACTTAGCATTATCAGCAGTAATGCGGAAGTCACAGGTTAAAGCCAAGTTCATGCCAGCACCAGCAACTGCACCTTCAAGTTTGGCAATAATAGGCTTATGAATTTTACGCAGTAGCAAACTGACTTCGCCCGCTCCAGTGACCATGGTTTTTAGCTTTTCTGAAAGTGCCTCTTTCTCTAAGCCATCTGAAAGCATCTCTTTGATGTCACCGCCGCTTGAGAAGTTACCACCGGCTCCTTGCAAAATAATGACACGAACTTCAGCATCTGCTTCAGCTTTGTTTAAGGCAGACACCACGGCGCATTTCATTGGAGTGCTAAAAGCATTTAAGCTTTTTGGATCATTAAGGGTAATGGTCGCGATATGGTTTTCAACATTATAAATTACAACATCTTGAGACTGGGTCATAATAGCTATCCTAATACATTGAAGCAAAATATTGAGAGGGTAGAGGTATCACTTGTTAGTTATACACTTTTATTGCTAGCGATACAAAAACAATTCTCTTGGTTTAACAAAAGGTTTAGTTATTGGAGGTATTGGCCTCTAGCGTATTAGTTTCTAGCATGGAGATAAAACGCTCTACCTGATTTTCAGGCGTGGCCCAAGAAGTCACTAAGCGGCAAATGGTATAGCCATTATCCAACTGCTCCCATTCATAAAAATCAAACTCAGTTTTTAAAGTGGCAATAAGCTCAGGAGGTAATAGGGCAAAAACCTGATTACTTTGCGTGGGCACGAATAGCTCAATACCACATTGCTCTAAACCTTCAGAGAGCTTTTTAGCCATAGCATTGGCATGAAGACAAAGCTCTAAATACTTGTCGTCTTTTAATAAAACCTCAAATTGAAGACCCAGTAAATATCCCTTAGCCATCAAGCCACCATGACGTTTCAGATAGATATTAAAGTCAGTGGCAATGTTCTTATTGGGGATCACTAATATCTCACCGAACATGGCGCCCATTTTGGTCCCACCAAACCAAAATATGTCGGTTAACTCAGCGAAGTCAGCAAAGGTTAAAGTTCGCTCGTCAGGATTGCTATGGGTGTAAGCCATAGCGGCGCCCAATCTTGCGCCATCCATAAACAAATACATATCATTGCTACGGCAATAATCTGATAAGGCCTTTAGCTCTTCATAGGTATAGACGGTACCCAGCTCGGTAGTATTAGAAATATACACCGCTTTGGCTCTAACTACGTGCGGAGTAAAACTATGGCGTACTCGCACTTTCTCCAAGGCTTCAATGGTCAACTTACCCTGTTTAGACTCTGCCAGAATAACCTTATGACCTGTGGCCTCAATAGCGCCTGCTTCATTGACAGCGATGTGGCCAGTGTCACAAGCTACGATGCCATCGATGGGCGATAGCATAGCGTCAATACAAACCAAGTTTGCCTGCGTGCCAGTAATACCAAAGTGGATAGCAATGTCTTTGTTGTCTAATTGCGACTTGATTTGATCGCGTACTCGATCAGAGTATTCATCGAAGCCATAGCCCTTATGTTGTTGTAGGTGGGCATCTTGCATGGCTTTAATGATGTCAGGGTGGGCACTTTCGCTGTAGTCGTTTAAAAAATGAAACATAACTTGGTTTTAAACTCTCTTTTATTATAACGGAGGTTAGGCCGAGGCCAGTTGGGTGAAACAAAAAGGAGCCACTAAACCCTAAGGTAAGTAGCTCTGTTGACGTAATTCAATACTCTAATAATTTATAGTTATTTTAAAGCGTTAATCTGTAGGGGATTAGTAGAAAACTTATTCATCGTTCTCAAAGCTGGCATCCGCCATATAATGATCAGGCGTTAAGTTGATGAAGCGGGTATATTGACCTTCGAACGCCAAACGAACGGTTCCAATAGGTCCGTTACGCTGCTTACCAATGATGATTTCAGCTACGCCTTTTAAATCAGAGTTTTCGTTATAAACTTCATCACGATAAATAAAGGTAATTAAGTCAGCGTCTTGCTCAATGGCCCCTGATTCACGTAAGTCAGACATGATAGGGCGTTTATTGGGACGGTTCTCAAGGCTTCGGTTAAGCTGAGACAAGGCAATAACAGGGCAATTTAGCTCCCGCGCTAAAGCTTTTAAGCTTCGTGAAATCTCCGAAATCTCTTCCACACGGTTGCCACTTAAGCTAGGTACTTTCATTAGCTGGAGATAGTCGACTATCACCATGCCTACTTTGCCGTCATGGTTTTTGGCAATACGGCGACACCGTGATCGTACCTCTGATGGGGGAAGGGCAGTACTGTCATCAATGTACAGATGCTTGTCTTGTAAATGAGAGATGGCGTTCATCATACGCGCCCATTCATCTTCATTCATTTGAGCAGAGCGCAAGCTGGTTTGGTTGATTTGGCCCCAAGAAGACAGCAGACGCATAACAATGGATTCTGCAGGCATCTCCATAGAGAACACGATTACTGGTAAGTTTTCGTGAAATAACACCCCTTCGGCTAAGTTCATGGCGAAGGTGGTCTTACCCATAGAAGGACGGGCAGCAACAATGATTAAATCACCAGGTTGCAGTCCCTGAGTTTTATTATTGAGCTCAGTAAAGGGCGTTTTTAAGCCAATCATGCCATCTGGATTGTTCTTCAGTTCATCCATTTGTTCAATAACGTTAACTAGAACTGAGCCGACATCGACAGGCCCTCTTTGCTGAGCACGTCTGTTATGTTGTTCGTTAATAGCAAATATTTTGGACTCAACCGTGTCTAGAATGTCACTGACACCGCGCTCTCTGGGATCATAAGCCAAGGCTAACATTTCATTACCAGCGGTAATAAGCTGGCGTAAAGTGGATAGCTCACGAACTCGCTCTGCATAAGAAACGATGTTAAACATGGTACTGGGGCTTTGGGTCACAATATCGGCCAAGTAGCTTTCACCACCGGCCTGTTTTAATAGTTTTTGTGAGTTAAGCCAGTCGTGTACCATCACCGTATCATAAGGCTCACCTACCATAGCGAGGTGAGAGATTGCGGCAAAAATATGCTGATGGCGACCTGCGTAGAAGTCATCTTTGGTAACGATGTCAGATATCTTGTCAAAAGATTCGTCAATACTCATCAAAGTAGCCAATAAGGCTTTTTCGATGTCTACGTTATGAGGAGGCTGCTGACTCAATAAATCAGTTAAACCAACGTCATTATTGTCACTTTTTTCACTTCTTTTTTTACTTTCGGCCATAGTTCTATTGTCATTATCAAGGTACAGTGGTGATATAGGCTCAGCGAAAACAACTTGCTGAAAAATAAAGTACTGCTATTTATTTAGGTGTTACTTTTGAAGAATTACTTTATTAGATGTTACTTTATTAGGTGTCAAGGTGTTACTATTTATGATGCTGCCACCATATGATGCTACTAAAAAAGCAGAATAATTAAATCCTTACTTGAAGTATTTATAGGTTTTGGTATTTACAGAGGCTTTGTTCCCTAAATATTGAAACCAGGAGGATTTAGGGTTAAGGTTAGGTAATGCTAAGGCGGTTTTTTTGCTAAAAGTGTCTGAAAAAACTATTCATATAGTGATAAAGCAAGTCATATAGCTATAAATTAAATTTGTGATTTGAGCGATAAAGTTTAACACATTGACACCGCTTATAGATTAAAAAAACACATGACTTTATTTTCGCCACTTGCGCATTATCATGAAGAATCTATTATTCATTAGACCCATAATTGGGACTAGATGAGGGCTAATCAAGGGCGGTATAACTGATAAGCAAATTACGCTTGCCCGCAACTAATTATTAATAAAGTGATTATTAACAAGGTGATATTGATGACCACACACTCAACTGATTTAGACCATGCTGAACCAAATACAGGGAGTGATGGGCAGTCAGTTAGCCTATCTCCTTTAATTTTAACCACAGGTGAGCCTGCTGGTATAGGCATGGATATTGTATTGCAGTTGGCGCTAGCAGGAGAGTTTGCCAGCCTTGACTATCCAGTGGTGGTATTGGCTGATGAGGAGGCCTTACAACAGAGATTTGAGCAAGTTTATGGCAAACCAATCCAAAGCTTAGATGCTCCACTGTGGCAGCGTATTGCTGAATCCAGTGAAGTGATGAATGTCGCAGATAGCTCACAGCAATTTCTCACTGAGAAAATTTTGCAAGCTAAGTCCTCAGGCATAATAGCGAATACCTCTCCCAAGTTTTACTTGATACACGTTGGTTGCCAACAGCCCGTCATTGCGGGGCAATTAAACGTAGATAATGCCGCCATGGTCATTACCCAGTTACAGATAGCTCATAAGCTTGCTCAATCTGGAGCGGCGAGTGCTATTGTGACCGGACCTTTACAAAAGTCAGTATTAATCGAGGCGGGCATCACTTTAGAAGATGGGTCGATGTTTACCGGTCACACTGAGTTTTTTATGCAAAAAAGCGGCTGTGATAAAGTAGTGATGATGCTAGCCAATAAGGCCATGAAAGTGGCTCTGGTAACTATTCATATGCCCCTGAAGGAAGTAGCAACAGCGATTACCCCAGATAATGTGCGCCAAACAGTACAAATTTTATTAAATGATTTGCAACAAAAATTTGGGCTCAAAGATCCGAAGGTTTTAGTGTGTGGTCTAAATCCTCACGCCGGTGAGGATGGTCATCTAGGCACCGAAGAGATTGAAATTATTAACCCAGTATTGAAACAATTTCAGGAGCAAGGGGTGAATATCTCCTCCGCTATGCCTGCCGATACTCTATTTACCCAAAGACACCTCAAGCACTGTGATGCCGTCATTGCTATGTACCATGATCAAGGCTTGCCGGTATTGAAATCGCATGGCTTCGGAGATACGGTGAATCTAACGTTAGGTTTGCCTTATATCCGCACCTCAGTGGACCATGGTACCGCCTTAGATTTGGCTGGGAAGCGTAATAATGCAACTGCTGAGCCCACTGACACTAAAGGCGGGCAGGCGAGTAGCAGTAGTCTATGGCAAGCCTTAACTATGGCCAATGATATGGTCAAATCCACTCTAGTCTCGAAGTGAGTGAGTTTTCAAGGCTGGATAGATAAGTAATTCATTGAAATATGCTAAACTAGACCTCTTTACTAACTGATATCTACCGACTTATGACACATTCAGACGCTTCAAAACATCCGTTACATGACACCTTACAAAGGGCAGCCAAACATCAGCCTAGAAAAAGGTTTGGTCAAAACTTTTTGCACGATGAGAGTATCATCAGTCAAATTGTGGATTCTATTGGTCTTAACCGAGACGATAATTTGGTTGAGATTGGGCCAGGTATGGGTGCGTTAACGGAACCTTTATTAGAGCAAGTCGATGCCATGACGGTGATTGAGCTGGATCGTGATCTGGCCAGCAGCCTGCGTATTCGTATTGGGGCTAACAGCCGTCCTAATTTCAATATTGTCAATACCAATGCCATGCAGTTTGATTACTCAACTCTTTATGACAAAGAAGCTGAGGGCGTTAAATCGAACAAGCTTCGTGTCGTAGGTAACCTGCCCTATAATATTTCTACTCCGCTTTTATTTACCTTATTGGAGTACTCAGATATTATTGAAGACATGCATTTTATGCTACAAAAAGAAGTCGTAGAGCGCATAACCGCTGATGTGGGAAGCAAAATATATGGCCGTTTATCAGTTATCATGCAGTACTACTGTGAAACGGAATATTTGCTAACAGTACCAAGAGGCGCCTTTAATCCGCCCCCAAAAGTAACCAGTGCTGTATTCCGTCTACGTCCACACCTTACCAAGCCGGTACAAGCAGAAGATGAAAAACTGTTTGCGTTAGTGGTGCGTGAGACGTTTAACCATCGTCGTAAGACCTTACGGGCTATCTTTAAGCAGTCTTCATTAATGGCAACATTGAGTGATGAGGATTTTGCCTCTATTGGTATCGAAGGCAACGCTCGTCCTGAGACTTTGGATGTTAAAGACTTCGTGGCGCTAAGCAACCTAGTAAATAGTAAGCTACAAAATCAGCCTGAAGAGGGCAATGATTGAGCGACAAGACTAGGGCGCTAGGACGAGGATAGTCTAAATTAAAACCAATAAAAGAGTAAATACTACCAATCAAACTGAGTGAATATATGAAATATCGTTCCGAGTATGTTATCGGAGATTTACAAGGATGTTACGCGGCCTATCTAGATCTTCTAAAAAAAATAGACTTTGATCCTGCTCAAGACAAGTTATGGTTTGTGGGAGATTTAGTAGCCAGAGGCGAAGATTCTTTATCCACCTTACGTCATGTCAAAGGCTTATGTGAGCAGGGAGCGGCTGCCACTGTATTGGGCAATCATGATATTAATTTAATTGCAGTATGGCGCGGTTTTGCTCCTTTAAAGAAAAAAGATCAAACTGAGGCTATTCTCAAGGCACCAGATTGTAATGAGTTGCTTAATTGGCTTCGTTGCCAGCCGTTAATGGCTTTTCCTAATGAGCAGACGGTATTGGTTCATGCGGGTATTCCACCGCATTGGAAAATCAGCGAGGCAGCACGATATGCCCGTGAAGTACAAGTACAACTTTCTAGTGGGTTTTTCCAACTTGATAGGGTGCTACCGCATTTGTATAGTGGGGAAGCAGATGATTGGTCAGACCAGCTCAATGGCTTTACCCGTATTAGAGCCATCACCAACTATCTCACTAGAATGCGGCTGTGTAAACAAGATGGCTCTCTTGAGTTTAGCTTTAAATCTAGCTTGACTGATAAAATGCCGGAGTCATTCCGTCCTTGGTTTGAGTGGGAGGTGCCTCGTGATCGTAAGATTCTTTTTGGACACTGGGCAGCGTTAAAGGCTGAAGTTGATTTGCCTACAGTTAGAGCTCTAGATGGGGGCTGTGTGTGGGGCAACTGTTTGGTGGCCTATCGATTAGCGGATGGTAAGATTTTCACCTCTTCAGATAAGTGCCCAAAATCTTAAGGCCTCATGAGCTAAGAGATTAAGAAACAATAACTATAGTCGTTAAGTAGAGCTTTTAGTTCTAATAAATTTATAGCTCTAATAGAGAGCAGTGTTTAAACTAAAAAAGCACAAGTCATTTCTGACTTGTGCTTTTTGTATTTTATATAGAGTTAAACTATCCCTGACAGCCTATTGAGCGGTCATGCCTCCATCTACCACAAACTCTGAGCCTGTTGAGTAGCTAGAATCATCTGACGCCAAAAACAGGATCAGATTACTCACTTCTTCAGGCTGTGCCACACGTTTTAGAGGAATGGTTTTAGCAATTTTATCGACTGCATCTTTGGTGTCTCCCTGCATAATCATAGGGGTTGCAATCACACCAGGATGAACAGAGTTGACTCGAATACCAGAGCTTGCCAGCTCTAGAGCTGCGGCTTTGCTCATACCGCGTACGGCAAACTTGGAGTCTGTATAGCCAATAGCGCCACCGACTAAACCATTAATAGAAGAGATATTAATGATTGAGCCATTGTTGGTCTTTTTCATTGAAGGAACAACCGACTTCATCCCTAAGAATACAGAAACTTGGTTGATATCCAGAATACGGCGATAGTCCTGCAATGACATGTCTAATAAAGACTTTGCCATGGTAATACCGGCGTTATTTACCAGAACGTTGACAGGTCCGAATTTATCTTCAGTAGTTTTGACAACGTTTAACCAATCTTCTTCACTGGTAACATCGTGTTTGATAAATAGCGCATTGTCTCCAAGAGAGTCTGCTAGCGCTTGTCCTTTTTCTTCATTGATATCGGTTAAGACCACTTTTGCACCTTGCTCAAAGCATTTACGAGCATGGGTCTCACCCATACCTTGTGCTGCTCCAGTGATAATAACGACTTTATCTTGTAAGCGTCCCATAATATTCTCTTTGTTATTTTATAATGATAGGTATTAATAATAATTAGCGATAAGCTCAGCTGGCCCGTAGAGACTACACGCAGCTTAGTATCGCTATTAATTTATTATACCTAATAATATATAAATGAATATTGTCTATCCGTTACAACGCTTATTCGGGAAGCTTGGGAGGATTTTTGGGTTTGGGTAATGGAGTTTTGGCATTTTTCGTTTTGTCATTGTTTGATGCACCCTCTGTACTTGCCTCAACGATACCTGTTTCGAGAAGTTCAGCACTCACCAACTCAAATTCTTGATCATCCAAATTAACTATTTTTTTCTCAGTAGTAACGGGCGGCTGATCACTGCTGAGTTTATCTTGGAATTCTTTTTTCTCATTCATCTCATCAATACGTTTGGTATCGATAGCGACTCCCTCTGGAACCACCCGCACGTTTGAGAGTCTACGCACAGCAAAGTGTTTTGGGAACAGCTTGTGCTTTTGTGTTTTACCCGCTTCTTCATAAATCATGTAGCCTTGGCTATCAATCTTGGCGTACGTCATCGGCTCTGGACGCGGTAAGAAGAAGTCTCTAGGCTGGGTCATTAGGTGGGTGTACATCAATCTACTGATGGTCTTCCATTCAATAACCTCAACGCCTTTAGAGCGTAAGGCTACAATCATGGCTAATGAGAAGCTGACCAATAAGTTGACCAGACCAATAAGAATCACACCGAGTAGAGAGATCAGAACAATGCCAAGACCAAAGTCATCGGCCGCCATATTAAATATACCATGTGAGAAGTTGGCTGAGGCGAATGCAATATGGCGAATATCTAACGGCATTCCGAATATAAAGCCCACTGTGGCGGTACTGCCAAGGAATACACCAAACAGGAAGTTTCCCATAATGGCGCCTAAGTTGTTTTCAACAAAAGTTCCCAGTCGCTGTAGCCAAGACTCCGATACAAAGCGCAGTAACAGCTTATGACGGGCAATACGCTCACCGATATTATTAAATAAGGCTAAGTTATCATAATAACCTGCAATCAAGCCTGATAAAAATAAGAACACCCCTGCAATGGCCGCATGGAATATCGCCAGAGAGTGGAAAGGGTCCAAGTCATGCAATAGATGCTCGGCTTGATCAATACCGATCATCGGTGTGCCTTTGGCCTGCAACCACACTATAGATATGATAAGTGCTAAAGGCATGGCAATCAGCACGTTACCCATAATGGCGATGAACTGGGTACGTATGATATCTACCATCAGCTCTGAAAGTTTGGCCAACTGATGAGATTTCTTACCCGAGCTATCAGAAATGGTTGAAGCAATAGCCGCCGCGGTCATCGCTGGCTGTTTGGTCGCAACTGTCCCATGGATGATATGGATAAATACGAAGCCCAAACCATAAATCATACTGTTAACAAAAGCCCGACTCATTGGCGCGAGTTCTAAGTCGTAAGATAAAATTTTGATTGTGGCCATAAAGGCGATCATAAAACCACCGACCGCTGCCATTTTGAACATTTTCTTATAGCCAGCCTTATCTGTACTAATGTAATGCTCACCAACACGCCCTGAGTTTTCAGTAATTTTCCTAGACAGTAGCTTGGTGTTATTATCAATCAAATAGCTAATACTATAGCGGCGTTTAACACTGACAATAATAGTTTGTGTCAGCTCAACGATGGCTTTATCACGATTTTTATCATTCTTCGCTAGCAGTTCGCTTAATATTTGCATACGATTTAAGCTTTGCTCAAGGCGCAGTAGCATATTGGTCGAACGAATTGAAATACCAGTCTTGTAGATACGCTTACGTACCGTGTTGACAATATTGTCACACTGCTCAATCATTACCAGTAAAGGACCTGGGTCAATCTCACGACCCGGAACGGCATCTTCATAATTGTCTAATTGGTGTATTTCTCGATATTCGTTAGCAAAAAGTACCGCTTCTTGGTTCTGAGCCACAAAAGCGGCTGAGTAATCGAGCATTTGCGGATAAGCTTTCATCAAGTCAGGATGCAAGCCGATACCACTAACGCGGTAAGATAAGATAACTAACGCATTTAGAATGTTGTTTTTAGCAGTCGCCACTAGGTTAGAGTGGGCATCATCCACCATAATGAGATCTACTAGCTCATCCCATAGCTCTTCGTTAATGGAACCTAACCAGCGTTCATCATCTTTGCCATCAAATAAATAGGCAACCAGTTCTACAATAGAGTCATCTTCAGGTAATAGAGGGACAAAGCGATGCCCAATTAAGCGCATTAAGCTATTGGAGAAGGTTTGGTCTGATAAAATACCCGTGTCGGTGTATAACGACATTCTATGGTAATTATTGAGTAAAGTTAGAACAAAGACGGCCAGACCATTAGCATACGTAGGGTACTGTCTTAACAGTGCATTTAGTTGCCCGATTCTTTCGTTAGGTAGATCGGGATTGTTCTTATATTCAGCTTCTGATACCCGTAAAGTATCAATCAATCTTTTGAGCACATAGGGCTCAGGGCTATCGCACAGTGCATTTATTTTATGCAAAATATCTTTTAATTCTGCCACTTAATTACCCTTATTCGATCAGATATTGAGAAGGTATCGTAAAGCTCTATTAATTTCAATTAATTTAATAGCATATTTAAAGTTAAAATGAAGATAGATACCTATAATTAGCGGAAGGCAAGACAGTCATACAATGACAAAAAAGACAGCTTCTAGAGCTGTCTTCTTGTAAAGTTAAGAGGGATTATAAACTATTTCCAAGATTCAAGTCGGCTTTAAATTAGCTAATATTTTGTTCAAAATACTGTAAATCAAAGTCCATAATTGGGTCACTACCGGTCTTAACCATCTCAGCGTGTGCTTTGATACGAGGTAGGATACGACCTACGAAATAAGTAGCTAGTTTTAGCTTATTAGCGTAGAACTCACCTTCTTTATCATGAGCTGCTTCTACCATCATAGCGAACATAAACGCGTAGCACAAATAACCCATAGCATGTAAGTAATCTACCGCACAGCCATTGATTTCGCTCTTACGAGTGCTGATGTTGGTTAGTACCGTTGTGGTTAGCTCTTCAATGGTTTCTGCTGCCTCTAGAGTGGCTTGCTTAATCTCATGATCCGCTTTCATATTGGCTACGAAATCACGGATTTCAGCTAAGAAGTTCTCTAAGTATTTACCATTGTTACGAGAGATCTTACGGCCTAGTAAGTCTAAAGCCTGAATGCCGTTAGCGCCTTCGTAGATTTGTGAGATACGAGTATCGCGAACGATCTGTTCCATACCCCATTCACGGATATAGCCATGACCACCGAATACTTGCTGACAATCCACAGTCGCTTCTAATGCTTTGTCAGTTAAGAAGGCTTTAGCGATAGGGGTTAATAACGCAACACGAGCTGCAGCTGCTTTAGCATTTTCAGGATCAACACTGAACTTAGACTCATCTAATTGCTTAGCCACATACATAGCGAAGCAGCGAGAAGCTTCAGCATTAGCGCGAGCGTTTAATAGCATACGGCGCACGTCTGCATGATGAATGATTTGGTCAGCAGGTTTCTCTGGGCTTTGGATTTGAGTATCACTACGGCCTTGTGCACGGTCTAGCGCATAAGCTGCAGCATTTTGATACGCAAGTTCAGTACCGCCTAGGCCTTGTAAGCCCATAGTCACACGCTCATAGTTCATCATTACGAACATAGAAGCTAGACCAGTGTTTTCTTCACCAACCATCCAACCTTTGGCATTATCAAAGTTCATAACACAAGTTGCCGAACCTTTGATACCCATTTTGTGTTCGATAGAACCGGCTGCTAAGGTGTTACGCTCACCTAGGCTACCATCTTCATTAACAATGAATTTTGGCACTACGAATAAAGAAATACCTTTAGAACCTTCTGGGGCATTCGGTGTTTTAGCCAATACTAAGTGAATGATGTTTTCAGTTAGGTCATGCTCACCACCGGTAATGAAGATTTTGGTACCAGAGATGTTGTAGCTGCCATCCTCATTAGGAGTAGCTTTGGTTTTGATAATACCTAAGTCAGTACCAGCATGTGGCTCAGTTAAGCACATGGTACCTGACCATTCACCTGAGTACATTTTTTCAAGGTAAAGCTGCTTTTGTTCTTCAGAAGCTGAAGCCAATAGACAAAGCGTCGCACCCACAGATAGGTTAGGGTATAGAGCGAAAGCTTGGTTTACTGTAAACACCATTTCTTCAGTCAGCATGGTCACCATTTTAGGGAAACCTTGACCGCCGTACTCAGGATCACCACCTAGGCCAATCCAACCTGCTTCAGCATACTGTTTGAAAGCATCTTTAAAGCCAGTAGGTGTGGTAACAACACCGTCACCTTGGTAAGTTGCGCCTTCTTCATCACCTGTGCGGTTAAGAGGAAGTAATACATTTTTAGACAGCTTAGCCATCTCTTCAAGTACCATGTTGACGGTATCCATATCAACGTGGGCTAGGTTTTCATTGGCTTGCCAGAATTTTTCAACGTCAAAAACGTCGTTTAGCATGAAACGCATTTCATCTAAAGGTGGATTATAAATAGCCATAAGAAGTCCTTTGATAT
Source organism: Psychrobacter sp. UBA3962 (assembly GCF_002385225.1). Classification (GTDB taxonomy): domain Bacteria; phylum Pseudomonadota; class Gammaproteobacteria; order Pseudomonadales; family Moraxellaceae; genus Psychrobacter. The sequence continues at coordinate 8,351 of NZ_DGDC01000051.1, read as the reverse complement.
ATTTGAAATTAATTTATTAAGTTATTGGTCTAAAATGATTAGTGCTACTGATAAATAATAGCACTAATCTAAAACACTAAGTAGTAGTGAAAAGTAGCGTTTAGAATGCAAACTGATCCACATCCATGCTCATGTACGGCTCTGCACCGGTGTCAATGCGAGCAACATAAGTGCGCGTACGAGGTAATAACTTGCTGAAGTAGAACTGAGCAGTTTTGATCTTCGCGTCATAGAAACCAGTCTCAGTGGTACCGTTTGCAAGCGCTTGTTTAGAAACAGCAACCATACGGGCCCATAGGTAGGCTAGAGTGACATAACCACTGAAGTACATGTAGTCTACAGCTGCTGCACCTACTGCATCTGGGTTTTGAGTGGCTTGCTTGCCAATGCGCGCTGTCAATTCAGCCCATTCAGTATTTAATTCAGCAAGAGGACGGACAAATTCACCCATTGCTTCATCACCTTCATGCTCTTTGCAGAAGTCGTTAATGACTTTGGTGAAGTTGGCCAACATCTTACCTTGTGAGCCTAATACTTTACGGCCTAGAAGGTCTAATGATTGAATTTCAGTGGTGCCTTCATATAAGCAGGCAATACGGGTGTCACGTACGTTTTGTTCCATGCCCCACTCACGAATGAAGCCATGACCGCCATAAACTTGTACGCCATGGTTAGCAGCTTCATAGCCAGTCTCTGTTAAGAATGCTTTAGCGATTGGGGTTAATAGGGACAGCATTTGGTCAGCATATTCTTGTTCTTCACCCGTACCTTTTACCACAACGTCAGCGAAGAAAGATAGGTAGTAGGCTAGGGCACGGCCACCTTCAGCAAATGCTTTTTCAGTTAATAGCATGTTGCGAACTGCTGGGTGAACAATGATTGGATCCGCTACTTTGTCTGGTGCTTTAACTCCTGACATTGAGCGCATTGCTAGACGGTCTTTGGCATACTCAAGTGAGCCTTGGAAAGCAATTTCAGAAGCAGTTAAACCTTGAACTGCAGTTAGAATACGTGCGATATTCATGAAGGTAAACATACAGTTTAAGCCACGGTTTTCTGGGCCAATTAAGAAACCTTTAGCACCATCAAAGTTCATCACACAAGTGGCAGATGCTTTAATACCCATTTTGTGTTCGATAGAGCCACAAGTAACTTGGTTAGGTTCTGCTAGGCTGCCATCTGTGTTGACATTTACTTTAGGGACGATAAATAGTGAAATGCCTTTAGTACCCGCTGGAGCACCCGGTAGACGCGCTAGAACGATATGGATAATGTTGTCCGTCATATCGTGCTCACCGGCTGAAATAAAGATTTTTTGACCAGTGATTTTGTAAGAGCCATCGTCATTAGGCTCAGCTTTAGTGCGGATAATACCTAAGTCAGAGCCGGCATGGGCTTCTGTTAAGCACATGGTGCCTGACCATTCGCCAGTGACCATTTTTTCTAAATAAATTGCTTTTTGTTCATCTGTGCCATGATGCTCAATGGTTTGAATAGCACCGTGAGACAGACCAGGATACATTGAAAATGACCAGTTGGCAGAGCCCATAATTTCGTTAACTACGGTACTTAATGAAAAAGGCATGTTCTGGCCACCGAATTCTTCATCGGCTGCAAGCGCTGCAAAACCTAGTTCGCAGTACTGTTTATAAGCTTCTTTAAAACCTTTAGGTGTGATTACTTTACCATTCTCAAAGGTACAACCTTCTTCATCACCACTACGGTTTAGAGGGGCAATTTCATTTTCTGCAAAGCTGGCAGCAGCTTCGATGTAGCTGTCAATAATGTCTCTTTCAACTTCTTCATACTCAGGAATGCTTTTGTAATGAGAGGTACTGTCTAAAAGCTCATGTAGAACAAATTGCATATCACGAAGGGGTGCTTTGTATTGCATGTTATTATCCTTTAAAGAATGGTTTGAGTTGACTACTTTAGGTTTTAGGCTGTACAAATTACTTTATTAGTTACAAGGCACCAGTCAGCAAGGTGCTGTATAGATGCTTATAAATAATTTGACAGTAAGTTGGATAAAGAAAATTAGAATAATTTGATAGTCATTTATTTTTATATGGCGATAAGAAGGCTTGTTAGTAAATAAAGTCGTATTTAATAAGGGTTTGTCTTAAATATGGCTATCGCTAATAAAAATTTATAGATGAAAAGATAGAGTCTAAACCATTACTTTACAAGCATTTGCAAAGACTTACGGGTCACAAAAAATAATTTAAATTATAAAAAATACGTTTTTTATAGTTTTTATATCACGCTTTAAAAGCAAAAAAAGCCGGCACAAATTTATTTGTTGCCGGCTAATTATGAGTAAATAAAAGTTAAATAAAAAATAAGCAAAAGCAGAGTTAGTACCGATGATTTAAGACTAAATTGCTGCTTAAAAAACTACTGCCTAAAAAATCACTACTTACTTAAAGAGTGTCGCTAATATGCATTAAAGTGGCTAAGGCAACCACGGGCGCCGTCTCTGTGCGCAATACTCGATTGCCCAACTGCCAAGGCAGATAGTCGATGTCACGCGCTTGAAGATATTCAGACTCTGATAACCCGCCTTCTGCACCGATTAGAATGTCAAATCTGGGCTTAGATTGGGTGTGTTTAGCTTCAGAAAATTGCTGCCTAATTGAGGCATGGATATCCAATTGCTGTTTTTCTTGTTGACTGGGTACGGCCAACACTAAGGGCAGGGTAGGCTGATCAAAATACTGTTGATAATAGTCGTCCTCTATTAGATAGCTCACGTCACTATGCACCTCACCACTTTGGTCTTGTAGCCACTGTTCAATAGACACCGGCGACATCACTAAAGGAGGACGATTAAGCCCGCATTGTTCGCAAGCAGATAGGGCCACTTGTTGCCAGTGGTTGAGTTTTTTATCGACTTGATTGGCTTTTAATCTTACCTCACCGTGCTGGCTAGTAAGTAGCTGAATGGCAGTCGCGCCCAATTCAGTAGATTTTTGGATCGCATAATCCATTCTATCGCCACGGCTCATGACGATGGCAATAGTACTGTGAAAGTTACTGCTATTATCGATACTATCATGGGCAATGATACGGGCTTGAGCTGACTTCTTATCAATAGACTCAAGCTCTATGAGGCTCTGACCGCCTAAGCCATCGAAGATTAGACTTTGTTCACCCACTTTAGCCCGTAACACACGGCACCAATGATGATAAATATCCTCTGTCAAAGTAAGCACACTGCCAATAGCAAGTTGGCTTAAGTAGGGGGGAGTAGAGGTAGTATTGGAGGATTCCGAACTTAGCTGTGCTAAATTCGGATTAAAGAAAAAACGACGCATGCGATTAAGCCTGTGTGCTTGAAGAGGTCAAGCCTAATGATTGTACTAGGCGCTTGTTAGGTTCAACACGGTTCATGGTGTAGAAGTGGAGGGCAGGCACGCCTTCAGCTATAAGTACTTCACATAAGCGGTGAACTACTTCAAAGCCGAACTCACGAATGGCTTTACGGTCATCTCCGTAGTCAGCCAGCTGCTTACGAATAAAACGAGGAATGTCTGCGCCGCAGCTGTCCGCAAAGCGAATTAAATTACTGGCATTAATAATGGGCATAATACCGGCAACCAGTCTGTGCTTGTCGGTATCGACACCGCGCTTCTCTAAAGCATCCCGTAGATATAAATAACTCTCAGCGTTATAGAAGAACTGGGTAATCGCAGAGTTGGCGCCTGCTTCAAATTTATTGATTAAGTTTTGGATGTCTTGCTCAAAGCTTATGGCTTGCGGGTGCATTTCAGGATAAGCAGCGACTTCAATTTGGAAGTGATCGCCTGAATGCTCACGGATAAAACGAACCAAATCCACAGCGAAGGGCAGCTCACCCATGCCTACTTGGCCTGAAGGTAAGTCGCCTCGTAAAGCTACCATACGGCTGATGCCGATAGATTTATAGAAGTCTAAAAGTTCTGCAATTTGGCTTTTATTATCACCAATACAGGAAATATGGGGGGCAATAGGGGTGTTAGCACGATTTTTTAGTGCCTCAACAATTCCTAAGGTACGCTCGCGAGTGGTACCACCGGCACCATAGGTTACTGAAAAATAGCTTGGCGCCAACTCATTTAAAGTATCAAAAGTCTGATATAACTTAGTGATGCCTTCATCTGTTTTAGTTGGAAAAAACTCAAAAGAAAATTGTGGCTTGCTCATGTCCTATCCTTGATGAAAAAATATACCGCCCTAATAATAGGCTGAGAAATTGATCCAATTTCTCAGCCCTTAAAATAAACAGCTATTAATGTAATAAGTTTACTTCTAAAAGTTAAATACTAAAAAGTATTAACATTAGTACTTATAGTCATCAGGCTTGAATGGACCTTCGACAGGAACGCCTAAATAATCTGCTTGCTCAGGGGTCAACTGTGTCATGACACCGTTAAAGCCTGCGACCATAGCAGCGGCAACTTCTTCATCCAGTTTCTTAGGCAATACTTTAACGTATAAACCGTTGGCACGTTCATCTGCCGGTAATTCAGAGAATTTCTCTTCATGAAGATACATTTGAGCCAGTACTTGGTTGGCAAATGAACCATCCATGACGCGTGATGGGTGACCAGTAGCATTACCAAGGTTTACTAAGCGGCCTTCTGCTAATAAGATTAGGTAATCGTTTTTATCTTCTGAACGATAAACCTGGTGAACTTGAGGCTTGATCTCTACCCAGTTCCAAGTGTCACGCATAAATTGAGTATCGATTTCGGTGTCGAAGTGACCGATGTTACAAACCACAGCGCCTGACTTTAACGCAGCAAGCATGTGCTTGTCACAAACGTGGTAGTTACCGGTAGTAGTAACAATTAAGTCAGTATCTTGTAATAGGCGGGTGTTGATGCCTTCTGCTGAATCGGTATTCTTACCATCGATATACGGAGACACTAGTTCGTAGCCATCCATACAGGCTTGCATAGCACAAATAGGGTCAACTTCTGAAACACGAACTATCATGCCTTCTTGACGTAAGCTTTGCGCTGAGCCTTTACCCACGTCACCGTAACCGATAACTAGAGCACGGCGGCCGGCAAGTAACATATCCGTGGCGCGTTTGATGGCATCGTTCAAGCTGTGACGACAACCATATTTGTTATCGTTTTTAGACTTAGTCACTGCATCGTTTACGTTAATAGCTGGTACTTTTAGCGTCCCTTTATTAAGCATATCGATTAAGCGATGAACACCAGTGGTGGTCTCTTCCGAGATACCGTTGATGGTCTCTAGCATTTGTGGATAGTCATTATGGATTAAAGCAGTTAAGTCACCGCCGTCATCTAGGATAAGGTTGGCATCCCATAGTTGGCCCTTTTCTTCACCGCCCACAAATAATTGTTGACGTAAGCACCACTCGTACTCTTCTTCCGTTTCGCCTTTCCAAGCAAATACAGGCACACCACTTGCAGCAATTGCCGCAGCAGCATGGTCTTGAGTAGAGAAGATATTACATGAAGTCCAGCGTACTTCAGCACCTAGCTCAACTAGGGTCTCAATAAGTACCGCGGTTTGGATGGTCATATGAATACAACCTAGGATTTTTGCGCCCGCTAAAGGCTGCTCTTCTTTATAGCGTTTACGTAAGCCCATTAACGCTGGCATTTCAGCTTCTGCTAATGAGATCTCACGACGGCCATAATCTGCTAGGCTGATATCAGCTACTTTATAATCGCTGAAGTTTTCTAAATTGGTTTTTGAATCGATGTTAGACACTGCGTCCATCTCGAGCTCCTTGGTATTGATAAAAAATTAAGGTGAAAGAAACGCAGGTGTCGTTGTTTGCCCATTAGCTACACATCAGTATAAATACAGTTAATTCAACTTATTAGATTGTTGGAGCAACAAATTAATGTTACAGCCAATAACTCGTAAATTAGACCCATTTAAATGGAGTATCAGAAGTTTAAACTCTGAAAAATTGATGAGGCTATAAATAAGCTATATAAGATTATAGCTATATAAAGGCTAACCGAGCCTGACAGTGAACTTTATCTAATTTAGCTAAAGTAGTATCAAATGCTATAATAGCAACTATAGTCGTTAGCAAGCTTCACTGGCGCAACACCTCTCGGCAGCTGCCTATTGTAATAGATGTGCTGACTAATGTCATCTGAAGTGTTTTGGTTTTTCGTGTTTAAATGACTTAAGGGTTCATAAATAAAGTATTAGGCTTCTGTATAATCACAGGGTATAATGCAACCCAACTTACAAATTGTAAGTAAAAATTACAGAATCCCTATTAAAAGGCAACTTTTAGGGGATGACTTTAATTGTAAAAAAGTGTTTAATAGACACATGGATTCGGGAAACCTCTAAGGTGTCTCATGGATGAGCAATTCGAGTGGCCTTTATATAGTTATGTACTATTATTATTAAGTGCATGATAATTATAATAAGCTTGAATTGCTTTTTTGTTTATTAGACACTCAATCATGGTTCAATTAAGTTATATTCTTTGGAGATGTTATGAAACTTTTTAAATTAACAGCAGTTGCAGCAGCAGTACTAGGTTCATCAGTTGCAATGGCTCAAGACGTAGTAGTAGTTACTGATACACAACCTGCTAACGATGTAGTAGTAGTTACTGACGCACAACCAGTTGCTTACCAATATGACCAAAATGCTGGCGTTATCGCTAACACTACTGGTGCTGTAGTTGGTACTGGTAAAACTCTATTCAACACAGTAACTCATCCAGCTGCTGTAAGCGCTGAGATCGGTACTTTAGGTTACGGTGCTAACATCGCTTGGGGCCTAAACGAAACTACTGAACTAACTGCTGGTTGGAACGGTTTTAGCGACGACGGTACTAAAGACTTAGACGCTAGCGATTCATGGATCAACTGGGGTAAAGCTCTAGGTGACGGTTGGGGTAACTTCCAAGGCGAAATGAAATATGATGCTGACTTCAGCAACCCATACCTTGGCGTTAACTTACGTCCATGGGCTAACAACTTCACAATCGGTACTGGTATTTTAGTTCCAAAAAATGAATTAAAAGCTGAGTTAACTCCTACAGAAGGTTCTAATGCTAATGTTAGAATCAACGGTACTCAATATACCGTAAACAATGGTGACACTGTTAAAGTTGAAGTTGAAAACAGAAACAAACTAGCTCCATACTTAACTGTTGGCTATCGTCCAAACATCAACCAAAACTGGGGTGTGTTCGGTGAGATCGGTGCAGCATACATGGGTAAGATGGATGCTAACGTATATAGTGAAGATGAAAGCCCGAATAGAGTAATTGCTGAATCTGGTAAATCATTAGTACAAGCTGCTAAAGAAGACATCGAAGACAGCAACGTTTGGTACCCAATGGTTAAAGCTGGTGTAACTTACCGCTTCTAATTATTGGCTAAGCCAAAATGATAAAAAGGCATCCCTTCGGGGATGCTTTTTTTATGGTTAAAATATTTTAAGAGTCAGGTGGCTATATCTAGATAATAAGATCATTACCAGATTGCTACTAAGTTTTCTGATGCTATATAGACGTAAGTAGTGGTGTTTTCATGATCTGTCAAATATTGATAACGGTAGATTTTAGTAGAGATTTGATTATTAAAAATAGATATATCGGTTGTACGATCTTGATCTTTAGCAGACTTAAGCATAAGTTTTTTTGCAGCAAGTAACTTACTTTCTTTGAGTCCTGACAGTAAATTTGCCTTATTGGCTTTAGTTTGTTTAATTGAAGCTTCCTTCAACTGCCATAATAAATTTAAGGCTTGGGGTAGGCGGTCATCATTTAACTTTGCTAGCCACTTCATTTCTTCTAATGTGTAGTAGCGTTGGGCTAGTTTCATTGAGACAGGATTGACTTCTAAGTCTATGCCAATTGGTTTTTTTGCATGAATAGCACAAGCAATCTTATTGGCCGAGTGGGTAAAGCAAACGTAATAATTAAAAGGCAGTAATCTATAAGGATAGCTACTTTCTACTAGTCTTAAGCTGTTAGCTTTGAATAAATTGACCTCATTAATATCAATATAAGTAAATACCCAATCTTTCATCTTTTCAAAGATAAGCTGAAACAATAATTTTCTCACCGCATATTTCTGAGCTTTGGCTAGGAGGAGTTTATTATTTATTTTGCTATCTGCTCTGATATTGGCAGAATTTACATTAGTGCTAGGATAGACAAAGCTTGAAACAGCTATAGCCGCACAGCTCTTTGCAGAGGATAAAGGTGATCTATAACCTTGGATATCGAAGCCAAAGTAGTGGGTATCGGATAAAGATAAATCTTTAATGGTAAAGTCTGCTGTCATGATAGGAGTAAAATCCGGATATGAAAAACCCAGCCTAAGCTGTAATGCCAGTCAGTTAAG
>NZ_DGDC01000032.1 GCF_002385225.1 Psychrobacter sp. UBA3962 | reverse complement strand
CTTATTTCAGGACGGGACATAGAAACTAAAAAAGCGGGCTTACTAAAAAGTCCGCTTTTTTTTAGTAGAATGGAAGCCGGTGAGCCAAAGAGAATAGAGATGAAACAAAAATTCAAGCTATTTTTTAGAGCTATCACTGAGGTTTTCTTTGCTAGCCCAAAATGTTTTTAAGGGTAGAACTAACGATTTCAAAGTCATAATTAGGCTCGTAAAAATGTGAAGGCATAGGTTCAAAATAATTGCGTATAAAGCGAAGTCCTTACTTCAAATTGGAATAACAATTCGTACCATTTTTTTACAATGAACCTTGTATTTCTTAGGTTAATATAATTTGTAATACAATTATCTGTATTGTTTTTAAACCTAATCAATAAACAAACCGAGGCAACACCATGGCAGAAGAAAATAATAAATCTAAAATAGTGGCGCTTATAACTCTACAAGAGGGCAAAAGTGAACAATTCCACCAACTTACTGATGAATTGATCGCCAACAGTAGAAAAGAAGCGGGCGTTGTGACCTATAAATTATTTAAAAGTACTGAAAATGACAACGAAGTCCTGTTCTTTGAAGAATATGCTGACCAAGAAGCGATGCAACAGCACTCAAAATCTGATCATTTCAATAAGTTTATGGAAGCGGTTAAGCCTTTATTGGCAAGTGAGCCACGATTAGAAATGTTCTAAAAGTTATCTTTTAGCCATTATTAAATGCTCAATATTAATAGTCAAATGATGCAACTTAGACTCGTAACTTAAAACCGTAGCCTTTTTTGCTAATAGATAAAAGCGCAAAATAAAACCCCATTTAAGGGGTTTTATTTTATTGATAACTAACGAAAGAACATCTAAGATAAGTTAGGATTCAACCACTTCTCAGCGGTCTTGATATCCCAATCCTTACGTTTGGCATAGTCCTCTAACTGATCACGCTCAATTTTACCCACGTTGAAGTAGACACTCTCCGGGTGTGAGTAGTAGAAGCCACTCACCGAAGACGCAGGCCACATCGCAAAGCTTTCAGTTAGATAAGTACCGATGGTATTGGTGGTGTCTAACCAATCAAACAGTTTGCCTTTTTCAGTATGCTCAGGGCAGGCAGGGTAGCCTGGTGCAGGGCGAATACCCACATACTTCTCTTTAATTAGCTCTTCATTGGTTAGCTGCTCTTCAGGCTGATAGCCCCAATACTTAGTACGGATCAGCTCATGCAAATGTTCAGCAAAGGCTTCTGCTAAGCGGTCACAAAGTGCTTGAACCATGATGGCGTTATAGTCATCACCAGCTTCTTTGTAAGAGTCGGATAACTCTTGAGCACCTTCAATAGAGACGGTAAATCCGCCTAAATAGTCAGTGTGTTCATCTGAGGGTGAGATAAAGTCCGCCAAGCTATAGTTGGGTTTACCACTGGCTTTATCTGACTGTTGACGCAGATGCTCAAATACATGGGTTGGCTGACCGCCTTCACTAGGCGGTTTGTCATAGACAGTAACCGTGTCATGATCCGTGCGTTTGGCTGGCATGATTTTGAACACCCCTTTCGGCGTCACTAAGTTCTCATCCATAAACTTCTGTAGCAACTCTTTGGCATTGCCAAATAAGTCTTTGGCTTCTTCACCGACGACTTCATCGTCAAAGATTTTTGGATATTTGCCCACTAAGCCCCAAGAAATAAAGAACGGTGTCCAGTCGATGTAGGGAAGTAAGTTTTCAATAGGATAGCTGTCGAAAACAACTTGTCCCAGCTCATTCGGAGTAGGCGGAGTATAAGTCTCCCAATCAAACTGGAAGCCTTGCTCGATAGACTCTTCATAGCTTAGTTTGGCCGCTTTTGGCTTACGATTGGCCAGACGCTCGCGTACTTTTTCATACTCTTCACGCGTCTCACGAATCAGCTCGACACGGTGCTCTTTAGAAAGCAGCTTGGTCACCACACCCACAGAGCGTGAGGCATCAGACACGTAAATTACTGCATCGTTTTGATAATTGGGCTCAATTTTAACCGCAGTATGGGCTTTAGAGGTAGTCGCACCGCCAATCATGAGAGGTAGGTCCATGCCACGCTCTTGCATTTGCTTGGCCACATAGACCATCTCATCAAGACTAGGAGTAATTAGACCAGACAGACCGATAATGTCTGCTTTTTCAGCAATGGCCGTGTCCAAAATTTTGTCGCAAGGCACCATAACGCCTAGGTCCACAACGTCATAGCCATTACAGCCCAGTACCACGCCGACGATGTTTTTACCGATATCGTGAACGTCACCTTTGACCGTGGCCATAACCACTTTACCCTTAACTTCACCCTCTACCTTTTCAGCTTCGATGTAAGGGTTTAATACCGCCACCGCTCGTTTCATAACGCGGGCTGACTTCACAACTTGAGGTAGGAACATTTTACCCGCCCCAAATAAATCGCCGACCACGTTCATACCGTCCATTAATGGCCCTTCAATCACATGTAGCGGTTTGGGGTATTTCAGGCGTGCCTCTTCGGTATCTTCATCAATGTAAGTGGTAATACCTTTGACTAAAGCATGCTCAATGCGCTTTTCAACCGACTGTTCACGCCATGATAGATCGACTGTACCATCGTTTTTCTTACCGCCAGCCACATAGGCTTCGGCAATAGTCATCAAGCGTTCAGTAGCGTCTTGACCACTTTCACCTTGGTTGCGGTTAAGCATCACATCTTCGATGGCTTCACGCGCCTCTTTTGGAATTTCGTCATACACCTCAAGCATGGCGGGGTTGACGATACCCATGGTTAGCCCCGCTTTAATAGCGTGGTATAAGAAGACCGCGTTAATCGCTTCACGAATGGGGTTACCACGGAAACTGAACGAAACGTTTGAGACACCACCTGATACCATCGCATTGGGTAGATTGTCAGTAATCCATTTGGTCGCGTTAATAAAGTCTGCGCCATAGTTGTTATGCTCAGGGATACCGGTTGCTACTGCAAAGATATTGGGGTCAAAGATGATGTCCTCACTTGGAAAGCCCACATCATTAACTAAGACGTCATAACTGCGCTGACAGATTTCGATTTTACGCTCAAAAGTATCGGCCTGACCGTCTTCATCGAAGGCCATAACAATGATTGCTGCACCATAGCGCATGCACAGCTTGGCTCTTTCAACAAATTCGTCATGGCCTTCTTTTAGCGAAATGGAGTTCACCACCGCCTTGCCTTGAGTGCGTTTTAAACCTTCCTCGATGATGTCCCATTTTGAAGAGTCAATCATCAGCGGCACACGGCTAATGTCGGGCTCGCCAGCGACTAAGTTTAAGAAGTGAATCATCGCCCCTTTGGAGTCGAGCATCCCCTCATCCATGTTGATGTCGACGATTTGAGCGCCGCCCTCTACTTGGTCGCGCGCCACATCCAATGCTTCAGTAAATTCGCCAGTCTTAATTAAGCGTAAGAACTTTTTAGAACCGGTGACGTTGGTACGCTCACCGACGTTCACAAATAAGCTGTCTTCGGTGATATTAAAAGGCTCTAGACCAGACAAGCGACATGCTGGTGGGATAGTCGGAACTTTACGAGGCGGATATTGTTGCATCACGTCATGAATAGCTTTGATGTGCTCAGGGCGAGTTCCACAGCAGCCCCCAACGATATTTAGGATTCCCGCTCTACCAAAGCCATTGAGTAGGGCAGCGGTTTCTTCAGGAGTCTCGTCATATTCACCGAACTCGTTAGGCAAGCCGGCATTGGGGTGCGCAGACACATAAGTATCAGCAATATCCGATAACGTTTGAATGTGAGGTCTTAAAGCATCAGCGCCCAAAGCACAGTTGAAACCCACTGATAGCGGCTTGGCATGACGAATTGAGTTATAAAAAGCTTCAGCGGTTTGACCCGATAAGGTACGGCCCGAGGCATCGGTAATCGTACCTGAAATCATAATAGGTAACTCATAACCGATTACTTCAAATACCCCAGTAATGGCGAAAATAGCCGCTTTAGCGTTTAGGGTATCAAAGATAGTTTCAACCAAAATAAGGTCAATACCACCTTCAATTAAAGCGTATAAAGCTTCGGTATAGTTATCGACTAGCTCATCAAAAGTGACGTTACGAAAGGCAGGGTCGTTAACATCAGGTGATAGCGAGCAGGTGCGAGAGGTTGGTCCGATAACCCCGGCCACAAAGCGAGGCTTGTCAGGGTTTTGCGCAGTGAACTCATCAGCTACTTCACGAGCGATACGCGCCGCTTCACGGTTAATCTCTGGCACAAGATGTTCCATTGCATAATCTGCCATAGAAATCTGAGTCGCATTAAACGTGTTGGTTTCGATAATGTCGGCCCCCGCATTCAGGTGATCGCGGTGAATGCTTTTGATGATATCTGGCTGGGTCAGTACCAGTAAGTCGTTGTTACCTTGGACATCTCGATGAAAGTCAGCAAAGCGCTCGCCTCGATAGTCCGCTTCTTGCAGCTTAAAAGTTTGAATTTGGGTACCCATTGCCCCGTCAAGCATCAAGATACGTTGTTCTAAGTGTTCAACGATACGCTGGCGGGCGGTTTGTTGCTGCTCTTTATAAGGCAAGGTGGCGGGAGGTACTAAATTGAAGTTATCGGGATTGTGTTCTTTTTTTGCAGAATTTTCTGGGAGGTCTTTTTGGGTATTGTGTTCAGGATGTGAGCAATTGGCCATAGTGCTATCTTATATATTGAGTTAACAGGGACAGAAATCTCTTCTACAGCTATATATATTTGGAACTACGGGTTGCCAAATAAGATTTCTAAAATCTAGCTTAGTGTAGCATACTGCTTGTGAATATCTAATTCTCTACAGGGATAAATCCATAGCAATATGGAGCAAGGTAGCTAAGCTAATGGGACTAATTTGACAGGGTTACCCCTAAAATTAATAACATAAAAAAAGTTTGTCTGAGTATACAAGAAAATAGACACAACTTATTTTCTTTGTATAAACTAAGGTGACTTATACAAAAGGACGTATTTTATGATAAAAACTATGCCCGTATGGACACTGGCTATGGCTTTAATGGCATTTACTGCTGGCCCAAGCAATGCACAGACTAAGACGCCTGTTTCTAGCGGCTCAGCCACAAACTCCATCGTTAATGAATCTATGCTGCGACAGCCCAATGCTATTTATAGCAGCTTCGGTCAAAGCTCCTCAGCGCTTAGTCAGCCTGTGCAAGCTCCTTTATCTAATACCGCCACTGCATTTACTTCTACCCCCATAAATTATGATGCTTCAGAGAACGCCTTACAGTTGGCAAGACGAAATCCTAATTTATCAATATTGGTAGAGGCTATTGATGCAGCAGGGTTAACGGGCGTGCTTAGATTTGCAGGGAGTAATTACACAATTTTTGCGCCAGATAATGCCGCCTTTGAGGCTTGGTTTAATGAAACTACAATGACCAAACAAAAGCTGATGCAAAATAAGCCCTTACTGCGTATTTTATTGGCTTATCATGTGCTAAAAACACCTCAGCCACTAACTGTAGCGCAAATGCAGCCCAGTCGGTTGACCACTTTTAATAATTATCAATTGACTATCACCAATCAAAAGATGATTAAAGATGGCATAGGCCGAACAGCGATGATTAAAGCGGCCGATATTCCTACTCGCAATGGTACGGTTCATGTGATTGATAAGGTGCTTTTTCCAGAGGGCTAGTGCAGTAGATTATAGACAGACATAAAAAAACCCGATGCTTATAAGTATCGGGTTTTTTTAAATTAACTGGGTTGTTAACTTGCTGATTTATTTAAGATCGTTTTTACGATTGGATTCAACAGTCTGCTTGTAGCGCTCTTCCCAGTAAGTGGCATTTTTGATACCGAACTTCTTAGGATCAAACACGAAGCGTTTTTCTGAAGTACCGCCACCCGCTTTTAACTGTGCCTCATAGTCTTTAAGCATAGTTAATGTTGGTTTGGCTACAAAGAAGATAACAATAATACCAACGATGTTTAACCAAGCCATCAAGCCAACACCTACGTCACCTAAGCCCCAGATATAGCCTGAGCTGTTTAAGGCGCCATAAGCTACCATAATCATGATGACAACTTTTACTAAGAAGGTACCCGTTTTACTGGCGCCTTTACCCATAGAGCGGGTTAAGTAAGAGATGTTAACTTCAGCGATATAGTAGTAGGCTAAGATAGTAGTAAACGCGAAGAAGAATACCGCAATCGCAATAAATGAGTCACCGAAGGTACCATACACTGATTCCATCGCCATTTGAGTAAATGAAGGCGAGTTAATCTCAATATCTGCAGCAACATTTTGGACGATAAACTGACCGTCAGGTAATGTGCCTTGAATGTTGTACATACCGGTAGACAAAATCATGAACGCAGTAGCAGAACAAACTAGCAGAGTATCTACATAGACTGAGAAAGCCTGAACCAAGCCCTGTTGTGAAGGATGATCCACGGCGGCAGCAGCTGCGGCGTGTGGTCCTGTACCTTGACCGGCTTCATTAGAGTAGATACCACGTTTTACACCCCAACCAATAGCGGCACCAAAGCCTGCTTGAGCTGTGAAGGCATCACCGATAATCATACCAAATACTTCAGGAACTTTACTGAAGTTGGTGAACATGATTAAGATGGCTAAAACGATATAACCTACGGCCATAAAAGGAACGGCATATTCAGCGAAGTTAGCAATACGCTTAATACCACCGAAGATGATGAAACCTAGCACTAATAAAATAATAGCTAGAGCAATTAGACGGCTAGAGCCAACGTCCATGCCCATAAAGTTCATCAATGTACCTTCACCGGTTACTTGGGCTACAGCGTTAACCACACCGTTGGCCTGCACACCAGGTAAGAAGATACCACAAGCAATAATAGAAGATATAGCAAATAAAATACCATACCATTTTTGACCTAAAGCTCGTTCAAAGTAATAGGCTGGACCACCGCGATATTCGCCAGTGATAACATCACGCTCTTTATAAATCTGACCTAAGGTAGATTCTACATAAGCAGTAGAAGCGCCTAAGAAAGCCACAATCCACATCCAGAATACTGCCCCTGGACCACCGAAGCCGATAGCAGCAGCAACACCGGCAATGTTACCCATACCGACACGGCCGGCAAGGGCAACAGCAAGAGCTTGGAATGAAGAGATACCGTCATTGTCTGGTTTGCCTTTAAAAAGAAGACGAAGCATCTCTTTAAATAGACGAATTTGAACAAAGCGGGTCATGATTGAATAGAATAAACCTGCGCCCAAACAGAGGTAGATTAGGGCAGGGCTCCAAATAACGGAGTTTAAAGCACTTACGATGCCTTCCATAGTGTGTTTCCTAGTGTTAACAAATTGAGTAACTTACCTGTCGCTCAATTAATTGTAATAATCTAAAGGTGTGTACAGCGCTTATTTAATTAACAGTTCTGTAGAAAAAATCTAACCAATACAATTAGATAAACACAAACACATAAGTAAGTTGTACTCTTAGTAACTGTAAGTTAGATTAGCTAAATGTTACTAAAAAGTACCTCTAAGTAACTGCAATTTGCCACAAAAAAAAGCAAATTGCTAGATTATTTTTTACTATTTGATAAAAAAAAATATAAAAATTAGCAAGTTGATAGACTTTGCCTAGGCCATTACTATCGTTATATTGGGGTAAAGAGGTTGTATTTAGGTAACAAAAAATTGTATTAATTGTGCTTTGACATCATTCAACAGTACAATTGCAGTACCTTACTATTAAGTTTAAAAAATCTAAAGTGAGATTACTGGGTTTACCTTTAATGTAAAATAATTTGAAAATTTTCGGAGTAGTTATGTCACGTAAATCAATCCTTAAGCCGCTTATGTTATCTACTGTTTTAGGCATGTCGGCAGTGAGCTTATCAGGTTGTGGTTATAACAACCTGCAAGCACAAGATGAGCAAGTTAATGCAGCTTGGTCAGAAGTAGTTAACCAATATCAGCGCCGTGATGACTTAGTACCAAACCTAGTCAAAGTGGTTAAACAATATGCGGATCAAGAGCAAGAAGTATTCACTCAGGTTGCTGAGGCCCGTTCAAGAGCAGGTAGCCTTCAGCTAACGCCTGAAACCTTGAATGACCCACAAGCAATGGAGAACTACCAAGCGGCGCAAGCTGAAATGACCGGTGCTTTATCTCGCTTAATGGCCGTGTCTGAGCGTTATCCTGAACTTAAATCAGATAAACTGTTCCAAGATCTACAAGCACAGCTTGAAGGTACTGAGAACCGTATTACTGTAGCTCGTAACCGCTATATTCAAGAGGTTCAAGGCTACAACACCACCGTCCGTCAGTTCCCGACCAATATTACTGCTAAAGTGTTTGGCATGGATCCTAAGCCTAACTTTACTGTTGAAAATGAGAAAGAAATCTCTACAGCGCCAGAAGTTAATTTCGGTGAGTAGTTAGAGACTAGCTAAAACCTTGGCTGATATTCAGTTAAACATGATGTTGTTTTAATAAAGTAGCTTATAAGCATTTGGCCTATAAGCTACAAATTTACCTGTCTTTTCATTAGTTAGTTTTTTAGCTAATTGGGTTTTATGAGAGGACAGCTATAAAATAAGTTTCTTAGAGTAAAGTGGTGATGATGCGCATGCAAAAGTTGAAACGTAGTTGGTCAATATTGTCAATAATAGGCGCGACCCTATTGGTAACGCCTGTAAGTTTCGCTGTGAATGGTGAAGCTTCGAGTGCGGCATCATCTCAGTCTTCTCAGCAGTTGGGCGACCAAAGTGTTGAGGATATGGTGGCCATTGCCAAAGCTGGCCAACAAAACGAAGCTATTAATGACGCTATTTTCGGCAACGAGGCCATTACTGATAATATACCTACTCTTGGTGAGGCTAGTGCTGAGGATAATCGCAGTCAATCAGAGGTAGCCACGGCTGAGCCTCGTCAATCTACTGCCCAAGGGGTTGATAGCGATAAACTTATTTTAAACTCGCCTGTGGTTGACCAGGCCAATATTTTTACCCCTCAAGAAAAACAACTATTAACCCAAAGATTACGTCATATTTACGATCAAGGCTTGGCCCAGGCCGCCTTAGTAACCGTACCTACCACCAATGGTATGGATATTTTTCAATACAGTTTGCAGGTGGCAGAAAAGTGGCAATTGGGTAATAAAGATACCGATGATGGTCTATTGATACTGGTCGCAGTTAACGATCGTAATATATATATCTTGTCAGGTTATGGTTTAGAAGGGGTGCTCCCTGATGCTGCTTTAAATCGTATTATCGATGAGGAAATTACTCCTTCATTTAAGCAAGGTGATTATGCGGGTGGCTTGGTCAAAGGGATTAACCGTATCGAAGAGCGTTTGGTCGCCGATCCTGATGTTTTAGCACAGTCAGATGCCCTAGCCAAAGAGCGTGCTCAGCAACAAAATCAAGCTGTGGGTGATTCTCCTTCCTTATTTGGTACTTTTCTTATTGCCCTAATCTTTGGTATGTTTTTAACCTCAGCTTTAGGCCGTATCCTTGGGTCGTTTCTTGCAACAGGTGGTTTTGCCTTGATGGCTCTATCTGCAGGCGCTGGGCTATTTACCACTATTTTCATGGCCATCTTTTTATGGCTATTCCTAATTTCACGCGGCGGTGGCGGCGGTGGAAAGGGGGGCGGAAAAGGTGGTAGAGGCCGTCGTGGGGGTGTGGTTGTATTCCCAGGTGGTGGTTTCGGTGGCGGTGGTTTTGGTGGTGGCGGCTTCGGCGGCGGTGGTTTTGGCGGTGGTGGTGGCGGCTTCGGTGGTGGCGGTGCTGGTGGCTCATGGTAAAGCTGGCATTTATCTCGTAACATATCGCATTAATGCCCTTAATACATAACTCTCTATGGCTACGATAGCTAATATAAAAATAAGGTTTGAGGTAAGACTGACATGCAACAAAAAGCAAAGCCCGACTTAAAATCTGTGCACCCCAATGTCGCTGAAGGACATACTGTGGTCAGTGAGCCAAGCTTTGCAAGATGGTGGCGTCAAGCAATATTCATCCCGATATTGCACAATCGTTGGGTATCTGATGAAGTCATGCAACGTCTTACTCAGAAGGTCACCGAAGTAGAGAAGGGTCATCGTGGCGAGGTGTTCTTAGTGATAGAAAACCACTTGCCCATTAATCTAGCTTATAGGGTAGGTACTCGTGAGCGAGCTATTGATTTATTTAGCTTGTACCGAGTGTGGGATACAGAGGAAAATACTGGGGTACTGGTATACGTTAACGTTTGCGAGCATAGCTTAGAGATTGTGGCAGATAGAGGGATTAATACTCATGTTAGCCCGACAGTTTGGCAAGCCATGTGTGATAAAGCAATAGCAGGTATGGCCAAAGGCAATATAGAACAAAGCTTG
Organism: Psychrobacter sp. UBA3962; assembly: GCF_002385225.1. Classification (GTDB taxonomy): domain Bacteria; phylum Pseudomonadota; class Gammaproteobacteria; order Pseudomonadales; family Moraxellaceae; genus Psychrobacter. Next base: position 34,395 of record NZ_DGDC01000032.1, on the reverse strand, counting down.
CTGGATTTATTAGATGAAATCGGCTTATTGCTAAAACAGCATTACTACTTAGAGCACGATCCAGAAGGTAATGAGCTTTCGGACACTGTGGTATTTTTAAAATAAAATTGTCCTTGTAAAGTAAAGAGTGACATTGGCCCTAAATAATAAAAAAGCTAGGCTTCGTAATAAAGCCTAGCTTTTTTTATGTTATTTGTTTTATAGCTCTTTTATACCAAATCCATTAGAGCAGTGCGGCAGATAGGGTAGGCAACACCTCTCCAGCTTTGCCTGCCAATACCACATCAATTAATGGGTTTTGAGTCGGATGCAAGTTAATTTCAATTAGTTTGGCTCCCTGACTCTTTGCCAATTGTGATAAACCAGCCGCCGGATAAACTAAGCTTGAAGTACCGATACTTATAAAAACATCACAGTCTGCTGAAGCCTGTTCGGCATACTGCCAAGCACCCGATGGTAACATCTCGCCAAACCAAACAATGTCCGGTCGAATATAAGCCTCACATTCAGGGCAATTAACCAGAGCGTCCTGGCTATAATCAATGTCACCTTGGTAGGCTACATCACATTGACTGCATTTGTTTTTCCATAAATGACCGTGCAAGTGAGTGACCTGACTGCCTGCTTGTTCATGAAGGTCATCTACATTTTGGGTGATGAGGCTTAAAGTTTTGCCCTGAGTCTTCGCCCACTGTTGTAGGCTGGCTAGAGCGTGATGAGCAGGGTTGGGCTGTTTGTCTTTGACCAGATTGCGTCGCCATTGATACCACGACCAAACCATCTTAGGGTCACGCTCAAAGGCCTCAATACTGGCTAAATCTTCTGCCCTAAAGTTCTCCCAAAGTCCCGTTTGCTTGTCCCGAAAAGTAGGGATGCCGCTTTCTGCAGAGATACCTGCTCCAGTTAAGACGCAGATATGTTGTGCGTTTTGAAGTAGAGTAATGGCTTGTTGTACATCATTGGTCATAAAACACCTATATAAGCTTGGGTTTGTGTATCATAATATACTATCAATAATAGGAGGACGTATGAATCAGACTTTTAGTGGCGTGGTGTTGCTCGGAGCGGTGCTCTTATGTGCTCTGGTATTGTTCGTTATTGGCTTGGTTATGAAGCCTAAGACAGCAGGTAAGGGGCTTCATAAATCTGCCAACAATAAAATGAATTTAGATAAAGCCAAGCCTAAGTTTAATAGTAAGGCTGGAGCATTTAGCAAAACATCCAATGAACAATTGTTAAAGCTAAAAAACTTAATCAGTAAGAATTTTCCAGATATCACGGCCCTGATGCGTGAGCACCATTTGGTGTTAGAAAGAAATGCCAAAAAGGTAGCTTTACTGACGTTAGATGTCAATGCTGCCTTGGGACGTCGACGCTTGGGTGAGGTGACAGTTATTAATTTTCATAAGCTTCCTAGTGTGGAAGAGCTAAGAATAGAGCTAAGTGGCGTATAGCTGGGCTATTAACCTTTGTGATAATACAGTAAACTGGGTGTTTTAAATTTTGTGAGGCTCATTTACTGAGCTCAATATAGATCATTTTTTTATTCATTAAATTTACAGGCTCACGTTACTATGCGATGGCAACAAGAAAAAACTCTACAGGATGTTGAGTTAAGGGCAGAGAGTAGACCAGATACCGGTTTTTTATCTTGGTCCAACTATATAAAAAAGCACAGGGAGGATCCCAATCAAAGATACCAAGTCGCTCAACAGTTTTTGCCTTGGCCCATCGGTTTTAAAGAATCCGTACTTGCCCTTAGAGCCATAATTCGAGATAAAAACAAAGCCAATTTGGATTATAAGTCTGATCTGTTGTCTCTGTATCATCTTGCAGCCTGGGAGTCTTTTTGTCCAAAGCAATGTGAAAGCATAGAAGAGCCTGCTTTTAAAGTATTTGAGCAAATACCAGGCGGGCTAGTGGCTGACCTGCCAGTTGACTATCAGCAATTAGGGTATGAGCAACTAAAATTGCTAACCAAAACCGATGCCAAAATGCTGGTCAACTTATATGGTGAACCAAAGCAGCACAGCACTTTGAATCAGCTATATGCAGAGGTTTGGCAACAAGCTGAGCAAGACTATATTCAGCGCTTACAGCAGTGCCAATCTGCTGAGCAGCTCAAGAACCAACCCAAGGATTATGGTGCTGAATTAAAGCCAAAATATGGAATCAGCAGTGCTTCTAAAAAATATGATGCTAACGGACAAGCGATTGTCGCAGCAAAGCCTGCTTCTCAAGCGGAAAAGCACATTAAGGCCAGGATAAAGTCTAGCCAAAAGGTAACTCAGGATAAGCAAAAGGAAGGTAGATATTCAGCTGTGGTTGCTCGGGGCAAACAGTTCACTGGATTGGCTGTACAAGCTTTAAGAGAGAGAGCTTTAATTAAAGAGAGGGTTTTGGGTAGTTCCCTAAAGAATATCACACATACCTTAGCGGACAAAAAAATGGTGGTGGTTTTGGGGGTAAGTTGTTTAGTAGTAAGTAGAAAACTGCGCTCTCAGAATCGTAATAAGTAGTCCACTATAAGAACCTACGATGGGCTTTGCGAGCCCTATTTTATAATGTGTTTAGCTAGGCTCGTTTTTTATTGCAAGCGGGAAGGGATGTAGAGATAATACAGACTTACAGAAGATGGTGCGCTTGGCGGGAGTCAATCTAAACTATGAAGGCCTTTAATACAAAGGGTTTTGGAGTTTTATTAAATCATATGCACAACATTATGTACAACATTTAGCAAGTGCTACTGACGTTTTATAGTGCTTCTTGATTGAGTAAAGGTAGATAAAAAATATTGTTACCATTTGTAATTTAATCAATGTTTCCTAGCATCAATAGTTTGTACGCTCACCTTGATAGCTCCTATGCTGTTTGTGTTGCTATCATCAATGCCACTATCCAAGCCACATATCTTGGCCTTACTCATAGTTGCACTTATCATGGCAGTAGGGTTGCCATTCTCCTTGGCTATGTGCCTTGCCTCATCAAGCTCAGCTATTAAATCATCAATAGTCAGCTTTGTCATTATTCACCTCACTTGATAGCTCATCAATCAGATCACTCAGCAAGCTTACCTCGCTTGGCTCATTGGCAGGCTGTGGCTGATCATAACCTAAAAGCTTGGCCTGACTCATCACACTATTAATGAGGCCATTAACATTCTCATTTTTTATCGCAATCTCTTTAGCTAACTGTAAATCTTGGATAAGGTCATCTAGTGTTGGTAAGTATGCCATTATATTAACCTCTCTATTATCTGTTGTGCTATCTCATCATGCTCATTAACTAGCCTGTTATAGGTCTTTTGCCACATACCTCGAGGCTTACCACCATGACCATTAACAATGCCTTGAGGCCAGCCTAAACGCTCTCTAATGACTGCTACACGCTTGAGTAGCTTATCAACTGGCTGTTGTAGTTGTGATTGATAGTTAAGGCCTATGCAATGCCTGCACTGGTAGGATTGATTGAAGTATAAGACTGCTACACGCCTGCCACACTTAGGGCAATGCCACCAATGACGATGCCCACCATAGGTGCAAGGTGTGTTACTGATATTAATAGTTATGCTGTGGTCATTGCCTAGGTAGTTATAAGATATGGTTACAGTCTTAACTAGGCCATGCTGTTTGAGGTAGTCACGATATGAGCTAATAGGTAGTTTAGAATAATTGTTAAGGGTAGGTGTGTTTGCTAGTTTTGGCATAATCGTTATCTAAATAATTAATACTTTTGTTATATTATAACAATAATAGGTATGATTGCTCATTTTTTAAACAATTTAACCTTAAAATTTATCAATATGCTCAGATATGGCACTGACAAAACCTATTAACAGACACAAAAAAGGGCACTATTTTTGAATAATGCCCTAATTAACTTAATTACATTTGAGTCGTAAAGTAGTAATAGTTATTTATTGGTATAGTAGATATTTAATAAAGGTTTTTCTATAATATTCCTGACTATAAATCTTGATCCTTCTCTACTTAAATGACCATAATCTGTCTGAATTAGCTTTTGATCATTTGTATAAACTCGACACTTTATATTCTCATCCGTGTTTTTTATGCAGAGCTTACTTATTAATGAAATATATTGAAATTCTGATTCTTCAGCTAATGACCTCATTGCTTGATCGGTAAGAATCACATCGTTATTTAGATTTTTATCTTCTATGAAAAGCTCTTTGGTTTTCCAATGGTTTGGCTGAACTACAATGCTAGGTAGACTTTTCTCCCACTGAGAAACAGGGCCTATTACTAATAACTCTGCATCAGATATCTTAGAGATTTTTGTACTGAGCTCTTTCCAATCCTGTTTATCATGTTGATCTTTTTGAGCAATTATTATCAACTTAGGATGGATTTGATTGATAGTATCAAGTGCTTTCTTATTAGCATAGTTACAAGGCTCACTTAACTCAGCTCTTTCATATATATCTGGTTTTAAAGAAGGTCTACAGCCAGAGGATGTAACTTGAGAGAAACCTATATTTCTTTCTTGAAATAGCTCTCTGAGACCTAAAGATAGCGCCTGTGCATGTGAGTCTCCCCATAACAAAACGCCATCCGATGATGACGTATTAATACAACTACTGTCTAAATTGTACTCTTTGCTTTTATTATGAGCTGAATACATATCGCATTTTAACCAATAGTCTTCATATTTATTTTCTTTCTCTTGTTTAGCATAATAATCTATGAAGACTGCTCTTTCAGAAATAGCACCTGGTCTAAAGCTAAGTGGGCTGCCTCCTGAATAAAAAACTGCTGTGCTTCCTATTAATATTATTAAAGATATATGTATAGGCTTACATTTAAGATAGCCTAGAAGAGTAGGAAAGCTTCTAGGAAATCTAATGCGTTCAATATACTTATAACTTAAATATCCAAGTAAAACGGATAAAGCCATTCCAATGTAGATATATTGGTTTGGTAATGAGAATGTATAAATAGCAACAACAAAGGGCCAGTGCCATAAGTAAATAGAATAAGACCAAGCACCTAGTTTTTGGAATAAAATATTACCAGTTATGATACTTTCATTACGCTGAGCTTGGATAATTAAAAAAGTACCTAATACAGGGAACAGTGCTAAGTAACCAGGCCATGGATCATCACCAGTAATAAAGACATATGAACCTACAATTAATACTAAGCCCAGTATTTCTACTAGCCTTTTATTATTTTCTTGCAGTTTAATAGGATATAGAAAAGCAACACCACCTAACATCATCTCCCACGCTCTCATTGGGAATAGGTAGTAAGATGCACTTGGCCATTTATATGTTGCGTAAACTGAGAATATAAAACCTACTACTGTAGCTGCTATGATTAGTGACTTTAATGTTTTAAGGCTAAATACTCTTTTTAAAACAAGCAGTACTAGCGGATAGATAATATAAAATTGCCATTCGACAGATAGTGACCAAGTATGTAGTAGCCATTTCTCATGCGATGCAGCATCAAAATATCCTGCTTCACGCCAATAAATTACATTGGATAAGAAGCCTACACTGCTGGCAGCGTGTTTACCCAATGCTTTATACTCTAGGGGTGTTAGATAGAACCAACCAAAGACTAGAAGTGCTAAGCATAGGGCTGCAAGTGCTGGAATAATTCTATTTGCTCGAGCAACATAAAAATTTAGAACTGAAAAGTTATTGTTCTCTAATCCTTTAAAAATAATCCCTGTCATCAAAAAACCAGAGATAACAAAGAATACGTCAACACCAGCAAAACCGCCTGGCATCCAAGAAGCATTAAAGTGAAATAGTACAACTGCAATTACTGCAAAGGCTCTAAGGCCATTAATATCCTTTCTAAACTTCATGTAAGATACTCAGCATTAATTAAAAAATTCTGAATATTGTATAGGAATATTAATGATTTGTAATTAGAACTAAATGTTTCTTATCTTTGACAATAATGTATCTGATTGAAGTCAGATAAAAAAGGGCACTATTTTTGAATAATGCCCCAATTCACAACTGACAAAACTGACGAAACCTAACTATATGAGCTCTTTAATACGTGGGTTAATGTAATAACGCTCAGTAGGCCTACCACCTTGGCCAGTGCTCTCTACTGTTTCCCATCTTAGCCAATCATGCTCAGTAAGCACCTCTAAAGCATTAAGCACCTCATCTGTATCGGTAAGGCTTTTCCACCCTCTACGGATAAGCTGGCGAGCTGTAAAGCCATAGTATAGCCAATCTGTTTTATCATCTTTATCACCTCCCTTTTTAACCATAGCTTTGAGCTTATCTGCTAGATAGCTGGCCTTAATGTTTGAGCTGTCAGTAACTAGGCTGTAAATTCTATTCATGTGCGTTTCAAGCATCAGATGCCACTCAATAGCAGTCTTTAAAGCTGTTTTGCTTACTGCACCTAAGTTAGCTTGATACTCTATGCAATCCACTAGATGAAATATTAAAGCCAATGATGCTACTGTGTTTGGGTACTTGGTCATGTGCTCAGCTATTACGCTATGCTCAGCATCATCGGCCTCAGCTTTGAGCTGGTCATACCAAGGCATAAACACATCATAGGCCTCTTTACTAAAGCGGTAATAAGGCCGTTTGTGGTACTCATCGGACTCATTTGCACCATAGTTAATAAAATCCCACTCACTCATGTTATCTATTGTTTCAAACAGGTCATACACTACTTGCCTGATATCTTTATCAGGTGCTATGTCATTCTCTTTACGCCCTTTCATATGATCAGGATAAACGGCAAGTTGGAAACGTTGCATCATGCCATCATTATCTAAGCCTTTAATGGTTCTCTCTAAGTAACGCTCGAGCTTGTTTGGCTGTATGCCTCCTATGATGGATAGGCAATGGCTTTCAATAAAGACTGAGCCCCTGCCAATCCTATCCATGATATGACTGCCAGTACCGTTAAAAGCCTCCAAGTAGAAGTTACGAGCCTCTGAGTTGCTTTCTCCATCTAATGAGGCAAGCAGGCCAGTAAGCTCATCACGCTCAATTACAAGGCCGTTGCTGGTCTGGCTCAGCATCTCTCCTAGTTTCTGATAGGTGCTATCATTGGCTATGTATCGCTTTAGCTTTGGCTCATACTCATCAGCATTGGTGGCCTCTGCTATGGCTTGAGCCTTGGCCAGCATATCATCATCAGTTACTTTGGCCTCATCATCATCAGCTTGCTTGGCTTGTTTCTTAGCCATTGCTTTTAACTCATCATCTAAAGCCTTGGCCTTATGCTTGTTAATCTCCTTATATGTTGCAAACTCTTTTTGTGCTTGCTCATACTCAGCTTTAGCTTTATAAGTGAGGTTATGTAATGGCTTCATGCCTGCACTAATAGAGGGTGTCTTTTTAGTTGAGGGGTTACCAATAATTGCACCCCATAAGTTTGGCACTATTTCCCAATCATCTAAGAATTTAGGGAATATGCTTACCTTAGTACCTATGATGCCAGCCAATGCGGTAATTAATGGAATAGCTACATACTCATGCGGTACGCTTAAACGCTCAGCTTGGTTATCAACATAACGCCATAAGCTGTCAGGTAGCATATTCTTGGTAATTGTCTTGACTGGTGGCAGGTCTGTTAGTATGGCTTTGGGTGCGTCCCAATCACCGCCCATGGTGCTCTTTAGGTCATCGGGTGACACTAGCCCCATAGCGGATAAAGCCCCTGTAATAGCCTGTATTGCACTGCTTACGCCCATTCCTGCATGGTCAGCTAATAAGCTAAAGCCATCGCCTGATATGGGTTCGCCTGTACCTTGTGAGCATATAAATGTACCTTTACCATGCTCATCATCAAATCTAAAGCGATCTGAGCCACTGCAAACAGGGCAGGGCGTATGGGCTTTGGGGTCACTGCTTACGCCATAGCCTAAAGCATTAAGAATAGATGACCAATGGCCTCTACTTAACGCCCTTACCTTATCGGCTGTTAATGTGCTTAACTGGCTATCATGCTTAGCTTGAGGTAAAATAGTAGGCGTGTGTTGGTAATGTTTGCTATTGCTTGCTTGCTCTATCATAGGTAGGGCTGGCAAGCTCTCCATACTATCAAGCCACTCTATCAACTCTCTTGCCTCATATCGTTTACCCTCGTAAACAACTCTAGTCATAAACGGCTTACCTGTTAAACCATCTTTAGCTTTAACCTTTACATGGTAGTAACCTGCCAGCCTCATGACTCTAGGTAAGTCATGTATAGCTTTGTCAGGTGCATCACCAGTACCAGTAAAAAAACCTATGAGCCTCTTTTGGTACTCAGTAAATTTATCAATAGGCAGGCCATCAGCTAACCAATAGGCATGATGCTTGTTTGGTGAGCTTTCTACTATCATAGAGGGCTTTAATTCAAGGCTGGTTAAGCGGTTCACTCTGTCAGCATCTTGGGTATCAAAATCAACATACAAGCCCCTGATAGCTGTTACTGTTTCAGCTAAACGCCTGCTACCTTGTACCTCATTAATAGTTACATACACGCCTACGCCCTTATTGTTGAGCTGTGTTAGTTGCTCATGCCTATCTTGTAGCGTGCCTGCCAGTGTTCTAGCAAAAATATCATATCCTTTGTTGGCCTTTTTTCTCTCAGTGTTGTCATCAAACACTTGGAATACAAACTTATCTGTATTAGGTGCAAGCAGTGCCAGCATCTTATCTGTTTGGCTGTGGTCAGGTTGTAAGCTCATTATTTAGCCTCCTTATCACTTGCTGGCAGGCTTACGCCCTCTAAGCTATCCAATGCATCATAAATGCCAATCTGTAACGATCTGATTGAGTCATCTATACGCTTGCTATGGTATGTGTCTGTTCTCTTATCTCTGCTTATGTGAGCTAAGATATCAGCATGATAAGAGGTACTGTGTAGCTCATCACTCATACGATGCAATAGCTCAATAGCCTCAAGTTGTTCGCCTGTATCAATCTGCTCATAGTCAGCTTTGGGCACCTCATTACGGTATGCTGGCAAGCATCTGAGCATAGTAATAGCTTGTCTTAACTCATAGTAAAGGCTATCTATGATATAGCTGGTATCAACTTTATAGCCTGTTGGATTGCTTGCTAAGGCGGTAAGCTCTAAGCAGGTGCATAGCTTCTTATCAAGCCTGCCATGCTTTGTGCGTGGATTAGGCATAGCATCAGCAATAGAATGAGCCTCAAATAACTTATCCTTAATCATGTTATACGCCCTCCATGCTGATAGAGTGATCCAGTGGTAGCTCTGGCTGTACGATGGCCTCAAGTTTCACTATCTCAGTTTTAATGGCAGGCTTAATCTTTTTGCCATAGTAGTTAAGGGCATAACCTGCCTTGCCAGCCTCGAGCGTTGCATAGTCATACTCTCTATGTAACTGCATCAAGTGCTTATAGCTATGCTGGCGTGTCATCATGTCATCAAATGCACGTATAACAGCTAAGGCAAACTCTGGGCTAATCCACATAGCATAGGCATACACAAGCTCTCTACATAGATAAGTGCCTTGTCTTTTGCCTTTGCCTCTTACGATAATAACGGCCTTTCTTTTTGATGTTGGAATATCAACATCATAGGGCTCAGCTTCATAAGCCCCTTGCATCTCTTTAATGTGTTTCTGTTTTAAAAAGTAGGTAACTCTGTTTTTATTCTGAGCACCACTGGCATTAAATAAGTCTAATGCTGAATAATGAGTGCCGTTTATAGTGTGTATGGCTTTGTTTGCTATGGTCATCATCTTACACGCCCTCCACATCAGTTGAGGTGCTATGACTTTCTATCCACTGGTTAATATCAGAGACACGCCATAAGCTAGCTCTGCCAATTTTGATAGGGGCAGGGAACTTGCTTTGATTGATTAGATGGTAAAGGTGTTTGGCAGAGAAACCAGTAATGCCACGTGTAGCAGGTTTTGCTGTAACGGTTCTAGTTTGGCCGTTTTTAGTTTGGTAGGTTTTTGCCTTGCGCTCAGGTTGGTTGGCAAGGTCTGACATTCTTAGGTACTGATCTTTGACTTTCATTGCTATTCACTCCATAGCTATTAAAGGAATGGGCAGTAATGCCCTTGGCTATGGAGGAATATAGTTAAGACAAAAAATTATTGCAGAATGTGAGGGTGTTGAATGACATTAAAGGGGGTAAAATGATAAATTAAGTTTTAGATATGGCGCTTCTATGCTTACTGATTATATTAGATAGCGAGCGCTCGGTATAATTAAGGCTGTCATTTTTTGCTTTGAAATACGCGATAATCTCTCTCGCTGTTTCATCGTTTGAATAAATGAATTTTCCGTTATCCTTTCTTTTCATGAAAAACTTATCATGATATGCAAGCGCTTTTTCCTTATCGGGACTATATATCTCTCTTTTTTTACTACCACCTATCTTTCCAGCTCTGACGCTTTTTAAATGTACTGTTAGCATACTATTAGTTTCATCGAATATAGCCTTAAATCCTAAAGACGCTATATAGTTTTTATTGAGATAAGAAATGTAAGTTAAGTAGAGTTCTAGTGTAGCTTGTAATAGTATTTTAAAAATCTTGTCAATAGTAAATGACCTGGTGAAGTCTGTAGTCTTATAGCCTTGAAATATTTCCTCACAGTTGTACTTGGTTGCAATTGAATTTGTAGAATATAGGCGCTCAGCTTGAGAGTAAACCTTGGATAGAATTGCATACAAGTCATTTACTAAAATATCTCTATTAGACAAGCATGGATTGTCGCGATACGTGCTTATTTTTTTATGTTTTGAATATAGGTTAAATCTGACCAGTTGATGATAACTATATATTGCGTATAGATAGGCATGACCTAAACTCTCATTTGCTTCTTTCTCGCTAGTCACGCCTATATCTATAAACTCATACGGCTCTTTAATGTACTGAAAACTCATAAATCACCTTTGCACCTTTATATAAATAAGATGCAAGGCGGTGACTGCTTAAAGGTGTAAATGGCAGTCGTTCGGGTAATTACTCCTAGCCTTGCAATGGGGTTTTGTCAGTTTTGTCAGTCATGTTTCTGAGCATTTCTAGTTTTTTAACTGCTTTGTTAGCTGTTCAATTAATTCAGGCGATACGCCTTGCACTTGTAAACTATTAATGAGCATATCTGTATCATGGGTAATAATATCTGTAGCTTTACGACCTCGCTTGGCCATAACCTCATCAAGCTCTTTTGGTGAAAGCAAATCAAACTTAACAGGCTTGCCAGCTCTCAAGTCATCAAGATGGCTTGCCCATTCATTCATCATTACTTGGCGCTCAGGCAGATGCTCAGAGGTATCATATCTCTTTTTAACACTGCTTTGCTCTAAGTGTGCAAGCTGTATTTCAATAACATCAGATGAGAATTTAAGCTCATATAAGCCAGTGCTGGCAAGTTTCCTAAAGCCATGACCTGTCATTTTAGGATAGGGGTCACCAGTGTAGCCCATTCGCCTTAATGCCTGATTAAACCACCCCTCGCTATAAGGCTTACCACTATCAAAGTTGTAAAACACATAGCCTGTATTGCCTGTTATAGGCCTCATACGCTCTATTATTTCCATTGCCTGTGGTGATAGTGGGATAATGTGATCTTGTCTCATTTTCATCTTATGGGCAGGTATGCGCCATACGTTTTTATGATAATCAATCTCTGACCATTCAAAATGCCTTAATTCCTTAGTACGTACAAAACAGAGCGCCATAAGCTGTAAGCCTGCCACTGTTTGCGGGTGTGCTTTAGCGTGGTTGTCAGTATAGGCATCTATATTTCTAAGTAGGTCAGCAAACTGGTGTTGCTCTACTGCTTTCATGCCCTCAGCTTTATGAGGTCTTAGGGCTTTGTTTCTGCCATGTGCAATATTAACTATGTCATAACCTTGAGTATTAATAGCAAACTCATAAATAGAGCTGATTAATCCCATACACTTATGGGCAGTCTCAGAGGTACGCTTGCCCTGTGCCTCAAAGTCACTTTGAATGGCTAGGCCTGTTTGGATAATATCTTGAGCTGTGATAGCACCAATCGGATAATCACCGATATGCTTGAGAATGTGATTATTCAGAAAGCCTTTAAGCTTTTGAACATTTTTGGGAGTGGTTTCTTGTTTCTCAGAGATATAAGCTCTAGCTATGACTTTAAATAAGTCTTTTTGCTCATACTGGTTTTTTGCTTTGCTTTTTTGCTCATTAGGATCAATACCATCAGCTAATAACTGTTTAGCCTTATCTCTTTCAATTCTTGCCTGCTTTAAAGATACCTCTGGTTTGAATTGACTATCCACTTGCTGGCTTGCTGGCTTATATGAGCCAATATGATATGTTTTTTGTTTTGGCTTAATATCTTTGTCAGATTGATAGCGATATGACATTACCCAATATAAAGCGCCTTGGGGGTCATGTATTAATGATAGGCTGTCACCATCAGAATATCTAACACGCTTGGCAGGTGGTGACTGCTTAGCTATAGATTTAACGCCATTATCAGAAAGCAAATAATTCTTTCTCTTACTCATCTTTGCACCTATAAGATATAAATTGCAATGTACAACATTATGTACAACATTCTATAGGTGATAGTAGGTAATGACAAGATACCTTAAAAGACTAAAGTCTTGTATAATAAAGGCTTTGAGGGGGTAGAGGTAATAAGAGGTAATGCTGAAAGATGGGGGTTGGTGCGCTTGGCGGGAATCGAACCCACGACCCTCGGCTTCGGAAACCGATACTCTATCCAACTGAGCTACAAGCGCATATTTTGGCAATATTGAGTGAATTTTAGCTCTCTAACTCAAAAACAATCTTTTGAATTGCTAACGATAACCGCACTCAAGCTCGCTAGTCTAGCAAAATACATCAAAAAAACCAATGTTATCACGCTTAATAAATGACAAAGCCTACGAAAATTTGATACATTAGGCACCATTCGTAATAATTGGGTAACTTAATTAGGTCAAAAACTGCCTTTTGTCGTAAGAGTCACCATTGAAACATGGCTTTTAACCCCCTTTTCCCATTATAATATTGGGGAAAAGAATTTATTACTGGTTTTATATTAAAAAGTTAAAACAATTCACTCAATCATACACGACATCTTGGGATTGCTTATATTTAGCGATAATCACCCAGAGAAGTCGCTCTAAAAAGAGATTGTGACGCATGAAAAAAATCGTGATGTTATCCGCCGCCGCCATCCTTGGTCTATCAGGCATTTCTTTAAGCCAAGCTGAAGACGCTGCTGCTCCAGCTGCGCAAACCACTGAAGCGGCTACTGCGACTACTGATGCTAAAGCAGAAACCACAGATGCAGCAGCAGGTGAACAAGCTACTGATGAAGCTGCTGCTGATGCGACAGCTACTGATGGTGCGGCTACTGATGCCGCTGCTGCCGATGGAGAAGCTGCTGCTGCCTCTGCAGAGCCAGTGGAAGAAGAGCCTATTCCTGAGGACACTCCTCAAGTTAAAAAGTTAATCGCTTTATATCCAAAACTTGTTGAACGTATTCAGCCTTACGGTAAAGTTTGCTTTGACGGTGATGACAACTGTGACATCACTTTAACTGCCTCAAGTGCCGGTGTTGAAGGTCAGGTTCGTGATGGTAAAGCGGTTTATGAAGCCATTTGTCAAACTTGTCATGGCAGCGGTGTATTAGGTGCGCCTAAGTTTGGTGATGCAGGTGCATGGGGTTCTCGTATCGCACAAGGTAAGAACACTTTATATGATCACGCTATCAACGGCTTAAATGCTATGCCAGCCCGTGGTGGTGCAGACATTCCAGATGAAGAAGTTCAAAACGCTGTTGATTATATGGTTGAACAGTCTAGCTAATCGCTGAAGACTGAACGGCTTTCATAACGGCTATTTGCTATAACCCAAGCTGATTAGCGCTCTATTACAGCCCTAATTGAAACTTGGGTTAGAACCTTCTAACGCTAATAGCGTATAACGAAGACGCTTACTGTAAAGTGAGCGTCTTTTGTTGTTTCAATGATTGATTGAAATTATCAATGCCTATGTTTGCCTCAAGGTGGGTTTAAGAATAGATTTTCGGCACCATATATAGCCATTATCATCCCCACTATAAAAGCTAATAAAGATGTGAGTTTATGACTAATACAACGCCTGCATTACAGATTAATAATCTATCTAAAGTCTATGGCAATGGTTTTACTGCCTTAAAGAACGTGAATTTAACTGTACCACAAGGCGGTTTTTTTGCTTTGCTAGGGCCTAATGGTGCTGGGAAATCAACCATGATCGGCATTATTAGTTCGTTATTTAAGCCTACTGAAGGTAGCGTTAAAATATTTGGTACTGATTTATTACAAAACCCTTCAATTGCCAAGCAGTACTTAGGTATCGTTCCGCAAGAATTTAACTTTAACCAGTTTGAGAAGGTTGAAGACATCTTAATTACTCAAGCGGGTTACTTCGGCATTGCTGCAAAAGAGGCTAGACCAAGAGCCAAAAAATTGCTGACCGCTTTAGGGCTTTGGGACAAACGTAATAATAAAGCCCGCGAACTCTCAGGGGGTATGAAGCGTCGATTAATGATTGCCCGAGCGCTAATCCATAAGCCCAAGCTTCTTATTTTGGATGAGCCGACTGCAGGGGTGGATATTGAGCTGCGACGCTCAATGTGGGAGTTCATGCAGCAGATTAATCAAGAAGAAAAAACCACCATTATCCTGACTACCCATTACCTAGAAGAAGCAGAGCAGTTGTGTCGTTATATCGCCATTTTAGACCATGGTGAAATTCGTATTAACACTGAAATGAAAGAGCTACTAACTCAGCTGTCTATTGAGACCTTTATATTAGATTTCAAAAAGCCCGTGTCAGGTGAGGTGTCTATTAGCGGTATCACCTCTTATTCACAGCCTGATAATCAAACCCTTGAGGTTACTTTAACGGAAGGCGAGTCTTTAAACGGGGTGTTCCAACAATTAACACAGCAAGGCATCGAAGTATCAAGTATGCGCAATAAAGCCAACCGCTTGGAAGAACTATTTATGCGTCTGGTAGAACAAGGTGTCCAAAGCAAAGATAGTATGAAGGAGGCTGGACTATGAGCAACATCAATAATCAACCTGTTAGCAACGCCACAAATAATGACGGCTTAACTTTTGCTCAAAAGTGGATTGCCTTTCGCACTATCTTGATAAAAGAAATTCGTCGTATTTTACGTATTTGGCCACAAACCCTGCTGCCGCCTGTGATTACCATGAGTTTGTATTTTATTATTTTCGGTAAAATGATTGGCTCACGTGTGGGAGAAATGGGCGGTGTGCCTTACATGCAGTTCATTGTACCGGGTCTAATTATGATGTCGGTCATTACCAACAGTTACTCTAACGTGGTCTCAAGCTTCTTTAGTGCCAAATTTACTTCCAGTATTGAAGAGCTCTTGGTGTCTCCGGTCTCTAAACATTCCATATTAATTGGCTATATTGGAGGCGGCGTATTTCGGGGACTTATGATTGCGATTATTGTCTCTATTGTGGCTCGGTTCTTTACTGAATTAGGGATCGAACACTTCTTTGTTATGGTGTTTACCGTATTAGGAACTTCTATTTTATTCTCATTGGGCGGATTTATTAACGCAGTATTTGCCCGCTCATTTGATGACATTTCGATTATTCCAAGCTTCGTGCTGACCCCGTTGACTTATTTGGGTGGGGTGTTTTATTCCTTAGAGAACTTATCCCCATTTTGGCAAAACATATCGCTATTGAACCCGATTGTTTATATGGTTAACTCATTCCGCTACGGCATCTTGGGTTATTCTGATGTGAATGTCTGGTACTCAATGGCCGCAATATTCGTATTCTGTGCGATTTTTTATGCCATTGCTTATCGTCTACTGGATAACGGCTCTCGCTTAAGACTATAACCTTTTAATTTTATATTTAAGATAGGACTTACTTATGAGTATTCATGGTGTATTAGGGGAGAGCACCAGCTACCCAAAAACTTATCAACCAGATACTTTATACGCAATCCCACGCTCCATGGGCCGTAACGAAATTAATTGGCAAGAGGATAAGTTACAGGTTGGGGTAGACTGGTGGCATGCCTTTGAAGTGTCTTGGTTGAATTCTCAAGGCATTTCACAGATGGCGATTGCCCGCTTTGCCATACCTGCCAGCTCACCCAACATCGTTGAGTCCAAGTCACTTAAGCTATATCTAAATAGTTTAAACTTTACTGAATTTGAAAGCTGGGAAGCCGTTGAGCAAACCATAGCAAAAGACTTGGCGGCTTGTGTTGGAGCCGAAGTTCAAGTCTCGCTGTTTGGTCTGGATGCCATTAGCTCTGGCAGTGATGCTGACTCAGGATTTTTAATTGCTCATCCTCAAGGCAAATGTATCGATCAGGCATTAGATAACTTACCAGGTAAAGTTGAGCTGGTTGAGCATCCTGATGCTAGCCTACTAGCAGAGGATACAGACGTTAGTGCTTCGCTTGATCAAGCAGAGAAACAGTATCAACTGTACTCAAACTTGCTGCGCAGTAATTGTCCAGTGACTAATCAGCCGGACTGGGGGACTTTAGCGATAGATATTAGCACCTCACAGAACATTGATGAAGCGAAATTATTAACCTACATTCTTAGCTTCCGTCAGCATAATGGCTTTCATGAGCAGTGTGTAGAGCAAATATTTGCTGATTTAAGTCAAAGATATAGTCCTTCAAAGCTGATGGTTCGTGCTTGGTATACTCGTCGTGGTGGCATTGACATTAACCCTTGCCGCGTTAGTGATAGCAGTTTACTGCCGCAACCTAGCCGTTTAGTACGCCAGTAGAAGCGGTCTACCTTATAGAGTTTACTAAAGCTAAAAAAGGTCTAAAACACCGTTCAGCTTATTGAGCTTTATCATTTTATCATTGTATTTATTTATTAAACCCAAGAGTAACTCCACTCTTGGGTTTTTTTATGTCCAAAAATTTATCATTTAGTCGCAATTGATAAATTTAGGTATGGTGTCTCATGAATTAAATTTAGTTGACATAACTATCAAAACAACGGATTATAGAATTATGATTAGTCGGTTAACCTTCTCTACCGAGTTAGTTAACTAAAAAGTAGCAACTATTGTTGAATTACCATTCGCTTTAGGGTGGCTTCTTTTGATGTGATGAATTAGACAGTTTGCTTTTACTGTTATTAGTTCAGGGACTTATCGGTCTACAGCGACTAAGTAATCATTCTGAATAGTAGTCATAATCTTATGATAGCTTCAGTTTGATGGGTATAATTTTTTATACTTTTTAACCCGATTTGTATGTTTCAATAGTGGCATTTAACCATGCAGCTTTGAGTCAATAGCACACCAATCTTGTTAAATTCTTAAAAATGCTCTTATTTCTCTGATAAGACATTGCTTTGTTAAGCGTCGTTTCGTCACCGTATTTTTAAGTTCCCATATCACATGGCTGATGCCTGTTGGTATTTTTTGTCGTGTCTGTAGGGTTATTTAATTTTATGGATATGAGCTGTAAATTATGAATAAAATGAAAGTTTGAATAGAGTTAAAAGTAGGTCAAGAATCTTTTAACAGACTATTTAAAGTATTAGGTGCATACCACGAGTATGCTTTGCTGACCAGCAACTTTTATAATAAAAGCCTTATCACATCCCGCAATAAAATAGGTGATGACAGTGACTCAAACAACCCAAAGCCCTAATATGACAGGGCATACCCAAACCGCACACGCTGCCATTAACTTTGGTAAAAAGCGTGAACTTCTAGAAAATGGCGATGGGCCAATCATGCTCTCTGGCGGTGAAATGCTTGTCCAGTCATTAATTGACGAGGGCGTCGAGTATATTTTTGGTTATCCAGGTGGTGCCGTCCTACATATTTATGATGCTATCTTTAAGCAAGATGCTATTGAACATATCTTAGTGCGCCATGAGCAAGCGGCGGGTCACATGGCAGATGCCTATTCACGTCGCACTGGTAAAACAGGCGTGGTACTAGCAACTTCAGGTCCTGGTGCAACCAACACGGTAACCGCCATCGCTACTGCGTTTATGGATTCAATTCCAATGGTTATTATTTCAGGTCAGGTACCTAAGCACCTAATTGGTGATGATGCCTTCCAAGAAACAGACATGGTTGGGGTTTCTCGTCCTATCGTGAAACACAGTTTCCAAGTACGCCATGCCAGTGAAATCCCTGAAATCATCAAAAAAGCATTTTATATCGCTCAGTCTGGCCGTCCAGGTCCAGTCGTTATTGATATTCCAAAAGACACTACTGCGCCGCACGAGAAGTTTGAATACAACTATCCAGAATCTGTAAACCTACGCTCTTATCAGCCTTCAGTAAAAGGCCATAGTGGTCAGATTAAAAAAGCGATTGAAACTTTATTAGCAGCTAAGCGCCCAATTTTATATTCAGGGGGTGGCGTTATCTTGGGTAATGCTCATGAAGAGTTAACCAAGTTGGCACGTCAATTGAACTTGCCCGTTACCAATACGCTAATGGGCTTAGGGGCTTTCCCAGGCTCTGATCGTCAGTTCGTGGGTATGCTAGGCATGCATGGTACTTATGAAGCCAACATGACCATGCATCATGCTGATGTTATTTTGGCAGTAGGTGCACGTTTTGATGACCGCGTAACCAATGATGTGAAAAAATTCTGTCCAAGTGCGACTATCATTCATATCGACATTGATCCTGCGTCAATTTCAAAGACCATTAATGCCGATATTCCAATCGTAGGTGATGTGAAGTCAGTATTAACGGATATGCTTCAGCTACTAGAAGGCGATGATAAACAGTTGGATCAGCCTGCCTTGCTAGACTGGTGGTCACAGATTAATGAATGGCGCAAGCGTCATGGTCTACGTTATGACACCAGTACTGATAATGGCATGAAGCCGCAAGCTGTTGTTGAGAAGCTATATGAAGTGACCAATGGTAATGCCATTATTACCAGTGACGTGGGTCAGCACCAGATGTTTGCTGCGCTTTATTACAAATATAATGAGCCTCGCCAGTGGTTGAACTCAGGTGGTCTAGGCACCATGGGTGTTGGCTTGCCGTATGCAATGGCCGCCAAATTGGTAGAGCCTGAGCGTGATGTGGTCTGTATCACCGGTGAAGGGTCGATTCAGATGAACATTCAAGAGCTGTCTACTTGTTTCCAGTATGGATTGCCGGTTAAGATTTTATGCCTAAATAATGCTCAGTTGGGTATGGTCAAACAGTGGCAGGATATGCTGTATGAAGGTCGTCATGCCTCTTCTTATATGGAGTCACTACCAGACTTCGTTAAGCTTGCAGAGAGTTATGGCCACGTTGGTATTAAAATTACTGATCCAGCCAAGTTAGATGAGCAACTGGCTGAAGCAATGGCAATGAAAGACAAACTTGTATTTATTGATGTTTACGTGGATCGTAATGAACACGTATATCCAATGCAAGTTGCAGGGCAGTCTATGCGCGATATGTGGTTATCTAAGGGGGAGCGTACCTAATGCAACACTTAATCTCTGTACTAATGGAAAACGAAGCTGGGTCGCTATCACGTCTGGTTGGATTGTTTTCACAGCGTGGTTACAACATCGAAACCCTAAACGTAGCCCCTACTGAAGACGAAACGATTTCGCGTTTGACATTGACTACCAACGCCAGTGCCGACAAAATTGAACAGATCACTAAGCATTTGCACAAGCTAATTGAAGTAGTTAAAGTAATTGATTTAACAGACAATGCTCACGTAGAGCGTGAGCTGATGTTGATTAAAGTACGAGCTACCGGCAGCGCTCGAGCGGAAGTTAAGCGCAGTGCAGATATCTTCCGTGCTCAAATCGTGGATGTCACTTCAAGCCTTTATACCATTCAAATTGTTGGTGATGAGGCTAAGCTTGACGGCTTTATCGAAGTTATCGGCCGTGACCGTATCTTAGAAGTGGTACGTTCAGGTGTGATTGGTATCTTACGTGGTGAGCGTACCCTCAGCCTGTAGTTTTATTTAGTAGTAGTTTTATTTGGTAAATTTATTTTGTAATCGCTCAAGCCCTTGTCGATTTCAGTTTAAATAGTTATTTGCAAAGGCTTGAGCTAATCTGAAAGTTGTAAAATTAACAAGTTGAATTTCAACACCACCCTCTATTTTCAAAACTATTTGAAAGTATTTAAAAGGACTAAATTATGAACGTTTATTACGATAAAGATTGTGACTTATCAATCATCCAGGGCAAAAAAGTAGCTATTATTGGTTATGGTTCACAAGGTCACGCCCATGCGCTTAACCTTCAAGACTCAGGTGTTGATGTAACTGTAGGTCTACGTGCAGATTCAGGCTCATGGAAAAAAGCTGAAAATGCTGGCCTAAAAGTAGCTGAAGTTGCAGAAGCGGTACAAGCTGCTGAAGTGGTTATGATCCTAACTCCAGATGAGTTCCAAAAATCTTTATACGAAGACGTTATTGAGCCAAACATTAAGGAAGGCGCCACTCTAGCATTTGCTCATGGTTTCTCTATCCATTATAACCAAGTAGTGCCACGTAAAGATCTAGACGTGATTATGGTTGCTCCGAAAGCGCCAGGTCACACAGTACGTTCTGAGTTCGTTAAAGGCGGTGGTATCCCTGATCTAATCGCTATCTATCAAGATGCTTCAGGTCAAGCTAAGCAAGTGGCTTTATCTTACGCAGCCGGTGTGGGTGGTGGTCGTTCAGGTATTATCGAAACTACTTTTAAAGATGAAACTGAAACTGACTTATTTGGTGAGCAAGCTGTCCTTTGTGGTGGTGCAGTAGAGCTGGTTAAAATGGGCTTTGAAACCCTAACTGAAGCGGGTTATGCTCCAGAAATGGCTTACTTTGAGTGCTTGCATGAGCTGAAGCTTATCGTAGACTTAATGTATGAAGGCGGTATCGCTGATATGAACTATTCAATCAGTAACAACGCTGAATACGGTGAATACGTAACCGGTCCTGAAGTGATCAACGAGCAGTCACGTGAAGCCATGCGCAATGCTCTAAAACGCATTCAGTCTGGTGAGTATGCGAAGATGTTCATCAACGAAGGTGCTACTAACTATCCTTCAATGACCGCTCGTCGTCGTAACAACGCCGATCATGAAATCGAGAAAACTGGTGCTAAGCTACGTGCTATGATGCCTTGGATTGGTGGTAACAAAATCATCGATAAAGAAAAGAACTAATTTAGTTTTAGTTGTCAGCTAAAAGTGCTGGCTGGGCTTAGATAGCTGTTATCACAGTTTATGTGATAAGCTGTGATGAAGTAAGCAGGGCTAGCATTGATTAAAGCTCATGTGTCTTAGACGCATGAGCTTTTTTAATGTTAGATTTTTTGATGCTAGGTTTCTAAGGTTAGACGACGGCCCCTTGAAGCAATCAAAAAAATCGCTATATAGACTCTAATGTCTAAATTACTAAAAATCGAACAGAAAACAAAAAAGGAACGACTTAGATTATGGATACCCAGTGGCTTGTTAATATTAATCTTCCCTCAATTTATATAGCCCTGAGTGCAGGGGTAGCGCTGTTAATCTGGATAGAGGGGCAGATGCTAAAAAAAACTGAGGGTAAGCTGCCAAAATCAAAGTTTTTCCAGGTGAGCTCGGTAGTGGATACTTTATGGTTATTTGTCTCTATTGCAGTGGTTTACCTATTAGATTTCAAGTCTATTGAGATGACAGTGCCGGTAGCCTACTGGATTTATGCCTTATCTGGCTGGGTGTATGGCAGTCGCTTATTGAAACGCTCTGGACTGCCGGCCAGTCCTGAAGAATTGGTTATTCCTAAACCCTATATAGCTTTCAGCCAGTCATTTGCCACGACATTCTTTGCTTTATGTGTCTTTGTATTACTGTTTTCTAAGCCAATTAATTAGTTAAAATTTACATTTTTTACATCAAACCAACCAAAACTACAGATATTGTTAGGACAAGCCGTTTAAAGCTGTTATACTATCCCATAGTAAGTAAGTTACTTTTTGAATGAATAGCACAGCTACTGATTCAAACATGACTGCATTTAATCGTAGAAATGTAACCTAAGTGGCTATTTATTAGAGTGATGATTAGTCAACATTCTAATCAATACTACTCGATTTACGTTTTCTACTGGCTCGTTATCTACCCACTAGAGTAGAGCAAGTCTGTTAAAAGCATCATGACTATAGTTAAATCAATTTTATATTAGGAAAAGTTATGTCAGAACGTGTACAAGGTACTGTTAAGTGGTTCAACGAAGCTAAAGGTTTTGGTTTCATCGCACAAGACGATGGTGGTCAAGACGTATTTGCTCATTACAGTGCTATTCAAGGCAGCGGTTTCAAAACCCTAGCCGAAGGTCAAAAAGTTACTTTCGTATTAGGCCAAGGCCAAAAAGGTCCACAAGCTGAACAAATCGAATCAGCTGAATAATTTATTGTAGGCTTTGACCTACAAATAAGCATGAATCGCCTAAAAAGGTGATAATGCTATAAAAAGACAACCACTGGTTGTCTTTTTTTTGGCTAAAATTCATTATTTCATGCTTAGATGGCCTAAAACAATCTAAAATAACAGGTAATATCGGCATTACTAGAGACGAAAAAAAAGAATTCTAGGTTAAAATTAATAAATATTGAAAAAATTTATGACCCTTTATTCACGGCAACGGCTTGACCTAATGGGGTTGGTCACGCAATATAAGAGTCGTTTGATAATAAATGTTTATTTGTATCCTGCTAAAACCAAAAAAATGGTTGTTCAATACTATCTTGGGTTTAGTAAAACTGATTAGGGGTGAATTAACGGGCCTAAATAGGGAATTAAATCTGTTAATTAAATCCTACAAATTGTTATATATATTGGCTCCTATATTGGCTAAGATGTATAAGAATTAATTTTTCGGTGCGAGATAAGATATACTTTGCACTGGGTTTGAAATCGTAAGTTTAATTATTCATAACATTAATAAACGAGGAACGTATGAAAGCATTAGTCGCTGTTAAGCGTGTGATTGACTATAACGTAAAAGTTCGCGTTAAAGCTGATAATTCTGGCGTTGATCTAAGCAACACAAAAATGTCTATCAACCCATTTTGTGAAATCGCTGTTGAAGAAGCAGTGCGTCTGAAAGAAGCAGGCGTGGTAGATGAAGTTATTGTTGCTTCTATCGGCCCTAAAGAAGCTCAAGAACAAATTCGTGCCGCTCTAGCACTAGGTGCTGACCGTGGTATTTTGGTTCAGACTGATGACAAAGCATACCCTCTACAAGTTGCTAAAATTCTTAAAGGTATTGCTGAGCAAGAAGGTACCGAGCTTATTCTTCTTGGTAAACAAGCTATTGATGATGACAACAACCAAACCGGTCAGATGCTTGCTGCCTTAATGGGTATCGGCCAAGGTACTTTTGCTTCAGAAGTTAAAGTAGAAGGCGATAAAGTAAACGTTACTCGTGAGATTGACGGTGGTCTTCAGACTGTTGCGCTACCATTGCCTGCAGTAATCACTACTGACTTACGTCTAAACGAACCACGTTATGCAAAACTTCCAAACATCATGAAAGCTAAGAAAAAGCCACTAGATGAGAAAACACCAGCAGATTTCGGTGTAGACATGGCTTCTAAGCAAGAAATTGTGAAAGTAACTCCACCAGCTGAGCGTTCTGCAGGTGTTAAAGTTGGTTCAGTGGATGAGCTAATTGACAAACTAAAAAATGAAGCAAAAGTTCTTTAATTCTTGAACTTAACTTCTAATAAATTTGATTAGTTTTGTTGATTATCAGCCTGTCATAAAATGAATTAGAGTCAGTTAGAGCTAATAGGGCAGGCGATAAAGAACAGTTACCAAATCACAATCTTCTATAATTATTTGAAAGGATAATAATCTCATGGCAATTTTAGTATATGCAGAACATGATAATGCCGAGCTAAAAAAGGCAACTCTAAGCACAGTTACCGCTGCAAATCAAATGGGTGGCGACGTTCATGTATTAGTAGCGGGTTCTGGTTGTAAGCCAGTAGCTGAGCAAGCTGCTAAAGTAGCAGGCGTAAGCAAAGTAATTTGTGTTGATAACCCAGCATACGAATATCAATTAGCAGAAAACGTAGCTTTATTGGTTAAAGATCTTGCTGGCGATTATAGCCATATCGTTGCTCCAGCAACTTCTAATGGCAAGAACTTCTTACCACGCGTAGCCGCTTTATTAGACGTAAGCATGATCACTGATGTGATGCAAGTTATCGATGCTAACACGTTTGAGCGTCCTATCTATGCCGGTAACGCCTTAGCCACTGTTAAAACTTCTGAAGATAAAGTATTAGTTACTGTACGTGCTACAGCATTTGATGCTGCAGCTGCGGAAGGTGGATCAGCCTCTATCGAAGAGCTAGACAACGCTCAAGATGCTAGTAAATCAAGCTTCGTTGGCGAAGAGTTGGCTAAGTCTGACCGTCCTGAACTAACTTCTGCTGAAATCGTTGTATCTGGTGGCCGTGCATTAGCAAACGGTGAAAACTTCACTAAATACATTGAGCCATTAGCAGACAAGCTAGGCGCTGCTATCGGTGCTTCACGTGCCGCAGTTGACGCAGGTTATGTTCCTAACGATATGCAGGTTGGTCAAACTGGTAAAATCGTTGCTCCAAGCTTATATATCGCAGCCGGTATCTCTGGTGCTATCCAGCATTTAGCAGGTATGAAAGATTCTAAAGTTATCGTTGCTATCAACAACGATCCAGAAGCACCAATCGCAACAGTTGCTGATTACTTCTTAGAAGCAGACTTGTTTGACGCACTACCAGAATTAACTAGCAAGCTGTAATTTCTTTACGCTAAGATAGTTTTTCAGTAGTCAAAAGCCTTCAACCTAGGGTTGAAGGCTTTTTTGATGCTTTTATAAAATCGTTTGTTTGTCCTCTAGCCATAAGTATTTAAAGGATTTGCCCCCATGAGATATTCTGAAATCCCTAATCTCTGCCAAATTACCACTGCAGACTCTGACCTGCACTTACTACGTCAAGTCGCTGAAATTGAGCAAATGTTGCAGTTAGACAACTGGAGTGAGCAACAGATTAGTGAGCTACTACAGCAAGATATTAATCAGTGTTGGGGTTTATTAGAAACTGACTTATCCCAGAGGTCTGAAGAGAAAATAGTGGCTTATTGCCTTATCAGCACCGTATTTGAGGTGGCGGAAGTATTACGAATAGGCACTCATCCCGATTATCAACGTCGAGGGTTGGCAGCTGCTTTGCTACAAGCTTTAATCAAGGTCATGCCTCAAAGACAATTAGAACGAATTTTGTTAGAAGTTAGGCAAGATAATGTGGCTGCTATCGCTCTGTATAAAAAAATGGGCTTTGAAGTGATTCATGTTCGCAAAGGCTATTACTCTATCGCCTCAAAGGAGGGGGAAGAGGAGACCAATTGTGATGCGTTAATTATGCAATATGAGCTGACAGCCTAATAACGAGCAAAGTTTTATTTATATCAGAAAATTTGTAATCAGAAAAACTTTGCAGGTGAGGTATTAATTAAACTCAATACTTCATTATGATCTGGTGTTTGTGAGAAATAAGTCCAATGGTTATTTATTAATAACTCAATGGGAGTGTAATCAGTTTTGTAGCTCATCTTTTTGACAGTAGGAATCCAAAAGCCCAAATACACATAATCTAAGCCTAAGCTCTTAGCAGCCTCGATCTGTTTTAGAATACAAAATACCCCAAGGCTGCGAGAGTTATAACTGGAGTCGGGATTAAAAAAAGTATAGATGCTGGATAATCCATCACTTAATCGGTCGGTTACGGCCACTGCAATGAGTTTATTATTGGGCTCTCTTACCTCCATAAATAAAGTATCTGTTGGACTGTCTACCAAAAACTGCTCGAAAGTATGTAAGCTGGGTGGGTACATATCTCCATCAGCATGACGTCCAGAGATGTATTTTTGGTACAAAGCATAGTGTTCTTGCGTGGCTTGGGTAGCAGCAACAAATTTAACGCTTACCTCACTATTACGATTGAGCACTTTGCGATAGCGCCGAGAGGGCAGGAACTCTTTCACGACCACTCGACTGGAGATACACTGAGCACAGTTTTGACAATTTGGTCGATAAAAAGCATTGCTACTGCGTCGAAAACCTTGAGTGCTTAGCTGAGTATATAGCTCAGAATCGATACTTTGATTCGGCTCTAGCAGCAAAAAAGTCAGCTGAGATACTTGGTAGGGAAGGTAACTACACAGGCTTGGAGGAGAGAGATTAAAGTGGATTGGATGCTCTAAACTCTCTTGATGTATTGTATTTTCACGGGTGACACTGTTGTCTGCGTAAGGATACATTTTACTTAATCCTTGCAGTTAGGTTGGGTGGTACTAGAGAAGGGGTCAGAAGAGGCGCTGGATGTCTGGCTAAGTGTTGGCACAGTGGTCTGCGCTAACTGGTTAACTAAATATCGCGTGTCAGAAAATAACTGCCAATCTAAGCTAGGGTGGGATATCCAGTCATTTAACTTGGCTAAAAAAAGCTGTCTTGGCATGATATCTGCACCTAGGCTTTGCAAATGGGGATTGGGCAATTGACAATCTATTAGCTCAACGTCCGTATGTTGGCAAAAATTATTTAATGCCCAGAAGGCAATTTTTGAGGCATTACTTTGACGATGAAACATCGACTCGCCAAAATAGATTTGACCGATTTTTAAGCCATATAGGCCCCCAATCAAATTCTTACCCTCCCAAATCTCAAAGCTGTGTGCATAACCCAGCTTATGAAGCTCGGTATAAGCTTGTATCATCTCTTCATGAATCCAAGTGTCCTCAGCATAACTACGGGGAAGGCTACAAGCATGAATAACTTCTTCAAAGGCACTGTTAACACTCCAGTGCCAGGAACTGGCTTTGGCTAAGCGCTTTAAGGACTTACTAGGAGTAAAAGAGGTTGGATCAAGCACGCAACGCGGCTCAGGAGACCACCAAGCAATCGGCTCATCTTCATTAAACCAAGGAAAAAGCCCTTGTGAGTAAGCGGATAGCAGCGTTTCAGGCGATAAGTCAGCACCAATAGCCACCAGCCCTAAACCTTCAGGATCTGCCACATCAGGTTTTGGGAATAAGTAGTTACAGTCAAATAAAGCAGAGGTAATAGGTGAGTCTTGTCTACTTTGTGAAGGGAAGTTTGAGTCGCTTTGATGGTCTGAAGTCACAAAGTTTATCCCATATCAAAAAAGTAAATTAGTAAGTTATATCCGCTAAGATAGCACGATAGAGCCACGATTTATTAAGTATATCAATTGCATACGCATTGGCAATGATTACGATTTATTATTAACGTAAAAAAAGTGCCAATCAATATCTGATCAGCACTTCTATGATTTTAGCTTAACTCATTAGTCCTTATGGAAGATAAATTATCAGCTATCAGCTTAGGCTTGGTCGTCTGCAGTTAAAGTCGAGGCGTAAGTATGATCTTTGGCATTGGCCTCACCAACTGAGTCAAGATATTTCTCAGCATCTAACGCTGCCATACAGCCGGTACCTGCTGAGGTAATGGCTTGACGATAGACGTGATCTGCCACATCACCAGCTGCAAATACCCCTTCAATGCTGGTTTGAGTGGCATTGCCTTGAGTACCACTGTTAACGATTAAGTAGCCGTCTTTCATGTCTAATTGACCAGCAAACATATCCGTATTTGGCTTATGACCAATGGCCACAAACACACCCATAACGTCCAGCTGCTTAGTGCTGCCGTCTTGGGTTGAATCGATGATCAAACCGTTGACTCCCATA
This sequence comes from Psychrobacter sp. UBA3962, assembly GCF_002385225.1. Taxonomy (GTDB): domain Bacteria; phylum Pseudomonadota; class Gammaproteobacteria; order Pseudomonadales; family Moraxellaceae; genus Psychrobacter. Next base: position 6,676 of record NZ_DGDC01000032.1, on the reverse strand, counting down.
TCATCACCCACCACTTCTTTTACTTGGTGGTTCCATTCAATGGTGATGTTGCCATTTTTGGCTTTTTCAAATAGCTTGTCTTGCAATATTTTTTCAGAGCGTAGGCTGTCACGGCGGTGAACTAAAATCACTTCTTTAGCGATATTTGATAGGTATAAAGCCTCTTCAACGGCTGTGTTACCGCCACCGATAACCGCAACTTTTTGGTTTTTGTAGAAGAAACCGTCACAAGTTGCACAAGCCGATACCCCTAAGCCTTTAAATTTAGTTTCTGATTCAAGACCTAAATACTGAGCAGAAGCACCGGTGGCGATGATTAGCGCATCACAAGTATAAGTACCGGCATTACCTTCTAGCTTAAAGGGACGCTCAGTCAGAGTTACTGAATTTATGTGATCATTGACGATTTCAGTGCCAAAGCGTTCGGCGTGTTCTTTCATGCGGACCATTAGATCTGGACCAGTTAAACCATGAGCATCACCTGGCCAGTTATCAACCTCTGTCGTTGTTGTAAGCTGTCCGCCGACTTGCATACCAGAGATAATTACTGGCTTTAAGTTGGCTCGCGCTGCATAGACTGCCGCTGAATATCCAGCAGGGCCTGACCCTAAAATAATTAATTTTTCGTGGCGAGCAGCATTGGTGTCTTGTGTCATGTTTTTTCCTTATGTTTTGGCATATTTTATCAGAGGGTGTCAGTTGAATAAGGGCATAAATAACTGTGTTAATGCCTCTTTTTATCGACGTCTGTATTTATAAGAATGGGGGCATTTGTTTACAATAGCAAATGAGTTTAAGTTATCATGTTTATTTATATGATAAATAAGCCAGTCAAGGCTCGAAAATACAATGCAATTTGCTATTATAGTGGATTATACAGGCTAGGCTAATATTTTTGCCAAATCGCACCTATTCACAAACCACGAACGTCTACTTGTCACCATAGTTAAGTTTCAAATGTTGGGAAAAATTAATGATAACGGCACATCATCTTTACACGCTTAAAAAAATCGTTTTTACCTTGCTTGCCGTCCTCTTGTCTGCATTCTTGTTCGTTATCTTGGTTACTTACACCCCCAATGATCCCAGCTGGTCGCGTATCAGTAGTGACATGGGGCAGGTGAGTAATATGGGCGGCTCTGTTGGCGCTTGGCTGTCAGATTTGCTATATACCTTCTTGGGCTGGCCAGCTTGGTGGTTAATGGCATTTTTGGCTTATGAAGCGATATGTCTTTGGTGGAGCCGTGAACAAGCGTTTGGTCCTTTACGAGCCATAGCTTATGTGTTCTTGGTATTGGCCAGCTGTGGGCTTACCGCTATCACTCCACAGTTGTTAGGTTATAGCACCGATAATGGTGCCCGTTTTGGCGGTATTTTAGGAGCAGAAGTTGCTACGCGCTTAGCAAGTCTGCTGACCATCTATGGAGCAGCACTATTTCTGCTGGCCTTTAGTCTAATAACCATTACTTTTGCTTTTGATATTCATTGGAAGCGGGTATTCAAACAGATCTTTAGTCTGTCATGGCTTGGTAGTGGTATACAGCGAGACTCTGCAGAGAAAGAAGAGCTTATTGAGGACAGCCCGGCTTTAACTGAAGAGGAATTGCTGGCTGCACAACAAGCAATGAATGAAACCGAGGGCTCTCAGACAGAATCGCCTTTATTTCAACAGCTAAAGTTATCCTTGCCCGAGAGTTCTGATGAGCAGGAGGCTGATGCTCACTCACAGCAGTCAGAAGCTACTCAGAAATCGGATCCCGCCTTAAGCAATGTATTGGATGATTTCTTAGTTAACTCAGGATTGACTGAGAGTATCTTGGCATTACGTGAGCAAGAGGCGCAGCAGGAGCAAGCTGAATCAGAAAGGCAGCAAAAAGCTCAAGCTGGTCAGCAGCCCTCTATAACTGCAGCGGGCGCGAAAAAGCAAGAACCCAGCTTTGCGTGGAATGATCAAGAGGTGATTAATGAGCTGCTTGATGAGCAGGCTTTACCAGAGGCTGTGGCCAATAACCCTGAAACCTCAACCTCTCCTGCAGTACAAACACAAACCTTAGAAGTACAGTCTACCGAAACAGTTGATGAGACCCCTACTGAAGAGGCAATTGAAAGTGAATCAATGTTTGTAGAAAAAGCAGAGGATGACTTTGCAGATTCTATAGCCGCTGATTCTGAGCCAAAGCAGTCAGAGACGACAGTAACTATAGCCGAAGCGGAAGAAGTAGAAGAGCAACCAGAACTAACAGCAACTGATACTGCGGATGTTGAGCAAGCTGATTTTGACGCTGTGGATGAGCCGGTAGGACAGGAAGAGTGGAGCAGCCAAGACGACGAAGCTCTGCTTGATGAGGAAATAGATTTAACTCCGACCAACACCCCACCGTCTAATCCAAAAAAGCCGCATGAGCCTAGTAATGAGGACGGCCCAACTCGAGTGACGCCAACCATACGCTTTGCTACCCCAGAGGGCGATGCGAGCAATCACATCGAAGATATGGTACCTGATAGTGACGATGAAATAGACGAGCAGAGCGAGGTCAGCCTTCCTGAGATTCACGATGATTCGGCATTTGCCTCTAGCAGTCGTGCAATGCAGACCGCTAAGTATCGTGAAGGCTTATCACCGATTCCAGAGCTGTCTATTTTGGATAAGCCAGATCCAGATCGTAAGCCAAGCTATACCGAAGCTGAACTAAAGCAACTATCTGAGCTGCTTGAAATTAAACTACAAGAGTTTAACGTAAAAGCAGAAGTGGTAAACGCCATTCCTGGGCCTGTGGTCACGCGGTTTGAAGTGGATTTAGCCCCTGGAGTAAAAGCCAGTAAGGTGACCGGTATTTCACGCGATTTGGCTCGCTCGTTATCTATGGCTTCATTGCGTGTGGTAGAGGTTATCCCAGGTAAGCCTTACATTGGTATTGAAGTACCTAATAAAAAACGTGAAATGGTGCGTTTGGTTGAATTGCTGCAAACCGAAGATTACAAGAATCCCAAAGCACAAATTAGTATGGCCATGGGTAAGGATATTGGTGGTAAGCCCATTATCACTGACCTAGCACGTGCGCCGCATATGCTTGTAGCGGGTACCACAGGTTCAGGTAAGTCAGTATTGGTTAACGCCATGCTGTTATCTATGCTGCTGAAATACAAACCGTCAGAGCTGCGTTTAATTTTAATTGACCCTAAGCAGCTTGAATTGGCCAACTACAATGATATTCCTCACCTATTGACCCCTGTGGTGACCGATATGAATGAGGCTGCAAGTAGCTTGGCTTGGTGTGTGGCTGAAATGGAGCGCCGTTATCAGTTAATGAGCTTACTCAAAGTGCGTAAGTTAAGCGAGTTTAACAAAAAAGTCATCGCTGCCGAAAAGGCAGGTAGACCGATGTTAGACCCCCTATGGCGTCCTAATGATAGTGTTAGCATCGATAAAGCGCCTAAGCTTAAGACCCTACCGATGATTGTCATCGTAGCCGACGAATTCGCTGATATGATTATGCAGGTAGGTAAGCAGGCGGAAGAGCTGATCACTCGTTTGGCACAGAAGTCTCGTGCGGCTGGTATTCACTTAATGCTAGCCACGCAGCGCCCATCGGTAGATGTGATCACGGGTTTGATTAAAGCCAACATTCCAGTTCGAGCTGCCTTACGCGTTAACTCAAAAGTGGACTCTCGCACTATCTTAGATGCAGGCGGTGCTGAGGATATGCTGGGTAACGGTGATATGTTGTTCTTAGGCCCAGGTCAAATTGAACCGGACCGTGTGCATGGTGCCTATGTCAGTGACGAAGAGGTTAACCGAGTTTGTGATGCTTGGCGTGAGCGAGGGGCTCCCGATTATATTGATAATATGGCAAGCAACTTCGATTTAACTAGCCCTAGTAGCAGTGGTGCTGGTAATACCTCTGGAGAGGATGATGCGCTTTATGATGAAGCAGTGGCTTTTGTCATGGAGACTCGAAAAGTATCAGCTTCGAGTATCCAGCGTAAATTCAGTATTGGTTACAACCGCGCTGCCCGCATTGTTGACTCTATGGAAGAAGCGGGTTTGGTCAGCTCTATGGGTAAAAGTGGTAAGCGTGAACTGTTAATGTAGTAATTTAAAGTAAGCATAATTTATTAAGAAAAGGGGCTTCGGCTCCTTTTTTTATGGCAACTATCTCGATCATTTAATAGCCCCTTAACACTCCTTTTAACAGGTATTAAACTCTTTACACAATTAAACTTAAGTTAATAGTATAAGTTGTTGATTAAGATAATATTCATTATATAATAGCCTCATTGAATAAAATACAGCTATAAAAATGAGGATTACCTATGAAAACTATCGTACATAAAGCCAATACCCGTGGTAACGCAGACCATGGTTGGTTAAAAAGTAAACACACTTTTAGCTTTGCAAACTACTATAATCCTGAACGTATGGGATTTGGCGCCTTACGTGTTATTAATGATGACCATGTAGAAGGGGGAATGGGTTTCGGTACTCACCCTCACCGTGATATGGAAATCATCTCAATTCCAACGGCAGGTAAGTTAGCTCACAAAGATACTATTGGCACCAATGGTATCATTGAAAGTGGCGAGATTCAGGTGATGTCAGCAGGAACAGGGATTGCCCATAGTGAAATGAATGGCAATGCGGATGTACCGGTTAAATTCTTTCAAATTTGGGTAATGCCAAACAAACAAGGGGTAGAGCCTCGTTATCAACAGTTAAAAATAGCAGATATGTTGAAGCCTAATGAATTTGGCCAAATTTTATCGCCAAACCCAGATGATGCCGGGGTATGGATTCACCAAGATGCCTGGTTCCATATGGGCAACCTTGATAAAGGGGTGAGTGCTAGCTATGAGCTAAAAGGCAACCAGCACGGGGTTTATGCCTTTGTCATCGAAGGTAAGGTTAAAGTGGGAGATGAGGTATTAGATACTCGGGATGGTATGGGGATCATCGATACTAAAGGCTTTGAGGTAGAAGCTTTAGAGGACTCTCGTGTTTTACTTATGGAAGTCCCTATGTAATCCCAGTAGCTAAACACGAGCCAACAAAAAGCCAAACTTTCGGGTTTGGCTTTTTTGTTGGCTTTCATATAAGCTATCTACTTATGAATCCACACAACTGAGCAAGGAAGGCTATGTTTAAAGAATATCCACAATATGATGCCATCGGATTGGCAGAGCTTATCCAGTCAGGCGATATCAGTGCCAAGGAAGCCTTAGAAGCTGCCATCTATCAAGCCAATAGCTTAAATCCTAAGCTAAACGCCATTATCCACCGCTTTGACGAGCGAGCATTTAACGCTGCTCAGCAAGGTTTACCGCAGGGAATATTCACCGGCGTTCCCTATCTACTAAAAGATTTAAACTACTTGTTTGCTGATGAGCCTATCAAGATGGGCAGTCGCAGTGTGCATATCGTGCCGGAGCAAGACAGCGAGATAGTAAAACGGATGCGAGCGACTGGGGTTAACACGTTTGGTAAAACCAATACTCCAGAGTTTGGGCTAATTATTACCACAGAGCCCAAATCCTTTGGTCCCACTCACAACCCATTTAAAAAAGGCTATAGCAGCGGTGGCTCATCTGGGGGCAGTGCTGCCGCAGTAAGTGCTGGTATTGTGCCTATGGCGGGTGGCGGCGATGGGGGTGGCTCAATTCGTTTCCCTTCTGCTTGGTGCGGCGTGTTTGGGTTAAAGCCCAGCCGAGGTCGTAATCCCAGTGGTCCTATCTATGCCGAGGGCTGGGAAGGAGCTGTGGCAGATCATGTGATTACTCGTAGTGTGCGTGACAGCGCTGCCATGCTAGACGCTACTGCTGGTAGAGAGGTGGGTGCTCCTTTTGTGACCGACGCCTCTAATAAAGGCCAGTTTTTACAGGCCACAAAGACTCCGTGTAAACCATTAAAAATTGCTCTAATGGCAGAGCCCTTGTTTCCGGGCGCTAAAGTAGATAAAGAGGTGTTGGCTGTATTAGAAAAAACAGGGCAACAGCTTGAAGATATGGGGCATAAAGTAGAATACGCTGCGCCAAAGATTGATAGTGATCGTATGTGGCGAGATTTCTTCACAGTAGTTTGTGCTCATACTGCCTATTTTGTAGAAGACTTATCTTTGCGCTACGGACCTCAGCAAGTAGCGAATTTGGAGCCACAGACGCGAAATATGGCTATGATAGGGCGCTCACTAAGCGTGGTAGATCTGCTTAAAGCCAAGCAAGGCTGGCACGACGTACAGTATCAGACCGGACTTATTCTTGAAGAGTATGACATGATTTTGTGCCCGACAGTGCCAACTACTGCCGTCAAACACGGGGTGCTCCCTCCTAGCCGTATTGATGAACTACTGCTAAACGTAAGTGGCGTTATTGAAAAAGGAATTAATCTGGGCAAATGGATTTATAACTCAAGTTTGGTTGAGAAGCTAAGCTCACCTGTATTAAGCAAAATGGCCTTTACCACATTGGGTAATATCACAGGATTACCGGCGATGTCTGTTCCCTTAGGGATGAGCAATAAAGGCTTACCGATTGGGATGCAATTTATTGGACGTATGAATGATGAAGCAAGGCTTTTTGCTTTAGCAGCGGACTTTGAGCGGGCAGGATTATTTACCGATCCGGCTATTTAGTATTCTCTAAGTTAATTTTTTAAGCTAGCCATGTCTCGTCCTGAAATACA
>NZ_DGDC01000004.1 GCF_002385225.1 Psychrobacter sp. UBA3962 | reverse complement strand
GGCAGGGTGTGGAAGCGCAGTGATGCGTGTAGCTAACCTGTACTAATTGCTCGTTTGGCTTGACCATACAACACCCAAGTGGTTTTGTAGCTCCTTATAAAGAGCAAGCTATAATTATTTCGATATCATCCTGATAATATTTGATTCAGGTTCTGATATAATAGTCAAACAAAGTTAAGCTAACCCTTAACCAACTCATATCTATACCCCCTTTGCTGACGACAATAGCACGATGGAACCACCTGATCCCTTCTCGAACTCAGAAGTGAAACATCGTTGCGCCAATGGTAGTGTGGTTCGCCCATGTGAGAGTAGGTCATCGTCAGCTCCCTATACCCTAAAAGCCCCCATTCAATTCGAATGGGGGCTTTTTTTATGTGCTTCAATAATTGCATAGCTGACAAGCACTTACCTAAAATAGCTTATGGCTTTATTCAGTATTAGCTAAATATCTTCTTAAAATGATTTGACTTATATCGTTTTGACTGCTAATTTTGACTTATATTCTTAAAAGGAGTTGAGAATATATTAAGTCGGCTCAAGGAAGGTATTGGAAGCAATGCTGACTTACTATCTATCTGCTATTTTCATTATACTTCGGCACTACTTTATCTTAGTAGAGATAGGCCGATAGCCCTCGTATTATCAACTCCTTTATAAGTTTAAAATTAAACGCTCTATTAATTACTAATGGAGTTTATTATTTATTTATCAAAAGGAATTGATAATGTCATTACGTACCTCTTTATCTATGGCTCTTTTACTGGCCGTAGGCCTTACCGGCTGCTCAAACCAATCTTCTGATTCTGCCAAAGGGTCTGCTTCTACAGAAACCACAGTTTTACGTTTCTCTCATTTTTGGCCAGCCACCTCTTCTATTAGTACAGAAGTATTTGAGCCATGGGCTAAGCAAATTGAAGAAGAGTCTAATGGTCGACTAAAGATAGAAATGTATCCTTCAGCCGGCCTTAGTAAGGCAGATGTTACTTATGAATCTGCTGTCAAAGGCACTATTGATATTGGCTCACAGGCTCACGGCTATACCAGCGGTCGCTTTCCGTTAACTCAGGTTGCCGAGCTTCCGGGTTTATCAAATTCAGCCACTCAAATGGGTTGTATCTTACAGACTTTATATGAAGACGGTACCATCGCGAGTGAGTATCAAGATTCTCATGTGCTCTTCATGTATGGGGCTGGTCCAGGATCGCTACATACCACAAATAAATTAATTCGTACTCCTGAAGATATGAAAGGGATGCGAATTCGTCGTCCTTCAGCGGTCGCAGGAGACATTATTGAGAGCGCAGGGGCTTCTCCTGTAGGTTTGCCTGCTAACGATATGTATACCTCATTACAGCGCGGTGTGGTCGATGGTTTAAGCTTCCCATGGGAGGCCGTGACAGCCTTTAAAATTGATGAGATTACTAAGTACCATACTCATATTCCTTTCTATAGCTCAGCCTTGATGGTGGCTATGAATAAGGATAAATATGAAAGCTTACCTGATGACCTAAAACAAATTCTGGATAAACACTCAGGCATGGCACTGGCGAATAAAGTAGGCGAGGTATTTGATAAACATGACTTGATGGCAATTGAAGCCGCTAAAGCTAAGGGAGATGAAATCATTGAAATTCCAGATCCATTAAATGATCCGGACTGGAAAGGACCTCTTGAAAAAGGCACGAAAAAGTATCTTGATGATCTAAAGGCACAAGGTCTTGACGCCGATGGTGTCTATGCAAAAGCAAAAGCGGCCAGCGCAGCTTGTAAGGGTTAACTAAATTAGAGGAGTTGTCTTATGGCTTATTTGCTAAAGATCAGCACTCTAATTTCAAGGTTTTGTCAGTTCATTGGTGGTATTAGTCTTATCATCATTGTTCTGACAACCATGTTAGATGTTGTTGCTCGCTATGTCTTTAAACTTACGGGCGGAGATTTTGGCTTTACCGTAAAGGGCAGTGTGGAGATTGTATCTTTTTTCATGCTGTTTGCTTTACTAGCCGCTTTCGCCGCTTTTGTCGAACGCTCACAAATTATCGTTGATATCTTCACCCAAAAAATGTCCAGAGCCATGAAGGGCTATATGATGGGTGTGTTTATGTTGGGATTTTTTGTAATCGGAGCTTTCTTTACTTGGGGGTTAATTGAGAGTGCCTTTGATGCCATAGAGTTTGGCAAGGTAACCCAAGATCTTCGTATTTCAATGATGCCCATTTACTTAATCAGTGCTTTTTTAAGTGTTTTGCTAGCCATACGATCACTGATCGAATCCATCAACATCTTTAAAACAGGCGAGTTCTTTGACGCCGAGGAGACAGGCGCATGAGTCCAGAAATTATTGGCGCTATCGGCCTAGTCGTTATGATCCTCCTCGTTGTTTTTCGAGTCCCAGTGGCTTTAGCCATGCTAGGTGTTGGTCTGGTTGGTTTTGGTGCAGTCACTACCCCAGATGGTGCGGTACAGATGCTAAAAGATTTACCTGTAGACGTACTGGCAAAATACGATTTTAGTGCCATCCCTTTATTTATTTTAATGGGCGTATTTGCCACTCACTCAGGTATGGCAGGCAAATTATTTGAAGCGACACGTACTATTTTCGGGGGTGTTAGAGGCAGTCTTGGTATTGCAGGGATTGGTTCCTCCGGTATTTTTGCGTCTATCTCAGGCTCTTCTTTGGCCACAGCTTCAACCATGACTAAAGTGGCACTGCCACAGATGGAGAAGTATGGTTATCAGCCAGGTTTTGCTTGTGGTATTTTAGCAGCAGGCGGCACCTTAGGGATTATGATTCCACCGAGTATTGCTTTACTGGTCTATGCCATTTTGACCCAGCAATCTGTGGGCGATATGTTTATCGCTGGTTTTTTGCCGGGCATATTAGGCATGGTGATGTATTCGATTACCGTGATGATCATGGTACGCTGGAAACCTCATTTGGCCCAGCGAGGAGAGCCTACAAGCTGGAAAGATAAGCTATTGTCATTAACAGGTCTTATCCCTTTCAGCTTCATTTTCATTATCATTATTGCAGGTATTTTCTTTGGCTTGTTTACCCCGACAGAGGGTGCGGCTGTAGGTGCCTTTGTATCATGGGCCTATGCCTTTGCCAAAGGCATGCGTATGGATGGGCTTAAACAGTCATTGATTGAGACTTTGGCGTTGTCTGCAGTGGTGTTCTTTATGCTACTGGGTGCAGAAGCGTTGGGGTACTTCATCTCAGTGTCTCGCTTGTCTTACTCATTGGCAACTTGGATTGGGACCTTAGCGGTTAGTCCTATGGTGGTCCTACTGTGCATTTTAGTGATGTACTTCTTATTGGGCCTATTTATGGATGCCCTAGCCATGTTGGTTATTACTATCCCGGTGGTATTCCCGATTGTAGTGGCTCTAGGTTATGATCCAGTTTGGTTTGGTATTATCGCAGTACTAACGGTTGAATTAGGCTTAATTACTCCGCCCATGGGCATGAACATATTCGTAATTAAGGCGATGGCACCCCACATTAAGTTGTCTGATATGTTTAAGGGAGTGGCGCCATTCATTGTCTCAGACGTGGTACGACTGGCTATTTTGGTCGCGTTCCCTGCCATCTCTTTAATACTTGTAAATTAACTTAACCTATTAGCAATTTTTTGCCACACCTTCTAACAGAGGGTGTGGTTTTTTGTTTTTTGGCACAGTGCCATGATGGTTTTATTGGTATTAGTAAGTTAAACCGTTCTTTAAATGTCAGTTAAACTGGTGTATATAGGTCTATAAAATGCAGACGTTTATGGGATAATAACTCATTTAGTTAATCACTGGTTTATTGAGGCTTGGGTAGTAATGGCTGTAGATCTCTCAAATACATTAATTGTTGCGATCTCCGCAACCGCACTTTTTGATTTAAATGAATCCGAAACCTATCGTGAACAGTTGATTGAACAAGATCCTTTAACTGCCACCCAAAGATTTCGGGAATATATGCAGCAACATGAAAATGATCCCCTAGAAATAGGAGCAGGCTTTCCATTAATTCAAGCCATATTAAATTTAAATAACTGTGCTAGAGACAATCATCCGGGCAGCTACCAAAATAATGCTCCTTTAGTTGAGGTAGTGATTATTTCAAAGAGTTGTCCTGAAACGGGGATTCGGGTATTAAACGCTATTCGAAAACGTGGCTTGTGTATTACCCGTTCAGCGTTTATTTCTGGCGGTGAGGTGGCGGATTATATCGCCGACTTTAAGGTAGATCTATTTTTGACTACCAACAGAGAGGACGCTCAAAGTGTGGCTGATGCCAAGATTTGTGCCTGCGCTATATTGGATGCGACACCGGTCAACACCTTCAAGTTAGATACCGAGCAATTACGCATTGCCTTTGATGGAGATGCGGTGTTATTTGATGACTCTGGCGAGCTTTTATACAAGCAAAAAGGACTCAAGGCCTTTCATGATAGGGAGGCTAAAATGACTGACTTACCTATTGAAAAAGGGCCTTATGCAGACTTATTAATAAAACTATCATTGTTACAAGATAGGCTGCCTCGTACAGAAGAGTCTCAGCCCATTCAGATTGCCTTAGTTACTGCCCGTAATGCACCGGCTGATTTACGAGCTATTAAGACCTTGCGTGATTGGGGCGTTTCAGTAGATATGGCATTTTTTTTGGGGGGACTTGAAAAAACCTCAGTGTTAAAAACCTTTGCTCCGCATATCTTTTTTGATGATTCCATTCAGCACATTGAGGCTGCCAGAAACTATGTGCCCACTGCCTTAGTGCCTTATCACTCCACCTCCAAGCTTTATAAACACACTTGGACCCCTAGAACCAAACGTTCTGGTTAACTATTCTCTAGCTGACCTGTTTATAGTAGGGCGTAGTTATATAGTTATATAGTTTTAAGCAGTCGTTATTTACATCCAAATTAAAGGGTGTTTAAGGGCTTTGTTATTACAAAATAGGGCGTTTAAAATCCCTACGATAGGGCGATATATATGAATTGGCAGAAACTATTTAGTCTTATTAAACATCGTCTTAGCCAGGTGATTGGCCTTTATGGTTTCGTCTTGATTCCCATATGGGGCATGTATATTTTAAACAGTACGATATTGTTTAATTTTTGGAATGCGCTAGGTATTATTCCGCGCAGTCTAAGCCTAAATAGTTTGATTGGGGTTACCTCCTCTTGGACCATGCATGGTAATTTTGCTCATTTAATGGGAAACACCCTTGTTTTAGTACAAATATTATTTTTATTTGGGCTATTTGAGCGTAATGCTTATCGAACGATAGTAAAGCTAATTATTGGCTCTGGATTAATGACCTGGGGATTGGGGTCGCCGTTCTCTATCCATATTGGAGCCTCAGGATTAATATTTGCGATGCTGGGTTATATGATCGGGGGTGCCGTTTTTGCGAGACGTTGGGGTTATTTGTTGGCCTGTATATTAATGGGAGCCAGCTACTGGTTCATATTAAAAGAAGGGCTTATGCCCCAAACGGGTATTTCTTTCGCGGCTCACTTTGGCGGTCTCTGCGTTGGTTTGTTAATTGGTGCTAATTCAAAGCATTATTATGGCAATAATTACTAAGCAGATATTAATATTACCAAGGCTCAGTATGTTGGGCATCAACCTTGAAAATTTGTTACACTAGCGATTATATATGCCTTAGTTTACTTAGCCGCAAATTTGGCGGGTAATCATGGGCTTTTGTTAGTTTGTAGGGAGTAGATGCATGGCAGAACGTTCAGCCAAGCAGTTAGGGTTAAGTAAGGCGGATTTACCCAATTCGATTATTGAAGTGATTGCCACTTTGACTAAAGCTGGTTTTGAGGCTTATATTGTCGGTGGTGGGGTCCGTGACACACTTTTAGGTCTCAATCCAAAAGACTTTGATGCCGTAACTGATGCAAGACCGCATGAAGTGAAAGACTTGTTTGGCAAGCGTTGCCGTATTATTGGGCGTCGTTTTCAATTGGCACATGTGTATTCAGGCCGTGACATGATTGAGGTGGCCACTTTCCGTGCGCCCCCTACTGGTAACGAGCATACTACCAGTGATGGTATGATCGTCCGCGATAACGTTTGGGGCGATATTCATCAAGACTTTGCCCGCCGCGATTTTTCCATCAACGCTATGTATTACGAGCCTTTGAAAGGGGTAGTACATGACTTTTGTAATGCGTTAGATGATATCAAAAATAAAACCCTTAGATTGTTGGGGCATGCGCCTTTGCGTATCGAAGAAGACCCAGTCAGATTACTACGCGCTTTACGCTTTAAAGCCAAACTTGGGTTCGAATTTGATAAAGAATTATCAGAGCAGTTTCATGATGACAACTGGGCTTTGCTGGATCAGGTTTCTCCGCACAGACTGTATGATGAATCGCAGAAGATGTTCACGGGCGGTTATTTAGTGCCTTTATTGCCGTTATTGTTTGAATATGGCGCCATTCGTCATCTAATTATCTATCCACCAGAGCAGCCCAGCAGATTGGTAAATCAAGTTGCTATCAATACTGATAAGCGAATTGCTTTGGGTAAAAGTATCAACCCCGCTTTCTTCTATGCAGCGCTACTTTGGGACAATTACTTGCATCAATTGGCTAAGTTTAAAAAGAAAAACATGCCTTTTCATGATGCTCAGCTACAAGCTGCCAGTAAAGTTATTGACCGTCAGCGTATTAAGACTGCGATTCCGCGTTTTGCCGAGCAGTTTATCCGTGATATTTGGGTGATGCAGCCCAAACTTGCCAATCCTAGAGTGAAGCAGATTCCACAGTTGGCAGAGCATCCTCGATTTAGAGCGGCTTTTGACTTCTTATTATTGCGTGAGCAGTGTGATGATGAGTTGAATCCGCTGTCTGAGTCTACCAATGGTATGGGAGAGTGGTGGCAAACGTATCAGACATTATCAGAAAAACAAAAGCAACAAGCCATTGATAGTTTTGCTGGAGACAGTCGCCGCGGTGCTAGTAAATCAAGCCGTAACCGCAATCGCAACCGAAACCGTCAGGACGATCAAAACAGTCCGGTGGCTAAAGCGAATAATCAAACTGCTGCTTATAGCCCCAAACCTCCTAAGCAAAAAGAAGGCAGTAGCCCTACCCAAAATAAACACTATGCTGCCGAAAGAGCGCAACTTGAAAAGCTCTCTTTAGGTAAGTTGGCAGGTGAGCAAACCTCTCAAAAAAGCCAGCCAAGCCCGCTATTTACCATCAATGCAGATAAAATGGCAAAACAAGTGCCACAGCAATCTGATATTGATAAGCAGCAGGTTGAGCAGACTGAAGCGCATCAAGCAACTGCTAAGACAGCTCAGTCAACAAAGCAAAATGAGCCTTCAAGTACAGCTAAGCCTGCTTCAAAGAACATTGCTAAAACCAGCACAGACAAGGTGGTTTCTTCGCAGTTGGTGGTAAAAAAAGATGTGGTGTTATTACCAAAAGCGGAGCCTATCCCCAGTCAGCGTCGACGTCGTCAGCCTAGCCAAACGCTGTCATACTCTGAACGCATGCAAGCAGCCAAAAGTGAGCAGAGTGTTGCTGAGAAGCAAAAACAGCCACAAGCGTTAACCGCTAAGACTGCCTCTGAGGCTAAAGTAGAGAACAGTCAGTCAGCTAGTCCTAAGCAATTAGTAGCCTCTACGCCTGAGCCAAAAGTGACAGCGTCTAAGCAGAAGCAGGTAAAAACTGAAAAACCAAGCTCAACCCCAGTAGCCCTTACTGATAAAGTTATTCCTAAAAGTGATCGAGTGCCGGCCACGCGTCGTCGTCGTGAGCCAAGCTCTACGATTAGTGTCAGTGAAAAAAAGGCTAACAAATAAAACGGGCCACAATCAGTCATAAGGTATCAGTTATTATGGAGAAAGCCTCAACTAGTAAACGCTGTTATCTGGGATTGGGTGGTAACCTTACCAATGAGCTGGGCAGTCCTAGTCAGCACATTCATAACGCCATACAAAGTTTGGAGGCTCATCCTAAGGTAACTCAGGTGAAGGCCTCATCTCTTTACGCCTCTAAGCCTATGGGGCCTCAAGATCAGCCAGACTTTATCAATGCCGTTGTTGAAATTGAGACCACTTTGAAGCCCCATGACTTACTGAGCTTGTGCCAACAATTAGAGCAGCAAGCACAGCGCGTTCGTTTGCGTCATTGGGGGGAGAGAAGCTTAGATGTGGATGTGCTACTTTATGGCGATGAGCAAGTGAATAGCCCTACCTTAACAGTGCCTCATCCTGGCATCACTCAGCGTAATTTCGTTCTGATGCCCTTAGCTGAGCTCAATCCTACCGTGAAGATTAACGGGATTACTATTGCTGACTTGGAACAAAGTCAGGATTGGTCAGGGCTTAGTCGCTTGTCTTAGTTCATAATATTTAGTTGGTCCTTTATTGTTTATTTGATTATTTCTTCTTAGGTGACCTTATATGATTACTTTATCGACTTTAAATAAATACAAAAAAGAGGGTCGTAAATTCAGCTGTCTGACTTGCTATGATGCGATGTTTGCAAAAATGATGCAGAATGCTGAAGTCGATACTATCTTAATCGGAGACAGCCTGGGTATGGTGGTTCAGGGCCATGACTCAACATTACCGGTGACCGTTGATGATATGGTATATCACACTGCGAACGTGGCGCGCAGCAACAAGCATGCGCTGATTCTAGCGGACTTGCCGTTTATGAGCTATGTTACGCTTGAGGACACTATTGCTAATGCTAGAAAAATCATGCAAGCAGGGGCACAAGTCATTAAGTTAGAAGGCGGTGCAGAGCTGGTAGATAAGGTAGCTGCATTGACAGCTGCTGGAGCACCGATTTGTGTTCATCTAGGATTAACTCCGCAATCGGTTAACGTGTTCGGTGGTTATAAAGTACAAGGTAAAACAGAAGATAGCGCGGCCAAATTGATGGCCGATGTTAAGGCGGTCGTCGAGGCGGGGGCGGCAATTATCTTGCTAGAGTGTGTGCCAGCCGCCTTGGCGAAACAAGTAACAGAAGCTGTGGATGTGCCAGTGATTGGTATTGGTGCTGGCGCTGATACCGATGGTCAAGTTTTGGTGATGCACGATATGTTGGGGGTAACCCATGGTAGAGTGGCGCGTTTTGTCCATGACTTCTTAACCGATGAGCGTAATCAGCAAAGTGATTATGCGGGTAGTGTAGAGGGTGCTTTTGCTTTATTTCATCAGTCGGTCATAGAAGGCAGCTACCCTCAACCACAGCATCAGTTTAATTAACCGTACTTAACTATTTAAATAAACTCTTTCAGTTGGTAATCGATCGGATCATTAGGATAACTGCATGACCATCACTCATAACTCTATTAAATCGTTACGTGAAGCGCTTAAACCACTAAGAGCCAATAGAACAGTAGCCTTAGTACCTACCATGGGTAATCTACACCAAGGTCACATCTCTTTGGTAAAGCTGGCCAAACAGCATGCAGATATCGTGGTGGTCAGTATCTTTGTTAACCCTACCCAGTTTGGGGTAGGAGAAGATTTAGACAGCTATCCTAGGACTTTGGAGGCGGATACCCAGAAATTAAAAGAAGCAGAAGCGGACTATATCTTTGCCCCTACGGTGGAGGAGATGTACCCAGTTATGCCGCCTCCGACCCAAGTGTTAGCAGGTAATATCAGTCAAATGCTGTGTGGTAAATCACGTCCTACCCATTTTGATGGAGTGGGGATAGTGGTCACTAAGCTGTTTAACATTGTACAGCCTGATGTGGCTGTCTTTGGCAAAAAAGACTATCAGCAACTGGCGATTATTAAGCAGTTGGTCCGAGACTTAAGTTTTGATATACAGCTGATTGGGGGTCCTATAGTTCGTGCAGAGGATGGGCTGGCCTTATCTTCACGCAATCAGTATTTGACACAAGAAGAGAGAGCCAAGGCTCCTGAGCTTCATAAAGCAGTTCAAGATTTAGCGCTAAAATTACAAAATGGAAAAGCTAGCTGTGACAGTGATCTTGAAAGTCTAATTGAGCAAAGTATTGCTGCAATTAATGCTAAAGGCTTTAAGGTTGATTATCTTGAAGTAAAGAATCAAGAACTAACACCGATTACCGAGTTTGCTGGCAAGCAGTCTTGGTTAATAGCAGTAGCAGCCTGGTTGGGTAAAGCGCGGTTATTAGATAACCAAGAGGTCGATGTTTAGCAGTAGCCTTAAGTGTGGTACGGTATTGAAATAAAAGTGCGGAGCTTGTCGGCTTTAGTTATTTGAGTAATAGTCATAGCATCTTACAATACAAGGATAGGGGGTCTACCATATGTCTGCCAAGCAATCAGAAGCTGAAACAGCGCTACAGCCGAATCCTGAGGTATTAGCAGTAGAGGTTTTGATTGTTTCCGGACGTTCCGGCTCCGGTAAGACCTCAGTGCTTAATATTTTAGAGGATTTGGGTTATTACGTTATTGATAACATGCCCTTATCTTTATTGCCGGCAGCCGCTGAAAAGCTGACAGAAGATGGTGATATTAAAAAACTAGCCTTGGGCGTAGACATAAGAACGTTACAAGCAGACTCCTCTAATTTTAAAAGTATTTATGAGCAGCTATTGACAGCTTATGGCGTTAATAGCGTTAAGGTTTTATATGTAACCGCACGAGAGTCGGTATTGGTAGCACGTTTTGCCGCCACACGCCGAGTGCATCCTTTAATGGCGATGTCGAGTTATGAGGTCAAAAACTTACCCAGCGCCATAAAAAAGGAAACCGAAACGCTGCATTCAATTGCCAGCAACGCCGATATTACCATCGACACCAGTAGCCTTAATATTCATCAGTTAAAAGAGCTGGTGCGTGAATACATAGGAGCAGATAATAAAATTACCGTCAACCTGCTGTCCTTTGGGTTCAAATATGGGGTGCCCATTGATGCTGATTTTATTTTTGATGTGCGCATCTTGCCCAACCCGCACTGGGATCCTAAATTAAGGGTTAAGACCGGTCGAGATGTTGAGGTGGCTGAGTTTTTTGCAGAGTTTCCAGAAGTGGACGAAATGCAGCAGGATATTTACCAGTTTTTAAATCGCTGGCTGCCTGAATTTTTGCACAACAATAGACACACGGTTACGGTAGCAATTGGCTGTACAGGGGGCAAACACCGCTCAGTATTTATTACCGAGAAGCTGCATACTAGATTGTCACAAAGCTTGCCAAGCGAGCTAAAAGCGATGGTTAAGCACCGTGAAAAATTACACTGGGGACATTAAAAGCAGGTATTCTGACCTGCGAAGCCCCAAGTTATACCAAAGTGCCGATATTACTTTATTATTAATTTGAGATTTTTATGATTGATTGGTCCGAACATGACATGCGAGTTTCTCGCACTGAACTAAAAAAAGCCCATGAGCGCTTACAGAAACTGTCTGTGCCATTGGCGGCTTTATCCAAAAAACAGATGAAGAAATTGCCGGCAACGGAATACTTCTTGGCTGAGCTGATGGCTTTATCTGATATCACCAGTGCCACCGCTCGTAATCGTCAAATTAAGCGTGTGGGCAAGTTAATCAGTGAAGAGGATCGCCACGCTTTAGTCGATGCTCTGTTCCAAATTCGATTTAGCAAAGAGCAAGCTGTTAAAATTGAAGGCTGGTATACCCGCTTAAATATTAATGATGAAAGCACCTTAAAGCAGTTCTGTAAGCAGTTCAAAGCGGCAGAGCGTAATAGCTTATTCCAGCTGTTGTTATGGATTGAATATGCCAAGCACATGAATGACGATGAGCTACTGCAAGAATCAGAAACCGACTTATTGAGCTACATTAAAGAGGTCGCTATCTTGAGTCAGCTAGATTAACGGTTAAATATCTATTACCTCAATCACATCATAAGCAGGCGTCTCGTAAGGGTGCGCCTGCTTTAATGCTTCTATAACCTCAGAAATCTTATCTTTAGCCACCACCATTTCTACCCGCCATTCGGTCACCTGCTCAACGCTATCTTGCTCACCGATATGAGGCTGACTGCCTGCTTCAGGCATAAATTGACCCGTACCTTTAACCTGCCAACAGCAGTGAGAGTAATTACCAATATGGCCAGCGCCTGCGTCAAACAAAGCTTGTTTCACTGGTTCTAAGTTTGATTCTGGAATAAATACAGTTAGCTTGTACATAGTCTTATTTCCTTTTAATATAAAAAAGCCGACTATAATTTAATCATAGTCGGCTTTGATAAAGCAAAGTGTAGCAATGAAGGCTGCTTAGTTTAAAGGCACACCAATACGCTGAGCCACTTCTTCATAAGATTCGATTACGTCACCTAGGCTTTGACGGAAGCGGTCTTTGTCTAGTTTTTTCTTGGTTTCTTTGTCCCAGATACGGCAGCCATCTGGTGAGAATTCATCACCTAGTACAATACGGTCTTGGAATACGCCGAATTCAAGTTTGAAGTCGACTAGCATTAGGCCGCCTTCATCGAATAACTGTTTTAGAACGTCATTTACTTTGAAAGTAAGCTCTTTCATTTTAGCCAGTTGCTCAGGAGTTGCCCAGCCCAATGCCACTGACAACGATTCGTTGACCATAGGATCACCTAGGGCATCATCTTTAAAGAATAACTCGTAAGTAGGAGGAGTTAGAGGCTGACCTTCTTCTAGTCCAAGACGACGTACAAGGCTACCCGCTGCAAAGTTACGTACCACACACTCTACTGGAATCATCTCTAAGCGTTTCACTAGAACTTCATCATCAGAAAGCTGCTTCTCAAAGTGAGTTTCAATACCGGCTTCATCAAGTTTTTGCATAATAAATGCATTGAAGCGGTTATTTACTTGTCCTTTACGACCTAACTGCTCGATACGCTCGCCGTTAAAAGCAGAAGTATCATCACGGAAGTGAAGGATTAAGTAATCTGGGTTCTCTGTTTCATAAACAGATTTGGCTTTGCCTTTGTAAAGCAGGTCTTTTTTTTCAAGCTGCATGATTTAAGTCCTATGCATATGGTTTACTGAGCGGAGGTGTCAGTATCCCTAAAGGGGGTTTAAAAGTAGAGTGGCGGTAGTAAAGTAAACAACTAAATAATCAAGCTAACCCTTAATTGCTAGCTTGATTGGCTGTGGGCACTTGACGATGAGGCGCTGGTAACTCATAGCGTTTGCCAGACTCGTTTTCAATATCAAGAGTATTCACGCCTACAGCCGGAGTAGGGTAAAGCGGAACAAAAGGAGCGGTCTCTTGATCGGCTGGCAATTGAATAGGATCAAGTTTTTCAGCTTTTTGATAAGCCAAGCTGCCATCTCCAATTTTACCAAAAGCCCCTTTAGTCGCTTGGCATCCTGATAAAAAAGCAACGCTACTTGCCGCAATAATCGCAACCTGCGTTACGGTGCGCAAAGTTGCGACCAAAGAGGGCTGTGAATGATTTGAAAATTCAATTTGAGACATGGGTCATCCTTTGTCAGCTGTACGAGTAAAGGGATAGATTTCTCTTTGCCATACAGCTTGTATTCAAAAGTACTGATAGTCAAAAGTACCGAAGTTAAACGTAATGGGAAGCAATTAACGCTATTAGTCAATTAAACCTGCGGCACGTAAGCCTGCATCTACCTGATCATGGTACTGCTCACTTAACCAGACCATTGGCAAGCGAATGCCTTTTTCAATTTTGCCCATTTTATTCAAAGCATACTTCACTGGAATAGGGCTTGATTCGATAAACATTAACTTGTGCAGTGGCGCAATAGTATCGTGAACTTTGGTAGCGGTTTCAAAGTCGCCTTTTAAAGCGGCATTGAACACTTGGCTCATGGCTTTAGGTACAATATTCGCCGTTACTGAGATATTGCCTTTAGCACCATGTTTCATAAGCTCTAGCGCCGTACCGTCATCGCCTGATAGCACCACAATACGATCACCTAAAGCTTCAATTAGCAATTTTCCACGTTCTACAGAACCGGTCGCGTCTTTAATAGCGACAATGTTTTCAATATCCGCTAGACGTTCAACCGTCTCTTGTGCGATATCTACCACAGTACGTCCTGGCACATTATAAAGCATTTGCGGCATATCTACAGCTTCAGCAATCGCTTTGTAGTGCTGAAATAAGCCTTCTTGAGTGGGCTTATTGTAATAAGGGGCTACTAATAAGGCACAATCAGCACCAGCATCTTTGGCTTCTGAGGTTAAATGTATGGCTTCTTGGGTGTTGTTGGCACCGGTTCCAGCGATAACAGGAATACGGCCATTTACATGCTTCACAAAAAAGCGGATCACATCACTGTGCTCTTGCATAGACAAGGTAGCAGACTCACCCGTGGTACCGACCGCTATTAAGCTGTCTGTCCCTTGTTCGATATGCCAGTCAATTAGCTCGGCAAGACGAGGATAATCTACCTCTCCATTAGTCAGCATAGGAGTGACTAAGGCAACCATAGAGCCTTGTAGTTGGGTTTTAAATTCAGAATAGGGGTTACTCATAATATTGCCTTGTTATTTTTAACTAAAGTTACTTCAATATATTAGCGTGTTTATTTATCACATCAATCTTTTTAAGCGGATTTGTCTGAGCAGATTTGATAGTAGCTAAGACTATCATAACAAGTGCTTTTTACTACGCAACTAACATTTAATTTAAAATTTACGGCTGCCTAATCAGATCACGGTAAATACAGAAAGTTAGTAGTACTGACTCTTAAAGCAAAGTAATCGCATGCTAGCCTGTATTAGCCAATTACTTTGGCTTTTTATTAAGCATAAAGCTTGAAAGTAGGTTTAAAAATTGCAATTAGTGTAGCACATTCGCCCTAAAGCAATCATTAAGCTATTTTACGTCTAAATGGCGCTATGTGATACCACACATTTGATAAAAATATGAATAAAAAGTGAAAATTTATGGCCCTTCAATTTTTACTGTGTTTATTGCTTCAGGTTAAGGCGCTCTTACAAACTGTAGTTTCTCCTATTACAGGAGTATGCTTTAATGAATTGATAGCTGTTGGCTTTATCAGTCGATAGCTAATCCAAGGGTTACTTTTAAATAAATAGAGACTTAAATAATAAATACTTTAAGGGATTGAACTGTATGACAAATGAAAATATAAAAAACTCACAGCAGAAATACGGGATTGTGCTTTATGGAGCCACAAGTTTTGTGGGCCAGTTGGTTGCTGCCTATTTACAAAAGTTCCTAGCAGAGGGCAGTGCGGGCAATGAAGTAAGCTGGGCGATTGCTGGGCGCAATCAACAAAAACTAGAGCAAGTTAAGGAGCAGGTAGGTAATACAGAGCTACCGATTATCATTGCAGACAGTGATGACGCTGATAGTTTAAATAAAATGGCAGCCCAAGCCCAAGTAATTATCTCCACGGTAGGCCCCTATTTAAAATATGGGGAGCCTTTAATCAAAGCCTGTGCTGAAAATGGCACAGATTATGTCGACTTAACGGGTGAGGCTTTATTCATCAAAAATATGCTCGATAAGTACCAACAAACGGCCAAAGATTCTGGAGCCCGTATCGTCAACTCTTGTGGCTTTGACTCCTTGCCTTCGGATCTAGGCGTACTATTCACCCAAAACTGTGCCCAAAAAGAGCATGGCGAGTATTGTGAAACCATCAATATGCGAGTGAAAGCGGCCAAAGGAGGCTTATCAGGTGGGACGGTGTCTTCGATGGCTACCATCTTTGAGGAGCTTGGCAAAGACAAGTCGCTACGTAAACAGTTAGCCAACCCTTATCTGTTAAATGATGATGACAATCGCCCTAATGTGCGTCAAGAAAATGTTAACCTTCCTCAGTGGGATGCGGAAAACGAGCGCTGGGTAGCGCCCTTTATTATGGCTTCTATTAATACCCGCATTGTTCATCGCTCGAACCAATTACGCGATTATCAATACGGTCGTGACTTTAAATATGATGAGGCCATGTGGTTACCAGCAGGTTTAAAAGGTCGCCTTATGAGTTATGGCATGACGGCAGGTATTGCAGGCTTTGCCGCCAGCATGATGTTTAAGCCCAGCCGTGACCTGTTAAATGAGCATGTCCTACCGAAATCTGGGGATGGCCCTTCTAAGTCAGAACAAGAAAATGGCTACTTTGATATTCGCTTCTTTGGGCATACCAGCAACAACCAGGAAGTATTAACTAAGGTGACGGGCGACAAAGACCCTGGTTATGGCAGCACCTGTCAGATGCTAGCTCAAAGTGCTTTATGTCTACTGCAAGACATCAGTAAGCAAGAAGTTGAAGGGGGTTTTTGGACACCAGCTGCTGCGATGGGTGAAGCCTTAATAGAGCGTTTACAAGATCATGCCGGCATTGAGTTTGTAGAGTTATCAGCCTAGTTTTGTAGGGGTTAAGACAGCTTTAATTACCGTTTTAATCAACTCTAAAAAATCAATGAATATAAAAAAGGACAGCCCATGAGGACTGTCCTTTTTTTATAACGATCAAATTAGCTTAGCGGTTACTTAAGGCCGGCTTGTTTTAATAAAGCCCCTAATGAGCCAATTTTATTTTCTTCAGGCTTTTGTTTCGCAGCTGGCTTGGCTTTGGCTTTATCACTACGTGGATTATTACGGCCACCTTTGTTAGCAGGTTTGGCTTTATTGCTTCTGCGCGGCGCACGAGTAGGCTTAGTCTCAGTCTTGTCAGTAGCTGGCTTTGCCGCAGTAGTAGTGCGTTTGGCTGGAGCTGCTTGTTCTGACTTCATGCTAAAGCCAATACGATTGCGTTTGGCATCCACTGAAATCACACGAACAGTGACGATATCGCCTGGTTTAACCAAGTTCATTGGGTCTTCAACGAAGTCATTGGCCATCTCAGAGATGTGCACTAAGCCATCTTGGTGCACGCCTACGTCCACAAAGCAGCCGAAGCCAGTGACGTTAGTGACCACGCCTTCTAGTTGCATGCCTTCTTCTAGATCATTGACGCTATTGACGTCCTCTCTAAACTGAGCCGTTTTAAACTCAGGGCGAGGGTCGTGGGCTGGTTTGGCAAGCTCTTGTTTAATGGCGGTAAGACTAATATTTTCATCATTAGCCGCTTCAATACCGTCAGTGGCTAAAGTATTAATCACACTGTCATTGCCTAAGACTTCAGTAATATCTTTACCAGATTTTTCTAGAATTTGTTTTACCAAATCATAGCTTTCTGGATGCACGCCGGTAGCATCTAAGGGCTCTTCACCATCACGGATGCGTAGGAAACCTGCGGCCTGCTCAAAGGTTTTCACTCCCAATCTTGGCACGTCTTTTAGCTGCTCGCGATTGGTAAAGGCGCCATGCTCTTTGCGATAATTAACGATCTGCTGAGCCACGTTGCGATTTAGACCGGCAATGTGAGCCAAAATAGCAGGACTGGCAGTGTTCACATCGACACCTACCGCGTTCACACAGTCTTGAGTAACTTTATCTAAGCTATCAGATAATTGAGACTGGTTTACATCGTGCTGATATTGACCGACGCCAATGGCTTTTGGCTCAACTTTTACCAGCTCTGATAGAGGGTCTTGTAGGCGACGGGCGATTGAGACTGCGCCGCGGATTGACACGTCTAAGTCTGCCAATTCATCACTGGCAAGCTCGCTGGCTGAATAAACAGAAGCGCCAGACTCATTTACCACAACGGCTTTAGCAGTAATGGCCTCATCGGCATCGATAACTTCTTTGATCATAGCGTCGGTTTCGCGACTGGCGGTACCATTACCGATTGCTACCAGTTCAACGTTACGCGCTTTTAATAAATCAGAGATAGTGGCTTTTGCTTCATCCATCTTGTTGTCTGGAGCAAAAGGATACACTGTGGCTGTGGCAGGAGTATCATCAGCATTACGAATAACCTGACCCTGAGCATCAATAACCGCCATTTTTACGCCATGACGAATACCAGGATCGACCCCTAAGATAACTTTACGACCAGCAGGGGCTGCCATTAATAAATGCTGAAGATTGCTAGCGAATACATCAATAGCATCGGCTTCGGCAGCCAAGCGTTTTTCTGTTAATAAGCGGTGCTCTAAATGCGGACGCCATTTGTCTTTCCACAAGCTATTAGCAGCCGCCACTAAAAATTCACGACGGGCTTCTGGCTGCTTGGCATCTAATTCGAAGTTGCTGATAATTTTTTCAACAAAAGGAGCGTCTTCACCATCAACTTTAAGCACCAGTACGTTTTCTTGACGGCCACGAAGCATGGCAAGTAGGCGGTGGTTTGGTAGGCGTGCTAAGCTTTCACTGTGCTCAAAGTAGTCCGCAAACTTCTCACCAACTTCACGCTTTTCTTCAGAGGCTAAGCTTGAATTGATGGTGGCTGTCTTAGCGAAACCTGTACGTAAATCATCTAGCAACTCTAGTTCTTGAGTCCAATCATCGATAATGATGGCTTCAACACCAGCCAGCTGTTTTTCGGCAACTGAGAAGTCAACTTCAATCTCAGTACCCGTATCATCGGTAATGGTCTCAGGTAACTGATAACCCTCTAAGGCTTCAGTAGGGGTGATCTCGGTGGTTAACAGCTTCTCAGCAACTTCACCTAGGCCTGCAGCACGGGCCTTGGCAGCCAAAGAGCGGCGACGAGGACGATAAGGCAAATAGATGTCTTCTAACTCAAGCTTTGAGGTGGCTTGCTCGATGCGGGCTTGCAACGCTTCAGTTAGGTTGCCTTGGCTTTGTAGTAGCTCAAGAATCTTGGCACGACGTGACGCCATGTCGCGCTCATAATTCAGGCCTTTTTCCAAAGCACGTAATTGGCTGTCATCCAGACCTTGCGTTTTCTCTTTACGATAACGGGCGATAAACGGCACCGTAGCACCTTCGTCGTAAAGCTTAACAAACGCATTGACTTGCGCAGGCTTAATGCCCAGCTCTTTTGCAAGCTTGGTATGGATGTTGGCAATGACATCAGCGGGCAAATTAGTACTGCCTTGGCTGGTAGGGGTGTTGGTAGTTGGGGTATCGGTTTGGTTCATATCCGTATCGAAGTTAATAAATGTGGTTGGCATTATAGCAAAAGCTGACATAATAAAAACGCTTTTGCTTATTTATGTTTATTTCTGTCAATAAGTCTTGATTAATTAACAAACCCATACAGCACTACTATGTAATAGGTGTGTAATTTGTTTCATAATCTTATACACTAAATGATATCGATTGTCAGGCTTAATGTGGTCGGGCCTAATACAATGGATAATAGTGGGTTTTAGGATGGCTAACAGGTCGAGGCAATAGTCCCTTAGCATTATCTGCAATGAGTACCCTATATTATTAAGTTAATCATTGATTAATGCTGGCTTCATAACCATATATAACATAAGACCCAATTTATTTTAGATATTAAAAATGCAAAAGGTATTTTTCCCTTTACCCTCTGGGTTACTATAATAAATAAACAGCAGGAAAATATTATGTCAGACAATAAAATCAACAATACCGACAGTTTAACCCACCGTATATTGGTAGTAGATGACGATGCGCGTTTGCGCTCTTTATTACAACGCTTTCTAGAAGACGACGGCTTTGTGGTGCGTACGGCTCATGATGGCAGTCAGATGGATAAGCTGATGCAGCGTGAGTTATTCTCGCTGGTGGTGCTAGATTTAATGCTACCAGGAGAAGATGGTATTAGCATCTGTAAACGCTTGCGTGAAGACAACAGTGATATTCCCATCATTATGTTGACTGCCAAAGGCTCAGACAGCGATCGTATTGCTGGCTTAGAGGCGGGCGCGGATGATTATCTGCCCAAGCCATTTAACCCCAAAGAGTTGCTGGCTCGTATCAAAGCGGTTTTACGTCGCCACAGCCGCGAGCTACCTGGTGCCCCTTCGCAGCAGGTAGAGGTGGTAGAGTTCGGTCCTTGGACCCTAGATTTATCAACACGCACCTTAAAGCGAGACGGTAACGTGGTGACCTTAACTACGGGTGAATTCTCAGTATTGAAAGCTTTGGTTCAGCACCCTCGTGAGCCGTTAACGCGCGATAAATTAATGAACTTAGCGCGTGGCAGAGAGTGGGGCGCAATGGAGCGTTCTATTGACGTTCAAGTGTCTCGCTTACGTCGTTTAATTGAAGACAATCCTTCGCAGGCTCGTTATATTCAGACGGTGTGGGGCGTGGGTTATGTGTTTGTTCCCGATGAAGAAGATGCCTAAATAATAGCTTTTCTTATCCCTAAAAAAGGGCACTCTATTTAATATAGAGTGCCTTTTTATTTTTTTATATTAATAGCTTTGGATATTAAGTTTTTTATATTTGCTACTCTTCTATAGCTTATAAGTTAGTGCAGGCCAGTGTCGCTAATAACCGTCTTCACTATGCTTAGCCATTGAGTTAGCGCAATTGACTGTCTTTACTACCGCGGCGATTATACAGCTCTTGAGTCTTAGTATGGGCTTCTAGCTCAGATTGGCATTTGACACAGTACTCCACTCCAGGCAAGGCTTGACGCCGAGCTTCTGGGATACGCTCGCCACATTCCTCACAGAATTCTAAGCTTTCACCTTTAGGCAAGGCTCTTCTTGCCCGTTCAAGAGCATCATTCACGGTGGCATCCATTTGTTCGTGCTCAGCGCCATCACGCGCCCATCCTCCGGCCATAATTGACTCCTTTTTTTATTCAGATTTGCCCAAATAAAATCAGGGCTTATCCTTATATTATGGGGCTATTAGCCTATTTTTCAAGGTGGAGCTTGGCGGTTACAATAAGCTTAAAAGTACAAAAAAAGCAGAAGCTTTGAGGGGCTTCTGCTCTAAGAATAGCTTAGGTCATTATCAATATTCAGGACGACTTAAGCTACCAGTGATGTGGGTTACTAGCAATATGGGTTATTAGCAATAGGGGGAACTAGCAACGTAGATTATTTAGGTTGCAGAGCAATAACCTGACCTCTTACCCCAATGCTGGCATCACTCATTAAACACACGTACGCTGGCATAATCTCTTCTGGAGTCTTCAGGCTCATGGGGTTCTCGCCAGGATAAGCATGAGCACGCATGTTGGTACGGGTGCCGCCTGGATTGATACAGTTAAAGCGTAAGCTGGTGGTGTTTTGAGTCTCTTGAGTAAAGATATCACTCATGCCCTCAACCGCTTGCTTCGATAGGGCATAGGCTCCCCAAAAAGCGCGGGGATGAGTACCTACGGAACTGCTGGTAAACACAAAAGAGCCATTGTCTACTTCTTTGACCAACGGCATGAGTACCTGAGTCAGCATGAAGGTTGCGGTAGTATTGATGCGCATCACTTGCTCAAAGGTCACGATGTCATACATCTCTAGCGGGGTTAGCGCCCCTAAGATTCCCGCATTATGTAGCACGCCATGCAGCTCACCAATTTCTGTTTGGATAAGGTTTGCCAACTGCTGCATATCGCTATAGCTAGCGGTCTCAAGGTTCATCGGCATAATCGCAGGTTGTTTGCCACCCGCGGCTTCGATTTCATCGTAAACGGCTTCTAACTTGCTTAAAGTCTTGCCTAGTAATAAAACCGTAGCACCGTACTTTGCATAGGTTAGGGCAGCGACTCGGCCAATACCATCCCCAGCACCGGTGACTAAGATGGTCTTACCTTGTAAGCAGTTTGGTTCAGGCTCAAAGGTACGAATTTGTTCGTGTGTTAAAGGAGTTTGGGTCATAAGGTCACTATTTTTTTATTTTAAAGAGAGTTTATTTTAAAGAGAGCTTTATTTAAAGAAAGTTATTATTTATAGAGCATTTGGTCAAACAGTCCTAAAAGTACTGAACCTGAAAGAGTAAAGCTACAGATAATCAAACTCTTTGGAGCGTAACAGTTTTACCAATGCCTTTGGGGTCTCAGCAATATAGTCGGCACCCCAAGCTTCCAAATCGTCTTGATCTTCTGGCGGAATATAGCCATAGCTGGCCAGTACGTTGGTCATGCCAGCTGCAGAACCAGCTTGAACATCACGAATATGGTCACCAACATAAATCACGCTGTTGGCAATACCGCGAGGCAACTCAAGTTTTTCTAAAGCTAAGTACATCGGTTCAGGATCAGGTTTGGTGTTATTCACATCGTCAGGGCAAACCAAAACCGAGCAACGCTCAGCAAGATTTAGGTACTCTAAAAGCTTAGTAGATAAGTAGCGGGGTTTATTGGTGACAATGCCCCAAGGAATGCCATTTTTGTCGTAAAAGTCTAACAAAGACTCAAGCTCTGGGAACACTCGGCTGTCGACACAGATATCCGCTTCATACTGGTCTAAAAACTGCTGACGGTAGTGCTGTACCTGCTCTTCTGTAAGCGGTTGGTTATTGTGCTTCAGCATCAGACTAACCATGGCACTCGCTCCCGCTGAAACTTGCTCACGAATGGCATCGTTAGAGGGGACCTGCCAGCCATTGGCTTCAGACATCTGGCCAATGATGCGGATAAAGTCTGCCGCGGTATCGATTAAAGTGCCGTCTAAATCAAATAAGACGGCTTTGACGTAATTTACTGACATAGTTTTTTTCTTTTTTAAAGGAAAATTTAAGTAATTTAATTTAAAAGACTCAACAGGCTGAAGCCTCGAAGCTTACTGCACCTAGCTATTCAACGGGTCAATGGGTTTGGTTGTTAAGCCAGCTTGGTTATTCAGCTGGCTTGACCACAGCCATCATATAGTTCACATCCACATTTTGTGCCAACCAATAACGCTTAGTAATGGGGTTGTAATGTAAGCCGATTAAGTCTTGACGGTTAAAACCGGCATTGATGGCCATTTTATCCAGCTCAGCTGGGGTGATGAATTTGGCGTAATCATGGGTGCCGCGGTCTAATAAGCCCAGCACATATTCAGCGCCGATAATGGCAAATAAGTAAGACTTAGGGTTACGGTTGATGGTAGATAGAACACAAACGCCGCCTGGTTTTAAGAGATCAAAGCAGGCTTGTACAATCTGACTTGGGTCAGGAACGTGTTCGAGCATCTCCATACAAGTGACCACATCATAGCTTTCAGGCTGTTCAGCGGCCAACTGCTCAATAGCGATATGTTTGTAGCGTAAACGGTCGGTTAGCCCTGTTTGCTCAGCATGGACAGTTGCCGCTTGCAAGTTCTCGATGCCTAAGTCGACACCGGTAGCATCAGCGCCTCTGCGGGCCATGGACTCCGTTAAAATACCGCCGCCACAACCCACGTCTAGTACGGTTTTCCCCGTTAACCCCGTACCCATATAACGAATGACATTTTCTTCAATCCAGTTTAGACGAAGCGGGTTAATCTCATGTAAAGTAGCGAACGGGCCTTGTTTGTCCCACCATTGATTAGCAAGCTGAGTGAATTTACCGACCTCACTCATATCCACGTTATTACCCAGATCGTTATTTTGTTGCTGAGTAGCATTGGGCGTGCCACTTTGTGTCTCAACGTTTGCAACGGGAGTTTCAGAAGGAGTTGAATCGGTTGGCGTATTGAACTGGGTCATGAGTTATCCTAAACCTTAAAGTTATCTAATTATTAACCGAGTTTATTGCTAAGTGGGTTAACTTTATTATTTTGAATCATTACAGTCTATCTTACCACGCTTAATAAGATAGGGCATCTTCAATGGCGGGGTTTGCAGACGATAATTTACAGTGTTTTACAAGATTTAACGCTACTTATTAGCCTAGGTGCGATAGCGTAATAACGCTTATTTAACCATCTATTAAGGTTTTAGCAATGCTTACGGTTCACACAGCACTGATAAATGCGTTATCATAACGCTACCTGAATAAGTAGCGACGACTCGTTGGCCTTGATTATCATTTTTAGGTTAACTGTTATTTGATACTTATGGATTGACTCTCAACTTCCAAGTATCCAAGTGGCGAACTTCAAATTTAACATTGATCCCAAACCTATCTATATACATATTCTTAAGGAATTACGATGAAGTTTTATTCTCAGCGAGGTTTTGCTTTAGCCTCTTTAGTTGCCGCTGTAGGCCTAGCCTCGATGCCAGCTTCCGCAGCAGATTATGTGGCAGGTAAAGATTATGTAGTATTGGATAATCCTGAAAGCATTAATGGCGACAAAATTATTGTTCGCGAGTTCTTCTGGTATGGTTGTCCGCATTGCTATGCCCTAAATCCGCATATGCAAAAATGGGCCAAGACCAAACCTAGCGATGTGCTATTTTTAGAGTCGCCAGCTGCCCTGAACCCAATGTGGGAAGTTAATGCGCGTGGCTTCTATGCGGCGCAGTTGATGGGCTATCAAGCTAAAACTCACAATAAATTGTTTGATGCTATTCACAAAGACAACCAACGCCTATTTGACCAAAACTCTCTATCTAAATGGTACGCTAACCAAGGCTTGGATCAAAAGAAATTCAACAGCCTATACAACTCATTTGCAGTTAGCACCAAAGTGGCTCGTTCAAAAGCAGGCGCCAAACGTTATCAGTTAACGGGTGTGCCCGCTGTGGTTGTGCATGGTAGATATGTGGTACAAGGTGAGTCTGAGAAAGTGCCAAAGGTAGTAGACTACTTAGTGAAAAAAGTACGCACAGATTTAAAAGCAGGCAAATAATTCTCGCTTGATACTCTGGACTCTCTTATTTGTCCGCTAAATATATAAAGAAGACCGAGCCTAGCTTGGTCTTTTTTTTATTTAATTTGCCTAAAAAGCAGAAGTCTAAGGTTTTATAAACCAAGCTTTACTAAGTAAGAGTGTTTTGTAAATTAGCAGAGATTGCGCTAAAAAATTATTGTAAATAAGAATTGTTATCGTTATCATATAGAATAACTTATTCACCTTACTTGCTTTGGCAGGCCGATAGATGCCAATAGATGAGGATATCAAGATGATCGTTTGCATATGTAATAATGTTAAAGACCGTCAAATAAAAGCCGCCCTTGCTTCAGGCATCGACTCTATGGATGGCTTAAAAGAAGCATTAGATGTCGCCACTTGTTGCGGCTGTTGCGAACCTATGGTGAATGATTTTCTAGAAGAGCATCAAGCAATGAGTGTGGATAGCGAGTTGGCAGGCCAATTGGCTTATGCTGTATAAATCTGATTGGTGCTGATATAGAGCTTGAGACCAGTTAATATTGGGCAAAAAAATCAGGAAGAAGCATAAAATAGAAAAAATAAAGTGAGCTACGAGATACTCGGGTTCACTTTTTTATAGCTTAAAATTTCTTATTTTTCCTTCTATTTGCAGTTCTAAAAAACACTGTGTGAACGCTCTAAGTTTGTTACTATGAATGTGGACTAGTAGATAAGTAAATAAAATAGATAATTAAAAGGTAGCTACTATGAAAGGAAGTCAGAAAGTCATTGATTATTTAAACTTTTTGCTTGGGGGTGAATTAGGAGCCCGCGATCAGTATTTCATTCATTCAGAAATGTATGGTGAATGGCACTACGGTAAGCTGTATGATCGTATTCACCATGAAATGGAAGATGAGACCCAGCACGCTCAGGCCATTATCCGTCGTATATTAATGCTCGGTGGTAAGCCGGACATGACGGTTGATGCCATTACTGTGGGCAGCACGGTTCCTGAGATGCTTAAGCTTGACCTAGAACTTGAATATAAAGTTCAGCAGCATTTAAAAGAGGGCATTGCTCTTTGTGAGCAAGAGCATGACTATGTGACCCGTGATATCTTGGTAGCTCAGTTAGAGGATACTGAAGAGGATCATGCACATTGGCTAGAGCAGCAGCTTGGTTTAATTGATATGGTGGGTCTGCAAAACTACTTACAAAGCCAAATGGGTGAGATTTCAGAATAGGCCCTATTAGCTAGAATTATTTCATAATTTCAGCACCCAATAAGTGCTAATGCAAATGTAGGAGAAAGTTATGCAGGGAGATAAAGAAGTCCTTCGCGCTTTGAATAAGGTGCTTGGACAATCGTTAATAGCCATTAACCAGTATTTTTTGCATGCCCGTATTGCCAAAAACTGGGGAATTGAAGAGTTAAATGAAGCTTTCTATAAACAGTCTATTGCTGAAATGAAATGGTCAGACGCCTTGATTGAGCGTATTTTGTTATTAGAGGGTCTGCCAAACTTGCAAGAGTACGGCAAACTGTTCATCGGTGAAGATGTGGCGGAGATGATTGAGTGCAATGTGCGCTTAGAAGATCAGAAGTTTGCCACTATTACCGAGTCAATTGCGCTGTGTGAACAAAAGCAAGATTATGTGTCACGTAAGCTATTATTAGATTTAAAGGATGGTAACGAAGAGTACTCAGACTGGCTAGATACTCAGCAAGACCTGGTTGAAGCTATGGGCCTAGAAAACTATATTCAAGCAAAAATTGACGATTGAGTAATGAGTAATAGAACGCTGTCAATGCCTTAACTTAAAAGTCGAATTTATTTAACAGTAACTTATACTAGCTGATACCAACTTACAAAAGTAAGTTGGTATTTTTTATCCCTGCGGTTTAGTCATCAGTTAAGGTGTACTCATTAGCCAGTTACAGCTATACTAAAAACGCAAGGTTTTATTTGTGGTATAACTAGATAATTAGCAACATATAATTTAAATAAAAAAAAGGAGTAGCTATGCCTGCATTACGTTGTGATGTTGATCCTGATGGTTTATTAGAATATTCAGTGGTCTATACTGACCGTGCTTTAAACCACATGTCAAAAGTATTTCAACAGGTAATGAATGACTTATCCAGCAACCTAAAGCAAGTTTACGCAGCAGACGCAGTGGCCATTGTGCCAGGCTCTGGTACTTATGCTATGGAAGCCATTGCCCGTCAATTAGCCACTGATAAGAACTGCTTGGTTGTGCGTAACGGTTGGTTTAGTTATCGCTGGACTCAGATTTTAGAAAAAGGAAAAATTGCCCAATCAGTAGGCGCATTAAAAGCCAATCAGGTAGAAGGTGAGTCAGAAGAGGGTACTCCAAATCCTTTCGCGCCAGTAGCCATTGAAGAGGCTGTGGCAGCGATTAAAGAGCAAAAGCCAGATTTGGTATTTGCTCCGCATGTTGAGACCGCTTCTGGCATGATATTGCCTGATGACTATATCAAGCAGTTGGCAGATGCTGTACATAGCGTGGGCGGCCTACTGGTTATTGACTGTATTGCTTCAGGTTGTATTTGGTTAGATATGAAGCAGCTGGGTATCGACGTTCTTGTTTCAGCACCACAAAAAGGGTGGAGCAGCACCCCTTGTGCAGGCCTAGTTATGCTAAGCGAAAAAGCTGTGGCCCAAGTAGAGGGGACAGAATCAAATAGCTTCAGTTTAGACTTGAAGCAGTGGTTAACCATCATGCGTGCTTATGAAAATGGTGGCCATGCCTATCATGCCACTATGCCAACTGACAGCTTGCGTATGTTCCGTGATGTGATGTTGGAAGCCAAAGACATTGGCTTTGAAGAATTAAAGCAGGCGCAGTGGGAATTAGGCAATCGTATTCGTGATCTATTAGAAGACCGCGGCATCCAAAGCGTGGCGGCTGAAGGGTATCAAGCGCCAGGGGTTGTGGTGTGCTACACCGAGAATGAAGAAATGCACAAAGGCCGTGCTTTTGCTGAAGAAGGCATGCAGATTGCTTCTGGTGTGCCACTACAAGTAGGTGAGCCGGAGGGCTTCCAGACTTTCCGTCTAGGTCTATTTGGTCTTGATAAGCTAACGGACATAGATGGTGCGGTAGAGCGTTTTAAAACGGTACTGGATAAAGTACAGCCCGCTTAATCAAGCCAGCTAAGCTTTATTATAAAAGCTTTTAGGAAAATAATAAAAATGCCCATTGATATCTCAATGGGCATTTTTGTTGATTACAGCAATTTGTAGCGCTTAATGCTTAACCTTCGGCTCTTCATTGGCCATAGATTGGGCGGCATTGCGTAGCTCAAACTTCTGGATTTTACCGGTGCTGGTTTTTGGAATTTCGCAGAAGATAACGTGTTTTGGCACTTTGAATTTGGCTAAATTCTGACGGCAGTGCTCGATAACCTGATCTCGGGTTAAAGTCGCGCCTTCGGCAATTTCAATAAAGGCCACTGGTACTTCGCCCCACTTCTCATTGGAGGCAGCGACCACACCGCAACTGTTCACTTGTGGAAGGCCATAAAGAATGTTCTCGATTTCAATACTGGAAATATTTTCTCCGCCTGAAATGATGATGTCTTTTAAGCGGTCCATAATCTTAATATAGCCATCAGCATCTTTGACTCCTAAATCCCCAGTACGGAACCAACCGCCTGCGAAGGCTTCTTCAGTCGCTTTCGGGTTTTTCAAATAGCCCTTCATCACCATATTACCTTTTAATGCCAGCTCTCCCATCTCAGTCCCATCGGCGGCCACCGGCTCATTGGTGCCTTGTTTTAGTACTTCAAAGCCCGTCATTAGATGTGAGGTAGTGCCTTGGCGAGATTTCTTAGAAGCACGCTCTGCCACCGACAACTGTTGCCACTCATCATGTTCTGCACAGATAGTGACCGGGCCATAGACTTCGGTCAAGCCGTAAACGTGAGTGATGTTGAAGTTCATGGCTTCCATCTTCTCTAGCATGGCTTCTGATGGCGGAGCACCGGCCACAAAGCCATTAACGGTATGAGTAATAGCTTGCTTTAGAGCTTCGTCGCCAGCAGCAATCATATTGTGCACAACAGGCGCAGCACAATAATGGGTGATGTTATATTTGGCAATTAACTTTAGAATTAAGTTGGCATCAATCTGACGTAAACACACGTTAATACCGGCTCGTTCAGCTACCGTCCATGGGAAGCACCAGCCATTACAATGGAAGAGAGGTAGGGTCCACAGATAGGTATTAAACTTTGGCATGTCCCAATCCAAAATATTGGATAACGCATTAAGCGTGGCGCCTCGATGGTGATAGACCACCCCTTTAGGTTTGCCAGTGGTACCAGAGGTATAGTTTAAGGCAATGGCATCCCACTCATCTGCAGGATATATGGTCCGGTCAAAATCTGCTTTAGCTTGATCGCTATCGAACCCCCCAAACTCTATCAGCTGCTCGTAACTCATTTTGCCAAAAGGTTTGGTTTCGGAAAACGCTCTGTCAGTGGCATGAATAAGGATTAAATGAGGAAAAGTTTCTTCGATAAGATCGACATGCTCAGCAAACTCACTGTCTAAGATCAGCACTTTCGCCTCAGAGTGCTGCAGACAAAAAGTGAGCGCGCCAATATCAAGTCGAGTATTTAAAGTACAAAGGACACCTTGCGACATTGGCACCCCAAAGGCGGCTTCAACCATGGTTGGGGTATTGGGGGCCATAATGGCCACAGTGTCATCTTTATTAATACCCAACTTTTTTAATCCATGCGCAAGATTGCGACAGCGATTATAAGTCTGTGCCCAAGTATAGGTAATCGGTGACTGCACCAAGTCATCATAAATAATAGAGGTTTTGTTGGGATATACCGTCGCTGTGCGCGCGATAAACTGTATTGGAGTTAAAGGTTGGTAATTGGCTTCGGTCTTAGCTAGACCCGTACTATAGTCGGTCATTACAGATAGTCCTTTATCAGAGTTTTGAGCAGTCGTATCTTGGTTAGAGTGCCTAGACGGTCATTGCATACCCTTTGCATGACCTGGCTTAATCAGCTTATGATACGAAGGTAATAGGATAAGTTTAGTCAGTGAGTATATGTGAACTGAATTTATCTAGTCAACAGATAACTATTAATTTTAAATCAATAAAACGATACTAACTGAGGGTAGTTAAATGATATTATCGGATTCATTTAACCAAATACTCATCTAACAACTGCTAAGTTTGGTCTACTCTTCTTAGTCACATATTTCGGTTAAACGCTACTGCCCACTGGGTTTAGTGTCACTCTGAATTTAATAAGGATATTTTTTTATGGCAACTGCTGCTACCTCTAACGCTTTAAATAACTCAAACGGCAATACTGCAGGGGAAAGCTCTGGCTCTAACAATATTGCCACCACAAATGTTCCTTATCCGCATATCTTTCAGCCTTTGGATTTGGGTCATACCAAACTAAAAAACCGTATTGTTATGGGCTCAATGCACACCGGCCTAGAAGATCGCTTCTATAATTATGGCAAGTTGGCAGCGTATTTTGCTGAACGCGCTAAAGGTGGCGTAGCGATGATGATTACTGGTGGTATTTCTCCTAACCGAGAAGGCTGGTTGTTGCCTGCAGGGGGAACGATGAATACCCGAGCTGATGTGATCAACCATCAGCGTTTAACCCGTGCTGTGCATCGACATGACAGTAAGATTATCATGCAAATCTTACACAGTGGTCGTTATGGGTATCATCCTTTTGTGGTTTCTGCCAGTCCTTTTAAATCGCCCATCTCTCCTTTTAAACCGCGCCAGATGAGCATTAAAAATATCAAAAGCACAGTTGAGGATTATGCCCGCTCGGCCTCTTTGGCTAAGCAGGCAGGATACGACGGTGTTGAGATTATGGGCTCAGAAGGCTACTTGCTAAACCAGTTCTTATCTCGTCATGTCAACCAGCGCAAAGATGAGTATGGTGGCGATATTAATAATCGCATGAAATTCCCACTAGAGGTGGTTAAAGCCGTACGCGAAGCCGTGGGCGAAGACTTCATTATTATTTTCCGTCTTTCTATGATTGATTTGGTAAAAGACGGCAATGTCATGGATGAAGTCGTTACCGTTGCCAAAGCCCTAGAGGAAGCCGGGGTGTCTATTATTAATACCGGTATTGGCTGGCATGAAGCGCGGGTGCCCACTATTGTGACCAGCGTGCCTCGTGCAGCTTTTGTGGATTACACGGCTGAAGTGAAAAAACACGTGTCTATTCCGGTAATGGCCGCCAACCGTATCAATATGCCTGAAACTGCAGAAAGCATCTTGTCATCAGGCCAGGCCGATCTTATTCAAATGGCGCGTCCTTTCTTAGCTGATCCAGACTGGGTAAACAAGGCTAAAAACGGTGAGACGGATCTTATTAACACTTGTATTGCTTGTAACCAGGCTTGCTTGGATCACACTTTTGAAAATAAACGCTCCACTTGCTTGGTTAACCCAAGGGCTTGTTATGAAACCGAGCTAACTTATGAGCCTGCTAAGAAGGCGAAAAAAGTAGCCGTAATTGGCGGTGGTGTGGCCGGTATGTCAGCGGCGACTGTAGCGGCGAAACGGGGTCATAAGGTAACGCTTTATGAAGCAAAAGATATTTTAGGCGGGCAGTTCAACTATGCCAAAGTGATTCCAGGCAAAGAAGAATTCTTTGAAACCACGCGCTACTTCCTAAATGAGCTAAATCATCAAGGGGTAACTATTAAGCTGAATACCAAAGTTACCAAAGAGATGCTAGATGAAGCGAAATATGACCATGTGATAGTCGCTACCGGTGTTGTGCCTCGCAGCTTAGAAGGTACGCTTGAGGGAGCGGATAATCCAAAAGTTATCAGCTATGCCGAGCTATTATCCGGTGAAAAAGCTGTTGGTGAGACAGTGGCGGTTATCGGTGCCGGCGGTATTGGCTTCGATGTCAGTGAATACTTAACCGCGCGTCACGGCCAGCCGTTACACGAACTAGGTCCTGAAACTCTAAAAGACCCAAGCTACCGCCCTGAACCGCAGTCAGTAGAAGATTGGAAGCAAGAGTGGGGTGTGGATGATAATGTTGACTATGAGACTGATGGGGGCTTAACTAAGCCTGAAAATATTGTGCCAATGCGTCAAGTATATTTACTACAACGTCGTGAGGGTCGTTTGGGTAAAGGCTTAAATAAGACCACGGGCTGGGTGCACCGCGCACATATTAAATCACACGGCGTGATGCAGATGCCTGGGGTGACTTATGATAAAGTAACCAATGAAGGATTATGGGTAACCACGCCTCAAGGACACAGCCAGCTATTACGTGTGGATAGTATCGTGGTTTGTGCCGGACAGGAGTCGGTGAACGACTTAATGCCTGCCGTAACCGATATCAAGAAAGGTAAGGCGATTAAAAAAGGTAAAACCGAGTACCACATTATCGGTGGGGCTAAATTGGCGGCAGAATTGGATGCTAAACGTGCGATTCGAGATGGTGCTGAACTAGCCGCTCAACTTTAAAACTGGCAACGAACTTTAACAAAGATAGTTAAAAAGTGGGGGTTAATAACCCCCTCTTTTTTTATGGAAATTGTTAATGTAGTAATGAGGTCGTAAATAAAATTAAATACTGATTTTACAATTCATTGACATAACAGCAAGATAAGTATTTAATTTAAAGGTGGCATTTCTAATGCTATGGATTTTACTTCTACTGACAAAAGGATATTGTCATGAATTCCCTAAAGTATCGCACTAAGATTCAGCTTTCTATTGCCGCCAGTTTATTGATGGGCGTGACTTCTCATGCTGCTGGTTTAGAATATACCAAACAATCTATCCTGCCTTTTTTTGAGCCTGGCAACTATGCCGAGCTGTCTTATGCTTATGTCGATCCCAAAATTGAAGGGACAGATGTGGCAGGCGGGGTAGAGAATCCAGCAGCAAATCAGAAAATTGATGACATGATGGATGATTTTGAAATCTGGGGGGGAGCCGTGAAGATAGCGCCCACCGAAAATACGGCTTTAGCATTAATTTATGATGAGCCGTTTGGCGTAGATACAGTCTATAGCAAAGGGAGTGAGTTTAACAATAGTATGGGGACTACAGAGGCCCGAGTAGATACTCGCAGTTTAACTGTGCTAGGTGGCGGTAAGGTTAATAATAATTTTTGGGTGTATGGGGGAATGGAGTATCAAGAGGCGGATGGTTCGGTTGAGCTGGCGCAAAACTTCGAAGGTGATCCTATTTTCTATGATCTAACTATTAAAGATAAAAGTCATGCCCTAATACCTGTATTGGGGGTCGCTTATGAAAAGCCTGAAATTATGCTACGAGCTGCCTTAACGTGGCGCGCCGAAGGTACTCATAATTTAAAAGCCCATGAAAGTTTGCTGGTAAATAATGGTCTGCTAAATACTGTATTAGATACCACAGGCCCAACCAATTACAATGCTATACCAGATGAGATTAAAGACTTTCAAGGACTGCCAAAAGTAACCTTTGGAGATACTCAGTTAAGTTTTAAAACTCCGCAATCGGTTAACTTTGATTTTCAAACCGGTTTGAGTGAAAAATATCAACTCTTAGGTATGATTAATGCGCGCTGGGTAGAATGGACCAAATTTAATATTTCTCCAGAGGGAATTACCAACGTGGTTGGTGAGCCATTAGCGGAATACAAGGAGGATGCTTATAGTGTGGAGGTAGCCTTAGGCAAGCAGTTCACGCCTAAGTTTGCAGGTGAAATAAGAGCGGGCTATGATTCAGGTACAGCCGAGCCTCTAAGTTTATTAGGCCCTTACGATTCAATTAAAACTTTGGCTTTAGGCGGTAGCTACGATGTCACTAAACAACTAAAATTATCCGCTGGTGCACAGTATATGTGGTTTGAAGGCGGTACGGCATATTCTAAGCTACCCATTGAAAAGACACTGTCAGAAAGAACCTTAGCAAAATTTGATGATGGTACGGGCTACGCCTTGGGGGTTAAGTTGGGCTATCATTTCTAATGCTTCATGAATTAACTATCAATAAAAAACGGCCAATCAGAGTGAGTGGCCGTTTTTTTATTGATGATAACTAAATCTGGTGGGAAGCTGTAGTTATTAACCTAAGTTAATGACTTAAGTTAGAGGGCAGATTTGGCCAGCCATACTGAGTAGAAGATGAAGGTTAAAATCAGTACTACGCCACTACCATGTTTCATTTCACCCTGACGTCTAAAGGCAATAATTGCCAAAATAAACAGGATTAGAGTGACCAAGCCTACCATCACCATATCACGCGATAAAATCAGCGGGTCAATGTTTTGCATGGGTTTAATAATAGCAGCTAGACCCACCACACCTAAGGTATTAAATAAGTTGGAGCCAATAACGTTGCCTAAGGCCATGTCATGCTCACCACGTCTTGCTGCCGCAACACTGGCTACTAACTCAGGTAAGGAGGTACCAATGGCCACAATGGTAAGCCCAATTAGAAGCTCACTCATTCCCCATAAAGTAGCCAACTCAACCGCACCCCAAACGATGGCTCGTGAGCTAGCGATTAATAAACTTAACCCCAATATCAAGGTGCCAAAAGACTTTAAGACATTAATTTGCTGTTTTGCGGCCAACTCTTCTGGTAGCTCTACCTTGTCTTTATTACCGCGTAGGCTTAAAAATATTTGTATCATCAGTACAGCCACTAACGCCACAACCAGCATAATACCATCGATTAATGACAAATTGCCATCCGCCAATTGTATGGCGGCCAAAGCGGTAGTTGCTATTAACAGCATTAGGTCATAACGAATCACATCGCTACGAATGATGATGGGGCTAATGAGGGCAGTAACCCCCAACACTAAAGTAATGTTAATGATATTAGAGCCATAGGCATTCCCTAAGGCGATATCGGGACTACCTGCTAAGGCAGCTAAAGCAGAAACGACTAGTTCAGGTGCCGAGGTGCCAATGCCTAAGATAATCACCCCAATTAAGAAGCTAGGCATATTAAAGCGCACAGCCAGACTGGTGGCTCCATCAATAAAAGTATCAGCACTCCAGACCAAAATAGCCAGGCCAATAATGACAGCGATAATCGCTAGGCCCATAAAAAACTCCAAGATAGATTAATGGAAAAAATTAAGAAAAATAAAAAAGCTAAGCAATATAAATCGCTTAGCATTTTTTATTAAAGATAGTAAAAGTATAGATTAAGAAACTTGCACAGGAATAACATTAGCCGTGTCTTTCACGGTATTGTCTTCGTTGCAGTAAACTAATTTTGGCTTATGAGTATCGGCTTCTTTTTCATCCATCTGGGCATAAGCACAAATGATAACGATATCACCAAGATCTGCCATATAAGCCGCTGCACCATTTAATGAAATAATACCAGAGCCTGCTTCAGCACGAATGGCATAGGTACGAAAGCGCTTACCATTGCTTACGTTGTAGATATCAATCGACTCGTTCTCACGAATACCAGCCAAATCTAGTAAGTCACCATCTACCCCACAAGAGCCTTCATAATGCAGGTCAGCGTGAGTGACACGGGCACGGTGTAGCTTGCCTTTTAATAAGGTCAATAACATAGGGGATTTCCTTGAAATTATAGACTAGAGGTCGTGCAGAAAAGAATTAGAAAGCAGATTATACCTATAAAATAAGCAGTTTTCTGCCAATTTATACCTAAATTATCAAAAAACCTAAATTATCAAAAAATTATCGAATAATCTAGTGTTAAGTATAAGCTAGTTTTAAAGTAGGGAAGAGAAAAAAAGCCATCGTTACCGACAGCTTGTTTACTTAACAGAATCAATTAGCTATTGGGCAGCTTAAAGCCATTAATCTGGCTACGTGCTTTTTCGATATCACCAGTTACCATAAGCTTTAAGGAATCCATGGCTGCACCCAGAGCGGCTTCAATCGCAACCTGATCATCAGGGGAGGGTTTGGATAAAACATGGCCACTTACTTTGGATTTATGTCCTGGATGGCCAATGCCAATACGTAAGCGATGGAAGTCATTTCCAAGATGAGGAGT
This sequence comes from Psychrobacter sp. UBA3962, assembly GCF_002385225.1. Classification (GTDB taxonomy): domain Bacteria; phylum Pseudomonadota; class Gammaproteobacteria; order Pseudomonadales; family Moraxellaceae; genus Psychrobacter. The sequence continues at coordinate 12,721 of NZ_DGDC01000004.1, read as the reverse complement.
AATATCACGCAGTCCGTTATGACCGCCATGACCGCCTCCTGTTTTAAGTTTAATACTTCCCGCAGGAATATCTAACTCATCATGGGCGATTAGCAGTTCTTCTGGCTTAATATCGTAATATTTTGCCATTGGGACCACAGATTGGCCTGACTTATTCATAAAAGTCATCGGCAACAGTAGGCGCACATCGGTATCAAAGATACGACCACGGCCAGTTAAACCATGAAACTTTTTGTCAGCTGCCAGTTCAATATTAAATTGGTCAGCAATCAGGGCCACAAACCAAAAGCCAGCATTATGTCTGGTTTCGACATACTGCTGACCTGGGTTGCCAAGCCCAACAATAAGCTTAAGTTGGGACATAGCGTTCTCACTGTATAATAAATTATGTCTGCCAGTATCAAGATTTAGATAACTGCCCGAAAGCAGTCATCCAATCTATAGGCAGGAGACGAATTATTCTTCGCCTTTGTCTTCTTCAGCACCTTGCTCAGTAGCAGGTACGTCAGCGGCGTCAACTTCTTCTTCAGTATCTTCGTCCACTTCTTCAACCGTTGGAGCTTGCATGTTAACTACAGTACGATCAACTGGCTCATCAACATCTAGTTCAAAGATGATAACACCTTCAGGAAGTTTGATGTCTGTTAAGTGTAGAGACTCACCGATTTCTAGAGCTGATACGTCAACTTCTAGGTACTCTGGAAGATCTTGTGGTAGACATACGATTTCGATGTCAGTCACTAGAGTAGATAAGATACCACCAGCTTTAGTACCTGGCGCTTCTTCACGACCGATGAAGTGAACTGGGATGTTCATGTTGATCTTCTGACCTTTAACAATGCGCTGGAAGTCAGCATGCATTGGGAAGCCTTTAGATGGGTGACGCTGTAGGTCTTTAATAACCGCTAGCTGTTCTTCACCATCAAGCTTGATAGTCAAAATGTTTGAGAAGAAAGCTTCGTTTTCTAGAAGTTTCCAAAGCTCATTGTTTTTGATAGCGATAGTAGTAGGCTCTTCGTTACCACCATAGATAATGGCAGGAACTAAGTTTTGCTTACGCAGGCGGCGGCTCGCACCTTTGCCCTGCTGATCATCGGTACGGACAATGCCATTTACCGTGTATAAAATATCACTCATGAGAGTATCCTTGATTAAATTAATTAGGGTTTGATGCGTTCAAGCTACGCTTGCGACCAACGTGGCCAGACACACATCTATATACTGTATAGCAGATTTTACTGGCTGTTAATTCAGTCTCAGTACTTTTTGCTTACATACAGAGGGCGTATTATACGGACATTGATCCCTAAAATCCAGTACAAAAAAACCGCTCTCTAAAAGACAGCGGTTTTTTTAATATCAATAAAGCTTATTAGGGCAGAAAGGTTCAGTCGATAGACTCAAACATAGCACTAATAGATTCTTCGTTATTGATACGGCGTAAGCTTTCAGCCAGTAAGGAAGCAATGGTTACTTGGCGAATTTTTTCACAAGCTTTTGCTTCTTCAGATAAAGGAATACTGTCAGTAACTACTAACTCATCCAAAACTGAATTGCTAATGGTCTGAATAGCATTACCCGATAATACTGGGTGAGTGATATAACCTAAGACACGGCGTGCGCCATTGTCTTTAAGCGCTTGAGCCGCTTTACACAAGGTACCCGCAGTATCTACCATGTCATCAACGATTACGCAATCACGGTCTTTAACATCACCAATGATGTGCATAACTTGTGATTCGTTAGCGCGAGCACGGCGTTTATCAATAATAGCAAGATCCGTGTTACCACCTAGCTCTTTGGCCATGGCGCGAGCACGAACCACACCGCCTACATCCGGTGAAACAACCATAAGGTTATCATAACCTTGTTTTCTAAGGTCTTTTAGTAATACTGGAGTACCATAGATATTGTCTACTGGAATATCGAAGAAGCCCTGGATTTGATCTGAGTGTAAATCCACAGTCATTACGCGGTCGATGCTAACGATGTTAAGCATATCGGCCACAACCTTGGCTGAGATAGGCACACGAGCTGAACGAGGGCGACGGTCTTGACGAGCATAACCAAAGTACGGCATTACAGCAGTGATGCGGCCAGCACTTGAACGGCGCAGAGCATCAGCCATAACCATGATTTCCATCAAGTTATCGTTAGTAGGGGCACAAGTAGGTTGCAGAATAAAAACGTCTTTACCACGGACATGCTCTTTAATCTCGACAGCAATTTCGCCATCAGAGAAGCGCGTGACATCAGCACGGCCAAGAGGAATGTGTAGGTGATCAGCGACAGTTTTTGCCAGTTCAGGGTGGGCATTACCCGTAAAAATCGCCAGATATGGCATGGTCCAAGTCCTATTTATTTGACTTAAGAGAGGAGCAGTAGAGACTGCACAAATAAAGAAGAAAGTTGAACGTTTAGAAGAAAATGGCAGGGGTAGCTGGACTCGAACCAACGGATGTCAGGATCAAAACCTGATGCCTTACCAACTTGGCTATACCCCTGTAACAGACAAACTTTATCAAGAAGTCATTTGCTGCTATTAAACTAGCATGTCTCTTGATAATTTACTATCAAAATATTAATAAATTCGTTTCACTAATATTTTGATACTTTTTACTTGTTGTCTTCTCGGTAGCGTTCGAGGCGAACTATACCGAAAACTAACTAGATATGTCAACAAACTAAAGCGTTTAATTTTATAAATTATTGGCTTAGCCTATGACGAATATGGCAGGGGTAGCTGGACTCGAACCAACGGATGTCAGGATCAAAACCTGATGCCTTACCAACTTGGCTATACCCCTTTATGGGCGAGTTATTATACACAAGAATTTATTGATTGCAACTGTTTTTCTAAGATATTTAAAAAATATCGAGTTTATAAGGTTAAATCCTGCTTTTTTGCCCTAATAAAGACTCAATTATTAGCGCGTGACAAGGGGGAGGGTTGTCAATCATATAAGTTTGTATTTGTGGGGTCATCGCCTCGGGTAGGGGTAAAAATACACTGCTGCCTGTGCCAGTCATTCTAGCAGAGCTGTGGGTGAGTGCCTCTAATTTTTTTAAATAGTTTAGGGCTTCGCTCACTTCGGGCACTAAGCTGGTCACTACCGGCTCAAACACATTACTAAAAGTGGGGTAGAGCCGATTGAGATAGCCTTCGCTATTTTCTTCAATGTCGTCCACGCTCATAGCCGGAATGTCTCGGCGTAAGTCAGGGTGAGCAAATAGAGCTTGAGTAGAAGCGTGAGCATTGGGGTTTAATAAAAGATAATACTGCGGCGGCAAGGACAGCGGAGTCAGTTTCTCCCCTATGCCTTCTGCAACAGCATCTTGACCTAAGATAAAAATGGGCACATCCGCGCCGACACTACGGCCAATATCAATTAAGGTTTGCTGCTCTAAATTAAGGCCCCATAGGGTGTTTAGTGCCAAAAGAGTGGTGGCGGCATTGGAGGAACCTCCCCCTAGTCCAGCGCCAGCAGGCAGCACTTTATCGAGCTTAATATCAATGACTGGTAACCGATCTACTGCCTCAAAGAGCGAGGTATTGGATTTAACACTATCAATCAAAGCCAAGGCCGCCTTAGTAATTAAGTTATCACGAAGGTTTGTGGTGACGGCTACTTTAGTGTCTAAAGTGATGGGTAGCCTGGTATCTGCAAAGTCTTGATGAGGGTTAAACTGTTTATCACTGACCTGAAAATGTAAGGTGTCGCCCCAGTTAAGAAGTCGAAATACCGTTTGCAAGTTGTGATACCCATCTGCACGTTTACCGGTAATGTGTAAAAACAGGTTGATTTTTGCAGGGGAGAACAGGCTAAGCTGAGGCAAAGAGGTCATAGAATAATCACATCAAAGACAGAAAAGGAATCAGAGCGTCCCAGCCGAAGGAATTAACGAGTCAGTTGAAAAGTTATGTAAAAAATACCTTAAAAAGCAACAGGCTGAGACAGTCAATTAACCACAAATCAAAGTAAAATATTGAGAGGATGAAGGGTTAACCCCTCAATAGTTATAAAAAAAAGTCAAATTAGCCATGTGAAATGGTCATAATGACTTTGTGACCATCAGCACGAGTCACCGAAATTTTATTGGGGGTACGGGTGCTGGCATTGTTATAACTAAAGCTAGCAACCCAATCTCCATTCTGTGAGGTTTGTAAGCGGCCTTGAGCATCTAACTGACTGTTAGTATCTGAAGGGGCTGGGCGACCAGAGATCCAATGGCGCAGCTGTGAGATAGGGGCTTGCCAACCAGTGGCTTGTAGCAATAATTCTTCAGGAGAGGCTGCTTTAATTTCTCCCGTGCGATCACTTACTAAAGTAGCACTACGTCCATCATATTCAATAACGGTATGGCCAATACCTAAGGCACCGGTCAGGTCTATGGCAAAGCGCTCCTGTTCTTGGGCCCAGACATAAAAAGCGCTGCCGGTTTGGGCTTCACTGTTTTGCGTTTTAGGAGTAGTGATGCCGATTTTACCGCGGATGTTAAAACTTTGTAGTAGCTCTGGGTATTGAGTGCTGCCAGTGACCACACCGCTAGTAGCATTAGGTGTCGTACCCATGTGTTGCGTGGTTTGACAGCCGGTAATAATAAAGGCACTGGCGGCCAACATCAAACTGAGGCTTGCTTTTTTAGAAGACGCTTTAGAAAAAGAGGGCTTTAGGCTTGAGAATAGAGGCTTGTTGCTGAGCAGTGTGGTCATAATTATCCTTAATTTAATTAGGCTTAGTCTGTCTTTAAGCGGTATAGATTAGCGCTTAAAGACAGAGCAATAGGAAGTATAGGTTTAAATAGAAGGTTTATTAAAAATGTGATTTTATCAAGGCTTTGTGAGTTTTAAGAGTCTGTAGCGTTCAAGTTTTGTGTCTAAGGGGCGGGTTAGTAAGATTGCAACCTATCGCTGATGTCTTGCTGGCCTACTGCAAAGCGCTGCTGAATGTCATTGAACAAGTCTAAGACCTTATCTTGTTGTCCCAAACCTTGATAGGCACGAAGTAAGATAATTCCTGAATCCAGAGTCGGTGAGATATCGTAAGGCACTTCGAGATACTCAATAACTTGTTGGTACTGCTCTTTGGACAGAGCATCAGCAGCTACTAGATTTAAGGCGGTTAAGTAGTTCTGTTGATCAAACTGGGGTGAATCAAAGGGCAGTGACAATATCGACTGCGCTAAATTTAGAGATTGCTCAACATCTTGCTCGTTGCCTATTTCAAACAATAGTTTGGCAGAAGCGATGATGTAATCGGGATTTTCAGGATCAATGAGCAGTAAACGATCAAGTAGCCTACGCTTTAGCGCGGTGTCTTGTTCATTGTCTAAAAGCTGGGCTCTAGCAAACATCAATTTGGTATCATCGGGATAGCGCTTATTGGCTTCAGCCAAAATGTTTTTCGCGGCAGTTAACTGCTCTTGTTGACGTAAAATGTCTGCTTGCATGATGGCGCTTTCGGGTCCGTACACATCAAATTGCTCACTAAATTGCTTTAAGGTCGCTAGCGCGTCATCTGCACGACCTTGTAAAAGTTGAATAGACACCAACTTTTGACGCGCCTTTAGCACCAAGTTTTCTTGCATAACCTTGGATAAAAAGCGCTCTGCTCTATCAAACTTCTGTTGTCGTTCGGCGCTAATACCCAAATAGTAGTAAGCTTGATCGATATAGGCCGGCGAGGAGGCAAGCGCAGATAACAACTCATCTGCTTGGGGGTAAGCTTCAATATCGATACTGACTAAAGCGGCCAGTAACGTGACCTCTTCATCATTAAATAATTTGTGAGCTTGTAATAAAAGTTCATGCGCTTCTTGGGTCTCACCCAACTCCAAGCGGTAGCGGATTTCGTACAGATACAAGGTTTTATTATTTTTTAATCGTTTTCGCTCAGCACTAATAAACTTCAGTACCTGACGGTCAGGTTGAAGCTGCTTTAAGATATCCGCTTTTAGGACAATAAAAGGCGCATTGTCAGGCTTGAACTTTAAGGCTCGGTTGACACTCAATAAAGCAATATCTGGCTGACCCAATTGCGACATTAGACCTGCTTGCATCACTAACAAAGAGGGGTTGTCATGCTTGGGCAGGCGTAATAAGGTTTCTAGTAATAAGCGCTGATCAGACTCATTGGTGGGGTAAATACCAATGAGGATTTCACTAAGATCGGCCTGATTATCATACTCTAGGATTTCAGTTAGCACCTTGCCCGATAAATTATAATCATGAGCTTTTAATGCCAAGTGAGCGACGTAGAACAAGGCTGGAACGTGTTCGGTATTTTGTCGCTGCCATTTAACTGCGAACGCCAAGGACTCTTCTGGCATCTCATACAGTAAGGACAGCTCTAAGGCACGTTCAAAGACAGTCGTCGCTTCATCTTTAAGGGATTCCTGTTTGTAAAGCTGTAATCCTGCGTCTATCTCACCGCGATTAATCAAGAACTCAGCTTGCATCACATTTAGCAAACTGGGTCGATCTTTGGTCAGAGATAAGCGGCCATGAGATTCTTCTGTTTTTTCGTTACTAGTATTGGAAGTCGCTATCAGTTCAGCCTCAGACAGGATAGGTTGAGCAACAGGCTGTGTAGTCTCTTTTTTATCTATGATGCTGATAATCGGCGATAGCACACGACGTATCGGGTCAAAAACATTGGCAGATGCTGAGACAGAGTGGGTGGCCATACTCGCCAAACTTAATAAAATACACAAGCGTAATAAGCGCTGACGGCTTAGGCTTAGCGGCTTTTTTTGATCGAGCTGCTTTTGATTGAATTGTTTTTGATTGGTCTGTGCTTTTTTTGATAGCTTGCGGCTTGAAGCGGTTCGTAAACTACGTGTTGAGGGTTTGGCTAAAGTGGCTTTTTTTAGCTGAGCGCTCAAAGCCTGCTTAAAGCTCAGGCGCCGGCCAGTCTGAATATTACCAAAACGACTTTTGGCCCTCTTTGTTACTTTTTTAGACTCATTAATCTGCTGTAAAAAAAGCATAAACTTCCGACTGGTGTAATAAGATGTTGTGCACTTGGCAGTGTCTACTTGGAGGACAGCAAACCCTGGCACGATAAAAATAGGGCTTGCTATAGAGACAGTCCCACTAGCGGTACCCAAAAGAATCTATAGGATAGTGCTTATAATAGAGCATTAAGCTGGGCATCGCTGACAGCAGAATATGGAATTCTATTATAATCAATTATTAGACAGTCTAATAGTGCTGTTAGTGTTACTTCTGGCGCTGCCATAGCCAGTCTGCTAGCACGGTTAAGGCACTTTGCTGACCAAAGCTATCGACAATCGCTTGTTTGCCTTCATCAAATAAGGATTTAGCATAATCTCTTGCCGTCTCTACCCCCATTAATCTGACATAGGTCGACTTATTCAGTCCCTCATCACTGCCAGCAGGCTTGCCTAGAATATCGGTGCTGGCCGTCACATCTAAGATGTCATCTTGCACTTGGAAAGCTAGACCTATATTAGTGGCAAACTGGGTCAAAGCGCCCAATTGATCAGCGGTTGCTTCGGCACACACGCCGCCCATAAGCACCGCTGCTTCAATTAGAGCCCCAGTTTTATCCCGGTGTATGGCTTCAAGTTCGGCTTGGGTAATCTGTTTGTTTTCAGCATTTAAGTCCAGCATTTGACCTGAGACCATTCTTCTGGCTCTTGGCGCTAAAACCGTTAGTAATTGGGCAGCTTGCACCTCTGAAATAGGGGCAAACCCTTCGATGTCAGCGGTTAATGCTTCAAAGGCTAAGGTCTGTAGCACATCGCCTGCCAGCATGGCAGTGGCTTCATCGAATTTGATGTGGCAAGTGGGGCGGCCCCGGCGTAAATCATCGTCATCCATGCAGGGGAGGTCATCATGGATAAGAGAGTAGGTGTGAACAAACTCTACCGCTAACATCGCCCGTCGACAGTTGTCTGACAAAACTGACTCTAATGAGGTCTCAGTTTTTGTCGCCTTGTTATCAGCAGTTTCAGTCTCACCTTGCAGCACGGTTTGATAACCACAAGCCACCATTAACGGACGCACTCGCTTACCTTGTCCAGTCATCGCATAGTAGCAAGCTTCTTGTAAGGGACTGGGTAAGTTGGCATGGCTTAGCAAAGACTCAATGTCGGCCTCTAATGTGGCAATGACCTGTTGACTTAGATTTTCAAAACTGACGGGCTGTTTAATCATAGAACCGATGCTCAATACAAATGAGGGGAAATTATAGTAATACTATCTTAATCTTTATGGGGACTAGTTTAACATGTGCAAGTTACACTTTTCGCCTGCTGTTAGCACACCTAAGCTAACAGAATAATATAATATCTATTTAATCAATGACTTATGAAGTCTATGATACTTAGATTAATATCGATTTAAGCAGGCCTGATGTGGAGCTTGGTAGGGCGGTTTTTTTGGGGTAATAAATGTTTCTGTAAAGAATATACAATAAAATATATGACCTATGAGTCAGTGATTGCGCTGTGACATCAAGGGGTTAAATCCCCTACACTAACCGGCGTAAATGATGACTCAACACACAGCTGCTAGGGTAAAGATATAAAGCGGCAAGTTATATGATAGTAATTTACTACACTGTGTGCGCTCTAATAATATAGAATCTATAGAAGCCTATGTTTTACAGCTTACGCTTTACCTAAGCTTATTAGAATATAATTAAAGTGATTTAGCTTATGACGTGGAGTGATTGCACGTGAAGCTTAAAATAAAGCAATAAAATAACAAGGAGATTTACATGATATATCAAGGTAACCGCATTACGGTATCATTGTTAGATGATGGCATTGCCAACCTACAGTTTAATGCTGAAGGCGAGAGCGTTAATAAATTTGATGCCGAAACCAATAAACAGTTCGACGAAGCTGTGACCGCTCTAGAAAAAGCAGATAATGTAAAAGGCCTAATTGTCACCTCTACCAAAGGCGTATTTATCGCTGGTGCAGACATCACAGAATTTGTGGCCCATTTCAAAAAAGAAGAAGCAGAAATTACAAACTGGATCGTTGAAATCAACGGTGTATTCAACCGCTTTGAAGATCTGCCATTCCCTAAAGTAGCTGCGATTAACGGTGCTGCTCTAGGTGGCGGTTGTGAAATGACCCTAGTTTGTGAATACCGTGTAATGGGCGAAAAAGCTCAAATCGGTCTTCCAGAAACTCAGCTAGGTATCTTCCCAGGCTTTGGCGGTAGTGTGCGTACCCCACGTGTTATCGGTATTGACAATGCGTTAGAGTTAATTGCAACCGGTAAGGCTCAAAAGCCAGCCGAAGCTCTTAAATTAGGCTTGGTTGATGCTGTTGTGGCACAAGACGATCTAGAAGCCGCCGCTATTGACCTAGTCAAAAAAGCCATTGCAGGTGACTTAGACTGGCAAGCGAAGCGTGAAGAGAAGCTGCAACCGGTTAAGCTAAATCAGCTTGAGCAAGCGATGGCATTCAACAGTGCCAAAGGCGCTATCTTCGCTAAAGCAAATCCTAAGCAGTACCCAGCTCCAGCTATTGCTATCGAAGCGATTGAAAAGCATGTGAACTTGGGCCGCGATGAAGCGATTAAAGTAGAAGCGGCTCATTTCGCTAAAGCGGCGAAAACCCCACAAGCAGAAAGCTTAGTAGGTTTATTCTTAAACGATCAAGCGGTTAAGAAACTGGCCAAAAAACACACTAAGAATGCTCATGAAATCAATGAAGCTGCGGTACTTGGTGCTGGTATCATGGGCGGCGGTATTGCTTATCAAGCAGCCTCAAAAGGTCTGCCAATTATCATGAAAGACATCAAGTCTGAGCAATTAGACTTAGGTATGGGTGAAGCCAGCAAGCTGTTAGGCAAAATGGTTGAGCGTAAGAGAATGACGCCAGCACAAATGGGTGAAACGCTAAGTCGTATTCGTCCAACCCTTAACTACGGCGACTTTGGCGAAACTGACATCGTTATCGAAGCGGTTGTTGAAAATCCAAAAGTTAAGCACGCAGTATTAAAAGAAGTGGAAGGACTAGTTAAAGAAAACGCTATCCTAGCTTCTAACACTTCAACCATCTCTATCACTCATTTAGCCACTGTGCTTGAGCGTCCAGAGAACTTCGTGGGTATGCACTTCTTTAACCCAGTACACCGCATGCCATTGGTAGAAGTTATCCGTGGTGAGAAATCATCAGAAGAAGCGATTGCGACTACTGTTGCGCTAGCTCAGCGTATGGGTAAAGTGCCTGTTGTTGTAAACGACTGCCCAGGTTTCTTAGTAAACCGCGTATTGTTCCCATACTTTGGCGCATTTGATTTGCTATTGAAAGAAGGCGCTGATTTCGTACACGTTGATAAAGTAATGGAGAAATTCGGTTGGCCTATGGGTCCTGCCTACTTAATCGACGTGGTAGGCCTAGACACGGGCGTGCATGGTGCAGACGTAATGGCAGAAGGCTTCCCAGATCGTATGAAGCCAGACTACAAAGGCGCTATCAAGCATCTATTTGAAAACAACCGCTTAGGTCAGAAAAATGGCGTTGGTTTCTATAAGTACGAGATGGACAAACGTGGTAAGCCGAAGAAAACTGCTGACGAAGCCACTTACGAGCTATTAAAAGCGACTACAGACAGCGATAAGAAAGAGTTTGATGATCAAACTATCATTGATCGTATGATGCTTGCTTTCTGTAACGAAACGGTTCGCTGCCTAGAAGACAACATCGTTGCTACTCCAGCCGAAGCTGATATGGCAATGATTATGGGCGTTGGTTTCCCTGCATTCCGTGGTGGTCCATGCCGTTATATCGACCAACTAGGCCTTGATAACTACTTAGCGCTATGTGAGAAATATGCTCACCTAGGCAAGGCTTATGAAGCGCCACAGAAAATCCGTGATATGGCTGCAGCCGGCGAAACTTTTTACCCAAAAGCCTAATACCATAAGCTTGGGACGACTAAATAATTAATTAGTCAACTGATGCTGACATCTGCTCTAGTAGCGCATGACTCAATAATGAATGAGCAGGCAGCATCAGTTAGACTAAACGATAAAAAAATTTAAGGAGTATTACATGACAACATTAAGTCCAAAAGACGTGGTCATCGTAGATGGCGTGCGTACTGCAATGGGTAAATCCAAAAACGGTATGTTCCGTAATGTTCGTGCAGACAGCATGTCAGCAGAGCTAGTGCGTGCCTTAGTTCAGCGTAACGATTTTGATACCAATGAAGTTGAAGATGTGATTTGGGGTTGTGTTAACCAGACCCTAGAACAAGGCATGAACATTGGCCGTAACATCGGTTTATTGGCTGATATTCCTAAAACTGCTGGCGGTCAAACTGTAAACCGTTTATGTGGCTCATCAATGCAAGCGCTACATACTGCAGCGGCTCAAATCATGACCAACCAAGGTGACGTGTTCATCATCGGTGGTGTGGAGCACATGGGTCACGTAGGCATGATGCATGGTATCGATATCAACCCAGCCGCCTCTAAGCACTATGCTAAAGCTTCTAACATGATGGGCTTAACGGCTGAAATGTTAGGCCGCATGAATGGCATCACTCGTGAGCAACAAGACGCGTTTGGTGTTGAATCTCATCGCCGTGCATGGGAAGCAACTCAAGCTGGTCGTTTTGACAATGAAATCATCGGTATTGAAGGTCATGACGAGCAAGGCCGCCTACAGCTTTGTACTGTGGACGAAGTTATCCGCCCTGACACTACCTTAGAGTCATTAGCAAAACTACGCCCTGTATTCGACCCAGCAAATGGTACAGTTACTGCTGCGACTTCTTCTGCGCTATCAGACGGTGCATCTGCAATGCTAGTAATGAGCGCTCAAAAAGCAAAAGACTTAGGTCTTAAGCCACGTGCTCGTATCCGTAGTATGGCGGTTGCTGGTTGTGATGCCGCTATCATGGGTTACGGTCCAGTACCAGCCACTCAAAAAGCTCTTAAGCGTGCTGGCATGAGCCTTGATGACATGCAAACTATTGAGTTAAACGAAGCATTCGCTGCTCAAGGTCTGTCTGTCCTAAAAGCTCTAAACCTATTAGACAAGCAAGACATCGTTAACGTTAACGGTGGCGCTATCGCTCTAGGTCACCCACTAGGCTGTTCTGGTGCACGTATCACAGTAACCCTGCTAAATGCTATGGAGCAGATGGATACTGAAATTGGTCTAGCCACCATGTGTATTGGTCTAGGTCAAGGTATCGCTACAGTTATCGAGCGTGTATAACCCAAAAAAAGTTAAATAATAGAGCAAAAAGTTCTGTTTATTTATCTTGTATAAAAGGCACCTCTGACGTAATGTTAGAGGTGCTTTTTTATGTCTTTATTAGGCAAAATAAATTCAGCTTTTACCAAAAGGTATTGCCTTATGTCTAACAATAAAACTGCCGAACCTATTAAAAATGGCCAAACCAATCAAAACACAGATCCTACTAGCAACGATAAAAATCCTTACCAAAAAGCGGCTTTAACCAAGCTGTTTTTAATCACAGCTGTGGGGGTGGGACTAAGCCTGATAACGAGTGCTAAGTTAGCAGCGACTGGCTTAGCGGATAAAAAAAATCCGCAATCAATTAAGCCGCAAGTCATGGTAGGAAAGGTTACTAAAAGCTTAGAACAGTTTAGCTTTACCAGTGAGCAGGGCGTGCAATATCATGTGGCAGACCCAAGCAATATTTTAGATGATCTGGCCAAAAAGAGGGGGGTAGTGGACTAATGCCAGTCAGTTAAGG
>NZ_DGDC01000003.1:68283-308498 GCF_002385225.1 Psychrobacter sp. UBA3962 | reverse complement strand
TTCTCTTGCAGCTTGTTCTCGTGCTGCTTGCTCTCGTGCTGCTTGCTCTCGTGCTGCTTGTTCTCGGGCTGCTTGTTCTCGGGCTGCTTGCTCAATCAAACGCTGATGTTCATTGTCGTCAATAATAGGTGTCTTTTTAATTTTAGTGACAACTTCTAAATCAATGTCTGGCTCAGTTTGTCTCTGTGGTTCTGGATCGGACTTATTGACCAGCGGGGTTTCTTCTACCGGCTCAGGCTCAACTCGTAGCTCAGATTTAGTTTGAGGCTCAGATACTTCAGGCTCAGTCTTATTTTGTTTGACGGGTTTAGTTTCAGGCTTCTCGGCTTCTTCTAGTTTTGAGGCAGGCTTGGTTTGTGACTGAAGCTTAGCCACCTGCTCCTGACTAACTTGTGGCGTGTTTTGTTCGGGTTGAACAGCACTAGGAGGTTCTACTGCTTCTTGCATGGACAGCATCTGAATCTCAATGGGCTTAACCTCTTCTGGCTTTTTCACTACTGGCTTTGGTCCTTGCATATTTACTAAGGCCGCTGCTATACCTACATGCATCGCTAGTACCACAATAGCGGTTGCAGTATTAACTTTGATTAGGTCTGATTTATCGCTTGTCTTTTTTATCATAAGAAGTAAAGCCAGGTTTTAGACGCCTGTTAATTAAAGTTATTTTTACTCATTTATTTTTCAGTGCATGATATATGAAATCGCTTTATATGTAAATAAGAATTATTATCATTTAGATATTTTCTCTATTTATCTCTGATTTTAATTTATACGCCAGTCATTTTTTAGTAGTCATACTTAATAAAGAGTCACAATTGATAAACTGAGGGTGCGGGCTACAAGTATAGCAACATGTTAAAATGCACTGCTTTATCCTCTGATATCCTTGTTAGATTCATTCTTTACTCGGATTACTAAATTACTGGATTTCAAAATGATTACTGCCAAAATAACTCAATCAACTAAGTCTCTAAGCAAGACTTTAAGCTGTGCTTTATTAATACTATCACCGCTTGTCTCAACCGCATCTGTGCCCCAAAAATGGCAAATCAACCCTCAAAAAACCAAAGTAAACTTTGAGGTGTCTTATCTAAAGAAATCTATGATTAAAGGCATGTTTAATAAAGTTGAGGGCACCATTAATTATGATGAAAATAAACCGCAAAATACGACTGTAAATTTTACGGTTTATACAGACAGCGTGGATACTGACCTCAAGCCGCGCGACTATTTTATTCGTCGCAAAGAGCTATTAAACACTCAACAGTACCCCACCATTAAATTTGCCTCTTCAGGTGCCAAATTAAAAAACCCAAGAGAGGGGAATATCACAGGTAAGTTTAATGCCCTAGGTCAAAGCAAACCTATGACGGTAAAAGTAGTGCTGACTGACGTTTATACCCAGTCAAAAACTCAGCCAAGTGCTTTAAAATTTAAAGCCACAGCAATGGTTAACCGTCACGACTTTGGAGTGACTGCCTTCCCAGGTATTTTTGGCACCACTATCCCTATTATTATCACCGGCGAGCTAATCCCCGCCAAATAATGTTGTCAACTTAAGCAAAAAAATCTCGTTAGATTAAAACAAGCTTAGGTTTAGAACGAAGAACCGGGTTGGGTTAAGAACTCTTTCTCTTCTTCGGTAGATGGACGACCTAAAATCTCATTACGATGAGGATAACGGCCAAAACGATCGATAATAACTTTATGACGTATTTCGAAGCCATAGACCTCTTCGTTAGTGTATTGCTTAAACAGTTTTTCTGCTTGCTCATGGATGAGCTTCGACTCACTATGCATATAAGGCATTAATAACAGTTGACGCGCCTCCACACTCTCTAGCTGTTGCAATACCCCTGCTGCTACTGCCTCTTGCGCCAATACCAAAGCCATTTTGTCTTGCGCAAAAGCCTTCGCCGTATCTCGATAGATATTCCTCGAGAACTGATCTAATACAATAATCTCTGCCAAACGGCCCTCGGGGTGCTGTCGCCAAGCAAATAACTCTGCTCTTGCTGCACGCTCTAAAGTATCCTCAAAACGCTGCGTGAGTAGCTCATCGAACGCTTTATCTTTTTGAAAGAACTTCTGTGTCCCTACTTCCTTAAAACAAAAATCTATGATGTCTTGATACATACTTCACCTTCTATAATTAATTTTTTATAGCTCAAGAACCAATAACTTGACGCCTATTTGACGACTATAAAGTCATATTATGCCTACTAATGGTAACAATAAGCCTTTATTTCTAGCAAAAATTCACTAACTGCCCTTTATTAACAACATTGTAAGGTCTTATGGATTGATATAATTACCTTACTATCCGTTTATTAATGTCCAGCTTATTAATGAATAATTATTGAAAATAAAATAAATAAACATTGGAGATATTATGATGAATAAACATATCCAAGATAACCTTACTGCCCCTATTATTACTAATAAATCATCAAAGACCAAATTACTAGGAGTGGCCGCTTTATGCTCCTCTGCTTTGGCTTTTACCGCTTGCCAGCCTGCTTCAGAGGAAGCCCCGAGTGAAGTCGATACTGAAATGACCACTAAAACTGCTGACACTCATGATACCGATATGAACCATGAAGCTCATGACATGGACTCTAATATGACGGAACATGCAGCCACTACTGAATTTGGTAAAGACTATATGGACAGTATGGATGACATGCATGAAGACATGATGGAAGGCGTGCAAGCCAACGATGCCGATGTGGCATTTGCCAAGGGTATGATAGCTCATCATGAAGGTGCAGTAGACATGGCAGAAGTTCAGCTTAAATATGGTAAAGATGAGGATATGCGTAAGCTTGCAACCGATATTATTGCCGCTCAAGAAGCTGAGATTAAACAAATGGAGAACTGGCTAGAAGCCAATCCAGATACTGACGAGCAAGACTACACCAAAGGTATGCATAAAGCTTATCTTGACAGTATGAAGTCGTTTCATGAGGACATGATGCAGGGAATTCTAAGTGAAGATGCCGATACGGCATTTGCTAAAGGCATGTTACCTCACCATCAAGGGGCTGTGGCCATGGCTGAAGTACAAATAAAGTACGGTAAAGATAAGCAAATGAGAAAACTGGCTCAGGACATCATCGATGCCCAGAAGTCTGAAATTGATTTAATGCAAAACTGGATCAACCAGCACTCTTAACTTATAACACTCTTAACCTATAAGTTAAGGGCTATGTTTTGACGGCTTAGCTAAATAAACCGGGGTCTGATTAATATCAGGCCTCTTTTTTTTTGGCTAATTATCATCGATAATTTTTCTTTTAAATTTATATCTATTTTTTAACTCCTTATCGCTCTACCTACCCCTTATTATCATAAAGCATTTAATGATGCCTCTTGTATTCTTATAACTTACTGTTAATATACCCCCCAAAAATCGTTATCAATTTACTAGAACATCAGGGCTAGTTAAATTAGCTTTACATCAACTGCTGTACAGCAGCTAGTTTTAATAGGGATATAAAAAATATGAGTAGCTCGATTTTAAAAGCCATTAGCTATGCAGGCGTGTATGTGGGCGCCGTAATTGGTGCAGGCTACGCCAGTGGACAAGAAGTATTACAGTTTTTTTCAGGCTACGGCTTGGTAGGGATTATTGGTGCTATTATTACCACCCTTATGTTTATCTGGTATGGCTCAGTATTTATGGAGCTAGGCAATAGACTACAAACCTGCAGTCATAGAGACGTACTCAATTATTTGTGTGGCAATAAATTAGGCTTTATCGGCGACTATGTGTTGCTATTTTTTATGTTCGGCTGTGTGAGTATTATGTTCTCAGGTGGCGGAGCAGCCATTAATGAATACTGGGGCCTATCCGTTATGACCGGTAAGTTAATTATTGCTGGCATGACTTTGGCGACCGTAATCTTTGGATTTTCGTCCTCGGTTCGTGCTTTGGGCATTGTCTCCCCTATTATTATCTTTAGCGTAATCGCTATTTCTTTAGTTACTTTAAGTTCAAACTTTGATCAATTATCGACAGTTGATGAAAGCCTAAAAAACCTGACTCCGACTTTGGCTACCCCTTTTTGGTGGACCTCCGCTGTTGTCTACGTGTCTTATAACGTTAGTTTGGCTACCTCAACTCTAACCGCTATGGGCGGCAAAGAGTCAAGCTTAAAGACCCTTAGAATTGCTGGGGTAATGGGCGGCTTCTTCTTAGGTCTATGCTTGTTATTTATTACTTTGGCCTTGCTATCAGATCTGACCAATGTTATTGAATATCAAATTCCTTTCCTACAAATTGCCAATAACATCAGCCCAATGGTAGGTATCTTATTTAGCATCGTATTGGTGATTGCAGTATTTACTACGGCGGTGACTAACCTGTATGGCTGTGTGATTCGTTTTTATGACTCGCAGAAGAACCCGGTGCAATTCCGTACTTTAACCATTAGTCTCGTAGTCTTGTCTTTATTGGCGTCTTTATTCCCATTTAGTACCCTAATTAACGTGCTTTATCCTGCCTTAGGCCTATTGGGTATGGTAATTATGGTATGTGCTTTATATAAAACCGTAACCGGTCAAGTCTTCTTAAAAGATGATGCTAAGCTATAATGGATAATTAAAAACAGCCAGAGCTACCAATAAAAATCCCGCTATTTTAAAGATAGCGGGATTTTTATTTGTAGATAGTGCTAATCGGTTAATTAGAACTGGTAGGTTAGAGAGGCTTTGATATTACGGCCTGGTTCAAAGTCAGTCGTTGCATCGCTGTCACTTAGACGTGAAGAATGATTGGCATAGGTTTCATCAAAAATATTATACACGCCAAGCGTGGCTTTTATATCTTGAAACTGACGAGGCGCATAACTCATATAAACATCATGGACATCATAGCTTGGCTTACTAATGCCGTTGTTATCCGTGATTGAATCCACATAGGTACTACGCCAGCCTAGACCCAGCTCGCTAGTAGGATCATAATTTAAGTTGACCATGTAACGATCACCTGAATCAGCACTGCCGCCACTAACCGAAGGAATGCTATTGCCTGTCTTATCACCCTCACTACGAGCGCGTGAGTAGCTTAGACCCATGCCAAAGTTATTGGTGGTATAGTTAGCTGCCAACTCTACCCCTTTGATTTCATAGTCTTCATCGCTGTTTATCATACCCTGGCAATCTTGCAAGTTACCTGCCGAACCGCGCGCTCCAGTGGTACAGTTTAGACCATAGCGACCAGCACTATTCCCTGTTCTAATAAACTGCTGATAGTTTTCAATATTCGACTTAAAGTATTTGGCACTTAACTGCAAAGCATCGTTGGCTGTGGTCAAATCACGTAGCGTGGTAGAAATGCCTATTTCAGAGTTATAACCTTCCTCTGGCTTTAAATCCTTATTGACATACATACCTTCACCATTGCTATTAAAAATAGCCTGTCCCAAATCAGGACCATTAAATAGCTCGGTATAACTGGCAAAAATCTGCGTACGTGGTGCAATCTCATAGCTGGCTGCTAGGGCACCTACTACATTGTTATAAGTTTTGCCATCTGATACAAATTTGGGTGACTCATAACGATCATAACGAACACCAGGTGTTAAAGTAAGTTTATCCAAGCGCCACTGGTCTTCTAAATATACTGAAGTATTTTTGGCCTCATCACTGCTTGCCTTGGCAAAGTCTCGACTCATTGCTGATTCTTTTTTGTAATGCTCCACACCAGCGATTAGCTTGTGATTACCAACACTGCTCTCAATCATACTGATATTTTCAATTTTAGCACCAGTCGTTTTTACTTCAGCATCAAACTCATAACCAGCTTCGCCATCTGAATCACGTAAAATTTGGGTCTTAGTTTGATAAGCATTGGCAGAAACATCAATCAGTGGGTTGGCAGGATTAAAACCATAATCTACATTATAAGTTTCGCGCTTAACTTGCTGCGGGATTGGGTCTTCAGGTCTTGAAGGGAAATCTGGACGAAATGGAAAAACCCCTTTCTTTTCAGTACGACTAAAGCTAGCCCCAATACGATGATCGTCAGCAATAGTAGCGCCCGCTTTTAATAAAATATTCTCTCCCTTACTGTCCTCAAATAGCTCGCGGCCCTCGCCATCTTCACCAGATTCCACATTGCGCTTACCATAATAAGCCAGCAAATCCACATTTTCAGCTGGAGCAGCAAAGACAGTCGCTGAAGTTAATACTTCATCGTTATTGCTGGCATAACCTGCATGTAGCTTGGCACCGATTTTTTGACCTGGTTTTAGTAAATCAGCGGCATCTACTGTTTTAAAGGCTACTGCACCGCCTAAGGCATCATTACCTAAGGTTATGGAGTTATTACCCACAGCTACCTCGGTTTGCTTTAACAGGTCTGGATCAATGGTCACATCACCCATGTGGTAAAACAAAGCCCCCTCTTGACGAGCCCCATCAATAGATACTTTTAGATTAGTATCATCCAGGCCACGCACGCGAATACGCTGGTTAACAGACGAGGTACCGCCGACACTCACACCAGGCACAACTTCTAAAAAGTCACTTAAATGAGAAGCCTGCTGAGCGGGTGTGTAATCTTCACTATACACTTCGTCTTGTTGTACGCTTTCACGTACTGAACTATCGGAGGTGACGGTTATCTTTTGCATGGTCATGGTGGGCATATCTGCCTCAGCACTCGCCGCTTGTACAACAAGGATAGAGGTAATAGCAAGACATAGAGGGGATAAATTATTAAGACTGGTTTTACGCATAATATTCACTCTGCTGATTTAGCAATGGGTAAGTTTCAGGTGATCAAATTTTTATCAAACAAATGTAAATGATAATAAGAATAGTTATCATTTACATTTGCTGGGGAATATTACTGGATAATTACAGAAATTACAATACCCACTTAATCAGCATATCTTTTTACCTTTTATTCACCTTAAAAAAGCAATCAAGCAACATATGAATTTAATTTCCCTCTCCGCTAAGTCTTTAAATTAATGGGATTAGCATAAAAAATACTGATAAAGAGAAAACATGTATTAACATTCATTTAAAATGGATGTTATAATTCACCCCAATCATCAGATTAAAACTATATTACTCACCCTTTGTGAATATATTTGGGACATGATTTGTCAAAAATGGGATAGGTAATTTAGTAGCTTTAAAAATGTTTAGGTATTAAGGGTTATTATTGCCCAACTTCAACCTTAAACATTCATTTTATATATATGTTTAAATTATTTAGGAGCACGTTATGGGTGAGTACAAAAAGTACTGGTGGGGGTTGATCGCCATCTTAATTATCACCTTCTCTTTCTTAGGCTGGGGCGGAGTTGAGATTTATCGAACAGCGCCCCCTATTCCTGACCAATTTGTAGACAGTAATGGTCAAGTTATTATGACCAAAGAAGATATATTAGATGGTCAATCAGCTTGGCAACGTACCGGCGGACAACAGTTAGGTTCTGTACTGGGTCATGGTGCTTATCAGGCCCCGGACTGGACCGCAGACTGGTTACATAGAGAGCTGGTAGCTTGGCTTGATATTAAATCAAACGAGCTTTACGGTGTTGACTATAAGGCTGCAAATGAAGATCAAAAAGCGGTACTAGATGCGCAGGTCAAAAAGGAATATCGTGGTAGTACAGTTAATGAAAACAACATGGTTGTATTGTCACAAACTCGTATTGAGGCAATGAATGAGATCGCGCCTTATTATATGAGTGTCTATGGGGATGACCCAGAGTTTCAGAAGACTCGTGAAAACTTTGCGATGAAAAACAATACCATTACTAGCGAAGAATCGAGACAGCGTTTAACCAACTTTTTCTTCTGGACCACTTGGGTCGCCTCAGCAGAACGCCCCGGTACCGAGGCTACCTATACCAATAACTGGCCACACGAACCTATTATCGATAATAAACCTACCACTGAGAATATCATGTGGTCAGTTGCCAGTGTGGTGTTCTTAATCGCTGGTGTGGGTCTATTAATTTGGGGTTGGGCATTCTTACGTAAAGAGGATGATCTTGAGCCTAAACTGGTTACTCCTGATGCGGACCCTCTCACTAAAATTGCTTTAACTCCCTCTCAAAAAGCGTTAGCAAAATATGGCTTCTTGGTAGTTGCTCTATTTGTTTTCCAAGTATTCATTGGGGGTTTCGTTGCGCACTATACTGTAGAAGGTCAAAACTTCTATGGCATACCCGTAGCGGACTACTTCCCTTATGCCTTAGTACGTACTTGGCACATCCAATCCGCCCTATTCTGGATCGCTACTGCCTTCTTAATGGCTGGTTTGTTCTTAACCCCAATTATTAACGGCGGTAAAGACCCTAAATTCCAAAAACTAGGCGTTGATATCCTTTGGGTTGCTTTAATCATTGTTTGTGTGGGCTCTTTTGCTAGCCAATATTTTGCCCTTGCTGAAATCATGCCAGCCAAATATAACTTCTGGTTTGGTCACCAAGGTTATGAGTTCATCGACTTAGGCCGCTTCTGGCAAATCTTAAAATGGGTAGGCATTTTAATCTGGCTCGTATTGATGTCTCGTGGCATTATGCCTGCCTTTAAAAACAAGGGAGATAACAACTTACTGGCTATCTTCTTCGCCTCTGTGGTTTGTGTCGGTTTATTCTACGGTAGTGGTTTATTCTACGGCGAACGTACTCATTTAACCATCATGGAATACTGGCGCTGGTGGGTAGTTCACTTATGGGTTGAAGGCTTCTTCGAGGTATTTGCTACGGTATCATTGGCCTTTATTTTCTATAATTTAGGCTTAGTAAACAAAAAAATTGCTACTGCTTCTTCTATTGCTTCCGCAGCTTTATTCTTATTAGGCGGTGTACCTGGTACGTTCCACCATTTATATTTCTCAGGTACCACCACGCCAGTTATGGCCATTGGGGCTTCATTCAGTGCTTTAGAAGTGGTTCCTTTAATCGTACTTGGCTATGAAGGTTATGATCACTGGTCAATGCAGCACAAGTCTCCTTGGATGCAGAAACTTAAGTGGCCAATCATGTGTTTCGTTGCCGTGGCTTTCTGGAATATGTTAGGGGCTGGTGTATTTGGATTTATGATTAACCCTCCTGTATCTTTATTCTATTTACAAGGGCTAAATACCACAGCCGTTCACTCACACGCAGCTTTATTTGGGGTTTATGGCTTCTTAGCGCTAGGCTTTGTATTACTGGTGATGCGCTACATTCGCCCTGATTACGTGTTCAGTGATAAGCTTATGAAAACAGGTTTCTGGATGCTAAACCTAGGCTTGGTATTAATGATTGCCACCAGTTTATTGCCAATCGGTATTTTCCAAGCTCACGCTTCAATCACTGAGGGCCTATGGTATGCGCGCAGTGAAGGCTTCTTACAACAAGACTTCCTAGTGACGCTAAGATGGATTCGTACCTTCGGCGACGTGGTATTTATCATTGGTGCTGTCTGTGTGGCTTGGCAGGTTGTGAAGTTAACTTTCGCCAAACCATCAGACGCAAACTATCAACCTGATAGTCCAATCAATAAATAAACATCTTTAATAGTGGTCATTCGATAAAAAAAGTCCTGTCAATTGACAGGGCTTTTGTCATTTTAGTCCTCTTATAATGTCGATACAAACTTTTGATAGCTATCTTTCAACCCTATAAATCTAGGTCAATGCCAAGATATTTTTAGCTTTTTTATAAAATTTACTGACTAGATACCTTGCGTAACACAGCATTTACATAGTATATTCTAAAGCATCGATGATAAGTAATTGGGTAATCCCCAATTATTAGTTATAAATAAGGTCGGTTTTAGGCCTTTTACTTTCAATTATTAATCATATTTTTTCTACTTGCCTGTTCGAAAAGGATTTGATCGGCTCTACAAATGCTTCCTGTATGGTGGTGCTTGATTGACTGGATTGAATACCCGAAAAATCAGGTCAACTAGTGACAAAGGACGTCTATATGAAGCACCCTATTTTTAAACTTAGTTTATTAGCTGCGGCTACTTTTGGTATTACTGCTTGTGGCGGTGGTGGCGACAAAGCTGCTTCAACCGATGCTGGTGCAGCAGGCGCCAAAACTTTAATCTACTGCTCAGAAGGCAGTCCAGCAGGTTTTGACCCAGCCCAGTACACTGCAGGTACTGACTTCGATGCCAGTGCTTATCCTATCTATAACGGCTTAGTAGAATTCAAACGCGGCGAGACTGAAATTCAGCCTGCCCTTGCCGAAAAATGGGACATCAGCGAAGACGGTAAGACCTACACCCTTCATCTGCGTAAAGGCGTCAAATTTGGTAAAACAGACTTCTTTACCCCTACCCGTGACTTTAATGCCGACGATGTGGTATTTACCCTTAAGCGTCTAACCGATCCTAATTTTGAATTCAATAAGGCTTACCCTGCTGAGTTCCCGTATTCAGTAGACATGGGTCTACCTGATAATATTGCCAATATTGAAAAAATTGACGACTATACGGTAAAAATCACTTTAAACGAAGTTAACGCTCCTTTCTTACAAAACCTTGCCATGCCATTTGCCTACATCGACTCAGCAGAATACGCTCAGTCACTCATGGATTCAGGTAAAGCGGCAGACCTAAACACCAAGCCAGTAGGTACCGGTCCATTCGTCTTCAATTCTTATCAAAAAGACTCACAAATCCGTTATACCAAAAACCCAGACTACTGGAACAAAGATGACATACATATTGATAACTTAGTATTTGTTATCACAAAAGATTCAGCAGTTCGTGCCCAG
Organism: Psychrobacter sp. UBA3962; assembly: GCF_002385225.1. Taxonomy (GTDB): domain Bacteria; phylum Pseudomonadota; class Gammaproteobacteria; order Pseudomonadales; family Moraxellaceae; genus Psychrobacter. The sequence goes on along the minus strand of NZ_DGDC01000003.1, from coordinate 297,756 downwards.
AAAGTGCAAGCGGGTGAGTGCCATGTATCAGCCTATGCCAACCCTTCTGAAGTTGAATCAGCCAAAGCTTCTGGCAAAGCCAATGTGCTAGAAGACGCCGGCTTCAACGTGGGTTACATTGCTTATAACACTGAACGCCCTGAGCTAAAAGACGTGAAAGTGCGAGCCGCTTTAGACATGGCCATTAACAAAGATGCTTTAATTGATGCGGTTTATCAAGGTGCTGGGGTGAGAACAGCCAACCCAATGCCACCCTCACAATGGGGCTTCAATGATTCACTAAAAGATGCGCCTTATGATACCGAAAAAGCCAAGGCTTTATTACAAGAAGCTGGTGTAGATGGATTCGAGATTGACTTATGGTATATGCCGGTACAGCGTCCTTATAACCCTAACGCTAAGCTGATGGCAGAGATGCTTCAAGCAGATTGGTCTAAGATTGGGGTAAAAGCCAACCTAAAAACCTTTGAATGGGGCGAATATCTAAAACGTGCCAACAAGGGTGAGCACGACATTATCCTAGCCGGTTGGACGGGTGATAATGGTGATCCAGACAACTGGTTAGGCGTATTGCTGTCTTGTGATGCGGTTAATGGTAATAACTATGCTCGCTGGTGTAATAAAGACTTTGATAAATTGATCATGGATGCTCGCTCTAATACCGACCAGCAGCAGCGCATCGCCAACTATGAACAGGCGCAACAAATCTTCAAGCAAGATCTGCCTTGGACCACAGTGGCCAACTCGGTTGTGACTGTATTAACCACGCCTAATGTTAAAGATTACAAAATCAGTCCTCTAGGCTCTATTCGCTTTGACGGTGTAGATATCGAATAACTCTTTACTAGACTACCAGTAAAGAACCTAACTCTATAATTTAGGTAATGTGGCTGGTTCAGATAGCTTTCTGTTCCAGCCTTTTTGATTTTGAGGACAGCCCAATCTAAAAACTAATAGGGAATATTCTATTCGATATTATCCCTGCTGCCCTCGGCTTTCACCCTAGTGTTATAGCAAACTCTTTCTTATAAAAATCGAGCGCGCCCATGCTATTGTATATTATCCGCCGAATTCTCATTCTGATTCCTGTCTATATTGGTTTGACCTTATCCACCTTTACCCTCATCCGACTGGTCCCAGGGGATGCTGTAGAGATCATGATGGGTGAGCGTGTGGTCGATCCTGCCATGCACGCACAGGCATTGGCCCGTCTGGGTTTAGACAAGCCTCTACCTGTCCAGTATTGGGACTACATTACTGGCATTTTGCAGGGCGACTTTGGGGCATCTTTTAGAACCCGAACCCCGGTGTTACAAGACTTTTTTGCTCACTTTGTGCCTACCTTGGAGTTGGCAATCTGTGCCATCACTATTGCCAGTATCGTAGGCGTAAGTCTAGGTATCGTAGCGGCATTGCGCCGAGGCAGCTGGGTCGACTACACCTTAATGTCAGGAGCACTAGCGGGCTACTCCATGCCTATTTATTTACTAGGACCTATCTTAACCGGTATTTTTGCTCACTATTTAGGGCTACTTCCTGTCTCTGGTGTGATTTCTGTTGCCCAGTTTTTGGATGTAAAACCTCTCTATGGCTCTTGGCTGCTAGGTTCGTTAACTTCTGGAGTGCCAGGCGCATTTTGGAACGTGGTTAAGCATTTCATTCTACCTTCTATCGCTCTATCTACCATTCCTTTGGCCATGATTGCCCGTATGACCCGTTCTGCAATGCTTGAAGTGCTAGACGAAGACTATGTACGTACCGCTCGTGCTAAAGGCTTATCGCCCAAACGCGTCATTCTAATACACGTTATGCGTAACGCACTAATTACTGTGGTTACCGTGGTTGGACTGCAAATGGCAACTTTACTAGCGGGCGCTATTATCACCGAAACTATTTTTAGCTGGCCTGGTGTCGGCAACTGGCTTCTCGATGGGTTCTTCACGCGAGACTACCCTATTGTTCAAAATGGCATTTTATTGGTCGCGACGGCTCTGATATTGGTCAGCTTATTGGTCGATATCTTATACGGGCTAATCAACCCCCGTATCCGACACACCTCATAGGGGTCAGTTTATGAGCTTATGCATCCTATATAACCAAAAATTTTCATTATTAAATAGCCTTAGAGAAATAGGAAGATCCAAATGAAGACCAACGTACTTCCCGAAGATATCGAGCTTGCCGCAGCACCACCATCATCGATGCGACTCTTTGTCTCAACTTTTTGTCGCAATCGAGGAGCAGTTCTTGGACTATTGATATTAGTACTGATGGTGATAGTCGCCCTACTTGCACCCAGCATTGCTCCGCATGACCCGTATGAACTATTCACTGGCAAAGAGCAACTGCCTCCTTCATTTTTAAGTGGAGGCGATGCCAGATTCTTTTTGGGTACTGATGATGCAGGACGCGATACCTTATCTCGCGTCATGTATGGGGCCCGTTACTCATTATTTATTGGTCTTAGCGCCACCACTTTGGCAATGATTGCCGGTGTTAGCTTGGGCCTTAGTGCTGCATTTTGGCCCAAAGTTTGGGGCAAGGCAGTGATGTTGGTCAATGATATCCTAATGTCCTACCCAAGCTTGCTATTGGCGATTATCATTGCGGCTATCTTAGGGCCCAATATGACCAACACCATTATTACCATTGCCCTAGTCTGTACCCCACCCTTTATTCGATTAACCCGAGCCACGGCGATGGTTGAGTTACAGCGAGAGTACTACGTCGCCTCAAAAGTTATGGGGGCAAGTGTGCTTAGGCTATTATTTATCACCATTTTACCCAACTGTATGGCACCACTTATTGTCCAAGCCACTATGATTTTTTCATCGGCCATTTTAGAAGCCGGTGCTATTGGCTTCTTAGGCTTTGGCGTACAGCCACCGGATGCTGAATGGGGGGCTATGCTAGGTACCGCTCGCCAATACATCCAAAGTAATGTTTGGTTAGCTATTTGGCCAGGTCTAGCTATCTTCTTAGCTGCATTATCTATCAACCTAACAGGCGATGGGCTACGTGACGCTCTTGATCCTAAATTAAAGCAGGTGAGCTAATGAACCCCTTAAATGTACATTCTAATGAATCTTCTCTACTGCTAGACATCGAAAATCTTTCAGTCACCTTTGGTAAAGGCACTCGCGCTTTCCGCGCAGTCGATGATGTGTCTTTGCAACTGAAACAAGGTGAAGTATTAGCGGTCGTTGGTGAGTCAGGTTCTGGTAAATCAGTGACCATGATGGCGCTAATGGGTCTATTACCCTCTACAGCCACAGTCGGTGCTAATAAAATGCAGTTTGATGGTAAGGACATGATGACCTTATCGCCAAAAGAGCGGCGTAAGATTATTGGTAAAGACATCTCTATGATCTTTCAAAATGCGATGTCTTGCTTAAATCCAAGCTTTACTGTTGAGTACCAATTGGCAGAAGTATTAAAGACCCATTTAGGTCTTAAAGGCGATGCCGCCCGCCAGCGTATTTTAGAGCTCCTAGAATTGGTAGAAATCCCGGATGCCAAAAACCGTCTTAAGGTCTATCCTCATCAGCTCTCAGGGGGAATGAGTCAACGGGTTATGATTGCTATGGCACTGGCTTGTGAGCCCAAGCTATTAATCGCGGATGAACCGACTACTGCGCTGGATGTGACCGTGCAAGCACAGATTATGGACTTACTGGCTCGCCTGCAGCATGAAAAAAAAATGGCCATGGTACTCATCACCCATGATTTAGGGTTGGTTGCTCAAAATGCGCGTGATGTCACGGTAATGTATGCCGGTCAAATGGTAGAAACCAACACCGTACCAGAAATATTTGAACAGCCCTCGCACCCTTATACTGAAGCTTTACTGCAAGCAATCCCGGAATTGGCTATTGGTCAAAAGCGTTTGAACAGCTTACCTGGTGTGGTCCCGAGTCAATACGATCGACCGAAAGGCTGTTTACTATCCCCACGCTGTCCTTATAAGCAGCCTGAATGTGAGACGCCGCCACCTATACTGCCCACACCCAATGGCAAAGTGCGCTGCATTAAGACCGACTTTCCAGCGCGTACTTCAACCCTTAAGCCACACTCTGAAACTGAATTCATGGGGAGTTCTTTATGATTACCAACTTAGCTTCTAATGCCAGTATTCAGGACGCTCAGATGCCAGAGAACGCCAAAATAGTCTTAAAAGCGGACAACCTACACAAGCACTATCCGGTGTCTCAAGGTATTGGTAAACCCAAAGCCCAAGTTAAGGCATTAAATGGTATTTCATTTGAGCTGCGCGCTGGTAAAACATTGGCTGTGGTTGGTGAATCTGCCTGTGGTAAATCCACACTAGCCCGACAATTAACGCTAATCGAACAGCCTACGGATGGTGAGCTGTATATCAATGGTGAGGGTACGACCCGCTATAGTCGACGTGAGCTAAAACAACTGCGTACCGAAATTCAAATGGTTTTTCAAAATCCTTATGGCAGTCTTAACCCCCGTCACACCATCGGCTATCAGCTGACAGAGCCGCTAGATATTCACACTAAGCTGTCTTCTAGCGACAAAAAAGAGCGGGTGCATGAAATGATGCGCTTGGTGGGCCTACGTCCTGAACACTCAGGTCGTTATCCGCACATGTTCTCTGGCGGTCAGCGTCAACGTATTGCGCTGGCTCGGGCGATGATGCTCAATCCAAAAATCGTTGTGGCCGATGAACCCACCTCAGCCTTAGATGTATCGATTCAAGCTCAGGTATTAAACTTATTCATGGATCTGCAAGATGAGTATCAAACCGCCTATGTATTTATCTCGCACGACTTATCTGTAGTGCGTCACGTAGCGGATGACTTGATGGTGATGTATCTCGGCAAAGTGGTCGAGCATGGTCCTAAAGAAGCCATTTATAATGATCCGCAGCATCCGTATACCATTGCTCTGTTGTCCGCTGCGCCAAGCATTGGTGAAGCCAAAAAAGAGCTGAAATTGCATGGCGAGTTACCTAGCCCCCTCAATCTACCTTCAGGCTGTGCACTACATAAACGCTGCCCTTATGCGACAACCGAATGCAGTCAAGCGGAGCCTGAACTGCGAGAATGGAAAGGTCGTCTCGTATCTTGTATTCGCTTAGAAGAGATTTATGCTTAGGCTAACTAGTCTTTGGCTATAAATACATATGAAAAAGCTCTGCCAATTGGCAGAGCTTTTTCATTGGATTTTATTAAATCATTTATTGGGTTAGGAAAATCACTTAAAGTAGCTTATTGTCTTTTAACCACTGCACATTCATCTCTTTTACAGCGACAATCTCAGCATCCATATAGGCTTTACTCTTGCCAGGATTTTTTGAAATAGAGTAGACATATAACAGGATACCAAACAAGGTCCAACCTAAGAAAATAACCCATTCAATTCCAGTAAGCGCCGAAGGCATCCCCGGTAAATATAGCAACAACAAGCCAGAGCTTAAAATAATGGTTACCACCCCTATTAATTTACCCGCAGGCACTCTAAATGGTCTGACCATATCGGGCTCACGATAACGCAATACCAAAAAGGAGATCGCGACACAGGTATAAGCAATAACAATCCCAAAGCCACCGGCATCAACAATCCACACTAACATTTGGCGACCAAATAATGGGGCAAAAGTAGCCAAACCACCAATTAGTAAAATAGCATTAACTGGGGTGTTATATTTAGGATGAAGCTTAGCTAAGAAGCTAGGTAACATGTGCGACTTGGCCATCGCAAACATCAAACGGCTACCGCCTACCAAGAAGGCATTCCAGCTCGACAAAATACCCAGCACACCGCCCATAACCAATAATATACCGGCCCATTTTCCGCCCCAAGCATTGGTCATGGCATCGGCTGTGGCAAGCGTTGAGTTTTGAGCTTCAATCAAAGGCAAGGTTTTACCCACACTCCAAGCCACGCCTGCATACCAAGCGACAGCCACTACCAAAGACAACAATAAAAATATGCCAATTTTTGGTCGCGTTAAATCGATCTCTTCTGCGGCTTGTGGAATAACGTCAAATCCAACGAACATAAACGGTACCATTACAATGACCGCCATCATGCCACCGATACCACCAATAAAAGCCGGTGCTTGAACCGCATCAGAGTTGGCAGGGTTATATAAAATGGCCCCTATCATTAATAAAGTACCTACGATTAAAATACCGCCAACCGCTAGTTTCTGGAACCAGGCACTAACTTCCATACCTCGAATGTTCAACCAAGTGACCACAATCGAGCCAATCATCCCCACACCTGCCCAAGAGGCATAGACATCCCAGCCAGCCATATTCCAGAGCAACCCTTGGTTGAAGTTTGGAATCAGATATTCAATAACGGTCGGTAGTGCAACTGCCTCAAAGGCCACGACCGATAAATAGCCAAATAAGATACTCCATGAGCAAATAAAGGAGACATGCACCCCAAGTGCCCTATGGGTATAAGTGTGCTCCCCACCGGTTATGGGCATAGAAGCTGCCAGCTCCGCATAAGCAAAGCCAATAAAGATAACCGCTAGACCCCCAATTAAAAAGGCCAGTACTGCGCCCCAAATGCCAGCTGAAATAACCCAGCCCCCTGCTAGCACTACCCAGCCCCAACCTACCATGGCACCGAATGCCAGTGCAATGATATCTATCATGCCTAATGATTTTTTTAATCCAGACATATCAACTCCCTGATTTTATCTGATGATTTAAACCCCATCTAATAATGTCACCCACTTTCCTATGAATAACATTATTAGATCCAGTGACTTCTTGCTGATAATCTTTAGCGCTACAAAGATGCCCCGATGATGTCTAGACCTTCTTGTAGCACTTCATCAGAAACAGTCAATGGCACCATAATACGGATGGCGTTACCGTGTCGGCCACAGGAAGCCAGCAGCAAGCCTTTATCAAAAGCATCGGCACGTAGCTTGGCGGTTGCTTCTGCATCTGGATTACCCTCTGCATCTACTAGATCAAAAGCTAGCATCGCGCCTTTGTAGCGGATATTACCAATCTTGTCGCTATTTAAGCCTTTTAAGAAGTCAGCAATGGTTTGGCCAATAACTTTACTGCGCTCAAGCAGACCCTCCTCTTCGATAACTTCAATCACAGCAAGGGCAGCCACACAGCCCAGTGGGTTCCCTGAATATGTACCGCCCAGTCCGCCTGTCTGAGGGGCATCCATTACTTCAGCACGCCCGATAACTGCTGAGAGAGGATAACCCCCCGCCAAACTCTTGGCACTGGTCATTAAATCTGGCTCAACCCCCAATTGCTCAGTGGCAAATAAAGTACCGGTACGACCAAAGCAGGTTTGTACTTCATCAAAGATTAGTATGATGCCATGCTCATCACAGATCTCACGCAGTTTTTTGGCAAACGTGGGTGTCACTTGATGGAAACCACCCTCACCCTGCACTGGCTCAACAATCATGGCTGCTACGTCACTGGGGTGAATTGATGACTGAAAAATCATCTCAATACTTTCTAGTGCCTGCTCTTCAGTTACCCCAAGCTCTGGGGCTGGGAACATGGCGTGATAGATAGAGGCTGGCATAGGACCAAAGTTGTTTTTATAAGGAATAACTTTACCCGTTAGTCCCATACACATATGGGTACGACCATGCCAACCACCGGCGAATGAGATAACGCCATGACGACCCGTGTAAGCGCGGGCAATCTTCATGGTGTTTTCAACCGCTTCAGCGCCGGTAGTAAAAAACACAGCTTTTTTATCGCCACTAATCGGGGCCAGCTCGCACAGCTTCTCGGCAAGGCTTATATAACTTTCATAGTTAACAATTTGAGCCGCAGTATGGGTAAATTTATCTAGCTGATCACGTACACGGGCTGTAATTTTTGGGTGGTTATGACCCGTATTCAATACTGAGATACCACCGACAAAATCAATATAACGGTTGCCTTCTACATCCCAAAGCTCTGAATTCAACGCTTTTTCGGCAAAGACTGGAAAGGCCACACCAAGACCTTTTGGTAATACAGCCAGACGGCGCTCTAATAATGATTGATTGGTTTGTTTGCTCATATCTACATCCTTTGTATTGAGGCAATTACATTGCTATGAAATGTCGTTGGTTAGCCCAACTATGATTTAATTTGGCTGGCTAACACTGATATTAACCAGACTTTTATTGTTCACTGAATAGTAACTAATTGGCTATGCAACCGATTGCTAGCCTAACTCTTGGGCCCAGTACTTAATAGTGACGTACTCATCAATACCGTATTTAGACCCTTCACGGCCAAAGCCTGATTGCTTGACCCCACCAAACGGTGCCACTTCAGTCGATAAAATACCGATATTCTGACCCACCATGCCGTAATCTAGGCCTTCACAGACACGCCATGAACGCGCTAAGTCATTGCTATAAAAATAAGCAGCCAAGCCATAAATGGTATCGTTGGCATGTTTAATGACTTCTGCTTCATCGCTGAAGGTAAAAATAGTAGTAATTGGGCCAAATATCTCTTCGTGAGCAATGTCCATGTCGGCAGTGATATCACTAATAACTGTAGGATTCATGGTTAATGGGGAAACATCATTCACATCTCCCCCAGCCAATAATTTGGCCCCTTTATCTAACGCATCTTTTAATAAAGCGGTGACTTTCTCTAGGGCGCCTTGGTTGATTAAAGGACCGATATCTACGCCCTCTTTTAGACCATCTCCAACTGATAACTCAGCCACTTTTTTCAAGAATATTTTTAAGAACTCATCTTTAATAGTGTCTTGAACATAGATACGGTTGGCACAAACACAAGTTTGGCCGGCGTTACGGTATTTGGCTGCAATTAAACCATCAGCTGCTTTTTCTAAATCAGCGTCATCAAACACAATAAATGGAGCGTTGCCACCTAGCTCTAAAGATAGTTTTTTGATAGTCGGTGCGCACTGTGCCATCAAGGTACGACCCACCTCTGTAGACCCTGTAAACGACAGCTTATGAACCCGTTTATCAGAGGTCAGTACGCCGCCCACCACAGAAGACTTACCAGTGACAATTTGTAGTACGCCTTTGGGAATACCCGCTTGAATCGCAAGCTCACCTAAGGCCAATGCAGAAAAAGGCGTTTCAGTAGCAGGCTTAACAATCATGGTACAGCCAGCCGCTAAAGCAGGGGCGGCTTTTCGGGTAATCATAGCTGAGGGGAAGTTCCAAGGCGTAATCGCCGCACAGACACCGACGGGTTGCTTTAGAACCGTGATTCGTTGAGTTAACTTGGTAGAAGGGATAACATCGCCATAAACACGCTTGCCTTCTTCGGCAAACCAGCGAATAAAGCTGTTGGCATAAGTGATTTCACCACGGGATTCTTTAAGAGGCTTGCCTTGCTCAGCCGTCATTAATACCGCCAAATCCTCATGGTTTTCATCAATCAGATCGGCCCATTTATGTAATAATACAGCACGCTCAGCGGCAGTTTTGGCAGCCCAGCTTATTTGTGCTTGCTCAGAATAAGCAACCGCTTTTTCAATTTGAGACTGGCTTAAACTAGGAATACTGCCTAGCAATTCACCATTGAAGGGGTTGGTGACCTCAATTGTTGAGCCATCTTCGGCATCTACCCAGCCCTCACCAACTAAGCACTGAGTTTTTAATAGATCAGAGTTTTGCAAAGTAACCATGTAAACCATCCTTGTTGTATAGTGCAGTTCTTTACTGCCTCTATCAGTGAATACTTGATGTCGCAATCTTCATAACTGCATCATCGAGGTATTTAAATTACCTATCCTTGTAATTCAGTATAATGAATTTGCATTTCATATACGAGATAACTTATTATAAGTTTACTTTGAGCATAATTGCAATACTCCAGTTACAGATTTCAAATCTTTCTAATTTGCAAGCTAACTTAAATAAAGTTAAACCATAGAGTCATGCGATAGGCTATTATGTTCAAACTATATTAAATGGACTTAACTTAATCATTATTTGAGTGCTTTAAAGGATGACCGACTTGAAATCTAGCGACCAGAAATCCACTGTTAGCGTGCCTGCTATAGACAGAATGTGTTTAATTCTCGACCTAATTACCGATACCAACTACCCTTTAACCTCTGCAGAAATCGCCGAACAATTACAGCTCCCTCGTAGTAGTACTCACAATATATTGCAGAGCCTACTGTCTAAGCATTTGGTGTTTAAAGACCGTGACAATCGCTTTCACCTTGGCTCATACCTACTTTACTGGGCAGGAAAGTATGAAAAGCAGCACAGTATTATTGATGTATTTCACGACTTAATTGTCAATCACCCCCTCTTATTGCAGCACACCGTCACCTTATCTAAGATTGATGGCAAAGAGGTCGTTTTCTTAGCCTGTCATGAGTCTCCTGCTCCCCTTGGTTTTACTTTCCGCTCTGGGGTGCGTATACCTGCACCATTTGCAGCCACAGGTAAGGCCATGCTTGCAACTTATGATGATGAAACACTGACTCAATTATTTGGACAAAACATGCCTGAAGCCTATACCTCGCGCAGTGTACAAACGCTTGAGAAGCTAATTGATGAGTTGAATGAAATCCGTAAAACGGGTATCTCATTAGATGATGGGCAATTAAGAGAGGGAATGTACTGTTTAGGAACTTGTGTGGTCGATAGTGACGGCAACCCATTGGCTGGCATGGCCATCAGCTTCGTAAAAGAGGAATTTGAGCTGCATCGTGAAGCGGTGAGTCAAGCCTTATTATCACTGGCTAAAGATATCTCTTTAAGACTGGGCATAAGTGTAAGGTAGAATCACAAAACACAGCCAACAAGAAAACGCTTGTTGGCTATGTTGTTTGTTGATAGTTCAGTTTAGACCATCCATACAGCTACTCACTCAAACAATCTGCTTATCTCGCAACTGCTGTATCTGCTCACCGCTAAGTCCCATGCTCTGTAACACTGCTTCGGTATCTGCACCGAGGGCTGGCGGAGCACTGTGATAGCTAACCGGTGTGCCAGATAGCTTGATCGGGCTGCCTAAAGCACGCACTGGACTGCCTTCAAAACTGACAATCATATCGCGAGCCTGTACTTGTGGCATTGCCAGCGCTTCCGTGACATTATGAATAGGACCACAAGGCACGCCAGCTTGCTGCAGCAACTGTAGCCACTGCTCGCGAGTTTTAGTTTTAAAAACCCCAGTGAGTACTTGCTGTAAGCTGTCGCGGTTTTCCACTCGTGCAGGATTGGTACTATATCGGCTGTCTTCATGCAGCGGTACACCAATGACCGCACAGACTTTGGCAAATTGGACATCATTGCCACAGGCCAGAATAAAATGACTGTCATCGGCAGTGGCATATACTTGATAAGGCGTGATATTGGGGTGCGCATTACCCAATCTTGGGGGTGTTTTGCCTGACGCCAGCTGATTCATACCAATATTGGCAAGCATGGCAATGGCACTATCGAGTAAAGCCACGTCCACATGCTGTCCCTCTCCCGTATTGGCGCGTGCCAAAAGTGCGGCTTGAATGCCAACAGTCAGCTGCAAACCGGCGAACAAATCTACCACAGCCACACCTACTTTATGCGGCTCACCATCACTAGGGCCAGTAATACTCATCAGACCTGATAAGCCTTGAATAATATAATCATAACCCGGCTTATGCGCTTCAGGACCAGTCTGTCCAAAACCTGTTAATGAGGCATAAATCAGCCTTTTATTGACTGATTTTAAGGACTCATAATCTAGCCCGTATTTTTTTAAGCCCCCAACTTTGAAATTTTCTACCAACACATCACTGTCTGCTGCCAATTTCTTAATCAGTTGCTGACCTTCAGGCGTGGTGATATCTACGGTAATAGACTTCTTGTTACGATTGACAGTGGCAAAATAAGCGGCTGTCTGCTCCCCCGTGTTGTCATCGATAAAACTTGGCGGATTCCAGTGCCGAGTTTCATCACCGACCACAGGACGCTCTACCTTTATTACCTCAGCACCTAAGTCTGCAAGAATCTGGGTGCTAGAAGGCCCTGCCAATACCCGCGATAAATCCAAAACCTTAATCCCACTTAAGGCTTGCGAATTTTGCCCTGTGCTCTCTGGCTCAGTTGATTGACTGTTTAACATATCATCCCTCATGTCTGTTTTGGCGATAAAAAAACCGCCATAAGTTAGGATTGGCCAGCTGATGACAGCCGAAACAAAACCTCTCTTATGGCGGCTGTTGCCTTCCATCTATATGGCTATAAAAGCTATTTAGGCCAATAAAAACTATTTAGCCAAATAAAAGCTATCTAGCCAAAGGCCTGAATACCCGTTTGAGCACGGCCTAAGATAAGCGCATGAACATCATGTGTGCCTTCATAAGTATTCACTGCTTCTAAGTTCATCACATGACGAATTACGTGGAACTCATCACTGATACCATTACCACCGTGCATATCACGTGCCACACGAGCAATGTTCAACGCCTTACCACAGTTGTTACGCTTAATTAGGGAGATCATCTCAGGCGCAGCATTGTGTTCGTCCATCAAACGGCCGACACGTAGTGCTGCCTGCAATCCTAGCGCAATCTCAGTTTGCATATCAGCAAGCTTTAGCTGTACTAACTGAGTGGCAGCCAATGGACGGTTAAACTGTTTGCGATCTAAGGTATATTGACGGGCCGCTTTCCAACAAAACTCTGCTGCGCCCATAGAGCCCCAAGCAATGCCATAACGCGCTTTATTTAAGCAGCCAAACGGTCCTTTTAGACCACGGATATCTGGGAAAGCATTTTCTTCAGGAACAAACACATCATCCATTACGATTTCACCGGTGATAGAAGCTCGCAGTGAAAACTTGCCTTCAATCTTCGGTGCCGATAAGCCTTTCATACCTTTTTCTAATACAAAGCCGCGGATATCACCTTCATCGTCTTTGGCCCACACCACAAACACATCAGCAATTGGACTGTTGGTAATCCACATTTTGCTGCCTTTAAGCTGATAGCCACCATCTACCTTTTTGGCACGGGTTTTCATTGAGCCTGGATCTGAGCCAGCGTCTGGTTCAGTTAGTCCGAAACAGCCCACGTATTCGCCTGAGGCAAGCTTAGGTAAATACTTCTCTTTTTGTGCTTCTGTACCATAAGCCCAGATTGGGTGCATCACTAGGCTTGATTGCACACTCATGGCAGAGCGGTAGCCTGAATCGACTGCTTCTACTTCCTTGGCAATCACCCCATAGGCCACGCTTGATAAACCGGCACACCCATAACCCTCAATGGTTACACCCAGTAGACCCAGCTCACCCATTTGACGCATGATATTGCGATCAAAATTCTCATGACGGTTGGCTTGTAAAATCCCTGGCATAAGCTCGCTTTGACAAAAATCATGCGCCGATCTTTGCACCATTTGCTCTTCTTCGGTTAATTGGTCATGTAATAAAAAAGGGTCTGACCATTCAAAAGAAGGTCTGTGAGTGGCGTGGGCATTGTTTGACATAACGAACTCCTTGTTTTTATAAACTGTCATTTGTACAACTTGGCTTGATGAGACTGCGAATCAAAAGCGCTAGCTATTTTTAATAAGTCTACTTCAAATAAATCTAGTTTTAATAAATCTAGATTAGTTCAAATAAAACTGCTAAACTTAATCCTGTTTCGCATAGTGAAACTTTGTTTCATTTATTGAATTAATTAAAACAGAATTAATTATTGAAGTAAAGATATTTTTGTTTTTTACGAATATAAGAACTAAGAGCTTAAAAAGATAAGAGCTTAAATAGTCGAAAAAACCTATTCTTTATCTCTATAAAAAACAATACAATGGATATAAGGCTGATGAAAAATACATTAATTTCAGAAATAAAAGATCATTTAGACACAGCCAAACAGGAGGATGACAAAGCCTTTATTACCGCTTTAGGACGAGGGCTGCTGTTGCTAAGTGCCTTTGAAGATGAGCAAGAACTGACCCATCAGATGTTGTGTGACAAGACCGCTCTGCCTAAAGCCACTGTCAGCCGCCTATTGCATACTTTGCAACAGTTAAACTTTATCAAGCGTAATAAGAATGACAGCTATAAGCTCGGCAAAAATCTACTCAAACTAAGCAGTAGTGTCTGGCAAGGACAAGATATCGTTGAAGAGGCGCTACCGTTACTGCGAGAGTTTGCACTCACCCATCAGGTATCGGTCAATATTGCTACCGAAGATGAGGGCGAAATGCGCTATGTGGCTTGTTATCGCAGTCCGGCACGATTAGCGGTAAATTTATCAGTGGGCTCGACGGTGCCACTTGAGAGGACGGCTTTGGGTAGAGCTTATTATGCTGCAATTACCCCATCTATGCAGCAGCAAGTTATAAACAGCTTACCTTACACTGATGACTCTCAGCAAAAGATCGAAGCCATAGATAAGCTTAATATAGCAGCTGACTTTTATCATCAACATAGTTATAGTTTATCCGATGGGGAATATTCACCCGATATTTTGGCAGTGGCAATTCCGCTATATGACAGTATTAAAGGTAAATACACTCACTCCTTGAATGCCAGTGTGCCGCGAGCGTTGTGGGAAGCCGACAGTTATATAAGCTATATTGTGCCGCACCTGCAGGCTTTGGCCAGACAGATTGAAGAGCTATAGAAACAATAAAAGTAAAAACAATAAAAAAAGACGTACCTAATTAATTAGGTACGTCTTTTAATACTGTTAAACCTGATATCGTTAAACCTAAATACTACTGAACAATATAAGTTCTGAGCTGTAGCACAGTATCGCGCACTTTGGCAGCTTCCTCAAACTTCAATTCACGAGACAGCTGCTTCATTTGCTTCTCTAAACGATTGATTTCTTTTGCCAACAAGTCTGGGCTACGTAGAATTTCAATATCCACATCTGGCAAACCACTGCTGCTTGGAATGGCCTGATTGTCATTCAGATCTTCCTCGTCCTCACCGGTATCAATCTTATCGGTAATACTACGCGTGGCCGATTTGGGGATAATGCCATGCTCCTCATTAAAGGCAATCTGCTTCTCCCGGCGACGATCAGTCTCTTCAATCGCTTTTTCCATACTTGGCGTAATCCGATCCGCATATAAAATGGCTTTACCATTTAAGTTACGCGCTGCTCGGCCAATGGTCTGAATCAGTGAACGCTCTGAGCGTAAGAAGCCCTCTTTATCCGCGTCAAAGATGGCGACTAAAGACACTTCGGGCATATCTAAGCCCTCACGTAGCAAGTTAATACCCACCAATACGTCATGAACACCCGTACGCAGTTCGTGAATAATCTGCATCCGCTCTACTGTATCAATGTCTGAATGCAGATAAGCCACTTTGACATCATATTCTTTTAGATAATCCGTCAAGTCTTCAGCCATGCGTTTGGTTAACGTGGTAATTAATACCCGCTCATTAACAGCTCGACGCTTAGTAATCTCTGATAACACATCATCGACCTGAGTTAATACTGGACGGATTTCAATCTCAGGGTCAATCAGACCGGTCGGACGCACTACTTGCTCAACAATTTGTTCACTGTGTTCAAGCTCATATTGAGCGGGTGTCGCCGAGACAAAAATAGTAGCTGGTTTAATCTTCTCCCACTCTTCAAATTTCATAGGACGGTTGTCCATGGCACTCGGCAAGCGGAAGCCATAATTAACCAAGTTCTCTTTACGCGAGCGGTCTCCTTTATACATCGCCCCGATTTGAGGCACAGTCACATGAGATTCGTCGATGAATAGCAGTGCATCAGGAGGAATATAATCAAACAAAGTTGGGGGTGCCTCGCCAGCAGGACGACCTGATAAATGCTGTGAGTAGTTTTCAATGCCGTTACAGTACCCTAACTGCTGAATCATCTCTAAATCATACTGGGTACGCTCTTTGATACGCTGAGCTTCGATCAACTTATCATTATCACGAAAATACTTGAGACGCTCATCGAGCTCAGCCCGAATGGTTTTACTGGCCGCTTCAAGCTTCTCACGCGGTGTCACATAATGCGACTTAGGATAAATGGTAATGCGCGGCACACTGCGTACGGTTTTACCAGTTAATGGATCAAACCAACTGATCTTCTCCACTTCATCATCAAACATGCTGATACGCACAGCCAATTGTTCTGATTCGGCAGGATATATGTCCAATAGCTCGCCACGCAGACGATAAGTACCACGCTCAAAATCTAACTCATTGCGAGTATATTGTAAGGCCACCAATCGCTTAATTAAGGCATTACGATCCACGACATCACCGACCACAATGTGCAATAGCATTTTTAGATAACTTTCTGGATCCCCTAGACCATATATTGAGGATACCGAGGAGATAATAATTGCGTCACGGCGCTCAAGTAGGGCTCGGGTAGCTGACAGACGCATTTGGTCAATGTGATCATTAATGGCACTGTCTTTTTCAATAAAAGTATCACTGGCGGCCACATAAGCTTCGGGCTGGTAATAGTCATAATAACTAACGAAGTACTCAACCGCGTTATTGGGGAAAAAAGACTTAAATTCGCCATACAGCTGAGCCGCTAATGTCTTATTATGCGCCATGATAATGGTCGGACGCTGAGTTTCACTAATCACTTTGGCCATGGTATAAGTCTTACCAGAACCGGTTACCCCCAGTAACAGCTGGGCATCCATACCCGACTCTACCCCTTTTACCAATTTTTCAATGGCTTGAGGCTGATCGCCGGCAGGCTCAAAGTCAGTTACCATCTCAAAAGCACGGCTGGAGATTAAGGTACCGGAGGCATTGACTCCAGTAATTTCAGCTTCGTCTTGTAGCTGAGTCGCCAATTGGTTTAATTGTCTTGAAGATCTTGGTTCAGGCATTCGCATAATGAGTATCTTTTAATTTATTATGTTTGTTTATAGTTGTTATTATGGGGATAAATCCAATAATTTAAAGCCCTTTACTGCCTCTACATAACGTCAACTTCTATAATTAAACCTATAAAAAAGGAAGGCGCCAAATAGCTACCTTCCTTTTGTGTTCTACAACAAATTTTGAGTTTTTTGCTTAAAAGTTTTTTGTTTAAAAGATGCCTTTAAAAATATCTTTTATTTGAGGCATTAATTCTTCAAGCTGTTTAGTCGTTTGCTTCATTTCATCTTCATCTGGCAGAGACGTTTTTAGAAACTGGGAAGTTACCTTGGGATTTTTCTCTAAAATACTTTGACCCATCGGCGTGTCATAGAAGTCGATTAAGGCAGTAACCTCTTGCTGAGTATAGTGGGCTTTGGCAGCTGCATTATAAGCTTCAACCATCTCCTCTTTAGTCACTGTACTTTGAATACCACCTGCTAAGATTTTGGTGTATTGCTCTAAGACCCCTTGCATACTTTGAGCCATTTCACGCTGGCGTTTATTGAGCTTTTTGTCGTCTACAGAGGCCTTATCTCCCTGCTGCTCAAGGATATCCGCCATAGCTTGTTGGCTATTTATGATTGTCTCTATTTGCTCATCCACATGCATAACCTGCATAAGCTTAACAACTGAAGCATCGGTAGGTCTTTGCTGACTAACCCCCATATTGCTTTGCATAGAAGCAGTATTCTGAGAGTTTGTAGTCGCAGTTATAGCAGAACCAGAACTGCCTGCACCACTGTTGATAATAAGCTCAGCTTGCGCAGGCATTACCAATGCAGCAGTTAGAGATGCCATCGCACTTATAGATAGCAGTGGCTTAAAAGCAGACTTTAAAAATGGACGAGAAGTTGACATAAATAATGACCTAAATAATTTTATTACAGAGTTTGTGCTCAATTTTAGGGGGTCACTGTTCATTTTACTACTGAAGGACAGTTACAATATCTTGCTGCTCAAATATTAACGCTATTGGAAACTATTACAGTAAAATCTATCTAAAAATAGCCTCTAAGTCTTTTTCCAACTGCGGGGTTAGCTTCTCACGGGTAGCATTGGCTATTTTTATAACTTCAGGTGTTAGAACCTTCATATATTCTTGCATCAGTTTAGGCTGTTTATCCAATATGCTTTGACCCACCTCCGTACTGTAAAAAGCTATTTGAGCATCCACTTCAGCTTGAGTGTAGTGATTTTTTGCCACAGTAATAAAGTGCTTTTGTGCCATCTCTAGTGTCGCTTTGTTGGTCTCTGCAAGCATCTGCTGAGAATATTGGGTTAGCACTCGCATCATTTCCTGTCTTTGCTTTGGTGTCATCTGCTCTAAGTCTTCTTGCTTAAGCGTAGATTCGATGATAGACGCCATCATATCACTTTGTGTACCAGATACCGACTGCATCATATCTGCCATACGAGTGATTTCAAGTAGCTTAATTAACGAGGTATCTGAAGGTACCTGCTGTTTATTTTTACCATTTATAATACTCTTAGTATTGACAGAGCCGACATGAGTAATAGTGACAGTAGAGCTATTATTTTTGAGCTCTGCATGCGCAGGTAATTGCCAAGCCATAATACTAAAACTAGCGATAGTAAATAGCTTCAAAAAACTAATACTTTTTGAATAATGCTTCATAAATACCTCGTTGTACCTTTTAGTAATTAAGTAATACCTTTGGATTGTTTTAGATTTTAAAAAGCATCAGGCAATGACTACTACTCAACACCTTACTCGTCCTTTAAATCATCACTAGGTTTATGAGCCCCTGTTAACTCTTCGTTGGGCGATTTATGAGCTTCACAACTGGGACGATTGGATTGTTGCATGCGCATCTTTTTTCGCTGTTCCGCTGCCTCAAATCGACACTGCATTAGCTCATTCTTAATCTCTAGCGGCGGTACAGGGGTTGGCTTACCGTTCTCATCAACTGCAACCATAGTGAAATAACAGCTGTTGGTATGACGTACAGTACGCTGCTGGATATTTTCAGCTTCTACTCGAATGCCCACCTCCATCGAAGTTCTGCCCACATGGTTAATACTGGCGGCGAAAGTAACCAACTCACCCACATAAATAGGCTCTAAAAACATGACCTGATCCACAGATAAAGTCACAACATAACCGCCACTGTAACGGCTAGCACAAGCGTAAGCCACCTGATCGAGCATCTTGAGTAAATCACCCCCATGCACATTGCCAATAAAGTTAGCCATATCTGGTGTCATTAATACTGACATGTATAACTCATTTTTTACAGGAGCTCTAACTGAACTGGTTGAGGTATTAATTTGTGACATAATCTTCCTATATATAAACGAAAAATATGGGGTAAGGCTCTATTGATTTACCGCACTTTATGCTTTCAAGTATACTACTTTATCAAAACTGAGGCTAAACTCTACTGACTGTCGCGGCTTATCTGCTATACTAGGCTGTATACAGACAGAGCACCTAAAACTGCTTTACCGCAATCAAAACCTGCTAATTTATAGCTAAAAAGTCCAAAAACCGTCAAAATCGATAAAATTTGATAAATTTTCAATTTTTTTTCAAAAAAGGCTTGACGGATAAAAAATATTTGATAGAATACGCCCCACTTAACGCAAACAGCTTAACACATAAGCGCGTTAACCTAGCTATTCCCTAATAGCTCAGTTGGTAGAGCATCGGACTGTTAATCCGTGTGTCCCTGGTTCGAGCCCAGGTTAGGGAGCCAAATTCTAGCATGACTCTTTATTTTACCTCATGCTACATTGCTACCAAGCAATACTTTTATGGCATATGCCAAAGTCCTTATCTTAATAGATAGGGACTTTTTTTTGTGCCGAATTTAGTCTTGGCCACAATTCGAGCTGTTGTAAAACCAGATTGCTTTTTAAACAAATTGCTTTCTTTAAAGCACTCCTAATTTAAGTGCAATACCCTGGCTATGTTATTCAGCCACTTTATTAATTATGAAGTCATTTATTTAGCTTGGCGAGTGAGATGGTTTTTATTCAGCGCAATCTTTGTTTAGATTAATCTTTTAAGTGATTTCTCTTTTGCTATTATTGAGACAGCGATACCAAATTGGTCAAAAATCTTTGTTAAATCAAGCAATAACCCCTAATTTTGAGGATAAAATCAAAAAAATAGAAGATTTTGCATTTTTTTTGACTTTAAGGCTTGACACCCATCCGAAGATTGCCTAGAATACGCATCACTTAGTTAAGACCCCTTGCAAAACATAGGCGTCAAACAAGTTCTTCCCTAATAGCTCAGTTGGTAGAGCATCGGACTGTTAATCCGTGTGTCCCTGGTTCGAGCCCAGGTTAGGGAGCCAAATTCTAAAAGATTTTAAAGACTTATAAATCAATTTAAAATCTTATAAAAAGTCCTAATCATTGATTAGGACTTTTTTTTATGCCCTAAAACCTGTCACCTTAGGTAGTTAAGACTGACAGATTGTGTTAGTTTATAATTTATTCAATTGACTCAAATTTACTATAAGAAATGACATGGCTATGATTCCTCCACATATTCGTAATAAGTTCTCTGACCATCCGCAAAAGATTACCCGTCCAATTAGCATCAGATTATCCGAAGAGATGATCAGGCTGCTAAAAGAGACCGCAGAAGAGCATGGCTTTAAGCGTATCCAGGGTTTGATTCGTTTATATATTCGCCAGGGTTTAGACCGTGATAATGATGGTTATACCCTAGCCGATGATGAAGTCTTCATCGAAAAACTTCGTGCCAATGGAGTAAGTGCTTCAATTATTGAAAAGGCGATTATTGATACCCACAGCAGTTTTGCAACCAAAGGCTTATTAGAAGAACAGCTTGAGCCTAAAAATAACAAGTAAAAATTATTTTTTTGTGATAAATCAAAAATAACACTTGCAATCAAATTCAAACCCTCTATAATACTGCACCTACGGAGTCGTGGCAGAGCGGTTGAATGCACCGGTCTTGAAAACCGGCAAGGGTTCATAGCCCTTCGAGAGTTCGAATCTCTCCGACTCCGCCAGATATTAAAAAGCCAACTTAGCAATAAGTTGGCTTTTTTTATGCCCAAGATTTGGGTGATGAGCTCCCTATAAACCATAATAAATTTTTATTAAAATTCTGGGTCTGTTGCCCTTGCATTCATTCGAAAAATGCTTATAATAGTCAACCTATTGGAGTCGTGGCAGAGCGGTTGAATGCACCGGTCTTGAAAACCGGCAAGGGTTCATAGCCCTTCGAGAGTTCGAATCTCTCCGACTCCGCCAGATATTAAAAGGGCCAACTTAGTGATAAGTTGGCCCTTTTTTATGGTCTAGATTTTAGCAATCATTGTAATTATAGAACGTTTCATCTTTACACCTTAAGCAAACGTGAACCCTACCCTATTTCGTCTGCTATTTAGCCTGATGGTTATTTAGCTTGATGTAAGTACAGACACATATCTAGCAGTCTATTGGCATAACCCCACTCATTGTCATACCAAGCAAACACTTTCACCTGCGATCCGACTTGCATCAACTGCTGACCATCTACAATGAGCGACTCAGGCTGGTGTATAAAGTCACTAGAGACCAATGGCAGGTCGGTATAACCCATAATGCCATAAAGAGAGCTGTCTGGCTCACAGGCGGCTTTTAACACCTCTCTAACTTGCTCTAAGGTCACCTGCTTCTCAAAAATGAAATTCACATCGATTGCGGCCACATCAATGGTCGGCACTCTAATTGAGTGCCCATTAATTTTTCCCAGCATATTGGGCAAGGTGCGCTCTGTGGCAGCGATACTACTGGAAGTAGTGGGAATGATATTGTGCCCTGAGGCTCGCGCTCTACGCTTGTCTCGGTGCGGTTGGTCTAGCACATTTTGGTCAGCAGTTACCGCATGAATCTCGGTCATCATCACTGACTGAGTGCCAAAGGCCTTATCCAGCACATAAATCAGCGGTACCAGTGCCTGTGTGGTACAGGAGACACTGGAGATAATAGGCAGATTTCGCGTCAATAAATCATCATTGACGCCCATGACGATGCTGGCATCGACTTTATCAAAGGGAGCAGCGCCAATGATAACTTGCTTGGCACCGGCACTAAGGTGACGACTGGCATCCTCATAAGATCTAAAATGACCGGTACACTCAAGCACCACATCCACCTTCAAAGCTTGCCAAGGCAGCTGTTCTGGAGCCGATAGCCCCAGTAAATCTATGCAGTAGGTTTCACCCTCTTTCGTTAGACACAGTTGAGCCGTACCTGACTCAGTTGACTGTATGCTTGCTTCTACCCCTAGCCTACTGAGTCTGCCATGGGTACTGTCAAACTTCAGTAAATGCAGCAAGGTATCGGCATCTGCAATATCATTAATGGCCACAATATGCACCAAGGTACCTAGCACTTCAAAACGCTCAATTAGAGCCCGAAGCACATTACGCCCAATACGTCCAAAGCCATTGATGGCGACACGCAAAGGCGCTTTTTTATTAGTAAGGTTAACCGCTGATACTGCAGAAAATGACATAGAAGCTACTTAAAATTAAGAAGTAAACAAAACAACAAAGCCATGAAATATTGAGGATTAATCAATGAAAATTAGAGCCAGGCGAATAGTATTATAGTCTATTTGCTCTTTTAAATATTCATAGATAGGACGAAGCTTAATTCTGTCTTTACTAAACGGATTGATACCCTGCTTGCTGTCAGCAGTAGCGCTACTGTCTTCAGAACCTTCTTGAAAGTCATTAGGATCAGCCGCGGCTATAATCGCTTCTACAGCCTCACTCACTTTATCTAAGGTCAGCACATCAGGACGTAAGTGCTCACAGTTTAGCTCTGGATATTGACGCTTTAAGCGGGCTACATGTCCCATAATGGTCGCCTGAGCCAGACCTCTAGCTTCAGCAATCTCAGCAATGGTTAAGCTCTCCTCTAACAATAACTTGGTAGCCATTAAGGTACTGTCTGAGTGATCATTTAACTGATTACTCAATTTGTCTTTTTGTGTCAGCATTTGAGCTTGTTTCTTTTTGCGGCTTTTCAAACTCTTCTCAAAAGCTTCAATATAAGCTTTATTCAAAGTACCACCTGATACCAAGACAAATCGCTCATGTGACTCTTCTAACACTTCTACTTTAATCTTCTCAAAGGTTTGCTCAGCCTCGGAAGAGAGAACTTTAAACCTTGCATCTGCTCCTCGAGCCAGAGGGTCTAAGCGTAAACTTAGGTCATTCATACCCAACAGTTTCAACCCTTCTAAAGATTTAAGACGGGACAGGGCTACATAGCCTTGGCCCAGCTCAAAAGTCTTAGACAAATCAATTTCAGCGGCATCTAGGGTCATCCCTTGAGACTTATGAATAGTAATCGCCCAAGCCAGTGTTAGGGGTATTTGGGTATAGCTGGCTAAAATCTCGCCATTTTCATCCTCTACTACCCACTCCTCTCCCTCAGCGATAACTTGCCGGCCATTGTTGAGCTTAATAACCGGATAACGATCTGTAGAAACCAAAGCCGTGCTCTCTGACTCTTCCTCGCCATCGATCGCAACTATCGTCTCGTCTGTTTCTTCATTATCAATATCCGTAGTCTCAACTTCTAGGTCATCAGATTCTGAATCATCACTTATGGCGCTATGATCATTGCTAGATTTCAACGGCTTTATGGTGGTAAATCCTACCAACTCCCCCATGGTACCGTTAGAGACGCCAAGCTCGTTATTATTTTTGATAAACATAACTTTAGCGCCCACCTTTAAGGTCAGCTCATCACTAGTGCGTACTGACTTCTTAAGGGTTTCGACCAGCTTATTATCCCCGTGAGCTATCGCATTATAGGTAACCGTCTCTCCGTTTAATAAGGCCAGCTCATGCTCATTAATCTTATTGACGTTGACGTTGTGGGTGAATAGTCGAGTTCTATTGATATCCACATCTTGGTAAAAGGTGTTTTGTAGAGCTTCAATGGCTTCAAAGCTTACCCCTTCCTCACCTCGTATTTGATTCAAGATATTATCAAGACTAATGTTACTTTCTTCTTCATCAGTATTTTGACGATGCTGCTCACTCAGATAGCAAATTTTAAACCCAGCCTCTAACCAAGCCTCAGACATGAAGGCGAACTTTTCACGATTGGTCTCACCGCGATTGCCCACAGGAGGTAACTGAAAGAAGTCTCCCGCGACCACCAGCTGAATACCGCCAAAAGGCTCTTCGCTCTGACGCATGTGTTTTAACACTTGATTGACCGCATTCAATTGCTTGGCATGCAGCATGGAGATTTCATCTATGATAAGCACCGCTGTCTCTCTCAAGCGGTCTTTTAGAATCTTCTTACGTGATAAGTTGGCAAGATCTCGCTCACTTAGCTCATCTTTAATACCAATACCCGACCAGCTGTGAATGGTGATGCCGTTCATGTGGGTGGCAGCAATACCAGTACTCGCTGTCGTGGCTACTGGCACACGTCGGGCGCGTAGATAATGGATGTACTCATTTAGCGTATAGGTTTTTCCGGAGCCTGCAGAACCTGTCAAGAATACATTTTTTCCGGTTTTTAAAATATCGAGTGCGGTCGCTTGTTTCATGAGTACGATCTTATATTATGGAGTATAAAATATTTCTACTTGACCTCCCTCGTAAAAGTGAGGAATTCGCCGACACCATATAGCGCCAAAGGCTAGTTATAAGGGCCTAGTAGTCAATGATAGTTTTTAGGGAAAAGCCCATTTTAAAGCACTAAGTCTAAAGTACAAGCTATAAAGCCAAATCTTTAAATCGTCATAAAGCTTATAACACTAACCTGATAAGCTTCATAGGCTGGCTTACTAGATTGGCATTTACTAAGGCAGTAACTGTCTAAAAGTTAAGAAACAGTTATCCCCTTCTCCATCGATACACCAACGCATTTTATTTTTTTCAGGCTGATAATCAACGTAGGCAATGATAGATTCACCCTTTTGATCAACCTGCATGCCCGAGCAATCAGGTTCATTATTATCATAAGTGGTGGTAATGGCAATAATGGGTAGGCCCTCTTCTTGATGGTGATACACATACTTACCATAGGTCCACTCCTCACCGCTGGTGGTCAGTACCACATTATCGGCCCCAAAGTTATAACGCTCACGGCACTGCGTATTTTGGGTAGCGCTGTTAATTTCATCCACCCTATTATCAAGATCACCCTCTTGGTAACCACTCATAGCCTCTGCTTCATCAGCAGCAGCTTGAGCCTCATAAGCAATGCGACTGGACTCTTGAATGGCCAGTATTAGATTTTCTAAATCTTCATTTTTAGCATTGCTTTTATTATCTTGACTCTTAATGGTGGGATTAGGCAAAGCAAAATCAGGCGCGGCCGTAAGATCCAATTCCCACACCCCTGCAATTTCCGGACTGACATGAGTGCTAATAACCGCCTCTTCTATATTGGCACTGTCTGTCGAAAACGATGCTAAGACCGATGCTAGAGTCATAGGGATGAATGAAAGTAATTCCATAATTTAGCCTTATCTTTTTTTATTATTTCGTATTATTAACCTTACGTATGGCTATCAGGTTAAGCAATTTCTAGTTAGTAAACAAGAGAACAATCGTTAACTTTGGTTTATTTGCGTCAGCAAGTGTCGTCAGAAATAACTCAAGATTTATTCGACCTCAAGTCAAAACTGGGCAGTCATTACCCTAAAAAAACTGTTGCAAAAATGTTATGGTTACAAACCCCACTAATAAACTTTAATTATATAGGAGATAATTTTGAGTCATAAAAAGATTGCAATATTAGGTGCAGGTCCTAGTGGTCTGGCTCAATTGCGAGCTTTTGAAGCTGCTCGTAAAGCAGGCGTTAAAAACCTACCAGAAATCGTCTGTTACGAAAAACAAAATGCAATAGGTGGCATGTGGAACTATAACTGGAGAACTGGCTTAGATAAAAACGGTGAGCCTGTGCACGGAAGTATGTATCGCTACCTATGGTCAAACGGCCCAAAAGAGTGTTTAGAGTTTGCCGATTATTCATTCGAAGAACACTTTGGCGCCCCCATCCCTTCTTACCCTCCTCGCGAAGTTCTGCGCGACTATATTATGGGTCGTCTAGAAAAACAAGATATCAACAAATACATCCGCTTTGAGTGTCCTGTACGTTGGGTGACCTTCGATGATGAGACCAAGAAGTTTACGGTCACGGTCATGGATCACAAAAAAGGCGAACAAGAAACCAATGAGTTCGATCATGTCATCGTGGCCACAGGTCATTTCTCGACCCCAAACATGCCTTACTTTGAAGGCTTAGAGCACTATACTGGACGGGTGCTACATGCTCACGACTTCCGTGATGCTTTAGAATTTGAAGGTCAAGACATTCTACTGGTTGGCAGTAGCTATTCGGCTGAAGACATCGGTACCCAGTGCTATAAATATGGGACAAAATCAGTCACCATCAGCTATCGTACCCAGCCTCTTGGCTATGAATGGCCTGAAGGCATCTCTGAAAAACCTTTAGTTACCCATTTTGAAGACGACAAAGCCTATTTCTCAGACGGCACCAACCAAAAGTTTGATGCGGTCATTATGTGCACCGGGTATTTATTCCACTTCCCATTCTTACCCGATGAGCTTCGTCTACAGACTCACAACTGTTTATATCCGGCAAACCTATACAAAGGTATCTTCTGGCAGCCTAACCCACAGCTTATATATTTAGGCATGCAAGATCAGTACTTCACCTTTAATATGTTTGATGCGCAAGCTTGGTACGCTCGTGATGTCATCCTAGGTAAGATTGAATTGCCTAGCTTAGAGGAGCGTCAAAAAGATGAAAAACTGTGGTTAGAGCGTCATGCTAAGCTGACCGATGCTGACAGCGAAATTGACTTTCAAGCCAGCTATATCCGTGATTTATATAACGCCACAGATTACCCAGAGTTTGAGGTTGAAAAGCAGGGCGAGATTTTCAAACAGTGGAAGAAAGACAAAAAAGAAGGCATCATGACCTTCCGCGAGAAATCTTACCGTTCTACTCTAACCGGTACCTTGGCCCCTGAATTACCTAAGCCTTGGCTAAAAATTATGGATGACTCTTTAGAGCACTTCCTAAATATCACCTTAGAGAAGCCTGCTCGCAGAGCCTAATTGCTTAAGTCAGGCAGAATTAATTAAAAAAAGCAGCCATTATGGCTGCTTTTTTTGCTTAGGCTATTTATTAAGCTTGTCCAGTCTTGCGACCTCAGCTTAATAAATCATAGGCTAAAAATAAATCATCGCCTAAAACCGCTAGCCCATACCTAACTCAATTAAGCTCGCATTACCCCCGATGGCTGTGGTATTCACAGTCTTAACGCGCTCGGTACAAAAGCGTTCTAGATAGTCTGGTTGGAACATTTCGCTACAGCCTTCTAGATCGGTTACTGCTACCAGCTGCGTTAAAATCCCATCTGTTTCAGACAGATCTTTGCCAATTTGTAATAGCTCTTGCGGCGTACCCACAGCACCCACAACGGCCAAACGACTGATATTGAGTAGTGTGGTCAGCTCTGAGTCGTTGGTAATGCTCATTACACCAGCATAAACCCCAGACTCATTAAGAACAGCCATAGCTTCTTCGCAAAGCTGCTGACGACTTGGATAACGCAAAAACACTTCGTTTCCGGTCAACAAGGCTGCGACCAGGGTACCCAAGAAAGCAATAGGATTGGCCGACTCAGTGGCTAATACCATAGTTTTTCCGCGAGGAGCTAAATACAAATCATTAGACTCCCCTGTGGCGCCCTCTAAACACATGACCTCTTCTAGTTTTTGGGCTTGAGCCAACAAATGATTAAATAGATGTTGTGCCTGTTCTCCATTAGGGCTGATATCGGCTAACTTTCTACTCGCTTCTGTCAAAATAATGCTGCGCTTTACAGCCCCTAATTGCGCCCAAGCTTCACACTGCTGGGCCTGATTTTCTTTAAATACTTTATTCATGAGCTTATCCTTAATGTCATTACTTATTGTTATGAGATATCTTGTGTCACATCAAAAGTGGATTGGCGTTGTTTTAAACGTTTTGCCACTTCATCAGTCTAGCCACATAACGTGGACCGCCTGCTTTAGGTCCTGTCCCTGATAACCCACAACCACCAAAGGGCTGCTCACCTACTACGGCCCCGATTTGGTTACGGTTTATATAGGTATTGCCCACTTTAGTGCGGCTTTCAATATGATCAGCCACGGTTTCAATACGACTGTGGATGCCTAAAGTTAACCCATAACCTGTGGCATTAATTTCCTCTATAAGCTCATCTAGCTTACTAGCCTCATAACGTAAGATATGCAAGATGGGTCCAAAATGCTCACCGCCAATCACGTCAATACCGTCCACTTCAATAGCGGTCGGCAAGACAAAAGTACTATTACTTAGATTATTTGCAGACTCTGAGCTAATAGGGGTTTGAGCAATTACACGGGCTCGACTGTCATTACGCATGGCTTCAATATGAGCACGTAGACCTTTTTGAGCATCCTTATCAATAACTGGCCCCACATCAGTGGTCACATTTGAAGGATTACCTACCACCAACTCAGCCATATTGCCTTTTAGCAGCTCAATGACAGAATCAGCAATGTCTTGCTGTAAACACAACACACGACACGCTGAACAACGCTGCCCTGCTGAACCAAAGGCTGATAACACCGCATCTTTTACCACTTGCTCAGGCAGTGCGGTTGAGTCAACGATCATCGCGTTTTGACCGCCCGTTTCTGCAATCAAAATAGGCAATTCTTTAGCCGTATTTTGCTCAGAGCCGGCCTGCACCACTCGCTCAGTAGAATACAGCGACTTATTAATGTGTTGCGCAGTCTGGGTAGAACCCGTAAATACCACGCCATCAATTAAGGGTGATGAGGTCAATGTTGCGCCTACCTCGCCTGCCCCAGTGACAAACTGTAAGGCATATTCAGGAACACCGGCTTGATACATCAGCTGTGCCCCAAAATAGGCGATCAAACTGGTCTGCTCCGCAGGCTTAGCAACCACAGTATTGCCTGCGGCCAAGGCACCGACAATTTGTCCGGTATAAATTGCCAATGGGAAGTTCCAAGGACTAATGCACACTACTGTACCGCGAGCAGTGCGCTTTTGATTAACTTCATTGCCTGCAATATCGGTAAAAGTATGGGTTTGTTGACTTAAGCGCTCAGCCTCATTAGCGTAATAACGACAAAAATCTACGGCCTCACGAATCTCATCAATACTGTCTTGTAATGTCTTACCCGCCTCTTTGTGACACATAGCTACCAGCTGGCTGTAGTTTTGTTCATACAAGTCAGCGATGCGCTTTAAGATAGCACTGCGTTCAGCGACAGGCACTTGCTGCCACTGGCTTTGACCGGCTATTGCGGCCTCGATCGCTTGGCTTGCAAGCTGCGCATCAGCGTAGACCACTTCACCAGCTACCACCTCATGATCCCAAGGGGCTACTACAGTATGAGTGGTGAGCTCTTGCGCTACTGTCTTATCAATTTGCTGACCATTAACAATAGGATTGGCTGACCAACTATGTTGTAGGTGGCTGTCTACTTGAGCTCTAAACGGTTGCCACTGCGAGTCAACGAAGATATTAGGACCAAAGCTTGCCTGCCTATCAGCATAAATCTCCAATGGCATTGCAATACGTGGGTTATGCAGCGTCTCATGCTGGGTCAGCGTGTCATACGGGTGCACAGTCAACGGCTCAATTGGGTGACTCTTATCTAATAACTGATGCACAAATGAGCTGTTAGCACCATTTTCTAATAGACGACGAACCAAATAAGGCAGCAAGTCTTTGTGCGCACCGACTGGCGCATAGATACGCACCGGGATGTTGTAGGCTTGCAGAATGTGATCATAAAGAGCATCGCCCATGCCATGTAGTCTCTGAAATTCAAAGTCTCTGTGCGGACTCATGGTCATTACCGAAGACAAAGTATGAGCGTTATGGGTGGCAAACTGTGGCCAAAGCACCCCACGAATTTGCTCGGTTAATAAGAATCTGGCACAAGCCAGATAAGCCACATCTGTACCTTCTTTACGGGTCCACACCGGATAGCCGGTAATTCCTTTTTGCTGTGCTAACTTAATTTCATAGTCCCAGTAAGCGCCTTTTACCAAGCGTACTGGAATACGGTCACCCACCTCTTTTGCCAGGCTGGCCAGCCAAGTTAATACAGACAAAGCTCGTTTTGAGTAGCCTTGTACCACCAGTCCTAAGCCATCCCAGCCTTGGGTCATGGTGTCACGATATAAGGATTCAAATAGTTTTAAAGATACCTTAAGACGATCCGCCTCTTCTGCGTCGATACTGATATCAACATCGACTTCACGCGCAGCTTCAATCAGCAAGATACAGCGTTGGCGCAATAAGCCTAAGACCTGATCGATCTGTGTGGCTTCATAACGAGGGTGGAGTGCCGACAGCTTGATAGATACTGAAGGCTTAGGCATGCCCTCTTTAACTTTGATATTGGCGGTAGAGCGAATGGCGTGTAGATAGTCACTAAAGTACTTCTCGGCATCTTTATGAGTAACCGCAGCTTCCCCAAGCATATCGAATGAATAGGTATAGCCCTTATTGCGATAAGGCTGGCTGTTGCGGTTGGCCTCTTCAATAGATTCACCCAAGACAAACTGGTGACCCATAATCTTCATAGCCCTTTGCATGGCGCTACGAATCACCGGCTCACCCATTTTCTTCGTCATACGATCCAAGAAGCCGGCGGCTGTGGTCGAGCTATCAATACTCACCACACGGCCTGTCATCATTAGGCCCCACGTTGAAGCATTGACGATAAAGCCGTTGTCATCTTTTAGATGTTTTTTCCAGTCTGCCACACTCATTTTGTCACGAATCAGGGCATCTGCAGTGGCGTTATCTGGCACTCGAATCAAAGCCTCAGCCAGACTCATCAATAGAATACCTTCTTGGGTATCAAGGCTGTATTCTAATAGTAATGAATCTACCATTTTCACAGCTTTGTCATTGCTGCGAACATGTTCAACCAAGCTTTTGGTTTGCTCACTAATGGTCTCACGTTCACTAACGCCGTTATTAATTCTAGGCTCTGCTAAAGGCAATAAATGACCCAACCACTCATCTTCATCGGCACTATAAAGAGGCGATATTAATTTAAATAACTCCCTTGAGGGGCGGTCGATGAATTCTGGATTCAATACTTCCTGCGCTGAAAACTGAATAGGGTTTTGTGGATAAAAAGGATTGTTCAAACTCATATCAACTCCATTGATACTAAAAAATATTGATATTACAGGCAAAATGCCAAGCTATTTTTACAGCTAATGCGAGAACTGCTAAGGCTAATTTCTTAAATCAAGTAGAATGCCCATAAAAAAACCGCCAAACTCATACCCAACCTAATTAGGAGGTAAGACGGCGGTTCTAGTTCATTCTAAGGGGAATTAAAAATAGGGAATTAAGAATGTTGCGGCTTAGTGAACTCAAGCTGTCTTACTTTTTAACCACTGGGTAATTAATACGTTATCGTAATAAATACTCAAAGGTGAATAGGTAATAACAAACTCACTAATGCCTTCTTCTTTTTTTGATGAAGGTTAAGTTATCAACAGAACGTCGAAACTTACCTAAAAAGAAAAACCTCTACGGCGTTGCTTGAGGTTATGAGCTTGATAACCAAATATTAGCATAGTTACCAAGCCCATGGCTAGAAAAGGCTATTGATTATAAAAATACAATTTTCGCCAATAAGATAATGGTCAGTACCCAGACTGCCACACTTACTTGATTAAACTTACCAGTTAATACTTTTACCACGGTATAAGTAATAAAGCCTAACGAGATACCATCCGCAATTGAGTAAGTTAATGGAGTCAATAGCAGTACTACTGCCACAGGAGCCGCTTCAGTTAAGTCTTCCCAATCAATGTCTTTCAGGGTATATAACATCAGTACCGAAACATAGAAAATAGCGCCTGCGGTAGCATAAGCGGGAATCATGCCAGCCAATGGAGCAAAGAAAATACTTAATAGGAACAACACGCCTACCGTCACAGCCATAAGCCCTGTACGACCACCAGCCGCTACACCTGCTGTACTTTCAACAAAGCTCGTGGTTGAAGACGTTCCTAGTAATGAGCCGGCCACGGTCGCCGTAGAGTCCGCTAATAAAGCTTTATCTAAGTTAGGGATGTCACCATTTTTATCCACTAAGCCTGCTTTGTTGGTTACCCCAATTAGGGTGCCTGAGGTGTCAAACAGGTCTACGAATAAGAAAGCAAAAATCACACTGATCATGCCAATATCAAACGCACCCGCAATGTCTAGCTGCATAAAAGTAGGTGCAATAGGAGGTGGCATGGACATTACACCATCAAAGGGCACATTCCCAGTAATAACCCCAATAACGGTCACTGCCAAAATACCAATAGTTACCGCACCTGGGATATTACGATAGACCAAACCAATGATTAAAAAGAAGCCCAAAGCCGCCATCATAGGAGAGAACTGTTGTAAGTCCCCTAGACTGACAAAAGTGGCTTCATTAGCTACGATAACGCCTGAACTCTTCAAGGCAATAAAAGCCAAGAAAGCACCAATACCAGCAACAATACCTTGCTTTAAGCTATTTGGAATGGCATTAATAACCCACTCACGAATTTTGAATAAGCTTAAGAAAACAAAGATACAGCCTGATAAGAAGACCGCCCCTAAGGCCGTCTGCCAGGTATACCCCATACCCAGTACTACGCCATAGGTAAAGAAGGCATTTAGCCCCATACCTGGCGCCAAAGCTACTGGAAGACGGGCATAAATACCCATAATGAAACAGCCTACTGCTGCAGCCAAACAGGTGGCCACAAACACTGCCCCTCTATCCATGCCTGCATCTGCAAGAATGTTTGGGTTAACAAAAATAATGTATGCCATCGTTAAAAACGTAGTAAGTCCTGCTAGAACTTCGGTTCTTATCGTGGTGTTTTGACCGTCAATGCCAAAATAGCGCTCAATTGCATTCATAGGTAGTAGCCTGAGTATATTTGCGTTGAAAAACCAAAAGGTGGTGCTGCTTAGGGAAAATAAAATAACCTTGCTTTTTGATTAACCAAAAACAGACAATGAGAAATACTGCATTAATATAATAAAAAAAGGACAGATTATATAGGATTCGCGTTAAAACTAGTACACCTTTGACCAACAATTCATCAAATTCTATGCAAATTTTTATATTATTAATCAGTAGGAGCAGTATTTGAAGGGAATCTAATTATTGCTTTAGTTTATAAGGTTATTTGAAAGTAGTAGAATCAGCCTTGGTTAAGGTATAATGTAGCCCTGCTATATTAGACCCGCTTGTATTTTTATTTTTACTAACGTTTATAACTACAACCGGTACTTAAAAAATCATATTTAAAATGATACTAGCAGCTACTCCAAATTTAGCCTTATCTCCACTATTTTCCCTTACGTTCTATTTTATTTAGCCTTTATAACCTCAAGTGAGTTATTCATGTCAGAGCTGTCAGATTCTATCAACCTTATTAGTCTTATCACCAATGCCAGCTTATTGGTTCAAATTGTTATGGGTATCTTATTATTAGCCTCCATTATTTGCTGGGTGCTAATTTTCCGTTTGAGCGCACGACTGGGGACAGCCAAACGCCAAGATCAGCATTTTGAAAACTGGTTTTGGTCAGGAGAAGATTTGGCGAAGTTGTATCAAGGCATTCAGAACTCACCGGATCGTCATGGTCTGGCCAACATATTTTATGTCGGTTTCTCTGAATTCTTACGCATGAATAAAAAACGTCAACCTAAAGATCATATTATTGATGGCGTTGAGCGTAAACTTCGTGTGGGACTGGGTCGCCAACAACAATCACTCGAATCAGGCTTAGGCGTGTTGGCCAGTATCGGTTCAGTGTCGCCTTACATTGGTTTGTTTGGGACCGTTTGGGGGATTATGAATGCCTTTATTGGTCTATCTGAAGCGTCTCAAGTTAGTCTTTCTGCGGTTGCCCCAGGTATTGCCGAGGCCTTGATTGCCACCGCTATGGGTCTATTTGCGGCTATCCCAGCCGTTTTAGCTTACAACCATTTTACAGGTAAGGCTGCTGGTATTTATGACAGCCGTGCCCTATTCTGTGACGAAATGACCGGTATGCTACAGCGTGAGACTCACGAAACAGCTACCTCTACTCAAGATGATCCTGCGGTTGTTGCTCAAAATGTTCAGTCCCCTCTGGTATAAAAGGAGCACGTTATGAAAGCCAGCCCCTTTTCAAGACATAAAAAAGAGCTAAATGCCTCAATGAATGTAGTGCCCTACATTGATGTGATGTTGGTGTTGCTGGTCATCTTTATGGTGACAACCCCAATGCTGACCACAGGCGTTGACGTTGACTTGCCCAAAGCCAGTACCGAAAACATTGCCACGGGGGCTCAAATGCCGGTGATTATCTCCCTAAAAAGTAATGGGGAGATTTATATGAGCTATGAGAATAACATCGATACCCCTGTACTTGAAGAAGCATTGATTGAAACCCTTATTGGTTTACAAAACAATGCGCAAGGCAATGAGGTGCAAGTCATGATTAATGCTGACCAAAATAATCAGTATGGTATGGTGATGCAGTTGATGGCCAACCTTCAAAAAGCAGGGGTGAAAAAAGTAGGCTTATTAACCGGTCAGCCCCTACCTAGTAATATAAACTAAAATTTTGAGACTATTACCTTGCTAAATCGAGCGCCCAGTGTTTACGTTCCTGTAGAGCCTGAAGATAATGGCATCGCCCTGCCAGCTATCTTAAGCTTAATCGTGCATGGCTCTATATTGGCATTTATTGCTTTGTCTTACCAAGTGCCTAAAATTGAAGACAATCAGGCTATTGAGACCACTATCATCACCCCTGAGGAGTTGGCAAGCTTGCAAGCGGACATTCAAGCCAATCGCGAGACTCTTGCTGCCGGCGGGATTCCTGCGACTCCCGAAATTAGCCAGCAACAGCCAGCTACCCAAAATGACCAATCTTATATTGGTAGTGATTCTGCCTTCTCAAGAGGCATATCTTCTATCTTTAATAGATCAGTAGAGCCTACCCCTGAGCCTATGGGGGCTAATGACAGTAGTGACCCTGTCTTTAGTGAATTAAATGAACTTCCGGATATTGGCGGCGCAGAAGATTTTTCAGATACTACAGAAGTGACCTCTGCTATTGAGGAGTCAAAACCGATAAACAGCGCCCCAAAAGTGACTGCCAACACCACCAACCAAGGTCAGCTTAGTGCCACCTTCCCCTCTGGGACTGATAGCAATAAAAACAAATCCACTTCTGGCACAGGAACTGCCTCACAATCAACAGGCAGTGGTAACAGCAAAGCCAGTAGTGGTGATGTCAGTGGCGCTTTGGTAAGCTTAATTGAACCACATTGGAACCCACCAGTAGGCAAGGTTGGCGCTGCTGTCTCGGTTTCAGTAACGGTAGATGAAAACGGGAATGTATTGAGTGTTAATGCCAATACCTCTGATGCAGCACTAAAGGAGTCTTTAGAATCTGCAGTCAACCGAGCAAGTCCACTTACCCCAGTTATCGGCACCAACAAACGTAGACTGAAACTTAACTTCGTCGTTCGATAAGTCAGTTAAATGGATAGCTTAAATAGCAACTTAGGGTTTAGGCCTAGCTTTAACTTTTAATATTTAACATTTAACCCTTAAAAGATTTATCCTCAATCAGATTGTCTTTAACTGCTTATCTTGCCAAGTCGAATTTCTTGATACTCTACTTTGCTAAAGCGGGTAATATTAAGGACTTATAATATATCCTTAGTATGTGGATTGGTTGACGCAGGCGGAGGTTGTAAGTTACTGTTTTTAGCTTTACTTCTTGCTCTGTCCTTTATATGCTCCTCTTATTCAAATTTTAAGATAGGCTTTATAACTCCATGAAAAAAAATAAAATGATAAATGCTGAGACCCTAACCCCTCGCTCTCAAAAACACTTAACTACCAGCTTGTCTTGTGCCCTCTTGGCATCACTAGGCCTGTTAGGCGGCGTAACCGCACACGCAGAAGAAGACTACGACTTAGAGGTTACCATCTCCAAAAAAGGAGAAGTCAATCAAAACCAAGTGGCCTTCGTCCCTTTTGCTGGTGATAGCAATACCTCTCAAATTATCCAAAAAGATTTACAGGCCACTCCTTTAAAAGTGACCAGCGAAGGCTTAATTGGTCAACCCCACACTCGCGATGATTTAGCGGCAACACTACCGGCTTGGCAGCAACTGGGCATTCCTTATATGGTGATTGGTAGCAGCAAAAGTGTGGCTGGGAATACCACCATTACTTTTGAAGTTATTGAAGTGGCCAAAGGTAGAATTATCAAAGGCACTCAGACAGTCACAGCAGCTGACAGTAAGACAGCTGCTCACAAAGCTTCAAGCCTTATTTATGAGCTAATTACCGGTAAGAAGTTAGACCTAAATGCTCGAATCATCTATGTAGAAGAACAAGGCAGCGGTAAATCAAAAACTTCTGCTTTGGTATTAATAGATGCTGACGGCAGTAACAAACGTGTTCTAACCCGCGTCACTGATGCTACTATTTATAGCCCCGCTGTGTCTCCTGATGGTCGTTCAGTTGCCTACTCTGTGCAGTTAAAAAACAACAGTGCTCACTTATGGAAGTATAATCTTCAGAACAGCCAACTGACTCGCTTAGTTGACATGAAAGGCAGCAGCTTAAACCCTAGCTTCTCCTCCGATGGCTCAAAGATTTTATTCTCGAGCACAGTGAATGGGGATGCAGACATTTATCGCGTTAATAGCAATGGCGGTAAACCAGAGTTGGTGATGTCTGGCCCTTATGAGCAGGTCACGCCAAGCTATGCACCTAATGGCAGCTTCGTTTATGCTTCGGATCACGCCAGCCCTAACCGCCCGAGCATTTATCGCTATAACTTCTCCGGCTCACCAGTACGAATCTCACGAGGCGGCTATGCTACCAACCCCAGTTACAGTCCTGATGGCACAAAAATTGGCTTCTTAAGTGGACGCAGTGCAGCCATCATGAGCAATAATGGTTCTATTATTGCCAACTTTGGGGCTACTGGCTTAGATGAAGCGCCTAGATTCTCACCGAGTGGGGAGCGTGTGGTGTATTCTCAAGGGGCCAAAAAAGGTAACTTGGTTATCCGTTATGTAGAAGGCGGCAAAGTAATTACTCTACCTACTGAGGGGATTGCCAAATCTCCAACTTGGGTCCCTAGCGCCAAATAGCTAGTATTTCCCTTTTTTAGTTATACTCGTTTTCAGTTAAGCAAAAAAAATCTCAGTTTTGAACTGAGATTTTTTTATTTAATCAGACTTTTATTTAATCAGACTAGGAGAAAGCCATTGCACTCTGTCTTACTTAACGCTTACTATGTTCAATGGTTGCAGAATTAAAATATTTTTGATGCTACAACACTTTTCAATAATCTATGATAGTGATTCTTTATGTTTTTATTGCTAAAAAAATCTATATTATTACTAGGGCTAACGGGTTTGACCGTCATTATGACTGGGTGTCAAAACATTCAAATGGCAGAAAGCCCCATTCCTGTTACTGCCGATTTTCCTAGTCCTTTAATCGTCAGTAGCCCATCAAATCCAAATTTAATTCCTACTGACAACCAAGAACTACCGCTGGTTTCTAGCTCTAAACCATAATTAGAGGCTAGTCTTCTTTGTTCAGTTGCAGTTTTGGGGGCTGATTAATCAAGGTTTGTGCCAGATGCTCGCCAAATAACTTGGCTGAATTAATATCTCCCTCCCCTGGGGTCACCTCTGGTGAGTCGTTACCCGACTGGGTCATTAAGCCCATAAAACTTGATAAACGGTTGATGTCTTGCTCGCTATGACCCGTAGGCATTACCGGAAAGCCTGCCCAATTCATACCATGTTGCATGCTAAAGCCACAAATCTGTTGTAGGGCAGCCAACTTATCTCCACTTAGCCCGCCCGAGTTGGCAAATCCTGCTGCCCACTTACCATGCCATTTACGATGAAACCAGCGCTTAGAAGTACTGTCCATAAAGGTCTTAAACTCAGCGGTAATACTGCCCATATAAACTGCGCTACCGAAGACCATCATTTGGGCAGCATCGGCAAATTCCCAGTCCATATCATCTACGTCTAACGCTCGGACTTCTACTTTATCTTGGGCATAGTCTCGGGCACCTTGTTCGATAGCCAGGGCAACTTTACGGGTATGTCCATAATTACTATGGTAGATAACAGCCATCTTCAGCCCTTCATCCAGCGGACTGGAGTTTACAATACTAGCTTTATCAGTCATGAGTGGTAAACATCCTAATATTAGATAAAGAGCCTATTTAACCTAACCTAGACCCAATTTGCAAATTTAGCCAACAATCTACAACACAATAGGCTCAAGTATATGGCTGGTTCTGTTTTTACTAACCGCTTAGACTAAAAGATTAGCTGTTAAGTTTAACAATTAATAGCGCCATACGGCCGGTATTGGCCTCGCCTAAATGAGTCTTTCTACGATAAGAGTAATATTTGCTATCCTGATAGCTACAAGCCAAAGCAGGACTAGCTTTTGATTCATATCCCAAAGTTGTAAGTCGCTCAACTGAGATATCTAATTGCTTGAGCTGTAATTGTGCCAGCTTAGGCAAGTCTAACCAAGCTTTATTGGCTTCCTCATGCTCCGCGACAATTTGAGACCTAATATCCTCTGCCTTCATGCCCATTTTTTCACAGCCAAGCAGCAGCTTATCCACTACCTCACAAGACACTTCATAACAGGCTTGAGTGATACAGGCGCCTATCCAAGCTTGCATAGGTTTAGTATCTAACAAATCCTCAGAGGCTGGATTAGTAGCTGGCGATTTAAATTTATTAAGCTCTTTATAAGTCTCAAAAACAACCCCATTGGCCAGCCCCTGCCAGCCGGCATGAATCGCTGCAACTTGCTGCGAGTTTGGGTCATAAATCACAATGGGCACACAATCTGCGGTCATAATGGCCAAGGCTTGATTGGGCTTAGCTGTGACCAAAGCATCCGCTGCAGGTGGGATTAAGGACAAGTTATCTAAGTACTCATCCTCGATACGAATCACTTGGTTACTGTGAATCTGACTTAACCAATAAATAGCTTCAACCCCAGAGTCTTTGTTTTGCTGAGCCAAATATTCATTAATCAGACTAAGTAGCTGCGCTCTGTTATGCAGCACTTGAGCCGGATCATCATTGACATGCAGACCTAAATTAAAGCAACCGTAACTGTTGTTCTGGCCTTTTTGTTTGTTAGCCGCTGTTTGTGTGTCAGCAGCAGCCAAGTCAACTCCAGCATTGGTTTGAATGATTAATATCTCATCGGTATGAGCCAACACTTGAAACGGCTTTTTATGGCTTATATTTAATGTAATGGGATTGGACGTCATAAGCACTACTCACTCAAGATTTCTGCCAGTTCAACAATATCATCCGGTAAAGGCGCTGTGACTTCGATATCTTCCCCAGTCTCTGGATGTATAAACCCTAATTGATACGCGTGTAGCGCTTGACGGGGGAAGTTTTGAATGGCATCACGCTGCTCTTGGGTCAGTCCTGCTCTAAGCTGCTGACGGTTGCCATAGACATCATCGCCAATGATAGGATGGCCTATGTGACTTAAATGGACACGAATTTGATGGGTACGGCCCGTTTCTAATTGCACATCAAGCAAACTATAGTTTTCATTTAACGGAGTAATAGTCATGATATGGGTCACAGCAGGCTTGCCCACACTGGTCACTGTCATCTTCGTACGCTGGGTACGGTGGCGACCTATTGGGGCATCTATTGTGCGCTGGCGGGCTAGACTTGCTGCATCCCCTGCGACAATACACTGATAATGACGATAGACGCTCTTATCTTTTAGCTGTTCTTGCAGCTCAAGCTGTGCTGTTTTGGTTTTACCAATAACCAATAATCCTGACGTATTTTTATCAATACGGTGTACCAAGCCAGCTCTCGGCAAATGCGCTTGGTTGGGATAATGAAACAGCAGTCCATTAACTAAAGTTCCTGTCCAATTACCAGCACCAGGGTGAACCACCATACCCACCGGTTTATTCACCACCAACACACTGTCATCTTCATAAACAATATCTAAAGCTATGTCTTCTGGCTGATCATTACCATGTTGCTCAAGTTTAGCTTGTAGCAACAAGCTATCTCCGACCTTGACCCGATATTTCGGTTTTTCTACTTTGCCATTGATAGTCAAGTTACCCGACTTCAGCCATTCTTGCAGCTGAGCACGAGAGTGATCGGCAAAAAGCTCTGCTGCCAACTTGTCAATACGCTGACCGGCTTCATCTTTAGTCACTATATGCTCAGCATGTACTTCTAACGTTTGATTATCGCTGCTCTCTTCTTCGTCTTCATCGAAATCTTCCAGCTCAATCTCTGCCTCATAATCTGCTATTGACGACAATTGAGAGGACTCTGAATTTTCAATTGCCGAGCTTGGCATAGAGTTGGCTTTATCCTCCATAGCTTTACCCTCTATAGTATGGTTAGCAAGGGTTGACTGACTATCCGGCTCATTCTGAGCTGTATTATCTACAACTCCTGCTTGATTGTTGCTCAGGTTTGGGCTATTTTCCGAAGGTATAGATGACGCTTCAGAAGACATATTAGAGGAGAGGGTTTTAGAGGACATATTAAACGACATAGTTATTTGGACCAAATTGAGTTTTTTATTAATAAGCTAAGTGTAGCATGGTTTGACTTATTCTCCTTATTTTAGCGTAATAACTGTCCCCCTAAACACAGTGTATTTAGTACCCAAAATCTGTTAATTATGTCCGCAATAACGCCTCATAACTGTCAAAATTGAAGCGCTAACAACATTAAGGTAGCATTCACTCTACAATCCTATACCAAAATATTAGTGTAGCGTGCTACACTAGAGCCACTAAAATTTTACTAAAATATTCTGCGGAGATTTCCATGCAGCGTGCTTCAACTTCTTTATTTACTGCATTAACCCCTAATCCATCTCATTCTTCTCGTAAGACTAAGTTCACTTTGGCACTATTAGCTGCCGGTATGCTTAGCTTATCTGGTTGTCAGACTCTAAAAAATATTACTGGCAAAGACACTGACGCAGTAGCTTCTGCAGAGAAATCGGATGCTCAGTACTATAAAGAAGCAGTAGAGTCTATGGAAAAAGGACGCTATATCTATGCTTCAGAGCAATTATCGGAACTACGTACTTTTTATCCTACTGGCCCGTATGCCGAACAAGCTTTATTAGATTTAATGTACAGCCAGTTTCAGTCGGATGAATATGGCTTAGCAGTGACCAGCGCTGAACAGTTTATTAAGCTATATCCTCGCAATCCTCAAGTAGACTATGCCTACTATGTCCGCGGCGTAGCCAATATGCAAACCGGCACTAGTAGCTTATTAAATGCGGTGAAATTGCAGCAAGCCCATCGTGATACTTCTTACTATCGTTTGGCCTTTAGCAACTTCCAAGAGTTACTGACCAAATTCCCAAATAGTAGCTACGCTCCAGACGCAGCTCAGCGTATGATTTATATTTATAACCAATTTGCTGAAAGTGAGCTAACAGCAGCACGCTGGTATATTAAACGTGAAGCTCATGTTGCCGCTGCTAACCGTGCAAGATGGGTATTCCAATACTATCCTCAAAGCCAACAAATTCCCGAAGCCATTGCAATTTTGGCTTATAGCAATGAGCAATTAGGTCTAAATGATTTGGCACAGCAATACAAAACTTTGTTACAAATCAACTATCCTGAATGGTTAACTGCTGATGGTAAAGTACGTATTAGC
Organism: Psychrobacter sp. UBA3962; assembly: GCF_002385225.1. GTDB lineage: Bacteria > Pseudomonadota > Gammaproteobacteria > Pseudomonadales > Moraxellaceae > Psychrobacter. The sequence continues at coordinate 256,098 of NZ_DGDC01000003.1, read as the reverse complement.
AATAATCGTGCGGGTAGCTTATTAAGCAGAATGACTTATGGCAAGCTGGGTCGCTCAGACAAGCGTACAGACTCTAATGCTACTCAAAACTCTGAATATACGGGGCCAACTAAGCAGCAAGTCATTTATGAAGCGGCTCAACTACAGCTGCCTACAGACAATGCTACTTTATCTGACCAAACTTTACCGACAATCAATACCGGTCGCCGTGGGGTTAACCTAGGTCTTGGCTTACCTGATGAGGCAACAGGCACTCAGCCACAGACTCGCATTTCTAGTCCAAAAGAGATGTATCCCGATAGCAGCAACAATGAATAAGTAACTGCTTAGCTAAAAACACTTAGCTAAAATTACATTGTTTAAGCAATACCTTTGAGCCACTTTATAAGCTAACCCCTTTAAAGTGGCTTATCCGTCTAAAGAATCCGTTTTTATTTGGTAAGGCCAAACGCAATTATGAGCATCCCTAACCATATTCTTGATCAACTAAATAGCCAAGCCGATCTGGTAGGGATTATTGGGAAGCACACTACTTTAAAACGCGCCGGAAAAGAGTTTAAAGGCAACTGCCCTTTTCACGGTGAAAAAACCCCCTCTTTTTATGTCAATCCCCAAAAAAACGTCTATAACTGCTTTGGTTGCGGTGTGGGTGGCAATGCCATTAGCTTTTTGCGTGACTACGAAAACCAAACCTTTATGGAGGCCGTAACAGAGCTTTCACGTCAGACAGGCATCGAAATACCCAAAGAAGACAATAGAAATTTACGCTATAAAAGAACGCCCAAGAAAAGTGCGCCACCACCACCTCAGCCGCCAGTCGCACAGCCTAAAGCACCTTCTACGACAAGTAGCTCAAGTAATTCAAACGGTAGTAGCATTACCTTTCAGACTAATAATGGGCCTAATAATAATAACAATCTAAGTAATAGCAGCTCGAATAGCCCTAACTCGGCCCCTGTCTCTGATGACAGTACCGGCTACTTCGATGAGGCCAGCTATTATAACTCTGCGCCTCCTGCCGACTGGAATTCAGGCTTCTATCCTGAAGACATTGCCCACTTTGACCCTGACATGGGCTCTGCCCCTGACTATCATTCCGGTGCTCCCTACAGCCAGCCTCAAGACAGTCAACAAGATAGTCAAGAAGGGGATCTGTATGACCTATTGATGAGTATCAGTGAGTTTTATCAGTACAACTTGCGTAATAACTCACGGGCCATGGCTTATTTTAAAGAGCGGGGTTTAACCGATAGCATTATCGATGAGTTTAAGTTGGGCTATGCTCCAAGCGGCTGGCAACATTTAGAGCAAGCTTTCCCTCGAGATATAGAGGGTCTTAAAGCTTTGGGCTTGGTGCGTAATTCTGAAAAAGGACGGGGTTATGATTTGCTGCGTGATCGAGTTATTTTCCCCATTCGAGACAATCAAGGCCGAGTAATCGCGTTTGCCGGACGTGCCCTAGACAATGAGGTAAACCCTAAATATATCAACTCTAGCGACTCCCCTATCTTCCATAAGCAGCATGTGCTTTATGGCTATTATGAGTCTAGGCAACATAGAGCCAACGACTGGTTAGTGGTCGAAGGTTACATGGATGTCATTGCTCTATATCAAGCAGGTATCTACGGCGCGGTTGCTTCTATGGGAACGGCCATTAATGAAAGCCAAATCTCGCGTTTATTGCAATTAAACCCTACCCTAACTTTATGTTTTGATGGGGATAGTGCGGGTCAAAAAGCCGCATGGCGTACTCTAGAGGTTGCTTTACCCGTGCTAAGTGATGACAAAGAGCTGCGCTTTTTAACATTGCCTGGTGGACACGACCCAGATACTTATATTGCCTTACAAGGCGTGGAGGCCATGCGTGAGCAGATCAAAAATGCCATGCCTTTGTCACAATATATTTTCGCCTACTTAAGTGAGAGATATGATTTAAGCTTGGCTGAAGGTAAAGCCAAACTGATGTCTCAAGTTAGGCAGTTGACCAATAACTTGCCCAAGGGCTCAAGCTTTAAATACTTGCTTAACAATGACATCTATCAAAAACTGGGGGGCCGAAAAGGTCAAAAGAACTCAGCTCATGATGTATTGTTAGATTTTGATAGCGACATGACGGTCAGCCGCATGCTTGAGCTGTGCTTGCTGTTTTCACCAAATTTAATGCAAGAAGACCCTATCGCACGCATATGGCAAGAGTCTGGCGTGGCAGATATTGAACTGTATCCTCCACGCCCAAAACAAAAAAATAAGAATAGTACTGATGCTGATAAAGCTTCTGCTAAGGCGCCTGTCAAGCCAACAGCCAAAGTTTCTGACTCTGCCATTAAGTCTCCCGCTAAAGGAGCTATTCAGCCACCGCCTCTACCAAGTTGGCAGGATTTTGACAGTCCTAGCTTGGTGCAGCTCACTGAGACCATAAACGCTCTGGCACCTCATCTACCCAAAGATACCAATGCCGCTGCCCATTTCATCCTAGCCAATTTACCGGCCAATCAGCAGCATACCTTAGCTAAGCGCTGGTTTCCTTTTTGGTCCAATTTAAATAAGCGCGGTATCATTGATGTCGATGAGCTGTTCGATGATTTATTGGTTCAGCTGATGCTACAAGCCCTATCAAAACAAATGTCACAATTTAAAAATATTATTATTACCTCCTATCTAAACCGCCAACGCCAGACCTTACTGAATTGGTCCAAGCAGCAACAGGCTGAGCAGTCAAGTAAGATGGCTTAAGGTGGCGTATTTGGCTTTTAAAAACTTTATTAACCTATTGTTTACGCAAACAATGAGCCCTAAGGCTTTAAAAATCGGGGGATGGCCCCATATCATTAGTATCACCGGGTAGTACCTAAGCAAATATTAACCCCCTATCAGCGTTAGTTTTTCTCACTGAGGGTCGTATTTGCGGTGCTGATTTGGATATTATGTTATAATATCGGACTAAAATCTTTTAATCTTTGGCTGCAGATTTGGTTGCTCAACCTACAGTAAATAGCTTTTGCAAAAACTAAAACAATAAGACAACAATCTGGCCTACTAAAAAGCGAATGCACCCCCACTCTACCTTTAACCCACATCTTCTATTGCAAGCGAGATATTATGACCGATAAGGCAGCCTCTCAATCTACCTCTCAACTAGCCACCCTAATTCAAATGGGTAAAGAGCAAGGCTATTTGACTTATGCTGAGGTGAACGACCAACTTCCCGCCTCAATTACCGAAAGCGACCAAATTGAAGACATCGTTCAAATGCTTACGGATGTTGGTATTAAAATTTTTGAATCAGCACCAGATGCTGATGATATCTTGATGAACGATGGGGCCAATGATGATGAAATGGCCACTGACGAAGCAGCCGCTGTATTAGCCGCTGTAGAAACTGAACCAGGCCGCACCACTGACCCTGTGCGTATGTACATGCGTGAAATGGGTACCGTTGATTTGTTAACCCGCGAAGGCGAGATCGTTATCGCTAAGCGTATTGAAGAAGGTATCCGTGATGTGCAGCATGCTATGGCTTACTGGCCTGGCACTGTACAGTTTATTCTTGATGAATATGACCTAGTAGAAGCTGGCGAGAAGAAGCTTTCTGACGTTATCACTGGTTTCTTAGATCCAGAAGAGCTTGAGCCGGTTGAAGAAGACGAAGAAAAAGTACCCGTTATTACCACCAAATCTAAAGCCAAAGATGTGGATGATGACGAGGAAGAAGACGCTGAGGAAGAAGAGGAAGAAGAAGCAGAAGAGGCTGGTGGTCTAGATCCAGAGCTTGTGCGTCAGCGTGTCGAAGAGATTCGCGAGTTATTCACTACTGCCAAACAAGCTTTAGAAGAGTATGGTCGTGGTAGTCCGCAAGCGGAAGAAGCCTATGCCAAAATGGCCGATCGCTTTATGCTATTAAAGCTTAATAACCGTATGTCTGATAACGTAATGGCTATCATGCATGATGTGTATGATGATGTGCGTAAACAAGAGCGTCAAATCATGCGTTTGGTTATCCGCCGCGGTAAAATGCCACGTGCTGAATTCCGTAAGACCTTCCCAAGCAACGAAACCAACGTTGATTGGCTAACCGACCGTCTAAAAGGCAATCCTAAATTTGCTGAGAGCTTAGCCAAAGTGGTTGATGATGTGGTGGTATTACAGCGCCGTATCAAAGACCATGAAAACAGACTCGGCATGCAAATCAGCGAGATGAAAGAAGTCGCTCGCCGTATGGCCATTGGGGAAGCAAAAGCGCGCCGTGCCAAAAAAGAAATGGTTGAAGCCAACTTACGTCTGGTAATCTCTATCGCCAAAAAATATACCAACCGTGGTTTGCAGTTCTTGGATTTAATTCAAGAAGGTAACATTGGTTTGATGAAAGCTGTAGACAAGTTTGAGTACCGCCGTGGTTATAAATTCTCAACTTATGCCACTTGGTGGATTCGTCAGGCCATTACCCGTTCAATCGCTGACCAGGCTCGTACTATTCGTATCCCGGTACACATGATTGAAACCATAAACAAAATAAACCGTGTATCGCGTCAGTTGCTACAAGAGATGGGCCGTGAACCTACTCCTGAGGAATTAGGCGAACGTTTAGAGATGGATGAAGGCAAGGTTCGTAAAGTCTTGAAAATTGCCAAAGAGCCCATATCTATGGAAACACCAATCGGTGACGATGAAGATTCACACTTAGGCGACTTTATTGAGGACCAAACCATCTCAAGCCCTGTTGAAGATGCTACTTCAGCCGGCCTACAAGAAGCCACTCGTGATGTGTTGAGTAATCTAACAGAACGTGAAGCCAAAGTACTGCGTATGCGTTTTGGTATTGATATGCCAACCGATCATACTCTAGAAGAGGTCGGTAAGCAGTTTGATGTTACCCGTGAGCGTATCCGTCAGATTGAGGCCAAAGCTTTACGTAAGCTACGCCATCCTTCACGCTCTGAGCACCTACGCTCATTTTTAGAAAATGACTAAGTATTAGCCACACCATTACTTATTCACTAAAAAAAGCTGGGGGTTCTCAGCTTTTTTTATACTTTAAAAACAATGGGAGATGCCAATTATGGCTAACAAAAAAATTGATATGACTCAAAGCTTAACTCTTAACAGAAATCCTTTTGCCAAAAAGACCGATATCCAAAATCTACACTTATGGGAATTCCCAATGGACTACCCTATGAGTATTATTGGCCACGAAGGTGAGCATGACACTCTACTGAATGAGGTTAAGCTTATTTTAGGTACTCAGTTTCCTGACTTTGATACTGAGAGTCTAACCGTGAAAAAATCAAGTACCGGCCGTTTCACTTCAGTCCGTGCCAAGTTATACTTTACCGAAGCAGACCAAGTGAATGAGCTTTATGCGGCTCTAGACAAGGCAAAAACAGTTCGTACTGTGGTGTAAATATTTTACGTCTACAGTCTACAATACATTAACTGAGTCACTATTTTATTTATTAGCCACGGCTGAACTTCCAAAACATAGCTTCAAAATATAGCTAAAAAAAAGAGCAGGCATCCTCCCTGCTCTTTTTATTTGGATTTTATTTAGGTTCTATTTTAGCCACTCAAACTGAATTAATTTACAGGTTAAAACTTTTACCTGAACAAATCTAAACCCGTTTACTCTCGTTTACAATTTAGTAAAAAAAGTTTTTTTCAGCTTTTTTTAGCCACTAAATTTCTTGACATAACCGCTAAGCAATAGCCTATCGGTAGTTGCAAATTTGCAAGCATTTTTCATGGCTAATTATTCATTTCAATTCTCTCAATTGAACTAGTAACTGCCGCTTTGTCAAGATAGTAAATTTTCTTTTTTTCCTTTATATTGTGCCTACATCATAGAAACCACCCTATATCTTGTGTTTTATCTGAAACACAGGCACTATAGGTACCAGGTAATATTTTTTAGTGGTGAGACGATATAATCGTGTCACTGAGCAATAACTAGCGGAGACAGCAATGACAAATATGGATAATATTAAAGTAATGAAACGAGACGGCCGCCTGGAGCCAATCGATTTAGATAAAATCCATAAGGTCATCACTTGGGCCGCAGAAGGATTGGATAACGTCTCCGTTTCTCAAGTAGAACTAAAATCTCATATCCAGTTTTATGATGGCATTAAGACTCGTGATATTCATGAAACCATCATAAAAGCGGCAGCAGATCTTATTTCAGAAGACACTCCAGACTATCAGTATTTGGCTGCCCGTTTGGCGATTTTCCACTTACGTAAGATTGCCTACAATCAATTTGAGCCGCCCCATCTATACGACCATGTGGTCAACTTAACTGAGTCTGGCAAATATGATCAGCATATCTTGCAAGACTACTCTCGTGAAGAGTTTGACGAGCTAAACGAGTATATCGATCACTGGCGTGACATGACTCTAGCTTATGCTGCTGCTGAGCAAATGGCTGGTAAATACTTGGTACAAGACCGTGTTACCAAGAAGGTTTACGAAAGCCCTCAGTTCTTATACGTGCTAGTGGGTATGTGTCTGTTTGCCTCTTACGATAAGTCTGAACGTATGGACTACGTCAAACGCTTTTATGACGCTGCCTCTACTTTCAAGATTTCACTACCTACTCCAATCATGGCAGGTGTGCGCACCCCATCACGCCAATTCAGCTCTTGTGTACTGATTGAGTGTGGTGACAGCCTGGATTCTATTAACGCTACTACCAGCGCTATTGTACGTTACGTATCACAACGCGCCGGTATTGGTATCAACGCTGGTAACATCCGTGCCCTAGGTAGCCCTATCCGTGGCGGTGAAGCACAGCACACTGGCTGTATCCCCTTCTATAAGCTATTCCAAACTGCGGTTAAGTGCTGCTCTCAAGGCGGCGTCCGTGGGGGTGCAGCGACCCTATTCTATCCATTGTGGCACTTAGAAGTAGAGTCACTACTGGTACTAAAAAACAACCGTGGTGTAGAAGACAACCGTGTACGTCACATGGACTACGGGGTGCAAATCAACCGTACTCTTTATACCCGCTTGATTAAAGGCCAAGACATTGCCTTATTCTCACCATCAGACGTGCCCGGTCTATACGAAGCTTTCTTCGCGGATCAAGACAAGTTCGAAGAGCTATACACCAAGTATGAGCAAGATGAGAATATCCGTAAGCGCCATGTTCCTGCCGCCGACTTATTCAGCTTATTAATGCAAGAGCGTGCCAGCACCGGTCGTATCTACATCCAAAACGTTGACCACTGTAACACCCACAGTCCGTTTGACCCAAGTGTGGCCCCTATCCGTCAGTCAAACTTATGTATGGAAATTGCCCTACCGACTAAGCCACTAGATAACATCAATGATGAAAAAGGTGAAATCGCTCTTTGTACTTTATCTGCGGTGAACTTAGGTGAAGTTGAAGACCTAAAAGACATTGAAGAGCCAGCAGAGTTAATCGTACGTGCTTTGGATGCCCTATTAGATTACCAAGACTATCCGGTTAAAGCCGCTGAAAACGGCAGTATGAACCGCCGTACCCTAGGGGTTGGTGTGATTAACTACGCTTACTACTTGGCCAAAAATGGAGTGAAATACTCAGACGGTTCAGCACTGGGCTTAACCCATCAAACGTTTGAAGCGCTACAGTACTATTTACTAAAAGCATCGAACAAGTTGGCGAAAGAAAAAGGCGCGTGTCCTGCCTTCAATGAGACCACTTATTCACAAGGTATCTTACCGATTGATACCTATAAGTCTGACTTAGACCAAGTATGTAATGAGCCATTGCAGTTGGACTGGGAAGCCTTGCGTAGTGAGATTAAGGAGCACGGCCTACGTAACTCTACTCTATCAGCGTTAATGCCTTCTGAGACTTCAAGTCAGATCGCCAACGCAACTAATGGTATTGAGCCACCTCGTGGTCTAGTGTCTGTGAAAGCATCAAAAGATGGTATCTTAAAGCAAGTAGTGCCTGATATCTTAAACTTAAGAGACAACTACGAGCTGTTGTGGCAAATGCCAAATAATGATGGCTACTTAAAGCTGGTAGCGGTTATGCAGAAGTTTATTGATCAGAGTATCTCTGCCAATACCAACTATGACCCAACCCGCTTTGAAGGCAACCGTGTGCCAATGAAAGTACTGCTAAAAGACTTGTTGACCGCTTATAAACTGGGCGTTAAGACCCTCTACTATCACAACACTCGTGATGGGGCTAACGATGCTCAAGCCGATATCGATGACGGCTGTGCCAGCGGTGCGTGTAAGCTTTAATATTTCAAAGCCTACGTAGCTAGCAATGGTTAATTAAATGAAATACCCCCTTAAGTTAAGGGGGTTATTTCGGATATAAAAAACACTTTTACTCATTAAGTTTTGTAACTCTACTATGCGATAAAATCTATCCGACTTTATCGCAGCTGCCTATTAAAACTTAAAACTTCTCATAAATATAAAAGGTAGAATCATGACGTACTCAATTTTTTGCCAAACTCCAAATGATCAGCTCAAAGAGCCGATGTTCTTTGGTCAGCCCGTAAACGTGGCGCGCTATGACCAACAAAAGCATCCTATTTTTGAACAGCTAATTGAGAAGCAGTTGTCATTTTTCTGGCGCCCAGAGGAAGTTGATGTTTCAAAAGACCGTATCGATTACAGTAATTTATCGAGCCATGAACAACATATCTTTATCAGTAACTTAAAGTATCAAACTTTGCTTGATTCGATTCAAGGTCGCAGCCCAAACGTGGTGCTGTTGCCACTGGTTTCTATCCCTGAGCTTGAAACCTGGATCGAGACCTGGTCATTCTCAGAGACCATTCACTCTCGCAGTTATACTCATATTATCCGTAATATCGTTAACGATCCTGGTGTGGTATTCGACGATATTATGGAGAACGAGCATATCCTACAACGTGCCTCAGACATTGCTTTCTTCTATGACGATTTGTACCAACATTCACAGCTATATAGCTTATTGGGTCCAGGCACTCATATCGTTAATGGTGAAGAGAAGTATGTTGACTTAAGAAAACTAAAAAAACAGCTGTACCTATGCTTGATGGCGGTTAACGTCCTAGAAGCCATTCGCTTCTATGTGTCATTTGCTTGCTCGTTCGCCTTCGCTGAGCGTAAGCTAATGGAAGGTAATGCCAAAATTATTAAGCTTATTGCCCGTGATGAAGCGCTACATTTAACCAGTACTCAGCACATGATTAACATCTTAGCCTCAGGTAAAGATGATCCAGAAATGGCTGAAATTGCTGAAGAGTGCTATGAAGAGAGTATCGATATCTTCCGTAAAGCAGCAGAACAAGAAAAAGAATGGGCCGGCTACCTATTCAAAGATGGTTCTATGATTGGTCTGAACAAAGACATCTTGTGTCAGTATGTCGAGTACATTACCAACTTACGCATGGAAGCTGTGGGTCTACCTGGCATCTTCCCAGAGTCTAAGAGCAACCCTATTCCTTGGATCAATACTTGGTTATCCTCTGACAACGTTCAAGTTGCGCCACAAGAGACAGAAATCAGCTCCTACTTAGTAGGTCAGATTGATTCTGATTTATCAGACAGTGATTTTGATGATTTCGAACTATAATTTTCGATAGAAGTAATAAGCATGTTAGGGCTATCGAGACGACAGGCTTAATAACTTATTTAAAATAGCGTGCCGTTGTTGTGAAAATGACCGCACGCTTTTTTGCCCTATTTTTTTATCTAAGCTAAGACGCATCACTCTATAAATAAACAATTAATAAGTGACTCAATACTATGACTTGGGTATTTACCTCAAAAAAACGTTTTTATCTGCATGATGATGAAACTTTATTGGATGGTTTATTACGTACTGGGCATGATATTAATTATCAATGTCGTGAAGGCTATTGCGGTAGCTGCCGGGTTACCTTGAGCCACGCCTCCTTTCCAGTGACTTATGCAGAGCCCCCTTTAGCAATGATTGAGCAAGGAGAGATTCTTGCCTGCTGTTGCAAAGTCAAAGGATTGATTCATCTAAAAGAAGTCAAGTAATAGCCTGGCTATATACTGTATAAAACAAAGAAATATAAAATTATAAAGCCAAAAAAAAGTCCGCCTTATAGCGGACTTTTTTGTACTTATAGCTTTAACTTTTCAGCTACTCACAAAATGTTATTGCGGTAACGGGTCTACTTTTGGTCGGGCCCCATTTTCAAATAATTCAATCAACTCTTCTCTAAGCTGGGCGCGTTGCTCATCTGTTAATGGGGGTCCATTTTCAGGCTCAACTAACAGCTCTGGATCTGTTGGCATTTCCATAGGCGCTACCACATCAGTTTGGGTAGGACGTTCCGCCAAAGCTATATCAATATTCATGTTTTCTGAACCGCGTACCACTTGTACCTTCAATACACTATTAGGCATTTTGCGAGCGACATGCTGAATCAGTGCGTTAGAATCGGTCATCTCTACCCCATCGATAGATAGAATAACATCGCCTACCTTCAGCCCACTTTTAGCAGCAGGGCTACCTGGGATAATGTTACGCACTACCACCCCTGTGGTAGTTTCAAGTTGTGAAGGATCGCGCAGCTGAGACAGTACTTCGATACCTAGCCAGCCACGACTGACTTTACCATCTTTGATAATGGCATTCATAACTTGTTCTACTAAAGCGGTTGGAATCGCAAAGCCAATCCCCATAGAGCCGCCTGAGCGTGAGAATATTAGGGTATTAATCCCCACCAATTCACCGCGAGCATCTACTAAGGCGCCACCGGAGTTACCTGGGTTAATGGCTGCATCAGTTTGGATAAAGTCTTCAAAAGTGTTAACCCCGAGACCGGTACGTCCTGTAGCTGAGATGATACCTTGAGTCACGGTTTGTCCCACACCGAAGGGGTTACCAATGGCCAGGGCCACATCGCCTACTTCAATAGGCGTTTCTCTAAATGCCAAAGGCTCTAGTCCTGTCATGTCGACTTTAATAACCGCCAAATCACTGTCAGGATCAGTGCCCACTACTGTAGCCACAGCTTTACGGCCATCATTAAGTGCCACAACAATCTCATCCGCTTTGGCAATCACATGAGCATTGGTTACAATATAGCCATCTTTTGAGACAATCACCCCTGAGCCTAAGTTGGTCTCTTGACCAGCTTGAGGATTTTGGCCATGAAACTCATAGAAACGACGCAAGATAGGATCATTCATATAAGGGTTTTGAATGGTCTGCGTAGTATAGATATTAACTACCGAGCGTGACGCCTTAGCAACCGCATTATGATATGACACAATAGGCTCAGGCTTATCAGAGTTTCTACCGGTGTTTAGCGCAATAGAGTCAGACTCATTACGTGGCGGCTCCCAAGCGGGTTGTTGACTGGTTTTTTGCCCAATATAGACCCAGATAAATGCTGCTAATACAGCGATCAATAATAACCAGGGTAGAATCTTCCAGATAACGCTGGTTTTTGATGATGCAGACATGTCACTCCTCAATGTCAAAACGTGCAAATAGCACGAACACCAAACCTTAAATAAATTTAGATGACTTTAGCGACAACCAATATTTTACGTTTTAAGGCGATGGTGGATATTTAGATGGTTTAATGGATTAAGAATCACTTAAAATGGTATTAGTTTAACATTTGTTAGCCATTTACTGTCCCACCCCTTTCTATTTTTCACCGCTATATTGTTCAATTCATGTTACTTGTAGCCCACTAAGCCCATTTTGAACGGCTCATTTTATAAAATAATTCTAAGTTAAGTCCTTTATTATTTGATTGAAAATTTATTAACACAGTATTTCTAATTAAGGAGTTTGTAATGACCGAACTAAGCCCAATAGCCCTCGAGCAATGGTGCAATGATTACCTAAAAGCCAAAGAATTTAAAGACTACTGCCCTAATGGTTTACAGGTAGATGCTGATGCTCCTATCAAAAAAATCATTACCGGAGTTACCGCTACTCAAAATCTTATTGATGCGGCTATCGAGCAAAACGCTGACGCTATATTGGTACATCATGGCTATTTTTGGAAGGGTGAGCCTGAGCCACTAACGGGTATGAAGGGCAAACGTATCCGTAGCCTACTGCAAAACCATATCTCCTTACTGGCCTACCACCTACCCCTAGATGCTCATCCAGTCATTGGTAATAATGCAGTGCTGGCAAATCTTTTGGATCTACAAATTATGGGTGCCTTATACCCAGATGAAAAGCATCCGGTGGGGAATATTGCCCAGTGTGATCCTATCTCTATTGAAGACTTTATTAAAAAAGTTAGTGAAAAACTACAGCGAACCCCCACCCATATTAGTGCTGGTAACTCAGTAATTTCAAAGGTGGGGATCTGCACTGGCGGCGCCCAAGACATGATTGAACAAGCTGCCAATATGGGCTGTCAATTGTATATCTCTGGAGAAATTTCAGAGCGTACTACGCATTCAGCCCGAGAGTTAGGAATTGATTATCTGGCTTGTGGTCATCATGCAACCGAAATGGGCGGCATCCAAGCTTTAGGAGAGGTGATTGAAAGCACTTTGGGAGTGCAAGTTAGCTTTGTTGATGACCCTAACCCTGCTTAACTTGATCTTATTTACCTGTGATTTATATGATCTGAGATTTGTGCGGCTAGAGCTTATGGAATAGCATTTATGTAGCTCTATTAAAAAATTAGAATGAGCTGATAAATATTATCATACATACCTGAAACCTAATTTTTAGTATAATATGCGCCTTTCTAAATGTGACGCCCCTCATTAAATCAACAATTGTTGGTAACTTTTGATATTTTCATCAGTAATTGGCGATTTAATGTTGAATTTTTATCTTAATAGCACAATATAATTAAGATAAGACCGCCAAATTTAATAAACTATCGCAAGCGCGGGTTTAGCCTGGCTTAAATAAAATTACATCTCGACACTTGGCTTCATAAGGTACTGTCTCTTATAAATTATAAAATGACGTACTTATCTTAGAGCCTCGGGGTTGAGCGGGATTTTATTTAAGTAGGTTTGTGATTGTTGATGTCTAGCACTGACCATATAAGTTAATTAAATATAGCTTATATAGTCAGCGCTTAAATCAATAATTAAAAGTAAACCTAAGAGAAGTGACAACGGATTTAACAAACATTAAATCCATCCAGTATTGGTAAGTTTAGAAAGACATATTTTTATTTAAATATATTCAATACTGGGTCATAAACCCTATATTTATAGAGTTAGCCGTTTGTTGAGACAAGACAGCGGCTGCTTTATATCTGGATGGGCTTTACCATAAATTGATATGAGTTATGGTATTTAGCTTAGGAGTGCTTTAATTCGTCTTGTTAGCAATATTTTTGATTTTTCAAAAGGGTATAAGCTATAGCTTTACTCACACATCGTCTTTGATAAATCAAACGTTATATGATCAATAATAAGGGCTATTTGTGTTTTTGCCCGCTTTATTGATGCTGAATGGCCCTAGGTAGCTTGATGGCTAAAAGCTGTATATAACGTCTATATTGCTCATGACTGTGGCTTAAAGAGACTTTAATACAATGGTGTATTAAACTCTACACAGTGTGGATAGTTGGACAACGGAGCCATCCATGCAACGACTATCGAATTGGATAAATCGCAAAGACAACCATTCTATCTCATCTTATGTATTTACCACACCTTTAAACCGTTCTAAAAATGTTCGTCATTTTTTAACTCCCCTACATCGTAGTCTACCTAATTTCAAACGTCCTGCAGCGAACAAGAAGTTTGCTAAGACCAAAATGCTAGCGCAAATCTCTGGCATTGCTCTGTTATCGTTGCCAGCGAAAAGTCTGACCACAGCGCTATTCACCACTCAGGCGGAAGCTTACGAGACCGTTATGGCCTCGCAAACTTTAACCCTAGCTTCGGTAAAAGGTAATAGTACTTATTTTTCAACAGACCGCTTCGAGCATGGGTTTGGCTTTGATATCGCTCGCTCCTACGCTCATGATTTGGGCGTTGATTTAAAAGTAAAACAATATGACTCTGATGCTGACGCATTAGCTGCAGTACGCGAAGGTGAGGCTGATATGGCTCTAACCACAGCCAGTACCAAGCTAAGCACCGAGTCTGGTGTGGCCTCCATTAATATTAGCTGCGGCTTTGACAGCACCTTGGTCGCCAATGGACTTCATCCCAAAACCAATTGGAGCTTTAGAAGCAGCACTGACCCTTTAGCGGTAAAAGCCAGTCACTTCTTATGTGACGATGGTCAGTTAATCAATACCACCAAAATTGCCAATTTTTATGATCAAACTTTATTAAAAGATGATTATAACCGTAAGCATTTTGAACAAACTTTAACAGCTAATCTGCCAAGCTATAAGTCCTCATTTCAGCAGCAAGCCAGCGCCTATAATCATGACTGGCAGCTATTAGTGGCCATGGGCTATCAAGAGTCGCATTTGGATGCCAATGCCATCTCTCCCACTGGGGTACGTGGTCTGATGATGTTGACCAATAATACCGCTAAAGCCATGGGCGTATCAGACCGAGTAGACCCCTATCAAAGTATTGGCGGTGGTGCTCGTTATCTAGAGCAGATGAAAGAGGCTTTTGCAGAAGTGCCCAATCCAGACCGCCTATGGTTTGCTTTGGCCTCTTATAACATGGGTCCCAATGCGGTCAAAAGCATTCAGAAAAAAATCGAGAAAGACGGCAAAAACCCAAATAGTTGGTCAAATGTATACGCCTATATGTCAGACCATGCCAGTCAGAACTCTCGCTATGTCCAGTGCATGGACTATGTAACCAACATACGTAGCTATTTAGAGTCCTTGAAGATGCAAACGGTTTAAACGGTTAGGAGTTGATATCAGCCCTATTGAAACAGACCCTTTTAATTAAGCATTTCTTGTAATTATAAATACCCTATACCGTTAAAAATAAAAAAAGAGCACAGTTTTAAACTGAGCTCTTTTTTTATGCCTTATGCCCTACTAAGTTGTCATGGCTTACACGTTACGCGCTTAATAGCCACTTATTGACTTAATAGCACCTTATTGAACAGGTACCTTGAGGGTCTGACCCAGTTGCAACATGGCAGTACTGCTAATTCCGTTCATTTCTGCTAATTTCTCTGGGGTAATACCATACTTCTTCGCTAAGCCGATTAAGCTATCACCAGATTTCACCTTATAGCTGGTGGTAGTAGCAGGAATAGTAATCTTTTGACCCACTCTTAGATCAGCATTATTCTTTAAGCCATTGGCGCTGGCTAGCTGACTAACACTCATACCGTATTGATTGGCCAAGCGAGTCAATGAATCACCAGATTTGACGGTGTAATTACCACTCGTCGTCACTGCAGGTGCTGAGCTAGAACTAGAAGCGCTGCTACTGGTATTAGAGCTAGAAGAAGCACTGCTAGTGTTGGCTTTGGTACTTGGAACCTTCAAGGTTTGACCAACAAATAATCCTGCTGTCGGGCTGATATTGTTAGCTTCAGCCAACTCAGCAGTAGACACCCCATACTCTCGAGCCAAGTTAATTAAGCCATCTCCTGCTTTCACCTTATAAGTACCCGTATAGTTCGCTTTTGAGCTACCCGAGGTACGTGTAGGAGTAGCAGGAGCAGTACTCGATGCACTACTACTTGAGGCACTACTACTCGTAGCCGCTGAGCCACTGCCTGGAATGGTAATAACCTGACCTATCAATAAGTTTGAAGTAACACTTAGATTGTTAGCTTTAGCAAGATCAGCAACAGATAGATTGTACTGGCTAGCCAAATTGGTTAAGGAATCCCCTGCCTGAACCTTATATTTGATGGTCTGATTATTCAAGCTGCGAGCGACTTGCTGCTTACTAGCAGGTAACTTAATACGTTGCCCCCTTTGTAATTGAGTGGTCGCTGAGAAGTTATTGATTTCAGCAATTTGGGTATGAGGCACACCAATTCTATTAGCAATGCCGATCAGCGTCTCACCCGCTTTTACAGTATAGCTAGTGGTTTCACCACTATAAGCGCTTGAAGAACTCGTCTTACTGTTACTTGATGAGCTTGATGAACTAGCGCTGCTACTTGAACTTGTTGATCCTGCAGGTACCGTTAAACGCTGTCCTACCAATAACTGCTCATTGGGGCTCATGTCATTCATTGCCGCTAAAGTAGTCACTGGAATATTAAAGCGTGATGCAAGCCCTATCAGGCCCTCTCCACGTTGTACGGTATAAGATTGGGTCTTACCGCTATAGACCGATGAAGAGCTACTTGAGCTGCTGCTAGTCTCACTGGTTTTAACCATACCTGGGATTAACCACAGCTTTTGACCTGCACGCAACTGAGCATTGGTTGGCAAACCATTATAACTGGCCAAACGAGAGACACTTAGGCCCACACGATTAGCGGTACCGATTAAAGTATCGCCTGGACGTACGATATAGGTATTTGGTTGAGCGTCAGCTTGAGTGATATCAGGCTTGGCTACCGCTGTATCTAATGGTTTAATTGGCTTAGCATTGTAGAGGTATAAACTGGTACCTGCCAATAAGGTAGAATTAGGATTAATTTGGTTCCAATCTGCGATATCACGCCAGTTTAAGCCTGCTCGTGAGGCAATATTAACCAAGGTATCGCCGCGCTGTACCGTATAGGTACTACGGGTACCCGTTGGCTTTGGTGGGGTGGTTTGCTGTTGTGAAGAGCTTGGACGGTCAAAGCTTATCTTCTTCTCTTCACCACGCGCCTCTAAGATAGACTGCTGGGTCTGAATGGCTTCAAGTTTAATGTTACCATCAACCGAGCTGACTACTTCGCCCACTTCTGGAGACTGCTGACGAATCTGTTGTGAAATAAAGCTTTTTTCTTCTGCTGATAAAGGCGGCTCTTGGACGATGGTATCATTCTTAGTCAACTGAGCAGAAGTAGTTGGCAATGTATTTGATGCCGCAAGCTCAGATTCAATTCTTTTCTTTTCACTAGCACTAATAGGGGGTTCACTTATAGTCACCCCTGGTGAAAATGAAGGCGTTGGGGCAATATAGCTACTGTTTTGTTGTGGAGCACGCGCTTTACTTGCAAACTCTGCTAAACCTTCAGGAGATTTTGAAAGCACCTGATATTGTGAATCAGGGATATTATAAGGAGAGCTATTGTTTGTGTTGCTGGCTAAAATAGTGCCACCGCTGCCATTTAGACTACTTAGCTTAGAGTCTACTACCACGTTAACTTGGTTAGGAATAATGACACGGTTTGGTCCTGCACTGTCCACTCTGCCACTGCTCAAAGAAGGGTTTAGAGCTTTTAACTCATCATAACTCACGCCAGTTAACTGTGACACCTCCATTAAACTTACGCCATAGTTGACTGGCACACTTCTAAAATGCTGACGGTTCGCAATGGCCGGTAAATAAATGCTGTATTGACCAGTGTCTTTCACAATTTGTGCCACCGCCATGAAGCGAGGTACATAATGCATGGTTTCAGTAGGCAGTGAAAGCGACCAGTAATCGGTAGGCAGACCTCTAGCACGGTTGGCATCAATGGCTTTTTGAACCCGACCAGGACCCGCGTTATAAGCGGCTAAAGCCAGCTCCCAGCTACCAAATTGGTTGTGTAGTGACGTTAAGAAGTCATAAGCTGCGCGCGTTGATTCAATAACATCGCGGCGCCCATCATAAGTTGGGGTCTGAGTTAGACCGTAAATGCGACCAGTACTTGGAATGAATTGCCATAAGCCTGCAGCCGCTGCGTTACTGGTACCCGTTGGATCGTAAGAACTCTCAATGACAGGCAATAAAGCCAGCTCTGTTGGGATATTACGACGCTCAGCTTCACGCACAGTGTGATATAAATAACGACTCGCACGGGCCGTTAGACGATTGATATATTCTTGACGGCTAATAAACCAGTTCTTCTGAGCGTCAATTCTTTGCTGCTGACCATAACCATAGTTCTGGCTCATACGGAATCCAGCACGCATCCTATCCCATAAGTTACCATACTGCTGAATGGCTAGCTTATCGTCTTCCACCATCTTCATGTCGGTGGCTTCCAATAAGTTCTCTAGCTCTGCCAAGCTTTCATCATCTAATAAAGAAGTGCTGTATCCTCGGGTAGCTGGAACATTAGATACCGCTTCATTTTGTGCAACGGGGACTCGAGTCACCTGTTGTGTACCTTGTACCGGTGCTGTGCTATTACAGCCAGCTAAGACAGCTGAGCCTATAGCAATGACTAAAGGTAGCTTACAAAATTGAATGGTGGTGTTTCTAAAATTCATGACAATAACAACCCAGAGTGATAAGTGAATAAACGGTTTTATAGTTTATACAATAAACTTTAAAAGCAGATAAAATTTTAAAAGTAGATAAAAAAACAACTTGCTGCGAAGTGTAATAGTTTTTTAATAAATACAGGCATTACTAATAACTTTAACTAATAGACAGCTTTTCAACGCTTGAGTATATCAGTATTTTCATCAATACAAAAAACGAAAAAGTTTGTAAATATTACAAACTTTTTCGAAACGGATAATCAGGGTATTTTATTCAATCGTAACTTGTGAAACTGCTCTCAAAAGTACAGCGTTATTATTGTCAGATTTCAAAGTAGCTCGAGAGGTGGTGCTCATCGTGCGTTGTTGACCATCTCTTACCCAAGTTTCTACAGTTTTGACATCGGCCTTCGCCTGCTCGCCACTGATCACTATGTTAGAGATAGAGATATCATAGCTATAGTTAGTAGACTTTGACCAACTGTCTTGCAATAACTTTAAATACGCCGCTTTATCTAAACTGGTAGTTTTACCGCGGCGCGATAGTGAGATCAATGCTTCATCTGCCACCAAGCTTGAGACTTTGCTGACATTTTTGCTGTTAGCGGCTTGCTTCATTTGAGTGGCATAATTTTGCACAGCAGCTTCATTGATTGCTGCTTGGGCAGGAGTCGCAACAAAGCTAACCGCAGCAATCATAGCTACTGGAGCCAAAGCACCAGCTAAAGATTTTCTAGAGCCAAATAAACTCTTCATCATAATTTCCTTAAGGTAATATTCGTGAATTTAAGCTGAAGACTGTCGCTATTGTTGTTGTAAATGTCTTAGCCTAGCTTATTTATATTACTACATTTAAAGTAGACTTATCCTAGCTGATTATTAACGGCTTGTAATATTTAGTCACAAATTAAAGTAAGTCACTTTATCTTTACTCATGATTACTCGTCGTTGTTGTCATCATTTTCAACCAACATACCTAAACGCGCTGAACGGCGTTGCATCATTTGACGAGCCAAGGCTTGCATATCCTCTACTCTATCGACTTCGTCAACAATCTCTAAGCCTAGCAACGTCTCTAACACATCTTCTAAGGTTACTAAGCCTTTGACCTCACCATACTCTCCTACTGTGATAGCAATATGAATACGGCTATTGAGCATTAAATCTAGTAAATCAAACAACTTCATCTTAGAGAATACGAAAGTAATTTCACGCTTATAGCTCTCTAACGGTTTGTCCATATGATTATTGGCTTTTGCCAATAAAATGTCTGATTTTAAAACGAAGCCTGTGACTTTATCCAAGTCTTCATCATAAATGGGCAGTCTAGAAAACATAAGCTTGGGTCGGTTTGCCAGTAGTTCTGCCACTGTGATCGACTGATCAAAGGCATGCATAACTGATCTTGGCGTCATAATATCTTCAACCTTAATCGCCCCAAAGGCTAAAAGGTTTCTAATAATTCGCGACTCTAAAGGATCAATTTGACCCGACTGCTCACCCACACTCGCTAAAGCAGCAAATTCATTGCGACTAAAAGTGTGAGCTTTTTTACCTCGAGTTAGCAATTTAGTAATCTTTTCTGAGAACCAAATCAGAGGATATAGTAAAAATATAATGGCTTTAACAAAATAAGCTACTGGTCCAGACAGGCTACGCCAATAGACAGTTCCTAAAGTTTTCGGGATAATTTCCGAACCAATCAAGATTAAAAGGGTCATGAGTGCAGAGAATACCCCAAACCATTCACTTCCAAAGACAATTGTAGCCTGAGCACCTGCCCCTAAAGACCCTACGGTATGCGCCACTGTATTTAAGGTCAAAATAGCGGCAATAGACTGATCAATTTTGTCTATTTTAATCTCTTTTAACATCGCCGATTTTTTGGGATTCTCTTCTGCGATAGAAGCCACATAGGAGGGCGTCATGGTTAATATCGCGGCTTCAGATACTGAACAGATAAAAGAGACAAATACTGACATTACAACGAAAAATATCAGTAAGGCAACGTGAACCCCGTAAGCAGAGGTTTGGATAGCAATATCAGCAGAACTGCCCCCAGCTGCATAAGCAACTAATGGCAGTGAAGCGATAAGAGTGAATAGGATAGTAGTGTTACGGGTAAAGCGTGATGATCTTCTAAATCGAGCTTTCAAGTCAAACACCTAATGTAATTAACATATAAAAAGTAAGGGTTACAGGATATCATTAAACCTATTACGTTTACATCCATTTATCATTAACGCCTTCACGTAATGCTTTACCTGGCTTAAAATGAGGAATAGATTTTTGCGGCACCATAACTGCTTCTCCAGTTTTAGGATTACGGCCCTGTCTGGCATCACGATGGTGTAAACAAAAAGTTCCAAACCCTCTAACTTCAATGCGATTATTTTCAATTAGTTTTTCAGAAAGTAAATCAATAATCTCTCTAACTGCTTCATCAACCTCTGCATCAGAGATATAGTCGCAACGCGCAGAGACATCCTGAATTAAATCTGATTTATTTATAACTTCCGTCATATCCTTGTGACCTTAATTATTAGTTGAAATACCTTTAAAGTTATAGTCCTTTAAAAACCTTATAAGCAAATGACCATTATTGATATGATAATGGCTATCTAAACGAACTACAAAAATAGGACTTTTAAACCTAAGGAAAACCTTGTGCTTTATAAGTCAGCATATTTCATAGCCTGTTGATATTAAATCATAAGTTACAGCATCTGTGGAACTATTATTTCAATTTATAGAATAATATCAAATAATTGGTCATAAAAACTGACCATAAAAAAGGAGTACCCTAAGGTACTCCTTTTTTTAACAGCTTATAGCTATTGATTATTTATCAAAGATTAGTCTTCTTGCATTTGCTCTTTGATTAAGTCACCAATAGTTTTTGGCTGCGCTTCTGGAGCAGCTTGAGTGCTACCAAGCTCTTTAATAGCTTGACGCTCTTCAGCTTCATCTTTAGCTTTGATTGATAAGCTAATGCCACGTGACTTACGATCAACGCTGATGATTTTCGCTTCAACAGAATCGCCTTCGTTTAGATGTTTAGTAGCATCTTCAACTTTATCACGCTGGATTTCAGAGGCACGTAAGTAACCTTCAACTTCGTCAGCTAAAGTGATAGTAGCGCCTTTAGCATCTACTTCTTTAACAGTACCAGTTACGATTGAACCACGGTCGTTAGCTACTAAGTACTCGTTGAATGGATCAGAGCTTAACTGCTTGATACCTAGGCTGATACGGTTAGCTTCAGCGTCAACTGATAGAACCATAGCTTCAACAGTATCACCTTTGTTGTAGTTACGGATAGCTTCTTCACCAGCTTCATTCCAAGAGATATCAGATAGGTGAACTAGACCATCGATACCACCGTCAAGACCGATAAAGATACCGAAGTCAGTAATTGACTTGATAGTACCAGTTAGCTTATCGCCACGGTCATACTTCTTGTCGAACTCTTCCCATGGGTTTGGTAGAGTTTGTTTGATACCTAAGCTGATACGACGACGTTCTTCGTCGATATCTAGGATCATAACGTCAACTTCGTCACCAATCTGAACCACTTTAGATGGGTGGATGTTTTTGTTAGTGTGATCCATTTCTGAAACGTGTACTAGACCTTCGATACCATCAGAGATTTCAGCGAAACAACCATAATCAGTTAGGTTAGTTACGCGAGCTTTAACGATGCTACCTACTGGGTAAGTACCGCTTACGTTATCCCAAGGATCTGTACCTAGTTGTTTTAGACCTAGGCTTACGCGGTTGCGCTCACGGTCAAACTTAAGTACTTTAACTTTAAGGTCTTGACCCACTTCAACCACTTCTGATGGGTGCTTAATACGGCGCCATGCCATATCAGTGATGTGTAGTAGACCGTCGATACCACCTAAGTCTACGAATGCACCGTAGTCAGTTAAGTTTTTAACGATACCTTCAACTTCGATACCTTCTTCAAGCTTATTAAGTAGCTCTTCACGCTCAGCTGAGTTCTCAGCTTCCATAACCGCTTTACGGCTAACAACTACGTTGTTACGTTTTTGGTCTAATTTAATAATTTTGAATTCTAGTTCTTTGCCTTCAAGGTGCGTAGTGTCACGGATTGGACGAACATCAACTAATGAACCTGGTAAGAAAGCACGTACTGAACCAACATCAACAGTAAAACCACCTTTTACTTTGCTTGAGATGATACCTTTAACAATTTCATCGCCTTCAAATAGTTTCTCAAGCGCATTCCATGTTTCAACACGTTTAGCTTTTTCACGTGACAGTAGGGTTTGACCCATACCGTTGTCAACAGCTTCAACAACAACATCAACGCTATCGCCCACTGCTACTTCAAGCTCGCCATTTTCGTCTAAGAACTCTTCACGAGCTACCACACCCTCAGACTTCAAACCAGTGTCAACTGTAATCCAATCGCTATCGATTGCTACAACAGCACCGCTGATAACTGAGCCACGCTCAATATCAAGACCCTGCTCTTCTAGACTCGCTTCAAATAGTTCAGCAAATGATTCCATTATGATTACCTTAATATAGCCGTATCCTGTCCAGCACAGTACGGTTCAAGTTAATGAAGATAAAAGATTGACGCTGGTTTTGCTCTTTTCATCTTCATTTGAAAAAAACGTAAAATTTGTTAGAGGACAACCAAAACTAAATAACTCAAAAGATGAGTCTAAGTTTGGGAATCTGCCTTATTTGCTAATTTTAACTTATTCGCTAAAACAAATACCCTTGGTTTGGCAGAATTTTTTAATTGTTCTATAAACTTCTTCAGCATCCAATTGGGAGCTGTCTAGCAGTAAAGCATCCTCCGCCGGCTTTGACGGAGCAACGCTGCGATTCTCATCGCGCTCATCTCGCTGCTTAATGCTGCTTAAGATGGCTTCATAATCTGCACTTTGTCCCGCTTGCCTCAACTGTTCCACTCGGCGATCTGCTCGGGCTTCGGCACTGGCGGTTAAATATACTTTGGCATCCGCATTAGGGAATACCACGGTTCCCATGTCCCGACCATCAGCGATAAGACCTGAATGATTGGCCATATTCTGCTGTAATTCTAATAATGCCGTTCTTACTTTGGGTAAAGCAGCCACTCGTGATGCATAACCACCCACGGTTTCATTTCTTATCTCGCCAGCGACACTTGTGCCATCGACCACAATATCAACTTCACCACTGTCTCGTGGAAGAAATTGAATATCTAATTGCGCAGTTAGTTTGGCAATATTATCTTCGTCTACTGCGGTCAATTCTTGATCCGATAACAAACCGGCTTCAAACGCTTTTAAACCAACTATGCGGTAAAGAGCGCCAGAATCTAGTAAACGGTAATTCAAAGCTTGAGCCAGCTTCAAACAAAGGGTGCCTTTTCCTGCGCCACTTGGGCCATCAATTGTAATAACAGGAAAACTCATCTTTTTTACCACCTACTGCTATATTAAGTTTGCTAGCTCTAAGTTTATTTACTAATTACAACTGGCTACTGTTGCCAATCAAGTGCGTTTTTAGCGTTTTTTAAATTAGAATTTTAATTAATAGTTTAAATATAAGCCTATTAATAACTCTGTAAACGCAAATAGTGCAAGATTATAACAAATATAGAAGCGCACCACTAGATAATATTAACGATTTATACACAAATTTGACTTCTTTTTTTTATTGCGTCGAGCTCTAAAAAAAGACTTCAATATTTTTTGGCTTTCAGGCTGCAATAAACCAGCGCTTACTTCAATTTTATGATTGTAGAAATCCATTTCTGCTAAGTTTAATTGACTGCCCACCATTCCTGCCCGCGGCTCTTGGGTGGCAAATACCAGCCTTTCCAACCTAGCATGTATTAAGGCCCCAAGGCACATAGTACAGGGCTCCAAAGTGACATATAACGTTGTATTCGCAGGCAATCTATAGTTTTGTATGCCGCTACAGGCTTGTCGAAGCGCCACTATTTCGGCATGAGAGGTGGGATCACAGCTCAGTATAGGCTGATTAAACCCTTCTCCAAGAATCTGGCCCTCATGCACTAACACTGCCCCAACAGGAACTTCTTCCTTCAGCGCCCCATTTTTGGCCAAAGCCAAAGCCGTTTGCATAAACTCCACATCACTAAGTGACCAGTAGTTGGCTTCGGACAAATAGTCGGTATAACTACTAGGTTTTATCTGGGGTTTTAAACGGTTTATATTAATCATTTATCAGGCTTTTAATCAGAATATATTGGACAGATTTCACATTAAAGCAAGGCTTAAGCTTTACAAATAACTATTGCGGCAACTGCCAATCAATAGCCGTCTTGCCATGTTGTACTAGATATTCATTGGCCTTTGAAAAAGGCTTAGAACCAAAGAAGCCGCCTCTATTGGCTGCTAACGGTGAGGGATGTACGGCCGATAAGATCAAATGCTTTTCGGTGTCAATAAACTTGCCTTTAAGTTTGGCCTTACTGCCCCACAGGATGAATACTGTATTTGAGGTTTGCTCATTTACTACATCAATTACGGCATCGGTAAACTGCTCCCACCCTTTACCCTGGTGGCTGCCCGCATTACCTTCTTGTACCGTTAAAGAAGCATTTAACAACAGTACGCCTTGCTTTGCCCAATGGGTTAAATCCCCATGCTTGGGCGGAACGGTACCAATATCATCTGCCATCTCTTTTACAATATTACGTAGTGAAGGCGGCATCGGAATCATCTTAGGCACAGAAAAAGATAAACCCATTGCCTGACCTGGGCCATGATAAGGATCCTGTCCTAAAATCACCACTTTTACTTCTGATAAGGGGGTGAGGTTAAACGCATTGAACATTTGACTGGCTTTAGGATAGATACTTTTACCGGACCCATATTCTTGCCTTAGAAAATCTCGTAAATTATCCATATTCTGCGAGGTCAGCTCATCTGCCAGTGCCAACTTCCAGTCTTCAGGCATTTGTACTCGTGCTAAGATGGCTTGCTTTTCAGCTTCGCTTTTTTGGGGTTGATCGGAGTCAAACAACTGCATAAGAATACTCTTTATATAATTATAAATTTTTATTTAGGGTCATTATAGACGTTAATATCAGAATAAAAAAAGAGGTCAACCTTGGGCTAACCTCTTTTTTGCAATACCACAATAAAATTACAACGATTATATCAATAAGATATTATCAAAACCTAGCCTTCCGCGTACTCAACACCACGTTGGCCATGTTTTTCGACCACTGTCAGCAGGATACGGCTACCTTCAGTAGCAGCTTTATCATCGCTATCTAGTGGGCTTTCAAAGGGCTCATCATTCAACGTAACATGCACTGCTCCGCCTTCTGACAAGTCACCAAACAATACCATATTGGCCAGTGGTTTTTTGATTTCATTTTGAATCAAACGCTGCATTGGGCGAGCCCCCATCAGACGGTCATAACCTTTTTCTGCTAAGTACTCACGAACCGCGTCGTCAATCTCTAACACCACTTGCTTATCATCCAGCTGTGCTTGAAGCTCCACTAAGAACTTGTCTACCACTGAAATAACAATAGACGGATCTAGAGGGTTAAACTGAATAATCGCATCCAAGCGGTTACGGAATTCAGGAGTAAACACTCTATTCAACGCCTCTGTGTTGTCCTTACTGTGGTCTTGCTTAGTAAAGCCCATGGAAGCACGGCTGATGTTTTCCGCCCCAACGTTGGTGGTCATAATCAAGATAACTTGCTTAAAGCTAGCAACACGGCCGTTATTATCCGTAAGCGACCCGTGGTCCATCACTTGTAATAGCAAGTTAAAGACATCTGGGTGAGCCTTCTCAATCTCATCAAGCAATAACACACAATGCGGATGCTGATTGATTTTTTCAGTTAATAAACCGCCTTGATCAAAGCCAACGTAACCTGGAGGAGCACCAATTAGACGCGAAGCGGTGTGAGCTTCCATATACTCTGACATATCAAAGCGAACCAGCTCAATACCCATCAAGTTAGCCAACTGCTTAGAAACTTCCGTTTTACCCACCCCTGTTGGACCGGCAAACATGAAGGATCCAATCGGTTTGTCTGAAGCCTTAAGACCTGCTCTTGATAACTTAATAGCATCAGATAAGGTCTTAATGGCTTCGTCTTGACCAAACACCAAACGATTTAAGTCACGTTCTAAATGCTGTAACAATGACTTATCATCATTAGACACAGACTTAGGTGGAATACGAGCCAATTTAGAGATAATCGCTTCAATATCTTCTACATCAATGACCGTCGGTGCAGGTGGAGTTTTATTCGACTCTTCGCTTTCCGATTCTTCACTGCTATCTGATTCATCCGAGGTTTCGGCCTCTAAAGACTCTTCTTTATGCAGATTAGATGCTAATTCCTGAGCCAAACTACGCTCATCTGCTTCATTTTCAGCTTCAATATCAGACTCAAAATCTGAGCTATCGGTATTATTAAGCTCATCAATTAGCTGATTTTCATCTTCTACTTGATCCGCTTCTGGCGTAATACCTAAACGTTTGTAGGCACCCGCCTCATCAATTACATCAATCGCTTTATCAGGTAAAAAGCGTTCATGAATATGCTTAGCCGATAGCTTAACCGCACTTACTAACGCAGCATCGGTGTATTCCACATTATGGAACTCTTCATAACGCGGTTTTAAACCGCGTAGAATTTCGATGCTATCGTCAATGCTCGGCTCATTTACATCAATCTTCTGGAAACGACGTGATAAGGCATGGTCTTTTTCAAAAACCTGGCGATATTCAGTAAAGGTAGTAGAACCGATACATCTTAGCTCACCATTGGCCAACGCTGGCTTAATCAAGTTAGACACATCCATATTGCTGCTCATTGAAGAGCCTGCGCCAATAATCATATGGATTTCGTCAATGAATAAAATAGCATTTGGCTTGGCTTTTAAAGCATCAAGCAGCGCTTTCATACGCTTCTCAAAGTCGCCACGGTACTTAGTACCGGCTATTAAAGAGCCTATATCTAAGCTATAAATAACGCAGCCTTGTAGCGGCTTAGGCGCTTTATTATTAATAATTAGCCAAGCTAAACCCTCAGCAATTGAGGTTTTACCCACCCCAGGATCGCCCACTAATAAGGGGTTATTTTTACGGCGACGACATAAGACTTGAGCAGTACGCTCAATTTCACTACTGCGACCAATTAATGGATCTGTTTTGCCTTCTGCCGCTCTTTTATTTAAGTTCTGAGCGAATTCACTTAGAGGATCTTTTTTCAGTCTAGCCCCTTTGCCTTCTCCAGCTTCAGACTCAGAGCCTGAATCTCGAGTCTCATCACCCTCATTACCATGTGATAAGTACTGGGTTAATTCAAGGCGACTTACGCCCTGTTTTTTCAGTAAATATACCGCATAAGTATCATGCTCTGAGAACATAGACACTAGGATGTCTGATCCTTGTACCAATCTACCTGAACCAATAGATTGCACATGGAAGATAGCACGCTGTAAGATGCGGTCAAAACTTTGAGTGGCCTGAGGCGTTTGCTCTAAGTCAGCATCTAAGGTAGGCGTGTGCTTTTCGATATAAGCTTCAAGATCTGAGCGTAAGCTTGCAATATCCGCCCCGCAAGCCTTTAAGGTTGTGGCAGCATTATTGTTTTCTAACAAGGCAAGCAATAAGTGCTCAACTGTTAGATACTCGTGTGACTTTTGTCGAGCCAACGTCATGGCCAGACGTAAGGAAACTTCGAGATGACGACTTAACATAGAGGTATCCTGTCAATATTGTAATTTTTCATTTGCTAAGATCTTTATAAGAATTTTTTAAAAGCCAGTTAACTATAACAAGTTAACCAGGCATTTGGGTAGTTTATGAATATGATATTGTTTATATCACAGTTTTTTTGTAACTTAGATCTTAGCCACATGTTAAGTAAATAGGGTTGAACACCCTAAATATCAAGTCATATTAGTAACGATATTGGTCAAGGATACTCAAAACAAACAAAGATTTAGGTCTTTATTTCAATGAGTTATTGAGGATTTAAGCGAGGTGAAGGCCTGAAGAAGTAGGCTTTAGAAAAGATTAGTATTTATGAGGAAAGCTATAAAATTAACTTTGATGAGGCTCAATTTGGGTTAATAAAGGATACCCTTCCTTGCGAGCGGTTTGATTGACTTTTTTGGCTTTGGTTTCCGCAATATCTTTGGGATAAATACCGGCAATACCACGGCCTTGATTATGAATATTTAGCATAATCTCAACCGCTCTAGGGGTGTCATGACGAAATTCAGACTGAAGAATATAGACCACAAATTCCATTGGAGTATAGTCGTCGTTATACATAACCACGGCGTACATAGGCGGCTCAGCAAGTTCAGGATCAGCCACCATAACCTCTACTTCGGCATCTTCTTCCCCTTCCTCATCTATTAATTTAGAGGGCAGCGTTTTCACAGGATGCAAAATAGGCAAAGTGGCGGGATGATGCCAATCTGCTGAGCTATGCGGATTTTGCTGAGAGATGTTAGTGATGTCAGTACTTTTATTCATAATACTCTATTAGGTAAAAAGTTTGGTTCAATCAACAATAGTAACTATGAGTTATTCTGTATTACCTTTACCCTCTTTGACAGGGCGTTGATCGGTTTCTGGAACCTCTGACAAAGAAAGTGGCATCTTCTCTACTGGACTAGACAATTGCCAATTATAAATTTGCTCAACTTCTTGTCCATTAGATTCAAGAGTTAATTTAGCCTGCTTGGGTCTAAATCCTTTCGGCATCACAAAGCGACCTCTGATACGAGCAACACCCTTAATATCATAAGTGCTTGGCTCTAGAGGAACATCAACTAAGTTGTCTTCATCCAATAAAGTTAAAGTTGGTTTTAGGCGATGTTGATTCCCATCTTTGGCCAACATGGCCACATCAAAGCGATACTCAAAGGCATTCTCTGGTAAGGGCTCCATCATCGCCCCTATCACTTGTAACGGTAAACCACCTTGCTCTACCACCCTATCAGCATAGACTTCATTTAACTGAATCAGTTGTAAGTTCTTTATCTCTAACTCTTGGATATCTTGACGCATTTGTCCTAAATTATTAAGACTAATATCACGTTCTTGTTTTGCCGTATTTAATTGGCTAGTTAATGTTTGAACGTTCTGTTTAAGCTTTTTGATATCTTCAGCAGTTAGTTGCTGTGCATCACCTTTAAGTTTCGTATCATTTTGCGATGCCTGATAGCCTCGATAATAACCAAATTTATGGCCAAAAGCAGTGGCTATAACGCCAGTCAATAATACTGCGCTCGCAAATAATACCAATATCAGCGGACTCATCACAGCTTGAGATGATCGCTTCACATTTTTCGCAGTGGATTTGCTGATTTCGGTGGACATGTATTCTAGACTCGTATCTTGTGAATCGGCAATTAGTTAAGCCGCCATGTTCTAAGGCAGATTTAAGGCAAGGTATTATACCTAAATCTCCAACTAATAACTAACAACAGATTAACTTCAATGTAATGTTTATGTCGTAGATTATTGATAACAACTTAAATAAACAAGCGTATCGTAATATACAGCAACAATTAAAACTTTAATTTTAATAAATTTATGACTAAAAAATAATTAAGATAGAAATATAAAGCCTTATCCTAACTAAATCATTTTCATAAAATTAAATTAAGGAACCACAGGGACATGATTTAAGCCTAAAGACTCATCAAATCCGAACATGACGTTCATACATTGAACGGCCTGCCCCGCTGCGCCTTTAACCAAGTTATCTTGTACCACCAAAATAGTGGCAGATTTAGTTTCATTATCTTGGTGCACTGCAATTCTAAGTCTATTGCTTGCTCTTACGCTACGTGTATCAGGGAACTCGCCTGCTGGTAAGACATCAATGAATTTTTCATTTTGATAGGCTTGTTCATAAATTTGCTGCAAGTCCAGCTTACATCCTGCGTCGGTTAAGCCTAAATGAATGGTAGTAAACATACCGCGAATCATAGGCACTAAGTGAGGCACAAAACGAATGTTATGGGTATATTTACTTTGCAGCAACTCATGGATCCCTTGCTCAATTTCAGGGAGATGACGGTGGCCAGTTACCCCGTAAGCATTAAAGTTGTCCGTGGTTTCAGCATAGTTAAGATTCAACTTGGCCTGACGTCCTGCCCCTGAAACCCCAGATTTTGCATCAATGATAATACGAGGTTCTATAACTGCTTCACCCTTATCGTTTTGAGCTTCAATAATAGGTTTTAAGCCTAAAATTGCGGTGGTTGGGTAGCAGCCTGGATTGCCAATAACTTTCGCAGTTTTAATGGCCTCACGGTTAATCTCTGGCAAACCATACACAGCTTGTTTCAGTAACTCTGGGCAAGCATGCTTGTGCTTATACCACTGCTCAAACGACTGTAGGGATTGTAGTCTAAAGTCAGCGGCCAAATCGATAACCTTCACCCCTGCTGCTACTAACGCTTCAGCCTGTTGCATGGCCACACCATGAGGCGTTGCGAAAAACACCACATCACAAGAAGTAAGGGCTTCTAACGTCCCTTCTCCTAAGTCACTATAGGTTAAATCAGATATGCCTCTTAAGCTTGGGAAAATACTGGCGACAGGTTTGCCTGCTTCTGTTCTTGAAGTTAACCATTTGATGGTCACTTTTGGGTGAGAAGATAATAATCTTATAAGCTCAACGCCTGTATATCCCGTTCCACCAATAATGGCTGCTTGTAACATATCCCATCCTATCTGATTGATTAAAAGCCGATTAAATAAAATCCTTCTTACTATTTAATCTAACTTAGATAAATTAAATATAATCGTTATTTTGCAAATAGTCCTGCAATTTATAAAGTTTACGTTATCCGCTTCAGCTATTCAATGCATTAAACCTGACTGCATTAGTCTTATTTATTTGAGTTTAATAGATTATTGAGTCGCTCATTATAAAATAGGCTTATATAAATAAGCCTATTTTTTATCCCTTCAATTTTAAATCAGAATGCGTTTTATAGCTTGTAGTCATGCACCGCATCAATAAATACTTTGGCGTTGTCTGGGTTTACCCACTGGGTAATACCATGACCTAAGTTAGCTATATAACCTGTTTTTACCCCGCCGGCATAAGCATCATCGAGCATATTTCTTACTGCTTGACGGATCGATTCTGGGGTGCCGTAAAGCGTAGCCGGGTCTAGGTTACCTTGTACTGCAATTTGCTTATTGCTTTCAGCTAAGATAGCTCTGGCTTTGTCTAATGGCATGGTCCAGTCTAACCCTAAGCAATCTGCCTCAGAATCCGCTTGAATGTCTAACCATAATCCGCCGCCTTTGGTAAATACCACCACAGGAACTTCAGGATGACGCTGTTTAAGCTCAGCAACCACACGCTTATTGTACTTATGAGAAAATTCCTCAAACTGACGGTGTGCTAATGCCCCACCCCAGCTATCAAATAGCTGAACAAGCTGGGCACCTGCAATAATCTGTGCATCTAAATAATCGATGATAGCGGTAGTAACATGATCTAAGATTTGATGTAAGAACTCAGGCTGGCTGTATAGTAGACCTTTAGTGTAACGATAGTCTTTAGAGCTGCCACCTTCAATCATATAGGTTGCTAAGGTCCAAGCACTACCTGAGAATCCAAATAAAGGAACCAAACCATTTAATTCTTTACGGATACTGGTAACGGCATCCATAACATAGCTTAATGAGTCAGTGGCTTTAAAGGGTTCAAGTTGATTAAAGTCAGCTTCGGTACGTAAGGTACGCTTAAACTTTGGACCTTCGCCAGTTTCGAAGTAAAGGCCTAAACCCATCGCATCTGGAATGGTTAAAATATCACTAAATAAAATGGCCGCATCTAAATCAAAACGTCGTAAAGGCTGCATCGTAACTTCTGTCGCACGCGCAGTGTCTTTACACAGACTCATGAAATCACCAGCTTCTGCTCGCGTAGCCTTGTATTCTGGAAGATATCGACCGGCTTGGCGCATCATCCATACAGGCGTCATGTCCACTTCTTCAAAGCGCAATGCTTTAAGTAAGCGATCATTCTTCAACGGAGCAAAGTTGTGAGTGTTGTTAACAGAATCAGAATTCATTATAGACATTATTATCTCTTTAAAGTCCTAGATTATAATCAAAATGGATAGATGGAACCGTTTCTTACCTATCAATGGTATCAGGTTATACCGCTCTCCACACCTTATGGCGCTTATTTATTTAAAATAGCCATGTCATCACGGTGTATCATTACCACACGTTCCTCAGACTCTCCCAAAATCTTGTCAAAGCTTTGGGTTCTTTTCCGAGCCACACGTCTGGCTTCTTCCGAAGAGAAGTTAACTTGACCTACTGCAATACGCTCTTTGGTGGTCTCATCGACTACTGCGACCACATCGCCTTCATCGAAATCACCATGAATATCTACTACGCCTACAGGCAATAAGCTCTTACCTTGTACGGTAATGGCGTGCACAGCTCCTGAATCAATAAATAAAGTCCCAGCCATTCTTAAATGCGCCGCTAGCCACTGTTTACGGGCAATAATTTTGTCAGCTTGGTTGGTCTGCAATAACGTACCTACAGGTTCACCTTCAACAATACGGGTAATGACTTTATCAAGGCTACCATTAGCAATGACCGTTGGACAGCCACCCATAGCCGCCAATCTACCAGCTCTAATTTTGGTCAGCATACCTCCACTGCCAAGCTTACCGCCCTCTCCCGCAATATCAAACAAATAGTCTGCCATTGCGCGCTCTTGACGAATCATTTTTGCATTAGGGTTTTCGCGAGGGTTGTCGGTAAATACGCCGTCCTGATCGGTTAATATGATATAAAGATCGGCACTTACCATCGCCGCAGCCATTGCGCCTAAGGTATCATTGTCACCAAATTTAATCTCATCAACGGTAATGGTGTCATTCTCATTAATAACCGGCAGCACTCGCCATGCCAAAAGCTTATGTAAAGTGTTAGCTGTATTCAGATAACGTTCACGATTAGACAAGTCATCATGGGTCAATAGGATCTGAGCACTGCGTACTCCGCTCTGGATCAAAGCTGATGACCAAGTCTCTATAAGCCCCATTTGCCCAATGGCCGCACAGGCCTGTAACGCCTCTAATTTCTTAGGGCGTTCATCAAGCCCCATTCTGACTAAGCCTTCCGCCACTGCACCCGATGAAACCAATATCACCTCTTTGCCTTCATTATGCAGCTTAGCAATCTGGCTGGCCCATTCATAGATTGCTGTACGATCTAATCCCTTACCATTGTTAGTCAGTAAAGAGGAACCGATCTTTACAATGACTCGTTTTAAATTAAAAGATCGATTCTTGGTAACAAATCGACTGTCTTCTGGGTCTGAGTCAATCGGCTTGGCTATACTGCTTTTTGCTTTACTAACTTTAGAGTTTTTCTGGTTATTATTAGCACTCATAATTCTTCCCAAAATCTAATGAATAGAATAGTAATATGCTGGGTTAACACTCTGAACTATTTCGAAATATAAAAAAGCTGCTGAAGGTTTAAGGCCTCTCTCATCCTCTACTTTATTACCGAAATACAACCCACAACTCGATATAAAAAGATTACAGAGGATGAGTGGGCTGCCTTAAGGGGCGTAAATAACCTCTACGCCATCGTCATCATCATCTTCATTATTGGCATTGAAAGCAGCTTCACGGGCCGCTCGACGGGCAGCACGGTAGGCCTCTTTTTGCTCTTCTGTATTGAGTCGCACTTCAGCTTCAAGACGCTCAAATCTTTCTCTTTGCTCTTCGGCAAATAAAGGATCTTCTTCCTCGCGCTCTTTTTCACGCTCAATCTCATTCATCAGATGATATTTAACATCATCTACGCCCTCACCGGTCAAGGTTGAAGTTCTAAACACAGCTCCTGTCCAACCCAGCTCTGCCACAATATGTAGGCACAGCTCATCAAGTTCATCCGCGTCTGGAACTTGGTCAATTTTATTTAAAATCAAAATCTGCGGTAAATTAGCAAGCTCAGGCGAGAAGCGCTCAAGTTCATTTAAGATCACTTGGCCGTTTTCTACAGGATCACTACCATCAATGGGCTTTATATCTAAAATATGTAACAAGCGACGGGTACGTGCCACATGTTTCAAGAAGCGAATTCCTAAACCGGCGCCTTCTGATGCCCCTTCAATTAAACCTGGAATATCGGCCATAACAAATGAGCGGTGTAGGCCAACATCCACCACCCCTAAGTTAGGTACTAAAGTGGTGAAAGGATAATCGGCTACTTTTGGTTTAGCTGAAGATACTTGTCTGATAAAAGTAGACTTGCCCGCGTTTGGTAGGCCAATTAAACCCACATCGGCCACAACTTTTAGCTCAAACTTAAGCTCTTTTAATTCCCCTTCAAATCCTGAAGTGGCTTTACGCGGTGCTTGGTTGGTAGAGCTTTTGAAATGGGTATTGCCTAGGCCACCATCTCCCCCTTTGGCTACTAATACCTCTTGACCTATTTCAGTCAAGTCGCCTACCACTTCACCAGTTTCATTGTTAACAATGGTGGTGCCAATAGGCACACGCAGATAGATATTGTCTGCCCCTTTACCAGAGCAGTTCTTACTTTGTCCATTTTGGCCACGGCCCGCATCATAACGACGGGTATAACGATAGTCTACTAGGGTGTTGGTATTGTCATCAGCAACCACAATCACGTCGCCTCCTTTACCCCCATCACCCCCATCTGGCCCGCCACGAGGCACATATTTTTCACGGCGAAAGCTCACAATGCCGTTACCACCATCGCCTGCTTTGACAGTAACAATTGCTTCATCAATAAATCGCATTGGGCTTGCTCCCTTAACTTCTTTTAAATTGGTCTAACGAAAATTGGCTAATTGCAGTCTTCTACTAATTATCGTAGAAGATTTGCTTCTTAGAAATATAATGTTTTAAAGAAAAAATATTTTAAATAAATAGTATTTTAGAGAAATAATACTTCAAAAAAATAACTTTCTAGAAAATAGAGTTGTTTTATAACGCCGTATTCTACAGCATTATTTTAGATTACATAGAATTAATATAGTTAGCTACTTTAATAAAAATACCCGATAACCATAACGATTATCGGGTATCGTTGCAAATCGCCTCAGTCATTATGCTGTTCTTTGCCCGCATTCAATAAGCTCTTTTTTATATATTAGCCCATTGTCTGAGTCAAAAACTAACCGAGTATTTACAACCGCATTATG
Organism: Psychrobacter sp. UBA3962; assembly: GCF_002385225.1. Taxonomy (GTDB): domain Bacteria; phylum Pseudomonadota; class Gammaproteobacteria; order Pseudomonadales; family Moraxellaceae; genus Psychrobacter. The sequence goes on along the minus strand of NZ_DGDC01000003.1, from coordinate 220,683 downwards.
TCTATTGTAACTTATGACATTCAATGCTTAAGGCTATAAAATTTATCTTTTATAGCCCGCTACAGCTAAGCGAAAATTACGCAGTGATGTTGGTGTAATGAACACCAGCCATTTGCGCAGCCACTCTTAATACTTGAGTGCTGTAACCTACTTCGTTGTCATACCATACATAAACAGTCGCATGGTTATCAGTAACGATAGTCGCTTGGGCATCAACAATACCTACTTGCTTAGTACCCACGAAGTCTGTTGATACCGCTTCAGTAGAGTCGGTATATGCAATTTGTGACTGCCAAGCATCACTTTCAGAAACTTGCTTGAAGAAAGCATTTAGGGCTTCAGCACTTTCAGGTGCTTTTTCAAGGTTTAAGTTTAAGATAGCCATACTAACGTTTGGTGTTGGAACACGAATGGCATTACCGGTTAATTTACCATTTAACTCTGGTAAAGCTTTACCCACAGCTTTAGCAGCACCGGTACTGGTAATAACCATGTTTAACACAGCACTGCGACCACGACGATCTGCTTTGTGGTAGTTATCAATTAGGTTTTGGTCGTTAGTGAAAGCGTGAATAGTCTCAACGTGACCATTTACGATACCGAACTCATCATTAAGTACTTTTAATGAAGGAGTGATGGCGTTGGTAGTACAGCTAGCTGCACTTACAATAGTATCATCGCCGATAGTATCGTTGTTTACGCCGTATACAATGTTTTTAATCTCACCTTTTGAAGGCGCAGTTAATAACACTTTTTTCACACCTTTGGCTCTTAGGTGCTTACCTAGGCCATCTTCATCTTTCCAGATACCTGTGTTATCAATAACGATAGCATCATTGATACCATAACTGGTGTAATCAATTTCGCTTGGATCGTTGGCATAGATAACTTGAATGAAGCGACCGTTGACAATAATACCTTGGTTTTCTTCGTCAACGACGATTGAACCTGCAAAAGTGCCATGAACTGAATCACGCTCTAATAAAGAAGCACGTTTAGCGATATCACCGTCTTTACCTGGGCGAACCACAAAAGCTTTCAGTTGCAAGCCTTTGTCAGTAGCCGCTTCTTCTAATAATAAGCGAGTCAAAATACGACCAATACGACCAAAACCGTAAAGCACAACATCAGTTGCTTCGCTTGCAGCAGGAGTTGACTTATCAGCTTTAGCTAATGCATCAGTAACGCTTACTTTATTTTTTAATAGTTGACCTGCATCTACTACTGCAGTTTTAATGTCTTGGTTATCTACCACTTCTTTAACAGTAGCAACGATATCATCAATGTCCAACGCTTGACCATTGTTACGGTCAGCAGTTTGTTGAACTTTAGTCAATAGATCCGCTGTTGAAAGCCCATTAAGTGTTTCACCAAATAAGTTAACTTTTACGTCTTTATCGTTATAAAGATTATGCAGTTGGTTCGCTAGCTCATAAGCCTGGTTCTCTTGTTTTTGATATTTGGCTAAATGAACTTGATGCAACTCACGGCGCGTATTAGCATTACTCACGATAATTATCCTTTGGGTAAATGAAGTGAAGGGGTTAGTGAAATCAATATAATCGCTAAATGATAAGAAATAAGGTAGATATGTGTAAAATCTGCTTTTGATGTTCAAAAGCAGATCTGAATCCAATTCTCTACCGTTATATTTAAGGTAGATTCTAAATCATATTGACAATTTTAGCCAGTACATCGGGCAGTAATCCTTGTTCTGGACAAGAATTAATTACAAGAATAAGCACCAGTTCTGATTAGGTTTTTCCTAGTTTTGTAATAGGGGAACAAATTCTTGAAACCTTACCCTTATGCATAGCTGTAGCTAGCTAAATCTTAGTTATTTAGTAACTGTAATTTATTCTGTAACTAACTTATTAAGAAGTTATTCACTAACTATAGTCTTTGGCGTGCCAGTATGGGTCGTAATCTCCAGCTTATTAATATCATAGCCCTGCATTTTTGCTATCTTCTTATAATCTTCAAAGACCGCTTCAGATAAAGTAGGCTTACGTGACAATACCCATAAGTATTTATTATCTGGTGTCCCGACTAATGCGCTTTGATAGTTCTCATCAAGCTGTAAGATCCAATAATCCGCTTTACCTACGGGCAACCATCTTAACCAACTAGGCATAAAGGTAACTTTTAGCTCACTACCAGTATCATTTGCAGGTTTAGCCAACCCCTCGGCTTTCATCATCGAGCCATCTTGCTTACGGCATTGATTAATAACATCAACTGAGGTCAACTTGCCGGCCTCGTCCTTATTTAAGTTATAAGTTGCCGTTACATCAGAGGCACAGTTACGCTGAAAATACATAGGCATACGGGCTATTTCATACCACTGCCCTGCATATTTATTTAAATCTACTCGGTCAACAGAAGTAGGTGCTGTCACACTGATAGGTGCGTTAGTCGAAGTCGTACCTGTTTCTGCATGGGAGAAGGTTGAGTAAGCCGCTAAAGGGACTAGTAAAGCCAAAGCGATGCCTGTGTGCTTAAGCAAAGCTTTCATGAAGGCTCTTTCTGGGATATCGTGCTTAAATTTATTCATAATAGTATCAAGGTAGTTATAAAATTAATATAAAGTGACAAGTCATTTAATAAAAGTCATCTTGCGCCAGTAACTTAATTTTTAACTGACTAAATTTCCATTAAAGTTGTCTGTATTTTTTACTGTATTATTCGATATAGCTATCATATTACTCGACTAAGTTCTTTACTATCCAAAAAGTGTAGTAATACGCTACGGTTTGTAAATCCTTTGTTCTATTTTGATTTTTACGTGAGCTTACGGTAAAAACTTACTTATTCCTGCTATTTTATCTCCTTGATAATGTCGAACCTGTCCGATATCTTCTGGCGCTATACCGCCTAAAGCAATGACGGGCACTTCACTATCCTCGGCCAAAATAGAGAACTCCTCCCAGCCCAGAGCAGTCGCTTCAGGGTGAGTGTTTGTTGCTTGCACAGGGGAAACAAAAACACCTACCACAGGGGATAAGTCGTGATTCAATCGATATTGGGCTACCTTATTCACTTGTTGAATACTCGCTGAACTGTGAGCACTTATAGTCAGTGGCAATCCAGACAACAGCTCAATATCTGTATCAGCACACGCCTGCTGAGTTAAATGCTGCGCAATAATTTGATCCGCTATAGTCATATTATTTATAGCCATATTATTAGGGTCATATAAATAATTGGCCAATTCATAATCTATAATTAGCTTGATATCTGGTCGAATGGCCATCAGAGCTAACACCTGATCTTTACGTTGAGATAAGCTTGACTGCTTTAGTCTGACATAGACACAGGCCTGATGAGGCAGCTTTTGCTGATAATAGCGTAACCATTGCTGTGACGACTGATCTTTGACTGGACTTTGGTAATTACAGGATGTGCTTTCTTTAATTGCTGTCACAGAGCCAACCTCCTGGGTAATCACTATGGTACTTGGCAACTTCAGCCACTGTAATATGGTTTTATTGGCATCAGGCAGTGAGTACTTATTATTGATCAAATCCTCTTGGCTTACCCAGTGTAACTGTTGACCTTCGCAGCCCTCTTTTTTATGAGCAAACTGTTTAAACTGCTGTTCATTTAAGGTAACTCGAAATACATGCAAACAAACCCTCTTTGATTTACTGGGCATCTCGGTATCTGCATAATGATGACGCAGCACTCCCAAAGGATTAATCACACTATGGTTGGCTATATCTAACCCTATTTCCTCAAAAACTTCGCGAATGAGAGCCTGTTTAGCGCTTTCATTGGCTTCGATTTTGCCTCCAACGAACTCATAACGGTTACCTTGATGCTGCTTAGCATTCCGAAATCCCAATAAGTATTGCTCATCAAACTGAATTACCGCCACAGCCACATCAATCTTTATCACAGCAACATCCTTTCTTTGTTAATCACTAAAAGTTATTTATGACTAAAGGCAGCAGACCAATGCCTAAGTTAGTCCTTGCTACGTTAGCTAACGTATAAATTTATTTTGATAAACCTCTTGCAATATCGAACATAATAAACAATAATAATTAAAGTTAATGATAATCATTATCAATTAGATAATTTCGATTCGTCTATATCTCACTATAGAAACCAAAAAAACTTCTAAACTTAAGGATTAAGCTTATGGCCACTATCATTTCTCGAGCACTGAACCTTCGTGACAACCAGCTGCCTATGTTACAGTCAGAGCATTTATTTGCTTTAACCAAAGAAGTAAGAATTCAGCATGAGGGAGAAGAGTACCGTTTGCGTCTAACCCGAAATAATAGACTTATCTTAACCAAATAGAGCTGCAAAAAATAAGGGGTGACTTTTAAAAAGTTACCCCTTATTTTATTGACTCTACTTTTATTAGAAGTTGAAGCTATAAACCACATCTACTGCATTTTCAACCGCCGACGTGGCTTCGATATAAATGCGACGCGTCAATTGATAACGTAACGATAAGCTGCTTTGTGCATTGAAGACCCCGACTCCATAACGAATATATAGATCTGGGGTGATATAACCCGTTACGTTGACGTTAGTATCGCTATCTGTCCCAGAGGCATCAATGGTCAAACGTTCTAGGCCAAAAGCATCTCCAATAGTATTGGTGAGACTTCGAGTTCCTGTTAACCCTAAGCTTAAACCGGCCGCTGCCAAGTTATTGGTAACCTCAGACTTAAACCCTTCTTCACTAATCTGAGTGGCGCCTGGATTAGAGATGCGTCCTGTTACCAAAGCATTCATGGCTTGCTGCTGAGTTAAACCAGCATTATTAAAGACCACGATGTTAGGCTCTGAAACTCTACCTTTTACGCGTAAGCCTACGGTACGACCTTCAATCTCTTTAGCCGCTTCGATGCTTAAGCGAGGGTTAACCACATCGCCATTAAATCGAACTTGGGCATAGTTTAACTCAAGGTTTTGGCCAAAGATATCCACGGTACTGCGGCGACTGACTTGAACCACCCCTAGTGCATTCATTACGCCTTGGCCTTTTTGGGTAATATGCACCGCTCCTGCCAATGGCAATACTGCACCAAAGCCGCGGAAGTTAACATTTTCACCCAAATCTACACCAATATCGGCATTGATCGACCAAGGTTTAGAGATTGCCAATACGTCCTCGATTCTGTTCACTAGCTGTCGATCTAAAACTACCACATCTTCAGACTTAGTGATTACTTCTTCGTTAGCCTCAGGAGGTCTAATGGTCGCAGTAGGTACAGAAACTGCCCCTACAATATTGACATACTTCTGCATCGGTTTGACGATAATATTGAAATCTGGATTAACCTCTGCATACAACAGTGGTGGCTGAGTGAGCACTAAACCTTCGCCGGTAACACGTAACTTGGCCTGTAGCTCTTGCTTCCAATCTACCGTTCCTGTTAACTCACCAGCTCCCTCACCACTTAAGAATGTTCCTTCAAGCTCAGCGCTCTGACCTCTTATCTTGGCCTTAGCATTGATATTGGTCAGATTCACTGGTAAGTCTAACATGGCCACAGTGGCGTTTCTTAAGTTAACATCTCCATAGAATACTGGGCTGGTCAGAGTTCCGCCTAAACCCCCTGCCATAGTGATGTTACCAGCAAGTTTTCGCATGCCTGGGAAGAAAGGTTTCAAAATCGCTAAGTTCAACTCATTAAGTACCAACGCCCCTGATATGGGTTTGTCCTCTTTATAAGGATCAATCACCACATCAGCGTAGCCTTTGGCGCCACTGCCATTATCAATATCAGTACGCAGCTTCAAGCCTTCTTCAAACGATCTAACAATGACCGACACTCGCTTATAAGGAATAGTCACTGCTTCATCTAGACCTTCTTGAACCAGGCCCAACTTCCCATTGTCGGAATATAAAGTGGCATTAATTACCGGCTCAACTCCCTTACCCCATTCAACGACTGCCTTACCATTTAGACTGGCTTGCCAGCTAAGGTCCTTAGGCATAATAGGAGCAAATAAGGAGGTATCAATTTGTTGAATGGCTACGTTAACCTGACCCTTATCAGCAGAAGCAATCAAGTTCTCTCGTAGACACAGCTTACCGGTCTGACCCACGGCCTCCCAACAGTGAGCTGCCAACTGAATTTCAGGCGTCTTTCCTCCAAAAGAGGCGATAAGCTGTGCCGGCTGGCTTTGAGCTAACGTCACATACTCCGTTGATACTTCACCGTCACCGACCACTCCCTGCCATCTACCATTTTTACGATCTAAGCTTCCTTTAATGGTGGCTTGGATACCGACATCGGTATTGGCATTATTGGTATCACCTTTTAAAGTTAAGGTGTGGTCTTGTTCGGTACCATTAAATACTGCATATATATTTTCAAATTTACTGCCAGAGGCCTGCAAGCCGTCTGCCATAACCACCAAGGTACTTGGACGTTTGGCTAGATCAACAATCTTACCTTTAATCATGCCTTGTGATAACAGCACGCCTGGAAGCGCCAATTTATTGCCGGTCAAATCGACATAAATGGTCGGTAGGGCTTGGCCTTTATTTTGCATTAAAGTAAAGCCGCCTAAGACAGAGCCTGAGAAGTCTTTACTGATCTGGCTTAGATTGCGAATATTCACCTTGGCTTCTAAAAGCTCTGTATTACCATTGGCCACAACTTGGTTGTCGCCCCACTGCATCATCAAGTTATTGGCATTTAAAGTTTCAACCACACTCTTAACTTGTTGAACTTGGCCACTAGCATCTGTCGCCTTTAATCTTTCGAAATACTGATTCATATCTTTGGGCAGATGCAAAGTAGTGTTTAGACTGCCTTGAGCCAATAGAGGCTCACCATCTATCTCGCCTCGCAGCGCCATTTGATCAATACTAATACGCTGTACTGAGTCTTTCCATAATCCTGTGCTAGACACACGTCCTGTAATGTTACTTGGCACATCTTTGACAAAATAGCCCAGATTAAAATCATCCATAACGGCGTCTACATTCCAAGCTACGCCATTGGTAACGTCTAACTTCCCTTTAGCAACCAGACTACCCGCCTCACCAACGTGACTTAAATTACGAATAGTGATGGCTTGAGCATTACCTCCAGCATCGACAATCAACTTACCTTTTGGTAATTGCGGGGTATCAATTGACCCATTAAACTTCACATTGAAGTCACGTAAATCTCCAAGCTTGGTTTGGTTATTACGCCATTTGCCTGAGGTTTGTAGATCACCGCTAATAATGCCTTCTGTCTGAGGCGCAAAGAAGCCAACATTAAATTTATTGGTATTGGCTTTGACATTCCACCCAATACCGTCACGTAAGTTTACGTTACCTGAGGCGGTGATATCGCCCGCCTCTCCTTTATGACTGAAGTTTTTGATATTGATATTTTCAGTAGTCCCATTGGCATCAACAATAAAATTGCCTTTGGGCACCCCTTGAGTCGCAAGCTTGCCATTAAATCTAGCATCAAAATTTTGTAAGGAGCCATTTAAGACATCAACCACGCCATCCCCGTAGCCTATAACATCTACTCGGCGATTTTCAGAAGTACTCTTTCCGGTTTTTGGGTCTGTAGAAGTAACTTGCGCAGTTAGGGTTGAAGATAAATCTGATGATTTAATAGTAAAGGCATGACGCTGGCCTTTGACAACCTTGCCATTAAGACGACGGGTAATGTCTATCATCTTACCTGAAGCCTTGATATCCCCTACCAGTCTAGTCACTGGAATGGTGTCACTAAAGGCTTGAGGTTTTAGCCCTTTGGTCTTGGCATCTATATCCCAAGTCAGGGGTGATTTATTGGTGGCCAATAAAATATTACCGTTACCGGCAAGATTACCCATCACCCCATCATAGTTTAGGTTTTGCAGCGCAATTTTATTATTGTACTTATTGAGCTTAACCTTATAGTCACCAGCAGGAGCCACATTTAATTTGATAATCTCAGCATCCGCGGTTACCCATAATCTATCATCACGTAACATGACATTGGCCATACCGCTTGGGCTATCTATCTCTCCAACGTCAGGCACTCCTTTGCGGCGTAAATTCTGCCAGCTGGCATCGACATACCAGGGGGCGTCAAATCTAGGATTTTTAGGTTTAACCCCTTGCACAACCTTAGCTTTAATCTGCTCTCCGTCGCGTTGCTTGAGGTCGCCATTAATCTGCATTAAGCCCTCTTTATTGCGCAGATCAAATACCACTGCCAATTGGCCATCTAGATATTCTGGAGCATAAGGCGCGGCACTCTCTGGCAGCAAGCTGCGTACTTTATAATCTTTACTATAAAGCATGGCTTTGGTAGTGAAGTCATCTTCCCAATCAAGCACTCCCACTGCCAACAGGCTACCTTCTGGAGTTTTTGCAGTTAAGCGATGCACCAACATTTTGCTGGTGTCAATAATGTTGGCTCGCCCTTGGTAATGACCACTAGGAATGTCATTGGCCAATAGTCGACTATTAATACGAAGCTCAATATCAGAGAGCACCCCTGAAGCTGTCGCCAAACCGTTTTGCAGGCGAATGTCTTGACCTTCAGCATAAGGTAGGTCAATTTCATCCCAGTTTAATTTGGCTTCGAAAGGAGCGTTGTCATCTAACCCCTGAACGGTAAACACACCTCTGACATTGTTATCATTATACTTACTGCGTATTTTGCCATAAGTGCGTTTAACACTTCCCACGGCCTCGACTTCAATGGGATCGATATAAACTTTATCTAAGCTTTTGACTGTGACTACCCCAGATAAACCTAAGGGATAGTTGCCCTCTAACGTCACAGTCCCTTTTAAATCTTCAATCTTGACGAGATCACTATATTGTAGATTGCCTCGACCCAACTTAACTTGAGTGCCTACCCAATACAAATCATCAGCTTGGATATCCGTTACTTCTACAGGGTCTCTACCAACTTGGTTATAGATAATTCGATTAATACGGGCTTTATCAAAGCGTAAGTTAACTGGTAACTCGTACTCTTTGTATTCAAACGGATCGCCTGAGGGGGGTAAACGGTTTTCAATAACAATGGTTTCGATATCAGCATCGCGTAAATGTACTTCTCTAGAAAACAAGGCACGCCAGCCAATCTTGACATAAGTATTTACGAAGTGTATGTCCACATCTTCTGAGGCACTCATGGTGATGTCTTTCACCTTAAGCCCGTCGCGCAGATTACCTTCTGAGTACTCTAATTTAACCCCAGTTTCTGAAATGATTCTTTCGAGTATGAACTTAGTACCCCTCTCCGTACCTGCCATTATATAAAAAGTGATACATATGATTAAAAACAGAATCAACAGTAACGCAAGAAGCTTTATCAGAAATGACAAAGGATAATGGTGCTTAACCCGCTCAGCATCACGCTGAGTAGGGTTTTTTTCTGGATTAGGCTCAGGGGTTTGCGAAGTGGTCATGGGTTAAGTAGCTTGTTTTCAATAAGGGAAGTCAAAATAAAGTTTAATAGTTATCTCAGAGCTAATCGCTAGTTGAAAATGTCTATTTTACTAGCGATTAACTCCTATTAAAGTTAATAACAACTTCACATATTTAAGATTAGAATGGCCTGTTTTCACAAGAGAATCGAAGTCAAGTCATAGTAAATGATATTCAATATAACGGCAACATCACAAGCCGCTTTTATTTCCCTCAGTCATTTAGATCAGGGTGTTACTGAAGGGGTGACCCAATAAAGAAGTGCAGGCGCACAGGAATGCTGTCTTCTAGAACCCCTGCTGCTAAGTCAACTCGGACCATGCCCACTGGTGAAGCCCAACGTACCCCAAAGCCCAAACCTAGCTTGGTGTCAGCTTCAAAGTTAGTATCATAAGCATTCCCCACATCGGCAAATACTGCCCCTCTTAAGCCCGGCTTAAATTCATAGTTGTATTCAGTGCTACCGACGGCCAACACTTGACCCCCGACCAAATACCCTTTTTCGGTGGCAGACAAACTATTGTAATCATAACCGCGAATACTGCGATCGCCCCCAGCGAAGAAGCGAAGCTTATAAGGTACATCTTCAAAATCTTTGGCCCAAATATATCCGCCATCTAGGCTGGCTACCACTTGGTGTTTATTTTGTTCCCCAAAGCTATATACCCCGCTCACACCCGCTCTAGCAATGGCCATGTCTGTGTCAGATAACACACTGTCAGTACCCGCTTCAACTGAGTAGTATTGATGCCAACCTTTGGTCGGATTGGTAACATTGTCAGTAACCGTTTTGTCTATCTGATAACCCAGCAAGAAGGCTTCTTGATTAAACTGCGCCCCTTCTCGGTTAAAAGGAACCGGTAAGTTTTCACGATCAGGGCCGGTCACACCACTTTCTAATTGATCTTGACGATAGCGTACCGAATAAGTTCTATTCCAGCCCCCTTCATTACGGATATTGCGGGTCACACCACCTTTGATGGTGTTGGTTTCTAAATCCAAGGTACCCTCACCTTGGTTAATGGTTTCTTGCTCATAACTAATATTGGCATTAAGCGTGTCATCTAACGGATGCTTCCAAGGGCGGCTGGCATGAAGGTTCACTGATTTGTTAATCTTCGAGGCCCCAACACTAATACCTGCTTGATAGCCATCACGATTAATCAAATTGTGTTCCATACGCGCTACAGCTCGCACCCCAGTATCTGTACCATAACCAATACCTAAATCTACATCTCTAGGCCTATCTGCGGTAACAAAAACATAAAGAGGGACTGACTTACTTTCAGCCACCTCTTGTGGGGTTTTACGATTTGCCAATACGGTCTTACTCAAATCATCAGGCAAAGCGCTGGTATCGGAATAAGGGTCTCTTTCATCCGGGAAAACTTGCTTTACTACATCACTAACCGCATTGGATATTTTACCCAACAAGCTTTTTGCTTTCTCTTCAGATTCATCTAAAACCCTATCATCCGGCAATCTCGATAACCGCTCAGCTTTTGTAGTGATATTCTCAAGCTTGGCCGAAGTCTCTTGATCCACTGTGTATTCAATGGGAGCAAACTCATCCTCCCAAGCAGGGTTAGTCATGGCTTTAGTATCTAAAGGCTTGCCATTTTCATCAAACTGTATGGCATCTGAGTTCTGGCCATTGGCTTGTCCATTTAATTGAGCTTCATCACCGTTTGTTAGGATATCTTCCTCATCATCGTTTTCAAAACCCAAAGTGGCCCCAGTGGTATTGGGTCTAATGGTCTCAACGTTTACTGAGTTAAAGTAGCGCGTGGCAGATAAGTCGTTAGTAAATCTTGTAACATCAGGGGCATAAAAGTCATCACCCACCTCAAACCTATGTAATTGATGCAGCAGCTCTGCTTTAACAGGCAGTTTGTCAGGATCTGTAGTGAGCTGACCGGTCTCTTTGTCCACAGTGAAGAATACTACTTTGTCAAAATGATAACGCTCCCCAGTATCGTAGACCAAATCCACGTCTGCAGTGTTATCGGGTAAGATAATATCGACTGATTTATTCAGCCACTGTCCATCAAAGAAACCAAACTGATCTCTTGTGGTTTCAATTCTTTGTTTGGTTTGTTTATATTCGCCGTGGTTAAAAATCTCACCTTCTTTAAGCGGTGAGTCTTCTTGAATCGCTTTAAACTCTGGCAGATCTTCGCCTCCGCCCCGTATATCAATAATGGGGGACGTATTGATTCTTACAGGATCACCCAGACGTTCAATGATTACCGCTATCTCATCGGAGTCAACCCGCTTAAAGCTTAGCTTAATGTCATAGTAGCCCACGGCTTGAGCTGCATTTAAAGCTTCTTGATGTAGCTTTGGCGTAACTGCTGTGAAATCTGAGATAGACTCAACGGTAATGTTTTCCATCGCCGCTTTAATATTAGTGGCTGGCTGAGTACCTTTATCGACTTTAACCAGTTTTGGCTCAGACCCTGCTGTGGCGGGTGATTGTTGTAAATAAATTTTGGCCTTAATTCTTGGTAATGCGGCATAACCATCATTAAAAAAACGGTTATAAAGACCTTTGATGAAGCCAGGCTTGGCTTTAGAGTCATCCTCGTCTTGATACTGCTCCTCAATAACCGTAGCTGTTAAATCATTATTAGGGTCCTCTTGATACTCTGGTAAATAATCGTCTGGATTAATACCTGAGTCTGCAGCACCGTTTTGTTGTGCCTCAGCCACCACGTTATCAGTGATTTCTGTATCAGTGTTTTTAACTTTATTATCAACCTTACCGATAGCGGTGTTTTTAACCGCTTGATGCGCAGCATTCTCCGCCGACTTTGCCTGTTCGCTATCAGGATTAACCGTAACGTCCTTTGCCTCATATACTGGCTTGGTACCCTCTAATTGCTCCTCAGTAACTCCCTCATCAATAATACCTAAAGTCTCTTTATTAGAGGGGTTAATCTGAGCCGAAGCATCTAAGGCAGTATCAAAGCCTAAAGGAGGCTCTGTGGCGTCTAAGCGAGCCACGGGTTTATTAAAATCGCGAGAAACTTGGGGGGTAATTTGCGATAAGGCCTGTTCAATCTGCTGTGGAGATTGCATAACTGGTGCATTGGCCAAGCGGTTACCGGCATCTTCATTGGTGTGTAAGCGTCTGTCAGAAAAGACCCTATCAAAGATAGCCTCACTGCTCTCATTCGCTTCACGGTTGGGGGTCTCTTGGCTACTAGCTACCCTGTCAACTTGACTCTGCGCTCCAGGTCGGGGCACAGGAGAGTTAAGCGTTTCGCGCTGATAATCTTCAAGCACACTGGGATCAATCATCCCTTGCTCAACTGCTCTTTTTAGTTTAAGTGCAATAAGCGCTTCTTCTAATTCATCTTGCGACTGTATTTGAGATCTGCCTAGGTTGGGATCGTACGACTGACTGTCCTTAGTCAACCCTTCAGGCTTAGTCGGCTCAATAGCATGGGCTGCTGTTGCCATAAAAGCTTGAGCCATCAAACATACTGATAATCCACACGCAAGTTTAGAGGGACGAAAAGGCAACTTTCGACCTCCGCAGCGACTGTCAAAGAAATGACCCTGAGAAAACTGAGTATCAGTTGACTGCTTAGTCAACAACAAAGAAGCGTCTAAATTCGGCATTGCTGCTCTCTTATCCATATTAACTTGCTATAAGTAGTTCTATTAGCGAAAGATTAACGTTTAAGTTGTCTCTCTGCAAATGCGATTTTAACCAACCAAAAAAACAAATTTAATTTAGTTGTGATAAATTGTGGCTATTATACTTGCTGACTCAGCATATTTTAGAAGGCTTATTTTAAAATACTTAGCCAAGTTTGGCGTTAAATCAAACTTTGCTACGTTTAATCGAGCTGTAAAAAACCATAACAATTAAATGGCATTAACATTATATTAGGAAGCCGGTTTATGGCATCACAATTCACACTGTTCCGTAGTCGTCGTTTCACCCCGATGTTCTTTACTCAATTCTTGGGGGCTTTTAACGACAACTTTTTTAAACAAGCTTTATTGCTACTACTGACCTATAGTGCCGCTGCAAAACTAGGGTCATCAGTTAGTTTACTGAATAACTTAGCGGCCATGTTATTTATTTTACCTTTTTTCCTATTTTCAGCCTTGGCCGGTCAGCTGGCTGATAAATATGAAAAATCCAAGCTGACGGTTTATATTAAAGTCTTAGAGATCGTCATCATGGTATTGGCTGCATTTGGCCTTATATTCGAAATATACTGGTTATTATTTGTGGCTTTGTTCTTGTTAGGCGCCCAGTCTACTTTTTTTGGTCCTATCAAATACGCCTATCTACCCCAAGCGATGCATAAAGATGAATTAGTCGGTGCCAACGCGCTTTTCCAAACAGGCACCTCTTTGTCTATTCTACTGGGTATGATAGTAGCTGGTGTGTTTACCCAGTTAGACAACCACTTGTATTGGGTCAGTGCCATGGCGCTTCTCATTGCAGGGTTAGGCTTACTTTCTAGTAAGTTCGTTCCCCACACGCCAGCCGTTGAACCGGATATGAAAATCAACTGGAATATCTTTAGCACCAGTATGGATACCATTAAGTATCTATACTCCTTACCTCTACTATTCTTTATCATCCTTGGTAACAGTTGGTTTTGGTTCTATGGCGCCACTTTTTTAACTCAGACTCCCGAGTTTAGTAAAGTTATATTAAATGGTAATGAATCGGTAGTTATCTTTTTACTAACTCTATTCTCTGTCGGTGTCTCAGCAGGCTCTTTAATTTGTAAAACTTTAACCAAAAACCAGGTCAGTTTTAAACTACTGCCTTTTGGTATTGCTGGGCTAAGTATTTTTGCCATTGATTTATATTTCTCACTTTCTGCTCTAAATATTAACTCAAGTGCCCTGCTAGGCATTAGTGAGCTGTCCCAGATAAGTGGCAGCTGGCGTGTTTTTGCGGACCTTTTCTTCTTAGGCTTTAGTGGCGGTCTTTATATTGTGCCTTTATATGCAGCTATGCAGGCTTACTCGCCCATTAGTCATAGGGCACGGGTCATCGGCGCCAATAATATTTTTAACGCCATATTTATGGTGACATCCGCTATCTTTGCCATTGTCATCCTTAACTTACTAAAACTCTCCTTACCTCAGCTGTTTTTGGTAACAGGAGTGCTGAATATAGTGTTTGGCGTATTTTTATATTCTAAACTAAAAAGATATAAAGACACCATGCAGATTCAGCAAGATGCGTTGATTATGTAGCGTTTTGAATATCAAAAAACAAAAAGCCAACTTCATGAAGTTGGCTTTTTTATTTTACGGTCTATTTTATTTTTATTAAATTATCAAACCCTTAAACTGACAGTTTTAAAGACAAGCTATATTCATAACGATGTTAATTTATAAATAGCTCATTTATATACAAAGACAGATACAAAGAAATATAATCGAATCGTCAAATTAGCTAATACGATTGACTTTCTTAGTCACCACCACTGAGATTGGAATAGCCACTAGAGCCCCTACCACAGCAGCACTAATAATATGAGGGATATCATCGAAACCAACCACCAAAGCGACAATCATAAAGACGCCGATAAGAACAGTTGCTGCCATACCCCATATCATACTAAGTAGTTGCCAGTTCATAATTAATTCCTCACTTAAAAAAAAGATTACCAGTTAATAATTAATAACTATAGTTATACACTAAATCCTTAGATTCTTTAAGGGTTTTTACAAAAAATTTTATCACACCGCCAGTCGCCCTATTATAAAGACCATCAGCCGCTTAAGTGATATACTCAAAGAAGCTGCCTTTATAGCAATAAATAAGCCTAATTTGGCTTAATTAGCTTTACTGCAACTTTATTTTATTCATCTTTATTCATCTACAATTAAGCTTTAATCATTATTTTTATTAACTTAGTTTTTATTGGCTTAATACAGGTTAATTCATGCCGCATGCTTCCTACATTCCAGTGCCCTATTTTCAGTTTATTCCTAAGGTTGCAACTTTTGATTTAACCCAGAGCTTATTTACCACCGTCCCCAATAAAAAAATACACCGTCACTGCCCTTTTATTATTATAGATGCAGATTACATTAACGCCCCTTTAATGGATCTGGCTGTGGCCATTTGTGAAGAGGAAAATTCTGAATCCACTTCATCATCAGTAGCAGATGAGCCACAGCAAAACCATAAGGCAGATGAGCAAGCTCTAAAAAAAGAACAACTAGACTACTTAGCCAAACAAGAAGCCAATCCCATTCACGCCAAAGCCTACCAAAATCAAGCAGCTGATTCAGATGGTTCAGAGGTAGTTGATTTACCTCTAGACAATCAAAATAAAGTAAATGCTGATCAACATAATGAGGTTGCAGATAAGACTTCAGAAGCAGAGTCATCAATAAAAGATAGCGCAGACCTTATACCTGATGAGCAGAAACAAGCTGAACCAGAGAAGCAGAGCTTAAATGAAGAACAAAGCTCTTTGGTCGATGAGGCTGAACCTCTTTCCCAGTATGAAGAGCATATAGCCAAAGATAGCGAAGAGGATGGTGAGGATAAGGATAAAGATGAAGAGCTTAGCGAAGATGAAAAACAAAAAATTAAAAAAGAGTCGCAGCTGGAATCTTATAAGCAATTTTTGGCTGAACAAAAAAGCAAAGTAAAAATTGATTACCCTGGTGTTCGGGTAGATATTGAAGCCAATGCCCTGCCCAGTCGCATGTATTTTATTATGAATGCGTTATCAGCAATCATTGCCAGCTATGGCTTGGTTGTCAACTCGGCTGCTGTGGTAATCGGGGCTATGTTGGTCGCAATGATGCTTGGGCCTATTAGTGGGGCAGCACTGGCTATTATTGACTATCGTATCCCTTTTTTACGCAAGTCATTACTGACAGTGCTTGCTGGGGCGACAATGGTGGTGGCCATCGGCTTTATCGTGGGCTGGATGCACCAAGACTCGCCGCTTACCAATGAGATCTTATCTCGTACCCAACCTACCTCTATGGATTTAATGATTGCATTGGCAGGCGGAACTGCTGGTGCCTACGCCATGATCTCCCCTCAACTCTCTGTTGCAGTGGTCGGAGTCGCGGTAGCCACAGCCTTGGTTCCCCCTTTAGCTGCTAGTGGGATACTGTTTGCTCATGGTGAGAGTTCATTGGGATTTGGCGCCTTATTGTTAGCGCTAACCAACATTATTGCCATTCAGTTTACCAATGCGTTGGTTCTGTGGTCGGCCGGTTTTCGGCGTTTGGTTGAAGATGACTATAAAAGCAGCCCCATAGTCGCTTTTTTTCGTCGCAACGCTGTCCCGCTGATGTTGCTAGTAGGTATTGGCGCTTATTTAACCTATAACTTTAATACCATTACTAAGAAGCAAAAGTTTGAAAACGAGGTGAAGGAAAGTCTTAACGACTATTTCATCGATAAAGGTAACGCGTTAACCACCACTCAATTTGTGCCAAGAGAAGACTATCAAACCGTCAGAGCCGTGATACGTGGAGAGACGCGACCCTCTTCTGACGAGGCTAGGTATCTAGAACAACAAATCAATAAAACCATTGAGCAAGAGTACCCCAAATATCAGCCAGTACGCCTACAACTAAGATATATACCCGTCATTGTTATTGAATCAAGCCCGTATCATAAAGATGAAATTGACAAGACCGATGCTGCCATCTTAGCCAATGAATAATAGGCTTACCAATAACCTATGAATAACAACGGTTAATTGCATTAAAGTTACGTCCCATAGTGACACTATATGAAGTGAATAGTCATGTTTTCGCTATAAATATGCTAAACTTTGACCCAATTATTTATAGCTGCACATTTACAATAAATTCGTAGCATGTTTGACGGCTATAAAATCTGATTTTTATTGCAACCTATTTTATTTTCATCATTAATAAACCTTTAGCTTATCAGCCATTCTTTAAGGAGTTCATGTGACTCAGTCTGCGCCCACATCATCAAATTCAGTATCCCCTGCTTCAAGCAAATTCTTAAGCACAGCCGAGCTGCGTAAATCTTTTATCGATTTCTTCGTGAGTAAAGAGCACACTCATGTCCCTTCATCAAGCTTAGTGCCTTATAACGATCCCACTTTATTGTTCACTAACGCGGGTATGAACCAGTTTAAAGACTGCTTTTTAGGTATAGATAAGCGAGATTACAGTCGCGCCGTTACTTCGCAAAAATGTGTGCGTGCTGGGGGTAAACACAACGATTTAGATAATGTGGGCTATACCGCTCGCCACCATACTTTCTTTGAAATGTTAGGTAACTTCTCTTTTGGTGATTATTTCAAAAAATCTGCCATTGCATATGCTTGGGAGTTTTTAACCTCAGCAGAATGGTTGGCTTTAGATGCTGATCGTCTGTATGTCACCATCTACGAGACCGATGATGAAGCTTTTGATATCTGGCACAAAGACATTGGCCTGCCAGCTGATCGCATTATTCGTATTGGGGACAACAAAGGCGCTCCTTACGCTTCAGATAACTTCTGGGCTATGGGCGATACAGGTCCTTGTGGACCTTGTTCGGAGGTCTTCTATGATCATGGTGCGCACGTAGAAGGAGGTCTGCCAGGGACACCAGAAGAAGATGGCGACCGCTATATTGAAGTTTGGAACTGTGTTTTCATGCAGTTCAACCGTCAGCCTGATGGCACCATGGAGCCTTTACCTGCACCAAGCGTAGATACCGGTATGGGGCTTGAGCGTATCAGTGCTATCTTGCAAGGCGTACACAGTAACTATGAAATCGACCTATTCGTTAATTTAATCAATAGTGCTGCGGACTTGCTTGGCATTAAAAATGAAGACCAAGCTTCATTAAAAGTAATTGCTGATCACATCCGTGCGGTAAGCTTCCTAATTGCCGATGGTGTATTGCCAAGTAATGAAGGCCGTGGCTATGTGCTGCGCCGTATCATTCGCCGTGCAGTAAGACATGGTAATAAATTAGGGGCTGAAGACAGCTTCTTCTATAAGATGGTAGCACCGTTAGTAGCCGAGATGGGCGAAGCTTATCCTCAATTGGTTGAAAAACAAGCTTTCATTGAATCAGCTATCGAAAAAGAAGAAGTTCAGTTTGCCAAAACCCTAGCTCAAGGGTTACGTCTATTAGACAGCGAATTAAGCAGCTTAAAATCGGGCGATGTATTGTCTGGAGAAGCTGCGTTCAAACTATACGATACCTATGGCTTCCCAGTAGATTTAACCGCTGATATTACCCGTGAGCGTGGCATCAGTATTGATGAAGCAGGTTTTGATGAGCAAATGAACATTCAGCGTCAACGCGCGCGTGATGCGGGTAAATTTGACGTCGATTACTCAGCTGCCATCAAAGTTGAAACCCCAACTGAATTCGTCGGTTATGAGAAGCTAGATGAGACTCAAGTTAATATCATTGGCTTATATCAAGATGGTAAGGAAGTTGACGAGCTAAGCGAAGGTGACGAAGGTGTTATCGTATTAGACCGCACTCCCTTTTATGCTGAAGGCGGTGGTCAAGTAGGTGAGATGGGCGAAATCCGTACCAGTTCAGGTGTTTTTAATGTAGAAGACACTAAGAAATCGGGTCAAGCCATTATCCATCATGGTGTGGTCAATATGGGCAGCTTAAATACCAAACAAACTGCTGAAGCCCAAGTTGTTTCTGCCATTCGCTCAGCCAGTGCCAGAAACCACTCGGCCACTCACTTATTACATGCCGCTTTACGCAAAGTACTGGGGGATAAAGTCTCGCAAAAGGGCTCGTTGGTTAGCAGCGAAGTTCTGCGTTTTGACTTCTCTTACGACAATGCAGTGTCAGCAAAAGATTTGGCTACTATCGAACGCTTAGTGAATGAGCAAATCCAAGCCAACGTTGAAACACAAATTGAGCACATGAAAATCGATGAAGCTATGGCCAAAGGCGCAGCGGCTTTATTTGGTGAAAAATACGGAGAAACCGTTCGCGTATTGACCATGGGTACCAGCGAAATTGAAGATGGCATTGAAAAGCCCTTCTCTATCGAGCTTTGTGGTGGCCTACACGTGAAACGCACTGGGGACATTGGTCTATTTAAAATCACTTCAGAGTCAGGTATTGCTGCAGGTGTTCGCCGTATTGAAGCTTTAACCGGTATGGGCGCGCTACGTTATGTACAGCAAGCCGATAGCCAATTGACTACCCTAGCCAATCAGCTAAAAGCAAAACGACCAGAAGTGGCTGACCGAGTACAAACCATGGCGGACAAACAGCGTGAACTGGAAAAAGAAATTGAGCGCCTGAATCAAAAAATCGCCAGTGCTCAAGCTGCTACTTTAGTAGATCAAGTACAAACCATTGCCGATAAAAAAGTGCTAATCGCTCAAGTGGACGGTATTGACGGCAAAGCGATGCGCGGATTGATCGACGATATGAAGTCCAAACTTCAAGACACCATCATTGTGTTGGTGGGTGAAAAAGGTGATCAACTGGCCTTAGCTGCTTCGGTAAGTAAATCTTTAACTGCTGATATTAAAGCTGGTGATATCATTCGTCACTTGGCGACTGAGCTTGGTGGAAAAGGTGGTGGTAAGCCTGATTATGCTCAAGGCGGCGCTCCTAATAGTGATAAGCTGGCCTCTGTTATGGCCCAGTTGCCCACTTGGTTAGCAGACCAACTAAGCCAATAACCTAACATTTTATAGTCTCTATTTATATTTTTATTATCTTCTTGGGTCAGCTCGTATGGCTGACCCAATTGACACATTAAATTGAATAAATATTGAATATTGCAATAAGTTTAGTTACCCATAACTATTTACCATCATTAATTTTCCGGCTTTCTTTGATGGTAACGCTCTGTTGTGATATAAAGTACGTTTGTCTGAATAGTTTTTTTGACGATTAAAACAGATTCATTTAAGCAAATGGTTAGATGTCTCTATCAGGGTTATCAATCTCATTACACGTACAGACAAATTCAAATAAACCAAGGGATTACCGTTTTTTATTATTATTTTCTCTTACTACTTATGCCGTAGTGACTGTATATCAACAGCGTTGCTCATCTAAGGCATAAGTTTGGGCGATAGTAGTAGAGATAATGGTGAAAACCAAACTTTCAATTCAAAGGGTTTCACATGGCATTGATTGTACAAAAATATGGTGGTACGTCGATGGGCAGTATCGACCGTATCAAAAATGTTGCAAAGCGAATTAAGCGCTGGCATGACCATGGACATCAAGTAATCGTTGTCGTATCAGCCATGAGCGGTGAGACTAACCGATTAATCGACCTTGCCAATCAAATCAGCAGCACTCCAGATCCTCGTGAATACGACCAAATGGTCTCTACGGGTGAGCAAGTTTCTATCTCCTTGTTATCTATGG
This sequence comes from Psychrobacter sp. UBA3962, assembly GCF_002385225.1. Lineage (GTDB taxonomy): Bacteria > Pseudomonadota > Gammaproteobacteria > Pseudomonadales > Moraxellaceae > Psychrobacter. Next base: position 199,921 of record NZ_DGDC01000003.1, on the reverse strand, counting down.
CTATCAAAGAGCTTGGTATTGGCGCCCGCTCTTTTACCGGTGGTCAAGTCGCCATTCGTACTGATAACAAACACAATAAAGCCCGTATCGAAGCCATTGATGCTGAGAAAATTCAGGCACAGCTTGATGCAGGTAATGTGGTAGTGGTTGCAGGCTTCCAGGGTGTTGATGCTGAGGGCAATATCACCACTTTAGGCCGTGGCGGTTCAGATACTACAGGGGTAGCCCTTGCTGCTGCTTTAGGCGCTGATGAATGTCAAATTTACACGGATGTTGACGGGGTCTATACCACCGACCCACGTGTTACCGCCAAAGCACGTAAGCTTGATAAAATCACTTTTGAAGAAATGCTAGAAATGGCCAGCTTAGGCTCGAAAGTATTACAAATTCGTGCTGTTGAGTTCGCTGGTAAATACCAAGTACCTTTAAGAGTTCTGTCTAGTTTTGATGAAGGTCAAGACGGCAGCTTTGATGAAGAATTCCGCCAAAATGTTGGCACACTGATTACAGTAGACGAAGGAGACGACATGGAACAGCCGGTCATTTCAGGTATCGCATTTAACAGAGACGAAGCAAAGATTGTGGTACGTGGTGTGCCTGATCATCCTGGCGTTGCCTCTTCAATTTTGACCCCTATTAGCGATGCTAATATCGAAATTGATATGATTTTACAAAACCTATCAGATCAAGGTTTAACTGACTTCAGCTTTACTGTGAATCGTCCTGACTTTGATAAAGCAGTAAAAATCTTAGAAAACATTAAACAAGATATCGATGCCAAAGAAATTCATGGCAATACAGATGTGGTTAAAGTATCTTTAGTAGGTGTGGGTATGCGCTCACATGCTGGCGTGGCGAGCAAAATGTTCCAAGTATTGGCTGAGAACAACATCAACATCCAAATGATTTCTACCAGTGAAATCAAAATCTCTGTTTTGATCAAAGAACAACACTTAGAAAAAGCAGTTAAGTCTCTACATACAGCATTCGGTTTAGACCGCGCTGATGGTGAAAGTAAAGTTGCTGGACTATAACCTTTACTCCCTGGCTAGCTAAATAGCAAGACAGGTAATAAGGTTTATAACAGGTAATTTAATTTCACATTAATTAGCTGGAATTTTATTGACGGAATTTGCTATGTTAAAAGAGTCTTCGGGCTCTTTTAATTTATATAGGGCTTAAAAAGCGGACTGTATGTTAAAAATAGTGAATATTAATGACAGTACCGCTATAAAGTCTTATAATGTTCTGTTCGAATATGGTCTATGCTGGTGTAATTAAAAGGATATCTGATCCTTAGGGCAAATATATCAGCAATAGCAATGCTATTTTGAACACTTTATATTCCCTTGAAAAGTTGATTGTTGGTTAGCTATATTTTAGGCATTCCATTATTTAATTGGATACTCTTAAATTTAGTGAATAACTTCAAAATAGCGTTGGACAATCAAAGTCGCCTTTCTTAAAGGGCAAACTTAATGGGCAGCGTTATGACTATTTCATCATTTGGCATTTGCCAATTTTTTCAATTGCGACATAAGGAGTGTGACGCATGTTAATTTTAACTCGCCGTGTTGGTGAAACTTTAATGGTTGGTGACGAGGTAAGTGTCACTGTTTTGGGTGTGAAAGGCAATCAAGTTCGTATTGGCGTAAATGCACCAAAAGATATTGCCGTGCATCGTGAAGAGATTTATCAACGTATTCAGCATGAACGGGCAATGCAGTCTCAAATGCAGCATTTAGAGCAAAGCAACTTCCCTACCTCATTTGACGATGACGACTTTTTTAATAGATAACTAATCATTTTTAACGTATTGTTCTAAGAAGGCATCCGTTTTATGAGGATGCCTTTGACAATATAATAAATATTAGTAGCTAATAATCAGTTCTGATTTAATAATGAGGCCATTATGAGTATCCGACATTCTGACGTATCTGCACTACTAAACGGACTAGATAAAAAAGCCATCGGCTTTAATGATGTCATTAATTTTATCGACGATTTTTATCGTTATACCCCTGTTAAATTTAGCAATGGCGATAGCGTTAATGACCCTGGTGTCAATGAAGGCAGTGCTAAGATTTTTGGTTTTGCCAAACATCATGGCTTAAATAAAGTGGATACCCTAAAGTTGTTTGGTGAGCATTACCAGTCGGTACTGGCCACTCCAAATGGTACGGATCACGCTAATATCCGTAACTTTCTACATTGGGGTTGGAATGCCTTTTTAATGGAAAAAAACCCATTAACCCCTCGTCCAGAGGTTGATGTAAAAAATCTCTAGTTGCCTTATTATCTGGCAATAAAAAAAGACTAACCTAGGTTAGTCTTTTTTTTGCTTTGAATTTCTGTTTTATCTATTGAAGATAGCTATGATAACTTAGCGGAACTTGACCGGCTGAATATCCCCTTTAGAATTTGGCATATTGGGATAATGATGCTCATGCTCTACATCACACTCCTCACCCACCACAGTGCCATCTTTTTTCACAGGCTTATGAATGTAGCCCACACGCTCTTGAGGTGGCAGATTTTCGTGCTCCCAAATCATCACTGCTTGCATGCAAGTCTCACGTTGCTCTGGGGTTAGCTTATTGCCATCAGGCCATTTGCCCAACTCAATTGCTGTTCTAAAAGAAGCCACTAATTCAGGAGTCATTGCTGCCAATACATCTTCTTTATTCATGTAATACCTCACATTTAATACCAACAAAGCTAAAGTTTATACTACTTAGTGACTATAAATCCTCTTCACCATCTAAAGCAAACTCTTCAGCATGTACGTTCCAGTTTAGCTTAGTACGACATGCTTCATAAAAATCAAAACCTGGAGGGTGTAATAAAGTTAACTTATCAGGATGCTTACGAATAAATAATCTGTGATGCTGCTCTAGAGCAATACTAGGCTTCCCATCCGCACTTACCATCGGCTGAGTACGATTGTCCTTATGGATTCGAATCATGATCTCACTTTTATCGCTCACCACGATAGGACGACTCGATAAGGTATGCGGATGCATAGGCACTAAGCAAATCGCATCCAAACTAGGGTGAATAATAGGGCCGCCTCCGGACAAGGCATAAGCAGTTGAACCTGTGGGCGTAGCCACAATGAGACCATCGCTGTGTTGACGATAGACATCTAGACCATCAATCTTTAATTGAAAATCTATCATGTGTACTGATTTACCAGCGTGCAATACCACATCGTTTAGGGCCATATCTTGATGGATAATCTCATGATTCTCTTGAATCTCCATCATCAATAAGAATCTTTGATCCAATTGATAATCGCCCATCAGCACTTGCTGTAATTTAACTCCGACCTCATCAGGATTCACATCTGTTAAGAACCCTAATCTACCTCGGTTTACACCCAATACGGGCACCCGGTAGCGAGCTAAAGCTTGGGCAGCATGAAGAATGGATCCATCCCCTCCTACCACAATTACCAAGTCACAAATCTCACCCAGCAAACTACGTTTAACTATCTGTAACTGGTTCAGCTTCTCAAGCTCAAGATCAGGCAAAGTGGCGGTTTCTGAATCCACATAAAGACTCAACCCCATCTCATTAATACGTTGACCAATCTCATGGATGGTAGTGATTACCCCTCTTTTACGAGCACGACCCATCAAGCCTATGCGTCTAAAAGCGGGGTTTTTTATAGAATGAAAATGAGGAGAATCTGATAAGTGTGGGAGCTTATCGGACTGCGCGGAGCTTTCCATAGGCTTAAGCTTCATCAAATAGGTCATTTAATTTTGATAATTTATTAAGTTATTCAAAGTTTAATAGGCTTACTAGCAGTTTGTATCGCTTTAAATAGAGTGGCTAAGCGTACCACATTATCAGATTCACTGCATTAACCTATTGTCCAATTCTCACTAAGAGCTTCGATGAAAAGCCACTTGAGAACCGTTGCACTCAGTACAATAAAAAAAGTCGATATTGAAAACTCGCTCAATCGTAACCATTAACTATTTAAATGTGTTCACATTTTTTCCTGATTTGAGTTAACTTTAGCCTCAAGTAAGATAACTTTACCTCACTTGCAGAAGTACGTTATCATAGCCGATAACTAACCGTAATAAATTGAAGCTAAAATTAAGTTTTAGAAAAAAATCTAGGTAACTTGTGAATAGCTAATATATTCATAACTAAATACTAAAGGAATAAATCAATATGGCAAACCCTATTGTCAGTCGTACAGAACTTGCCGTTGGCGGCAAATCAATGACCGTTAAGGGCGTTGTGCATAAAACCAGCTTCTTATTAGGTCTAAGCGCTGTTGCCGCTTTGGGCTTTTTCTTCTTCATTATCAGTGGTGGCATCAGCGGTGGTATGGCTCAGATGGTCACCTTTGGCAGTATGTTTGCCGCTTTTGGTTTGGCATTGTTTATTACTTTTAAACCTCAAAAAGCCAAATCTTTAGCAGCTCCGTATGCCATCTTAGAAGGCCTGTTTTTAGGCGGCGTGTCGATTATGTTTATGGGCATTGACCCTAGCATTCCCGCTAACGCCCTAGCTGCTACCTTCGTTACCGCTGCAGTAATGTTAGGACTTTATCGCTCTGGCATGATCAAGGTAAATGAAAAATTCCGCTCAATCATGATGTCCGCTATTTTTGCTATCCTGCTAATTTATATTGTGCAGTGGGGCTTCGTTCTATTTGGCTCCTCTCTACCTTTCTTATTCCAAACTGGTGGCCTAGTAGCCATTGGCTTTAGCTTATTTGTTGTGGTAATCGCCTCATTTAGCTTGCTGCTTGATTTCGATAACGTTGAGCGTGCTGTAGCCGCCGGCGTATCAGAAGACTATGAATGGGTATTCGGTATCGGTATCTTAGCCACTCTGGTTTGGATGTACTTCGAATTCATGCGCTTATTAAGCCACTTCCAAGACTAAACGGTCTAAGTTTAAAACTAACTATCTTATCAACTTATCAAAAAAAGGGGTTCCAATTGGAACCCCTTTTTTATGTCTCTATTTAGCTTTATTCATCAACTTTCATCAGTATTGTTTTATTCTAAGCTCTTTTTAGGCGTAAGGCATTTAATACCACAACCAGTGAGCTTAGTGACATACCAATGGCTGCCAACCAAGGGGGCACATAGCCAAAAGCTGCAGGCAGTAGCACCACTGAGTTATAGGTAAGTGCCCAACGTAAGTTTTGTTTAATAATATGCTGTGCTTTATCCGCCACACGCTTCGCATCATATACTGCTGGCACTTTGCCGTTTAAGATGACACTGTCACTTGAGACCTGAGCCAGATCAGCAGCACCGGCAATGGCAGTTGAGATATTTGCGGCGGCCAATACTGGGGCATCGTTAATACCGTCCCCAACCATCATCACCACATGACCTTGCTGTTGTAATTCTTTGATATGGTCGACTTTATCACTTGGTGATAAGCCGAAGTAAACCTTATCAACCCCCAACTCTTTGGCCACAGTTTGGGCATGCTCACTAGGGTCTCCGGTCAAGATTACTGTTTCAATATTCTCAGCTTGCAAGGCAGCGATCATCTCTGCCACCCCTTCTCTAACGCTGTCATTGAAATAGTACAGGGCCATAGGCTCCCAAACTTCACTCGCCGTCTCACCCTCTGCAGCCAGGCGACATCGAGTCAACATTACCGCAGTACTGGCATTATGTTTTTGTAGCTGTATTTGTGGCTTGTCTTTAGCAGCCACTGAGTCTAAATCTGTATGATTTAAGGCAAAGTCAACATGACCCAAACGGTATTTATAACCGCCTCCGATATCACTGACCACAGCCTCAACACCGCCAGCAGTATGATGGACCAGCTCGGTCACAGCCGGCAAATGAAGCTGGTAAGCAGCATCAAGCAACGCACTGGCTATAGGGTGACGACTGCCTACTTCTAAAGCGGCAGCAATGGCCAACAGCTGTTCTTGATCCATACGCGTCGCTGAATTTTGCTCGGCATTCTCTGACTCAACAAGGGACTGAAGTGGCTCAATATATAGCAGATTGGGCTTACCATAGGTCAAGGTACCCGTTTTATCAAAAGCCACATGAGTAACTTCGGCTAAAGTTTGAATGGTATGACCCCGCGTGGTTAAGAAACCATAACTTGCCAGCCTATTGGTTGAAACCGTTAAGGCAATCGGAGTAGCCAGCGATAAAGCACAAGGACAAGTCGCCACTAATACCGCGACAGTGGCCCAAAGCGCCTGAGAGGGATCAACGAAGTACCAAGCAATAAAGACAAACACGGCCAATACCAGAATTCTGGCTACAAACCAACGTGCCCATTTATCCGCTTGCTCAGCCACTTTCGGCTTTTCACTCAGAGCTCGGTTCATCAGCCGATCAATCAGAGCAATCTGGCTGTTCTCGGGTAGTTCAGTTACGATCATCACAAAAGGCTGACTGTCATTCTGCGACCCACCAATGACTCTATCGCCTCTGTGCTTAACTATCAGTAAGCTCTCCCCGGTTAACAGGCTTTGTGATACGGTCGCGATTTCACTACACAATATACCGTCCGCAACCACCTCACTCCCCGCCTCAATCATAATCACGTCGCCGATATTTAGGGTATGAGCGGTTACTGTTTCATATTTTTGTGGTTGTGAGCTTAAGCTTGCGTCATCAGTTACGATACTCTGCTTTTGAGTGGCTTGTCCTTCTACTTGTAGTGCCTCCTGCTGTTCAGACTGCTTGCTACGTTTTGCAGCATGGATCAGTTCACCTAATTGTTCCAGCTTCTGATGCTCAGCATCCGTTAATACCAAAGGATGTTCGGCCGTTTCAATTTTTTGTTCTATCGACTGATTGGGAGTGATATTGGCCTGATCTATCTGCTGTATTAGCGCCGATTCATTGCCCAAGCGTTGTACCAAGGTGGGCTCAACCACCACCAAGTCATTGGCCATATTAGCCGCTTTGAGCCGCGCATTATGCTCGATATAACGCCCTGCCAATAAGAAGAACACAAACATACTGACGGAATCGTAATAGGTCTCACCTGTTCCGGATATGGTGGCATATAAACTGGCAAAGAAGGTCACTATTAAAGCAATACTGACCGGCACATCCATATTCACCTGACGGATTTTTATTGCCGACCAAGCTGAGGTAAAAAATGGCACTGCACAGTAAAAAAAGACAGGAATACTAACGAACAGCGATACCCAGCGTAGAAAATCCCTTTGTTCAACCAACATCCCACTAAAGCTGGTGTAGTTACCAAAATACATGCCAACCGCGAACATCATAGCTTGCATGGCCCCAAGGGCAGCAATGCCTAGACGAATCATCATCTTTTTATTGTTACGCTCTAGCATCGCCTCATGGGTATCTTGACGATACGGCTTGGCGTCATAGCCTATTTGGTTAATAGTGGCCAAAATATCACTAATAGGCAGTTTGTCCTCATCCCAAATCACTCGCATCCGCTGATTGGTTAAGTTCACCTGACATTTATCGACCCCAGGCATTTCATACAACCGGGTTTCAATTAGCCAAGTACAAGCAGCACAGCGTAGGTTATTTACTGAAAGCTCAGCCACCGACTTCCCATCAGCGGCATAGACAAATTGAGCTTGAATGTCCTCATGGTCATAAGCTCTTAAGCGCTCTAGCTCTGTTGGCATGCTTGCCGTGCGGTTGATTTCTGAGCGATCAAGATAATACTGTTCAAGCCCTGCCTCAACAATACTTTCAGCGGCCAATTGACAGCCCATACAGCACATCAATCGATCTTCACCTAGGATATGAGCGGTAAACGGAGGCTCTGGCACAGGCTCAGCACAATGAAAGCAGCACCCATCAGGAGGCAGTATTAAATTATCAATGTCCTCGGCCAAATAGTTAAGGGGCATCTGCTGGCTCAACCCTGTTTCTGGCTTACTGTCAGAATAGGCTGAATTAGTGGAGCTACTGGTACTAGAATGGGTAGGCTGGATAGAACTATTTTTAGGATGGGTCATAACATTATTCACAACAAATTGTCGCAGGAAAGATACTGTCTATTGTATCAGGTCTTAACAACTAAGCACTGTTATCTGAATATAAGCAATTAATATTTAATCCATTTTTGAGCTGGGTTATGGAAAAGCAGTGAAAACCTAGTTTTAAAGCACAATAGCCGAGTATTAAATAGCATTTACATTGAAAAAAAGGCGGTTTTCCGTCATTATAATCAGGTCTTTTTTATGTTGGTAAAACTATCGTGCATCATAAACCTTCTTTAGCAAAATCTCCCATTTCTAAATCATCAGCCTCCTCTTTAAATACCTTCAAAGGCAAGACGCCAAATCCTGAACAACAAAGAGGCTCAGTGCTTGGTTTTCTATTACTGATTATCATCATTGTCGGTATGGTGATTCTTGCTATGTATTTAATTAAGCAAGATAGAGTCATTACCGCTAAATTTGAAGGTAAGCGCTGGAATATCCCTGCCAAAGTCTATTCTCAACCTCTTGAGCTCTACCAAGGTGCTACCCTAACCACCAAAAATTTAGACTCGTGGTTAGAGATGCTGAACTACAAATCCAGCTCAAACTATGATCGTACCGGTACTTATAATAAATCCTCTGGTCAGTATGTGATTCATACTCGGGGCTTCCAGTATAGCACCAGTGATGTTGATCCTGAACAGGTTATCAAGATCAAAATTCAAGACTCAAAGATCACTAGCATTCAAAGTACCCAACCTAGTGATACCGGAATTGTGCGCATTGAGCCAGTAACTATTGGCGGTATTTATCCAGACAATAATGAAGATCGTATCGTACTACCGATCTCTGAAATTCCACAGCCGCTTATTGATGCCTTAATCTCTACTGAGGATAGAGGGTTTTATCAGCATAAAGGGGTCTCTTTAAAAGGCATTGGCCGAGCTTTTTATAATAACTTGCAAGGCGGTTCTATGCAGGGTGGCTCGACCATCACTCAGCAGTTGGTTAAAAACTTCTACCTTAGCTCAGACCGCACTTTAAAGCGTAAAGCCAATGAAGCGGTTATGGCGTTATTGCTAGAGATGCACTACAGCAAAGATGAGATTTTACAAACCTATTTGAATGAGATTAACTTAGGTCAAAATGGCAACCGCTCTATTAATGGCTTTGGGTTAGCGGCGCAGTTTTATTTTAATCAACCGCTAAAAGAGTTACGAATTGATCAGCAAGCCCTACTGGTTGGCTTAGCGAAGGGTACCAGCTACTACAACCCTCGTCGTAACCCTGAGCGGGCATTAGACAGACGGAATACGGTCTTGGCTAATATGTTAGCTACTGGAAAAATCGACCAAGAAACTTATGAAGAGGCCATCGCAAAACCGCTTGATGTGGTTGAAAAGCCTAGTGTGGGTAAAAGCCGTTTTCCAGACTTTTTAGATATTGTAAAACGTGAACTGCAGTCAAACTACCATCCGGAAGACCTAAAGAACGAAGGGCTAAGAGTTTTTAGTACCTTAGATCCTATTGCTCAGTTCGCAGCTGATAATGCGGTACAAAAGCAGCTGTCAGCGCTACGCAAAAAAAGCAGTAAAACCAAACCTTTACAAGCAGCCTTATTGAGTGCGAATCCCGCTTCAGGTGAGCTGGTTGCTGCCATCGGTAGTGGCAGTGAATTTACTGGATTTAACCGTGCGGTAGATGCCAAGCGTCAAGTCGGCTCCCTGTTAAAGCCTTTTATCTATATGACGGCTCTTGAAAGTGGCAAGTACAATCTTGCCAGCTCGGTCAATGACAGTCCTGTTACCCTGAACCTGTCTGATGGTAGCAGCTGGACACCCAAAAACTATGATGGGGTGGATCATGGTTATGTGCCTTTAACCACGGCGCTAGCGAAGTCTTACAACCAGGCAGCTGTCAATACCGGGGTAGAGTTTGGAGTGGGTACCCTTGTCAATCAGATGCATCGCTTGGGTATCAATGAAAAAATTCCCACTTACCCCTCTTTATTCCTAGGTTCTGTCGAACTGAGTCCAATGGACATGTTGGGCATGTATCAAGTTGTGGCAGCAGGGGGCTTCCGCACTCCTATTATTAGTATCCGTACTGTAGTAGATGATAGAGGCAGTATTTTACAGCGCTCTGGATTTGATACCAAACGCAGTGTCCCCCCTGATGTTAACTATCTAACCAACTATGCGCTGCAAGAAGTGGTTAGAAATGGCACGGCAAGCTCATTGAAGTCTTTAGGTAGCGATCTTAATTTAGCGGGTAAAACAGGGACCACCAATGATTACCGAGATGCTTGGTTTGCAGGCTACAGCGGTAACTACGTCAGTGTGGTCTGGGTCGGCCGAGATGACAACAAACCTATTGGTCTAAGTGGCGGAAGTGGCGCCCTGCCCTTATGGAAAGACTTTATGGGCCGCTTGCGTCTAACGCCTGTTGAATTGGTACAGCCTGATAGTGTTGAGTGGCTCTGGTTAGAAAACGGTACTGGTAAGCTGTCTCATGAAAGCTGTCCAGGCGCCAGATACCTACCTGTACTGTCCAGGAGTTTACCGGAAGATGCCAGTGACTGCGCCTTAGAGCTTTATCAACAAGAACAATCACGCCAACAAATGCGCTGGCTCAACGATCAACGTAAAGCGCTATTGAATCGAAGTCGTGAGTTAGATAGTGTCCAAGAGGGTATGCCCTCTGGCGCTTCAAACGGTGAAAATAATGAGGGCGGTATGGGTTCTCAAAATGAGGAAGGCGGGGCTTCAAACAATAATAACAGTGAGAATTCAGGCGACACTTGGTATGATAAAGCTCTAGAATGGTTTTAATCTTGCCGCTGAGTTTAACTTTTTTAACATCTAATCTTTAGAGTGCCAAAGCTGACTCATCGTTATCAATGAGTCGGCTTTGCTTAATGGTCTGCCTCCAACTTACCAATTTGGATTGAAATTATGTCTATGCAATCCCAAGTATCTGTTATAACTACAACATCTGCAACATCTGCAACAGCGGCTAGAAGTTCCGCCAAAGTTAGTCCCTTAAAATCCTTACTGACGAGTTCAGCGCTTGGCATAATTATGCTAGGTGCTGTGACCGGCTGTCAAAGTACTGATGGCTTATCAGCCCCTTCTTCAGTGACTGTGACCCAGCCCACCAGTCAAACCAGCCCAAATCCAACTACTGCTTCAGATTCTTCTCCTGTTTACCAAGGCATTGAAGAGGACTACCCAATTTTGGAGGTGGACGACAATACTGAAGCTGTGGCACAAGAGTCAGGTTTTCATCACCAACCCTCCTATTCGGTAGAGTCTCCCACAGAAAGTAGCGAGGAGCATGCCACTACTAAAGACAGCACTCCTAGCAATAACCCTAATGCTGTGGGCCAAACCAGACCCACCTCTCCTGTCCCCTCTAGCCCTATTGCCACCAATGAAGCTCCGGTAGCTAAGCCTCCCGTAGCAGATGCAAAAACAGTACAGCAAAGCTTACTGGAGCAGGCACGTCAAAATTCAAAAAAATCGACTAATAGACCCACCTCTATCCAAGATGGTAGCACTATTCCTGCTTTTCAAAAGTTAATGGATACTGGGGTTGAGCAATTGCGTCAAGGCCAAGTCTCTGCCGCTCAAGCCACTTTCACCCGAGCGCAGCGCTTAGCCCCTCAATCCTCAGCAGTTTACTTCTATTTGGGCCAAGTGGCCTTAAAACAAAACCAACCTTTGAAGGCAGAAGCCATGGCCCGTCGTGGATTGGTGGTGGCTCAGACTGAAGCCAGAAAAAGAGCCTTGTGGCAAATTATTTTGATAGCTGGGCAGGCTCAGGGCAACAGCCGAGTCATTAAGGAAGCAAAAGCTGCCCTCTCAAGATAAAGGCTATCAACCTAAGTAGTATCACGTTAAAATATACCATTTTATAAAGTTTATTTACCCTAAGGATCATTATGGATTGGCAGCAATTACACCTGCAGTGTGCAAAGCAAGATGTGGACTTGGCAGAAAGCCTGTTATTAGAAGAAGGCGCACTTTCAATTAGCTTAGAAGATGCTGGAGATCAGCCGTTATTTGAGCCATTGCCTGGTCAGTCTCCTTTGTGGGACGAAGTTATCCTAACGGGTCTGTTCACCGCAGATAATGCACAAGACATTGAGTCGGCAGCACAGACCATTGCTGTGCAAGTTAATGCCCGACGCGTCTGGACCACTGCCCTTGCCGATACGGATTGGGAACGCGAGTGGATGTCACATTACGCCCCTATTGAATGTACCAATAACTTATGGATTGTTCCTAAGTGGATGACCCCTCCTAATCCAGAGGCGATAAACATTATGATGGATCCGGGCTTAGCCTTTGGTACCGGCTATCATGCAACTACTCGCCTATGCCTAGACTGGCTAACTGACCAAGATCTATCCGACAAAGTCGTCATTGACTATGGTTGTGGCTCAGGCATCTTAGGCATTGCTGCTCTTCTACTAGGCGCGAAACAAGTCTATAGTGTTGATATTGACCCTCAAGCCGTTTTAGCCACCAAGCAAAATGCTGAGCGTAATGATGTGGATCAGCAATTACAGGCGTTCTTACCTGAAGACTTTGCCAAAGCTTTTGAAGCTGGAGACATTCCTAAAGCCGATATTATTGCTGCGAACATCTTAGCCAAGCCTTTAATGGAGCTGGCTCCTTATTTGGCTACTTTAATCAAACCTAAAGGCGGCATTGTGCTGGCAGGCCTAATCTCTGAGCAGCTAGAAGATGTCATCAGCGCCTATCAGCCTTGGTTTAATCTAGATACCCGTCACTCTTATGAGAAAAATGACAATCATGACGATTCTCATTGGCACCGCTTATCAGGTACTTTTAAGGGGTAACCGCACTGCTCTAGTTAACTAAAAATGCTCTTAAAATTAAAATTTAAACCCACCTTTTATTCACTATTAGATTTAGTATAAAGCTATGGATAACCAAATCTCTTCTTTAAGTGACGCAAGCCCTTTAGCGAACGGTAGCGAAGGTCGTATGCCACTTCGTTTTCATGTGCAACAAGCGGTTGAGCAGTATTTTATAGAACTTGAAGGAGAAACAGCGACCAATCTATACCAGACCATACTGCAAGAAGTGGAAAAGCCGCTATTGGAAGTCGTTCTTGAGCAAACCCAGGGCAATCAGTCTAAAACTGCTCTAATATTGGGATTAAATCGAGGCACTTTACGCAAGAAGATGCAGCAGTATGGTTTGATGTAATTTTTTATTTTGCTTTTATTTTTATATAAAAGTTAACGCTTTATGTTAGGGCAAAACAGATAATGGGCTAGCGAACTTTACTCCTAGTGAGCTAAAGTTTTGTCATATTTTCAGTTTTGCACTAATATACTCGGGTCTTAGCCTGACACGGTTAAGACAATTACTTAAAACCCACGATGATTTCAGAATCTAATCACCCTTTTTATCGTATACACTATGGGAAAAACTATGTCTGATAAGCCGTACGCTCTTATTTCTGTTTCTGATAAAGCTCAAATCGAAAGCTTTGCCAAAGGCCTAATCGAAGCAGGATATGATTTATTATCAACAGGTGGTACTTATCGCCTATTGTCTGACAATGGTATCGCAGTGACTGAAGTAGCAGACTACACCGGCTTCGCTGAGATGATGGATGGCCGTGTGAAAACCCTGCATCCAAAAATTCATGGGGGCATTTTAGGCCGCCGTGGTCAAGATGATGCCGTCATGAGCGAGCACGGTATTCGCCCTATCGACTTGGTTGTGGTCAACTTATATCCATTCGCCCAAACCGTTGCAAAACCAGATGTCACCAAAGCAGATGCTATTGAAAACATTGACATTGGTGGGCCAACAATGGTTCGTTCTGCTGCTAAAAACCATGAGCACGTGGCTATCGTTACCAATCCTGCAGACTACGATTCTATTTTGACAGAGCTAAAAGAAGCGGGTAGCCTCTCCCAAAAGACCCGTTTTGATTTGGCCGTTAAAGCCTTTGAACACACTGCTCATTACGATGGCATGATTGCTAACTTCTTAGGTAGCCGCTTACAGTCGTTTGAAGAGCCAAATAACTTTGCTCGTACTTTCAACGTGCAATTGAAAAAAGCTCAAGATTTACGCTATGGCGAAAACCCACATCAGCAAGCGGCTTTCTACGTAGAAGAGAACGGCTCAGGCGAAGGCAGCATCTCTACTGCCAAACAGCATCAAGGTAAAGAGCTATCTTACAATAACATCGCCGACACCGATGCTGCTTTAGAGTGTGTAAAATCATTCTCTGAGTCTGCTTGTGTGATCGTTAAGCATGCTAACCCTTGTGGTGTGGCGATCAATGCAGATCAAACTGAAGCTTATAAAACTGCCTTTAGCACCGACCCTGAGTCATCTTTTGGTGGTATCATTGCTTTCAACCGTCCGCTAACTAAGCAAACTGCTAAAGCTATCGTTGATAATCAATTTGCTGAAGTTATTATTGCTCCAAGCTTAGAGCAAGGCGTCCTTGAAATTACAGCTGCGAAGAAAAACGTCCGCGTATTAACCTGTGGTGAGTTACCTAACCCACAAAACCGTGCTGCTCAATTTGACTATAAACGCGTGACGGGCGGTTTATTGATTCAGAATCAAGACTTGGGCTTAATCACTGCAGATGATTTACAAGTAGTGACCGACTTACAGCCTACTGCTGAGCAGTTAGAAGATCTTCTATTTACTTGGACTGTTGCCAAGTATGTTAAATCTAATGCTATCGTCTATGGTAAAGATAAGCGCACAATCGGTGTTGGTGCTGGTCAGATGAGCCGTGTTAACTCAGCTCGTATCGCAGCTATCAAAGCAGAGCATGCTAACCTTAAGACTGAAGGCGCAGTAATGGCATCAGATGCCTTCTTCCCCTTCAGAGACGGCATTGATAACGCTGCTGAAGTGGGCATTAAGGCCATTATTCAGCCAGGTGGTTCAATCCGTGATGATGAAACCATTGCTGCCGCTAATGAACATGGTATCGCTATGGTGTTCACTGGCATGCGCCATTTCCGTCACTAATTGAACCTGTTTTACCTGTTCTATAAGTGAAAAACTTGCTGTATTACTTAGATAGAAAAAAATACCGCCTCAATTGAGGCGGTATTTTTTGGTCTGCTAAAACTTAAAGGGTTTAAATCAACCATGATAAGGTGAGTCTTATACTCCCCCTACCTCATTAATCACTTTTTCGTTCTTCTCGATTTTGGTAGCGCCTTTTAAGTACTCAACATAATCACTAAAGTACTCTTGGCCACGGATGCTTCTCATATCAAACATTGCTTGAGAAAGCTCAGCAGCAGGAACATCCTTCATAGAACCCTTAGTGATAGGACCCAATACCAGAACCGTTGCCCCCTCTTCAGTCTTCTCAGATACAGCTACTTGCTTACCATTAGCACTGTCTTTACTAAAGGCAATAGCTTGTTCATCAACCGTTAGCAATGAGCTCTGACGATTGACATTCCCTAAGGACTGGAATTTAGCTTGAGCAGCCTGCATTCCTTTATCATTCACTGTTTTACTGATATTTTGAGCGGCTGCCAAAGCTTGGGCGCTGGCTTTTTGCTTCACTAAAACGTTTTTGATTTGCGCGGTAGCTTGCTTCAGCGTTAAAGGCTTAACGGGACGATAGTTGGTAGGCTGCACCCACAATGTTCCATTATTAACTTTAATACTGGCGCTCACTGACTCATCTTGGATAGCGTAGTCATCAAAGGCCGCTTCAATAACCGCTGGCTGGGCCAAAGCTGTTTTATTGTCCTTTTTAGTGTAATCTTTAATTTTCTGTACACTTAATTCTTCTTGTTGGGCAATATCTTCAATACTCACCCCATCAATAGCCATCTCGTTAATACGGGTAATCTTATCCGCAATTAGCTCTTCACGTTTTTGACGTTTGGCTTGTGCCACAAGCTCCTCACGCACACTGTCTAAACTTGGCACACCCGCGCCAGACATTTCAGTAACTTTAAACAGCTGATAACCAAAGCTAGTTTTAACTGGAGCTGAAACCTCACCTTTGTTTAAGCCTTCAATGGCTTGGGCAACTTTTGAACCATCTGCGCCAAACACTTCAGGATTAAAGGTACCGATATCACCGCCTTTGGCAGCACTTACTGGGTCTTCGGAAAGCTCCTTAGCCAATTTCTCAAAGCTTTCCCCCTTTTTCAAACGGCTTTCAATTTGCTGTATGGTTTTTTGGGCATTGTCACCTGTCACTAAAATTTGACTGAGCTTTTGGCTGTAATCACCCGCATAGTTAGCTTTATAGGCATCATACTGAGCTTGAATTTCTTCATCAGTCACTTCTGCAACGGCTACTTTGCTTGGATCCAGCTGAATGTACGCTAGATCAACCATAGCCACACTGTTCAACTCGTTTTTATGCTCATTGTAATAGTCTTCAATCTCTTTATTTGACACAGACACTTTGTCTTTGTATTGCTCCCAAGGCAAGCGATATACCCAAACATCTCTAGTTTCTAGCTGTAGCGCCAATAGGTCATTAATCTCAGCTTCTGGGTAAAGCGCTGTTTGTGCCACACTGGCATAAAGCTGCATTAGGTTTAGCTGTTGACGATACTGCGCAAATAACTGGTCTTTAGTAATGCCTTGCTGCTGTAATGAAAAAGCAAAGCGATCGTTTGAGAATTGACCATTTTCGTCTAAAAACTGAGGGTCTTGTAACAGCAAGTTGTTGATAACCTGATCTGATACGTGCATACCCAACTGATCCGCTTGGTTTCTAAGTAAGGCTCGGTTGATTAGGCTGTCTAGAACTTCACGATTTAAAGCATTGGTATTAATCGCACTGGCTTCTACCCCATTTTGTAGCAGTTCATTTCTGCGATTATTAATAGCATCTTGGTATTCAGCGCGGCTGATCGTTTGATCGCCTACTTTAGCCACATCATTTGCATTGGCTGACCCAGTGAAATAGCTCTCAAGCCCTAGGATTACCAAAGGCGATAAACAAAGCATTAAGAAAATTCTACCAGGCCAACTTTTAAGAAATTTACGTATCGATTCCATAGTACATATCAGTCATAGGTTAATAAGAGGTTAACGCAATATCATACGTGAAAATAAGGTCCGACACAAAAAAAACGCACCCTAAGGTGCGTTATTGTCTGCAATCAGACAGGGTATTTACTTAACTTAGCACATAGTCGGCTTAGTTTAAGCGATCTTTAAGGCCTTTACCTGCTTTAAAGTGTGGTACACGGCTTGCTGGAATCTGAAGCTCAGCACCAGTCTTAGGGTTACGGCCAGTACGTGCTTTACGGTCTTTAACGCTGAAAGTACCGAAACCTACTAATGAAATAGTGTCATTATTTTCTAGAGCTTCACCAATACTTTCCATCATTGCATTAAGAGCGTCAGCAGCTTGAGTTTTGTTCAGACCACTTTTCTCAGCGATGCTATCTACTAATTCTGATTTATTCATAGAGACTTCCTTTAAAATGATTTAAGTTCGGAGGTAAATTCTATCGCTTAAAAACTAAATAAGCAATAACCAAGCCCTTAAATACTACACATCAGTGCAAAAAAAGTGCACCTTTCCAATTTTAGTATTTTCTGAACGTGGGGTTTCTCCTGCTGTTATAGCAAGGGGTTCAGAAATGTGCAAGTAAATTTACATTTTACTGTTCAATTGCTTACTCAAATCGGCTTGAGACACCACTTACATTGACTTTATACCTTTAAAACCACGTTGTTTCAAGTGATATCTAATATTTTATAATCTTTTCTCACCGCTGTTTTATTTAGCAGTTAATTTTATTAATCCGTATCATACTTATAGCGACTACGTTACTTTATGCTATTATTTATCAAATTTTTCATAAATGAAGGTTATAATTTCTGAATGATTTAAAGCTTGTGCTCTTAATCAGCATTAGTCAGCAGAATTCCATAACTTTAATAAATATGATGAGTGATCTCTTCGTATAACAAAATTCAAATAGGTTTAGTATGAGTCAAAATTCAATTTCAAACTCTCTACTTAATATTGTACTGGTATTTGCAGAGTCAGCCATTACGCTTGTTTTAAGATTCGACGCAAACCTACGTAAAGCAGTCTATCCATTGGCTCAAAAAAACACTGTGGTCTGTGTGCGCAGTTACCTGCCCCACACTCAATTCTATGCTACCTTCACCAATAAGGGCATCTTATTAGACAGCGAGCTTCCTCCGTCTACTACAGAGCCTGACGTGGTCATCAATGCTTATAGCCATCAGTTGATCAACTCTTTGGTCAGTAATGATGTGACTCAGATCAACAAGATCACTATGCGTGGTGGTACAGAAACGGTCAGTGAAGTTCGTAACTTTTTATCACAGTTAGGGGTTGCCAGTCTTTTCCAAGGGATTATCAAAACGGTTAAAGGCAAAGGTAAAGAGACAACTGAAGAAGCAAAAGAGCAAAACAAGCCAGACTATAAAGCCCGTATTGAAGAGCAGCAACAACAACTTAATGTTTTGAGTATGCGTAACCGTGAACTTGAGATTAGTTTAAAAGAAGCTCACAGCAAACAGAAAACAACCATGATTGCCCTTATTGTGGCTTCCTTAATTGCTATCGCTGCTGTGATTGGCTGGTTAAGCTAACCTACTGTATTTTCATTGTTAGTTAATTTTCATTGTTAGTTATTGGTTTTATTCGACAGTTACTAGGCTGAGCAGAAACTTGGCATATTACCTCTCAACAGACTAAACCTCATATTATGAATGTTTTTTTAATTGCCTTAATGGACACAGCCGTCTATTAAGGCTTTTTTTATTCTCCAATCCTATGATGTGGTAATTAAACGCTAATAATAATCAAGTTAGCATTGAAAACTTGAACCCATGGTCTCAAATCAACTACCACACACTTTTGCGAAGCCATAAACTATCGATAATTTACAGTCATAATTTGCTATAATATCGGCGTCTAAAATTCATAACTCTCTTACTGATTTAGGGTTAGGTATCTGTTGGTAATTAATAAGTTAACTAGGTGATTAGTAATAAATTAACCTAGTTTATTTCGAGTATTATGGCAATAACCTCTCTATTACAATTAAGCCACCAATTAATCTTGACTGCATTACTCGGAATTAACTATAATAGGACTTAATTAATCAAGTATGAACTCGTGGAGACATTAAATGCGCTTAACAACTAGAGGTAGATACGCGGTAACCGCGTTACTTGACCTGGCTATCCAAGATGGTGATTCAAAAAATGCTGTCTCCCTATCTGATATTGCCAAGCGCCAATCCATTTCTATTTCTTATTTAGAACAATTGTTTTCTAAGTTACGTAAAGCAGGATTGGTGACCAGTACCCGTGGTGCCTCAGGCGGTTATCATTTAGCCAAACCTCTGGCTGAAATAGATGTAATGACCATTATCACTGCCGTTGATGAATCAGTGAATGCCATGCAGTGTGGCGGTCAAGGCAACTGTCAAGGTGGCGCAATGTGTCTTACCCATGACTTATGGTGTGCTTTATCAACCCACATCGAACAATATTTAAAAAACATTTCTTTAGATCAGTTGTTGCAAATGGAGAATGTTAAAGACGTTTCTCATCGTCAACAGCTACTTCATCAAGCAGCCACTGAAAAGACAGAAAAAAGTACAACTACAAATTCAAATATAATATTTCCAGCCAATGAGGTTAATCCAGCATGAGTAACTTAAACCGTCCTATCTATCTTGACTATGCAGCCACCACCCCTGTTGATGCTAGAGTAGCAAAGAAGATGGCTGAATACATGACTTTTGAAGGGGTCTTCGGTAACCCAGCGTCTCGCTCACATGGTTATGGCTGGCAAGCTGAAGAAGCTGTAGAAAATGCACGTCAACAAGTTGCTGATTTGGTAAATGCCGATCCTCGTGAAATTGTATTCACCTCTGGTGCTACTGAGTCTGATAACTTAGCCATTAAAGGTGCAGCTCATTTCTACGAAGGCCGTGGTAAGCATATCATCACCAGTAAAATTGAGCACAAAGCGGTATTAGATACTTGCCGTCAACTTGAGCAAGAAGGTTTTGAAATTACTTACATCGAACCTCAGCCAAGTACAGGCCTTATCTTACCAGAGCAAGTTAAAGAAGCCTTACGTGAAGACACCATTTTAGTTTCATTAATGATGGTGAATAACGAATTAGGCACAATAACTGATGTTAAAGCCATTGGTGAAATTACTCGTGAAGCAGGAGTTATCTTCCACGTTGATGCGGCTCAAGCTGCTGGTAAAGTGGAAATTGACCTTGAAGAGCTAAAAGTTGATCTAATGAGCTTCTCAGGTCATAAGATTTATGGTCCTAAAGGTATCGGTGCTTTATACGTACGCCGCAAACCACGTGTTCGTATCCGTGCTGAACAGCATGGTGGTGGTCATGAGCGCGGTATGCGTTCTGGTACTTTAGCCACTCATCAAATCGTTGGTATGGGTGAAGCGTTCGCTGTTGCTGCTGAACGTTTAGAAGAAGACCGTGCCCATGTCCAAAAATTACATGATAAGTTATGGCAAGGCGTGCAGGACATCGAAGAGATTTATCTAAATGGTGATGCTGAAAACAGCGTACCAAATATCATTAACATTAGCTTCAACTTCGTTGAAGGCGAATCACTAATGATGTCGTTAAAAGACATGGCTGTCTCTTCAGGTTCAGCTTGTACCTCTGCTACTCTTGAGCCTTCATACGTGCTACGTGCTATTGGTCGCCCAGACGAACTAGCGCACAGCTCTATCCGCTTCAGCTTTGGTCGTTATACAACCGAAGAAGACATTGATGTGATCCTAACTCAGATCCATGAAGCTGTAGATAAATTAAGAGACCTATCTCCACTATGGGATATGTACAAAGATGGCGTGGACCTTGACTCTGTAGAGTGGGCGGAACACTAAACTAAAAACTGCGGCTTAATTGACGCTAATTATTATTAAAAAATTAGACAATAAATTTTTATTGTCCCCATTTATCTAGGTTAAAACCCAGGAGAAACACCATGGCTTATAGTAATCAAGTAATTGACCATTATGAAAACCCACGCAACGTTGGTAATTTAGACAAAGATGCCAAAAACGTTGGTACCGGTATGGTTGGTGCTCCAGCTTGTGGTGACGTTATGCGTCTACAAATCCAAGTTGGCGATGACGGTATTATTGAAGATGCTCGCTTTAAAACTTACGGCTGTGGTTCAGCTATTGCTTCAAGCTCACTAGTAACTGAGTGGCTAAAAGGCAAGACACTAGACCAAGCTTCTGAGATCAAAAACAAGCACATTGCTGAAGAACTAGCGTTACCTCCAGTGAAAGTTCACTGTTCAGTATTGGCTGAAGATGCGATTAAGGCAGCTATCAATGATTACCGTGCTAAGACAGGCACAGCAACTGAAACTGACGCTTAATTGTTAGTTTAACTGATAAGCGATTAGTGCGTTTTTAATGCTAATGGGCTTAGTAAGGCCACCTTATTAAGCCCAAGCGATGTAAATTTATTTTTTAACATTAGGATAGTCTTAATGATAGAACTGACCGAACGTGCTGCAAAACACGTTACAGATTATTTAAATAACCGAGGTCATGGTGAGGGCATTCGTGTCGGTATTCGTACTGCTGGATGTTCGGGACTGGCCTACGTGTTAGAATTCGTCGATGAACCAGATTCAGTAGACGAAAAATTTGAAAGCCACGGGGTAAACATCTTCGTTGACCCTAAGAGTATGGTTTATTTAGACGGCCTATTGATGGATTATGTGACTGAAGGTCTTAATGAAGGCTTCAAGTTCACTAACCCTAATCAAAAAGGCGAATGTGGATGTGGTGAGTCCTTTACTGTTTAGTTGCTTGGCTGTTTAATCAGCTCAGTTCAATACTACTTACCCCTACCCGATTCCTTATTAAATGATAAGCCACTATAGTTATAGCTGTGCTTATAGCTCAAATAAAAATAGCTTACTTTAGTGATGATTTTAGGATTTAGACCCAGCTGACGACCTAGTGCGTCAGCTTTAAGTTTTAGCTTCCACCAAACTACCATCAACCAATAGCACTCAAAGCCTATGTCAGATAACGCACCTACTTTTGCCAATTTCTTCGCTCTATTCGAGCTACCTATTACTTTTGAAATAGAACCCACAAAGCTTAATGAACGGTTGCGTCAACTTCAAAGTCAGTATCACCCTGATAAGTTAACTGGTAATGAGAGTGCGTCATTACAGCAAAACTCTGCTGTCATCAATCATGCTTACGATATCTTGAGCAATCCAGACAGTCGGGCCAATTATTTATTGGAGCTATCCGGTCAAGAGCTGAATACTGACCACTCTATAGCTGATCTTGACTTCTTAGATGATGCTATGGAAATGCGCATGGATCTTGATGATGCTGAAGCAGCTAATGATTTGGCGACTATATCAAAGCTTAAAACCAATGTGGACGAGCGTATAGAGAGTCAGTCACAACGCTTTGTTACGGCGTATGCTGAGCAAGATTGGTCGGTGGCGAAAGATGCTACTCAAAAGCTTAAGTTTTTGGTTAAGCTAAAAAAAGATATGGACATTGCCATAGATAATAGCCAACAACAAACTGATGACGATGACTTGTATCTTTGATATGAAAGACGTCTTTATATATAGTTAAGCCTCTATTTTTCTTTTATTTTTAATTCTCTGCCTTAGATTGAGTGTTTTATGTCTTTATTACAAATTGCTGAACCAAACCAAAGTGCAAACCCTCATGAGCATAAATATGCTTTAGGTATTGATTTGGGCACCACTCGCTCTATGGTAGCGGTGGTTCGCTCAGGTAAGGCCGCTTTGCTTGAAACCACTTTAAGTAATGAAACAGCCAATGCCGGCAAAGACACCTTGCTACCCTCTGTAGTTTATTATGGCAATAAAGACGGTGTAACAGCACCGGTTGTTGGCTCTGAAGCCTTAGCTTATTTTGAAACAGATCCTGCCAATACCATCATCTCAGCTAAGCGTTTTATGGGCCGCAGTGTACAAGATATTAAGTTTTCACACCCTTATCAGCTAAAATCTAGCGAAAGTAATGTTGAAGCCATGCCCTCGTTTGTGACTGCTCAAGGTGAGATCTCTCCAGTAGCTGTCTCTGCACAAATTTTAAAGACCCTTGAAGAACGCGCACAGTCTGCCCTACCAAACGCCAGTATTGCTGGTGCAGTCATTACCGTGCCTGCTTATTTTGATGAGGCTCAACGTCAAGCCACTAAAGATGCCGCTAAACTTGCTGGCCTTAATGTGCTTAGGCTATTAAATGAGCCGACAGCAGCAGCGGTAGCCTATGGTCTGGACCGTGACAAAAATGACTCTGAAAAACAAGAGCATATCTACCTAATCTATGATTTAGGCGGTGGTACCTTTGATGTGTCACTATTAAAGATGACCGAGGGTGTTTTTGAAGTACTGGCCACGGGTGGCAACAGTGCTTTAGGTGGCGATGATATGGACCGCCAAATCATGGGCTGGCTACTAAAGCAAGCAGGATTGGACCCAAAACAGTTAACCGCTCAGCAGCGTACCCACATCGCTCGCCAAGCAGAAGCTTATAAGCAAGCACTGACCCATGAGGACAGTGTCTCTGTGACCTTAGATGTTGCCGGCACTCAGTGGCAAGGGGTGTTAACCGCAGAAGATTTGGTTCAAATTGTAGACCCTATCACTCGCCGCACCTTGTCAACGTGTGAGCAAGTAATGCGAGATGCCAATATTGATATCTCGCAGCTTGATGAGGTCATCATGGTGGGTGGTTCTACCCGCATGCCTGTGGTACAAGAGGCTGTTGAACAATTCTTTAATAAAAAACCGCTGTCTCATCTGAATCCCGATGAAGTGGTGGCATTAGGTGCTGCGCAGGTCGCTGAACAACTTATCAAAAAAGATAAATCCAATAATGTGTTACTGCTTGATGTCACTCCGCTATCGTTAGGTCTAGAAACCATGGGCGGCTTAGTAGAGGTGGTTATCCCTCGTAATACGCCTATTCCAGTGGCTAAAAAGCAAACCTTCACTACCTATCAAGATGGCCAAGCTGGCATGATTATTCATGTGGTGCAAGGTGAGCGAGATACCGTTGAAAACTGCCGTTCGTTAGGTCGTTTTGAGTTATATGGTATTCCTCCTATGAAAGCAGGCTTAGCACGCATCGAAGTCACCTTTGACATTGATGCCAATGGCCAACTGTCCGTCAGTGCTTTTGAGGCTACCTCTGGGGTTAAGAGCGATATTAAGATTACTCCTTCTTACGGCTTGAGTGATGAGCAGCAAGAGCAGTTATTACGTGCAGGCTTTGAAAATGCGGCTCAAGATAAACTGGCTCGCAGCTTAATTGAAGCTAAGGTCGAAGCTGAGCGTGAGATATTAGCTTTACAGTCGGCTTTACAAGAGTTCAACTCGTTATTAAGCGAAGAAGAAACTGGCAATCTACAACAAGCGATGCAAAAGTTAACTGAAGCGCTTCAACAAGATATCACTTCTGAAGATCCCGCAGTGCTGCAAGCCATAAAAGCAGAAGTAGAAAACAAACAAGCCCAGTTAAAGCCCTTAAGTGATGCTTTTGCGGCGCGTATTATGGACCAAAGTGTGCAGCAGTCGCTGGCTGGCACCAGTACCGATACTTGGTCTGAATAAGACACTGACTTAAAGAGTTAATAATTATATAGCTCTACTCTTTAATACAGATACTGCAAAACAGATTTTACTAATAACTAAAAGTTGGAATTTTTTATGCCTAAGATTACATTATTG
Organism: Psychrobacter sp. UBA3962; assembly: GCF_002385225.1. Taxonomy (GTDB): domain Bacteria; phylum Pseudomonadota; class Gammaproteobacteria; order Pseudomonadales; family Moraxellaceae; genus Psychrobacter. Next base: position 175,195 of record NZ_DGDC01000003.1, on the reverse strand, counting down.
CCCCATCATGAGATATGCCCAGAAGGTGCTGAAGTCGAACTTGAAAGCGGTCAAAACTTATGTAAAGGCCTGTTAGAAAAAGGCTTCAAAATTGAGCATGCCTGTGAGATGTCTAAAGCCTGTACTACCTGTCACGTGATTGTGCGTAAAGGCTTTAACAGTCTAGATGAGATGGACGATATTGAAGCTGACTTATTAGACAGAGCTTGGGGACTAGAGCCTGACTCGCGTCTATCCTGCCAGGTTCAAGTTGAAGACACAGACCTAGTGGTTGAGATTCCAAAATACACCCTCAACCATGCTAGTGAAAACCACTAAGACACGTCCTGTATTTACAATGATTTGATAAAAAAAAGACACCCAACTGGGTGTCTTTTTTTATGGCAAGAAAATTATTGCATTTGCCAATCAAAAGGCATTTGATTATGGCCACGTAATGCCATCATAAGCGTCTGCTGCATAGCCAAGTAAACTTCTTGAGTATAAGGTACTGCTGGCGTTCCCCATACTGGATTTGGCCAAGCTAAGTCGTTCTGATAGCGAACAATATGATGGAAATGTAGCTGTGGTACTTGATTGCCTAAAGCGGCCACATTCATCTTATCAGCATTAAAGGTCTTAGCCATCTGACTCGATAGCCAGCTTGACTCACGTAAAAACTGAGCTTGGTCCGCTGGTGATAATTCATAAATCTCTTGTACACCCGCCACTCTAGGTACCAAAATCAACCAAGGAAACTGGCAGTCATTAATTAGACGACAAGTAGATAGCGGAAAGTCTCCAACTAAAAACGAATCTTTAGCTAGTGTTGGATGAAGTTGAAACATATTGGCTCTCTTAATTATTTTAATGATTCTGCAAGCCGATATTTTATCAGGTATTGGCTTGATATTATAGATACTAACACAGGTTTAATCTTTTACAGAAAATAAGCGAGCTGTTAATAAGTTTATAAACATAAAAAAGCAGCCTTGAGAACTCAAGACTGCCTTACCCTCAATGTCTACCGACCTAGTGGTAGCCACTGAACGGTTCTGTTAAAAGCCACAAGCTACTTGCACTTTCAGTATTTTTTATTATTCTATTCCTGCTGTTATTATTATCATCCCTAATTTTTTGTTTCTTATCCATCATCTGCCATGATTTAGGTTTAGACCTTACTGGTTTGCATTACATCTCAACTGCATCTTCTGCTTCATCCTCAAACCACTCTGGGACTTGCAAATCTTCCAAATCAATAGCGTTATTAATCATCATTTCCTGTCTCTCCTTATTCATCTCTTATTTTATTATTTATGTCATGCTCTTGTTTGATGACTATAAGATACTAATAGTTGATGACAGTTAGATTAAAACGCTATGACAATTAGATTAAAGCACCATAACGACATAATAACTTTGGTAATAGAGTAAGCTTAATTCTACTGGTTGTTGTTACTGTTCTCCTTTTGCACTTCGGTCACATGTTTTGAGAAGTGATTTAACAACTCACGTACCACCTCCACACGTTGCTGCGGAGTTTGCAGCTTATCCGGATTGGTGTAACGAATACCGGATGCTCCATTCATGCGGTAGCGATTGCTATCTGATTGAATTAACTGAATAATAGCTAAAGCTTCAACTGGGGTATCTGGGGCAAACTCTAACACCACACTGCTGCTAGTGGCATCTATCTTGTAGATGGCCAAAGGCTCAGCCTGAACCCGAAGCTGATGAATGGCAAATAGCTGCCTTGTTTGATCGGGTAGCGCCCCAAACCTATCAATCATCTCGGTTCTAATATCGGTTAAAGTATCTTTGTCTTGTGCATTACTGATGCGTTTATAGAATAACAGTCGCTGCGGCACATCATTGACATAGTCTTCTGGAATCAGCGCTGAGCAGTGCAAGTTAATATCACTGGTCAAAGATAATGGCGTATTTAAGTCCGGCTCTTTACCTGCTTTAATAGCTTTGGTAGCCCGTTCTAGCATATCCATGTACAGGCTAAACCCAATGGCTTGCATATTACCACTTTGCTGCTTGCCTAAGATTTCCCCTGCACCGCGTATTTCTAGATCCTCACTGGCCAGCATAAAGCCTGCCCCTAAGGTATTGGCCCTTTCAACGGCACGTAGACGCTTTTTGGCATCGCCTTTTAATCCCTTGATGGAAGGAACTAACAGATAACAATAGGCTTGATGGTGACTGCGTCCCACTCGGCCACGTAACTGGTGCAACTGTGCTAGACCAAATTTATCAGCGCGCTCAATGATAATGGTATTGGCATTAGGCACATCAATACCGGTTTCAATAATAGTAGTACACACCAGCACGTTAAACTTTTTGTGATAGAACTGCTGCATCACCTGCTCTAGCCCACGCTCATTCATTTGACCGTGTGCCACCCCTACCCGAGCTTCAGGTACCAGCTCGCGGATATTCTCTGCCATACGCTCAATACTGGCCACATCGTTGTGCAATAGATAGACCTGACCACCGCGCAATAATTCACGCAAAATAGCCTCTTTCATAAGCTGATCCGTCTTTTGCATCACAAAGGTTTTAATGGCCAAGCGTCTTGCCGGCGGCGTAGCAATAATTGACATATCACGCATGCCAGACAAGGCCATATTTAAGGTTCTAGGAATCGGTGTGGCGGTCATCGATAAACTGTCAACGTCACTTTGGATCGCTTTGATACGCTCTTTATGACGGACCCCAAAGCGATGCTCCTCATCGACAATCATTAGCCCTAAGTTGGCGAATTTAACGTCTTTTTGCAGCAGCTTATGAGTGCCAATAACAATATCGACCTTGCCAGCAGCCAAGTCCTCTAGCACTTGATCTTGATATTTTTTGCCACCAAAGCGAGACAAGGTTTCGATACGGATTGGCCAATCAGCAAAGCGGTCTTTGAAGTTATCCTCGTGTTGTCCCGCCAGCAAGGTCGTCGGAACCAATACCGCCACTTGATAACCACTATTAACGGCGATAAAAGCAGCTCGCATCGCTACTTCGGTTTTACCAAAGCCCACATCACCACAGATGAGCCGGTCCATAGGCTTGTTTTGCTTCATGTCATGTATGACTGCATCAATAGCATTAGCCTGATCCGGTGTCTCTTCAAAAGCAAACTGACTGGCAAACAGCTCATACTGTGCCGTATCGACTTTAAAATGAATGCCCTCTTTAGCCTGACGGCGGGCCTGCATATTCAGCAGCTCTGCAGCCACATCATGAATTTGCTCTAAAGCTTTTTGTTTTGCTTTGTCCCATTTGCCACTGCCAATCTTATGTAAAGGCGCTAAGGCAGGATCGCCGCCACTATAACGGCTAATCAACTGCAAATTGGCCACTGGGACATAGATACTGGCATCGTCAGCGTATTTTAAATGAATAAACTCTTGCTCACCTTCGCCAGCATCCAAAGTAACTAAGCCATGGTAGCGGCCAATACCTTGGTTAATATGAACCACTGGGCTGCCTTCGGTCAGCTCAGTCACACTTTTGATTAGGAACTCTTCTGACACATCACTTTGACGACGGCGACGGGTTTGCAGCACTTGCCTACCAAATAGCTGGGTTTCACTAATGATCGATAAATGATTGGCTATTACTGCCCCTCGTTCTATCGGGGCAATGGTCAAGCCTACCGTGGGCTTATTACCCTCGGCTTGTTCATTATCTCGATAAAGATCACTGTGTAGAAACTGCTGTAAATTATCAAAGGTTTTAACGTCAATTTTTCCACGGAATAGCTCTAATAAAATCTCACGGCGACCGGCAGTTTCCGCCACCACCAATATGGGACGAGGCAGCGGCTTATCTATATCTTCCTTACGCTCTGCTTCATGATCGCCCCACTGACCTTCTGCATAAGTTAATAGCTCTAACAAAGGCTCAGCTTTTTGGTGACTGACTGGCAGCTCAGGGGGCATAACGGCAGGCAAACGTACCTTACCAGCTTGACTACTCTCTGCGGCCTGTAGTTCATTTTGACTTAAAATAATACGAGGATAAGCATTTAACTTTTCATTGGTTTCATTGCTGGGCAAATAAAGCAGTTTTGGGTCTAAAACAGGCTTATCAATATCATGACGGCGCTCTTCATAACGGCGCTGTATTTGTGACCAATAATCTGCCTGAGACTCCGCTATGTTTTCATCAATAATAAACAGCGCATCTTGAGGTAAATAAGTAAATAGATGTCCGGTCTGACTCCAATCCTCTAAATCAAAGAAAAGCGGCTGATAGTATTCAAGGCCACTACTGGCTATACCCGCCATCACATCTTTATGTAGCTCAAATCGGCGACTGCTAACATTGGGGAACATGGCCGCGAAGTTATTACGGAACATCTCCTTGCCTTCCTCCAAAGGAAATTCTTTGGCTGGCAGGATCTGAAATTCGGTAATGGGCTTAGAAACGTCTGGTAATTTATGTAATAAAGACAAGGACTCGACCGTTAAATCATGTTTAGTCGCACTATCCGAATCTGATCGGGAGGACACTATTTCAACTAAGGTCTCAGTCGATAAAGTGCGCTGGGTTTGGGGATTAAAGAACTTTATGGTCTCAATTTCATTGTCGAACAAATCCAAGCGTAGTGGAAACGGCTGACCCATAGCGAAGATATCAATGACGCTGCCTCGTACCGCAAATTCACCAGGCTCAAATACATTATCTACAGCCCGGTAGCCTGCGGCGGCCAACATCTCTCGCTGCTCATTTATGTCAAATATATCGCCCACACTTAAATCAAAATGCTGACCAATCAGCCAACTTGGCGGCGCCACTCGCTGCATTAAAGTTTGGATACTGATTAATAAAATGCCGCTTTTTGGCATTTCTGTAAGCAGGTTGATTCGCTCACTAACAATATCTTGATGCGGCGACAGCTCATCATAGGTCAGTATTTCCCAATCTGGGAACACATAAGCATCCACTCCACAAAAAGCCAACTCCGTTTCGATTTGATTGAGCTGGTTTTGGTCTTTGGTGACAACTACCTTAAGTCGATTGGCAACATTGGCTACGGGGCAGTCTGTTAGACTGGCCAACCAAAGACTGCCTGCAGCAGCATGAGCCGGATACAGCCAGCGCCTTTGTGAGTTATCTATAGGAAATAGGGCTTCATTGGTAGAGGTAAAAATATCAGTAAGAGGATGCTTAGAGAGTTTAGGCATAATATTGTGGTAAATTTCCTTAACGAAGACCAATGGGCTGAGAGAAAGTCGCAGCTACTTATCAATAAAGTCTCTATTATACGAGCTAAAAAGAGGACTACAAATGATTATTAAAGCACCGCTAATTCATTATAAAAAATAATTTACTGCCTGAGTTTTAGTAAAAAAGGCCAACAAAGCAGTACATTGCTGTGTTGGCCTTTTAAAGTTTTAACTACAGACTAGCTATAAGCCGTCCGCTATTAATTAATAAGTAATTCTATATTAATAAACGACTGGTTTTGCCGAATAAGAGACTACTCTTAAATCAATGGCTTTTCGCTGGCGATGATGCCATTGTTATCGGCATAGACATACATGCCTGAATTTAAGGTCATATCGCCAAAGCTAATTTCAATATCAGTCTGACCTTCACCACGACGGTTTGATTTGCGAGGGATGCAGCCTAGAGCCATTACTCCAATATCCATTTGCGCCATGTCATCAACATCACGCACACAGCCATACACCACAACTCCTGACCAGCCATTATCGATAGCAGATTGAGCAATCATATCGCCCAATAAGGCACAGCGCATAGAGCCCCCGCCATCAACCACTAAGATTTTGCCTTCACCATTACTATCACGACCTTCGGTATTCAGTAGCTCTTTTACCCTGCTATTGTCTTCAAAGCATTTTACAGTAACGATTTCACCACAGAATTTATCCTTACCACCGAAGCTATAAAAAGACTTCCCTTCAATATTAGGCAAGCAAACTTGGCTTTCTGGATTAGCATCCAACAAATCACAAGTTACAAAGTTGGTTTTGGTCATCTCAGTCATGGTGTTATTTCCTTATTTATTATTGGCTTATAAAATAAAAAAAAGCGTCTGATTAGCTTAAGACTTTAGCTGAGTCATCGCAAGCATTTGTTTATTGTCAATGACCGTCACTTTATTTCTAGTATTCTCTATCCCTGAAACTCTATGACGCTCATATATATTTTGTGCCGTCATCGCCATGGCAGCAGCCACACGCTCAGCCTCAATAGGCCGTGCACGCATGGTTTTAGGAACCAAAGGTGAAATCAGCTTATAAGCGCTCTGTGCGGTATTTTCTAATAGCCGACCTTTGTGCTTACCCAGTAATAACGACGGCTGGAAGATAACGAGTTCGTTAAAGCCAATCTCCGCCAAAGACTTCTCAAGATTGCCTTTAACTCGATTATAAAAGAAGCGACTTTTAGTATCTGCACCCAAGGCTGACAAGATAAAAAATCTTTGAACCCCTTTTTGATAGCAAGCTTTAGCGAAATTTAGATTGTAGTCATAATCAATCTGTTTAAAGGCTTCATCGCTTCCTGCTTGCTTTTTTGTGGTACCCAAACAACTAAAAGCATCTGTATCCGGGCCAATCGATATATTGGCCAGAGTTTCTTCTAGGTTGTTGAAATCTCCTAGTTGATAAAACTGCATCTGAGCTGACATGTGCTTTGGGGGTTTTCTTGCGATAATAATCAGACTGTCATACATAATGTTAAGTTGGCTAATTAGTTTTTTACCCACTAGCCCTGTTGCGCCTATTACAATGGCTTTACGTTTCATAACCTATTTACCTGTTTGATAACACTTTTTATCGTGTGCAGCCTCAGCTGAGGGTCACCTTGCTATAAAAATCAAAGCTATAAAAATCAAAGGTGGATTAAAGTTGTTAATCATGAAAGCAATATCTTCTATTTATTGTTATTTGAGACTTCTATTGGAATAACAATCTTATATTAAAGATAAAATATTAAAGATGTTGTCAGCAGGTTACTGTAAACATTTTTTGGGCGAGTCTCAATCAGTTCTTGAGAATTGAAATCATTTGATACAAAGCTTGTTAAAAAAAGCATTAACTGTTATAATCCGGCGCTTTATAGCATTAGTAAATTTATTGTTAGCTTATAAACAGCAACACCAATTTATTTCGATGTAGATACAATCTAATAATTACCTCGTATCTGCTATAAATCTCCTTGCTGTTGACATGGGGTCAATGGCTACTAATCCGTAAGGAGTCCTAAATGAGACATTACGAAGTGGTGCTTATCGTACACCCTGACCAAAGCGACCAAGTAGTCGGTATGGTTGAGCGATATATCAAATTGGTTCAAGACAACAATGGTATGGTTCACCGTCTTGAAGACTGGGGCCGTCGTCAATTGGCTTACCCAATTAACAAAATCCATAAAGCACACTATGTTTTATTCAACATTGAGTGTAATGGCGAAACTCTAGCAGAGCTTGAAGAGCTGTTCCGTTATAACGACGCTATCATCCGTAGCCTAGTTGTTCGTCGTGACGACGCTATTACTGAGCCTTCACAATTAGCGAAAAGCGCTGATGAGAAGCGTGCACGTAAAGCTCCACGTAGCGAAAACTTTGACAACGATCAGGATGATGAGTCTAACGACGATTCTGACGAATAATTTAAGCTCATTTAAGGAGAGTATCCATGGCACGTTTTTATCGCCGTCGCAAATTTTGCCGTTTTACCGCTGAAGGTATCACTCACATCGACTATAAAGATGTAGAGCTACTAAAACAATACATCAGTGACAATGGTAAAATTGTTCCTAGCCGTATCACTGGTACGTCTAACAAATATCAGCGTCAATTAGCAACTGCTATCAAACAAGCTCGTTACTTAGCATTGCTTCCATACACTGACAACCATCAGTAAGCCAACTTAGGAGTGACTCATGCAAGTTATTTTATTACAGCGTATCGTCAACCTTGGTAAACTTGGCGAAACTGTCGATGTAAAATCAGGTTACGGTCGTAACTACTTAATCCCTCAAGGTAAAGCTTTACCAGCTACTCCAGCTAACGTTGAGAAATTTGAAGCTCGTCGTGCTGAACTTGAAGCTATCGAAGCTGAAGAATTAGCCGCTGCACAGAAACGTGCTGACGCGTTAACTGATGTTAACGTTATCATGCGCGCTAAATCTGGTGAAGATGGTAAGCTATTCGGTTCTATCGGTACTCGCGATATCGCTGATGCTTTAACCAAGTCTGGCCTTGAAGTGGACCGCGCTGAAGTTAAGCTACCTGAAGGTACTTTACGTCAAGTGGGTGAATACAACGTTGACATCCAACTTCACCACGACATCTTTGCTAGCATCCTAGTTACTATTCTTTCTGAAGATGGTGATGTAGAATCTGCAAAACAACAACAAGAAGCTGAAGAAGACGCAGAATAATAACTGCCCTACTACAGTTTAGTTGTTAAAGAAAAAGTCAGCTTCGGCTGACTTTTTTAATGCTAAAATTATTAATTAGTTAAATTTATCAATATGTTATCTTATGTAAGATTTGCCAAGATAATCTTGTACTAATTCAAATTTAACTATATAATGTTTCGTTCCATTGGGGATGTTCTGGCTTCGACGCTGGTGATGAAACTCAATGATGCATGTCGAGAGTATATGTCCTCTCGTAAATCAAACATATATTGTTATAGTCGCAAACGACGAAACTTACGCTCTAGCAGCTTAAACCCTGCTTACTCCTCTGCCCTTTACCCATAGTGGGTTAGATGAGTTGAAGCGCACGCATATGGGTTCGCTTAAGTGTCTGCCTTAGTCACTTAGGTTCAAACTTAAAGGATCGCCCTATCCAACCTGACTGTCGGTTCGGTGCGGGCTAAAACTAAAGACAGACCCTAAACATGTAGATTCATGAGCGTAGTGCTGGCGGACGCGGGTTCAACTCCCGCCATCTCCACCAAATATTAGTAATAAAATCAAGCCCCTCACCAGAGGGGCTTTTTTTATGACAAGATTTTGACGTGATTCTACTTCAAAGCATGTCATCCTAATTATCTTTAGCAGCATATCTTAGATTGCCAACAATGCGCCTCGCCCATCCCTTACCAAACACTGACCAGGTTCTTAACTGTGTATAAAACATCAATCGCTCTGCGTTAAATAGTAAAACCACGTCATTAACATCCATCGATTTTACTGCTGACAGCGTGCGTGGCCCGATAATGCCGTCGTCAACCGCCCCAACAGCACGTTGTAAAAACTTAACCGCATTACGGTTCCCATGGTTGTATGCTGCATCCACTAACTGCCAAGCCACAGCCGGTGGTAAATCATCACCTCTAACCGCTAACCAGTATGATGTCGTTGCTATCTCCCTGGCTTTACTTTTTGGCAATTGACGCATAGGTCCATAATATCCGTGTGCCTGTGCAACTCGTTTAGTGACGCCCCACATCGTCTCACCGCCTGGGTCGTTCGGATGGTTCACATAGCCGCCCTCGTGCTGCATTAATCTGTCAAAAAACTCATTAAATTTGCTCATTTTTAAATCCTTTATACGTAAAAAAGCCCGCTAGTTGCGCGGGCGTAATCGTTTAGTTTTGCATCGTCGGTATCTGCTAATTAACCAACACCAAGTTATAACCATAAACACCCTTTGCAGCTCAATCGGCGAGCTGTACGTTACTGGCATTTCTAAAAATATCAGTGCTGCGGTTGCCCATGATAAAGTACCTAGGATGACAGGCAATGCATCACAAGCTACTGTGCGCATGTCGCGGCGAGCAATATGCAGATGTTTGATCAAGATGCGAAACCCATAAGCTGCTGCCAAAATGCACACGACAGCGCTTAAGTTGAAATTAAGACTTGTCATCTAGCGCTCCTTTGTTGTCATCATCTACTACAACTTTGAACTTAAATGGGTTTATAGTATTAAACAGCTCGGCCTGATTGCGAGGCAGTGATGCAACAGCTAACAATGCTTGCAAAATTGGTGCTGACAATAAAGCGGCTACAAACGCATAAGCCGACATTACAGGCGGCTGCGGCTCTACGCTGCTTGCTAGCACCAGGCACAGTGATAAAGCGCCAAACAGCCCTAAGAACGGTTTAGCAATCATCAAAAAGCGAAAGTGCTCGTCAATCGCTTTAATCTTAAAAAATAGCGACCCTGCACCACCGGCCGCGGCAAAAATCCAAATCGAAATCCACGATTTGAGGAATGGCACTCCTACACCGTAATTGTTTAGAGTTACAGTGTCTGGAGGTTTTCCCGAGCTTGCTACCGCCGCTGTCATTAGTAGCAGCAATGCAGCTAACAGCCACAGCATTTGTTTTTTGATGCAAATGCCGCAGCTTAAAATCTTTTTGAGCATATCGCCCCCTTTTAGATATAAAAAAACCACCTGAAGGTGGTTATTGTGTTTTCTTATTTAGAAGCAGCCTTTCAAAACGGTCTGCTTCTATTCTGTCTTTAATATCATCTTGAGATATTTTGTAAAGTGCGTCAGAGGTGTGTGTTTTATCATTGAAATTCTCCCTGTAATCGCTTCTAGCAGTACAGCCAGAGGATAAGAGAAAGAAAATTACAACTAGATTCTTCATTTTAAAACCCCTTTAAGTCGATTATTAAGAATTGAAGTGATGACCTTGAGGTATACCTAAAACCTATAAATGAGGGTATATAAGACTCCCTAGACTTTATGTACTTTGTCACTATATATTGACCTTCCCTACTAAAACTTGCAGACCACACATCAAAGTGGTCGTATTTATCCCCTTCCCTAACCATCAGAAAGGGATTTCCTAGTGGGACTATGGCTACCTTTCTGTCACCTACAAAGTGTCTTGATATGACAGAGTTGGTATTTATCCTAACATCATCTACCTCAACAACCTCTAAAATGTCTAAGCTCAACATCCCACTAGAAAACGTCAGCTCTTTGTTTTCATTGAACACTTGAAGCCCAAAGTTCTCACCAACTGGCGGAGTGGTTGTATATCCAAAAAAATGTACCCTACCACTACCCTTATACATTTGTATTTTATCTGGGTTAATATCTGCAAACACCGTATCATCAGACCACCCACCTATGCGTAGTTTAAGTGGAAAAGGGTAGAAGGTTTCGCCATCTCTTGGTTCGACAGCTATAAAGTCTCCAGAGAACTCTCCTTCACCCTTCAACTCAGTTGCGTTTTGCCAAGTTATATCGTAAGCCTTGTCAGATAATTGAACATCCCCACGCTCACTAAGAACCTGAAAACCATGATAGTCAGCCATCAGTATACCCCTAATAACAGAGTCATATTTGAATGGTCGTTAAAGTAGCTAGTGCCTATCCAAGGGGCTGTTTGCTCAAACTTACCGCCTTCAACCATGTCGAGCCTGATAGTGTCTCCACCGAGATGCTCAATGCTAGCTACCTTACCCCCAAAAAATGCAGGGGACACAATAAACATAGGGGTTAACCCTGAATCTTTGTTGAAAAGTGGGTGGCTTATAGTTAGGGAAGTATCTTTTTTAAACACTACCTTCTTTATAACTTGGAAGGTTCTAGTGCTTGAGTTAAACACCTCTTTGCCATTTTCATCAAAAACTTGCAACCCTTGCGGCATTACCAAACCCCCATGCGAACACGTAATCTGTTATTACTGTCGTAAACCTCTAGCACACTATCTTTAATCTCAAGCCTAGCCCCAGATGGTGCTGACTTAAAGTGACCGATGTTTGCTGTTAAAGCCGATAATGACTCAGCGTGTATCTTATCTGCTGTAATTGAGCCTTTTGCAAAGATATTGCCGTCAAGATACAGCCCATTCGGGACGACAACCCCATTAATAGTGGTTGAACTTGGATAATAGACTAAGGGTCTAACTTTGGACTTGTTATCCGGGGAAGCGATCCAAAACTCGTCAACTCTAATTGCAAAGCTGCCTTTTTTGCCGTCGTTATAATTACCAACCCCTGTAACATAACCGTTAACGTCAAGCGTTAAAGTGTGCTCAGCCGATAGACCATTGATAGACTTACTGTGTTGCTGAATGCTCGCTGTATTGCCGCTAACCGTGGTTTGCAGGGTATCAGTCTTACTGGCTAACGCCTCGGTTGATGTTGCAAGGGTTTTCAGACTTTGAGTGTATGTCGCATTGCTGTCTGCGACATCAGACTGCAATACAGTGATACGCTCATTTGTTGCATAGTTATCACGAGCAACAGTTTTCCAGTATGTCCACTGGGCAGACCTACTCTTATCAGCATGTCGGTTTTTATCGGCGTGACGCGGACGATAGTCAGCAATAACACCTTCCAGTTTTTCGCCTTGCACGCCGAACTCGTTGCTCGTATCTTCCTGAAACTGTATAAAGTCAGCTTGATTAGCTTTTTTATCAATCTTAGACTCTGCGTCAATGATTGCCTGTATTCTGTCTCTAGTTTCCTGCGATACTTTATCGTCAACAATGTCAATCTTGTCTATTTTTTCGCCTAGCTCTTGATGTAGATGCGACTGCTCAATATCACCGGCAATTAAATCTAGCACTTGGCTTGAGTCATTAAGCACTTGGCCTTTGACCCAGTTACTCCAGTCACCCTTAAAACCTAGTTTGTCGACAATACGGCCACGGTAATACTGCACCAGTCCGTTTTGTAAGCCGTTAAGCTTGGCGTTGTTGGTTGGATAGCTGTACTGTCCAAGTAGAGCCACATTAGTATCTGGGGCAGATGCAACTTGTATTTCAGTGTAAGCAGCGTCACCTGAGCCTTTTGCAAATGACCAATTAAGCTCCATGCCAAATAAAGTGCCGGTGGCTTTTAATGACAACAAACTTGGCGGCTTGCCAGCCTTGCCTTCAACTTTTGTTAGAGTAGATGTGATAGGCTTTGAGACAGCATCAAACGCACTGACAGCACGCACGCGGGCAATATAATTGCCACTGTACACACCATCAACCTCCACTGAAATATTACCTGTGCGTGGTACGCTTATCCAATCGCCATCATCTTTTCGCCACTCGACGTCATACGCAACAGCATCTTTTACTTGCTCCCAAGTTATTACAAGCGTAGTGATAGTTTGCGCTTGCTCAATGCGATGACGAGTAGATAGAGCTATTGACTGTGGCGCATCAATGATCATTGACACAAGCGGTGGCAGCGGCGGCTTATTCTCAATAATAGTGCCATTGTCAATCTGCTGCTGCAGGGTTGCATCGTATTGCAGTGCTGTGTAGCTATACTGTGTGCCGTCCTCGTTTGCACGTACTGACAGTACGATAAACGACATAGTTGGCAGTTCATCGCTACTTACTGCCCACACGTTCTCGCGTGATACCGCATCAAATGGCTTGCTGACAGTGATTTCTCGGCCATTGATCGACAGAGTTTCACGAGTTTGTGCTTTGCCAGATTCTAAGTTAACAACCAACTTGTCGCCTGGTGATACAGGCACATTGTCTCTGTCAACAGTAATGACTGTACGATCTTTATTAACACTAGATATACGCCCACCAGTATTGTGACCAGTGAACATAATATCCGGGATATCAATACGGTCACCCACACTTGGTAATGCACCATCTAAACCCATGGTAAATGATACGGTTTGCGTTCTATTCTGTTCAGTTAATAAAGCAGCTAAGCCAAAGCGATAAGCTTCACCCTCGCTAGTACAAGCGATAGCTGATAAATCAAGTATGTTGATGCCAATCTCGGCGATAGCCCGCTCGTTACGTACAAAGACATAATCTACTTCGTAGTTATTATCTGGGTTCGAGTAGCCAACTTTTGCGATAGTGTGACGTTCGTTCGCAGCTGTACCGGTCTTAACAAACTCGCCATTTATAACGTTGGCACGGGTAATCACATAATCACAGTCTTTATAGGTATCTGCGTCTAATATGATTTGTGACCCATTCCAAAATGCCATGCCACGGAAGATGCCAGCAATATGTTGCAGTACGTCAAAAGCTGTTTCAGCCGTCTGTAGATATAAGTTGCAGGTATAGCGAGGCTCTAACCCACCTTTACCGTCATCGACCATGACATCACAGATTTTTGCGATATGCTCAATGGCCCACTTGTTGATCATGTACGGCTTTAATTTGTTGCCTAGGCCATATCTATCATTTGTGATTAGGTCATAGTAAATCCAAGCTGGATTTGTTGTAAAAGCTTCTTTGAATTCGCCAGTCCAAATACCAGTGCTCTTTCGGGTCTCTGCATCATAATTAACAGGCACCTTGACATAACGACCATATGTCTCAAACGATACTTTTGGAGTGTTGCCAAATGCACGTGAGTCCCATGTTAGCTTGATAACAGCGGAGTGTGGATAGCATAATTTAGCGTCAATAATCTCAGCAATGCTATCAATGTGCATCTGATTAAATAGACGCTCGTTATCACCATCCTCTGTGATTTTACGGACACGGACCTGCCAGTTATTATTAGCATCCGGCAGCGGGATATTGTGAGTACGTTGATAGCGGCCAGATGTCTTTGCAGTAAGTGATTTGCTGACCATAGTCACCCAAGCGCCACCATCTGTACGTACGTCGATAGCGTAATCTACTGTGGTACCGTTTACATCGCCATTGTCTTCCATTTTTGACAGACGTGGCCACGACACATTGACGTTGATACTAGATAACTCGATATCAGTTATTAGGCGAGTCCATGGTACACTACTGCGCAACTCTGTGTTGATCACTCTCTCAGTACTGGCACTAGGCACACCAGGTATATGAGTCTGATCAACAGTACCGTGTCGAATTTCCCATTCTACGTTTTCAAAGTTACGATGGCCGTTCTCATCTTCAAGTGGTGTGTCTTCGAAGTAAATGCTTTTTGAGCCGTTAACTAAGCCACGTATTTCACCCTCGCCCAGCAAATAAAGGGCTGTAATCTTAGTAATAGACGCAACAGTATCGTCAGATATACGCGGCGTATGTGGCTTTTTTTGTCCAGCCTTGGAGCCATAGATTAATTGCATTATGTGTCCTCGCTTACACTCATACCGCCTAGTAGATGCGCGCCAATGCGGCCACGGCCATACTGTAATGGTACGCAGTTACCGGATTTAACACTTGTGACCGCCCCGCCATAGCCGTAATTTGGCTTATTCTCGCTAGGGTCTCGCGGGTCGATTTTTGGTGTAGGCATTAATAGCGTTGTTGCACCCCCCAACAATAGCCCTGCACCTGCTCCCATCAATGCACTTGAAAAAGGGGCACCAAATGGCGTAAAACTTAGCCCAATAAGAGCTACGCCTGCCACCACTTGCAAAATCCCCAATGAGTCACCACCTGAGCCGATAATCTTGGGGACGATGCGAATGATAGATGCCCCTGTTTGCTGCTCAATCTCTTCAGGTCCGATATTGTTGTCATCGTTATACACAGCAAAAAAAAGACCGCTATCATGAGCGGTCTTCATAAACTTTCTAAAGCCTGGTATTTGATAACTTAAGGCTTCGCATGCTTCGCGCGGGGTTGCTACGTCTAGTTCAAAGTATTTGCCAAATTTGTCAGCCAATACTCCGTGTAGCTCAATCTTTTTCAGCATTCTCATCACCAAATAAAGTTTTATGTCTAATGATTAAGGCTGTACGACCTTGCCAGGCATTACCATAAATCTCACGTTTTGAGCGTCTGCCATACGGATGATGCAAAATGATATGATCACCAATGCAAGGTTCGGTATCTTCTGATTTTAGACTGCCGTCATCACCCAAGTATATTAAAGCGTGGTTTACTTGCTTAGTGGGTTGCACAGCACATAAAATAATATCGTGACGTTGTAATTCATCAACCTCGATGAAACCTTGTGATTTATAGTTATCAAGATACAGACTGGACTCTGCCGTTTCCCACCAGCGGTCAACGCGCTCAAAATCATCAAGCGTAATATCAAGCTCACGCTCATAGTAGTCTTTGATGATAGTAAAGCAATCTAATTCGCCATGAACATACTGACGATTGATAAGTGGCTGTTTGACACCCTCGTAATAGATACCAAATTCAATTTCAGGATATCCGACAATAACCCACGGTACGCCATGCTTATCAATGTTTTGATTATCAACTAAAGAAGGCTGACAAGTGCCGTCTGGATGACTGTGTACAATCGCTTGCACTTTACCAAGCTCTTCTGCTTTTACCAAGTCACGCGGGTCAATCACAAAATCCTCTGAACGACTGGCAATATTATTGCATGGTACATACTGACGATTAATGATGAGGCCGCAACATTCGCGTGGGTAGCATTGCTTTGCATGCTCAATGATTGCGTCTTTTGCTTTTTTAGTCAGTTTCATGATTCACCTTAGCTGATACGAGACGATGCGAACCCGCCATGTCTTAGTGGCTGGTTTTCGCCAAATCGGAGCTTACAGTCTTTAATAAGGCCACCGCACTTATCAAGCGCGGGGTTGTCTGTAGGCTTGCCGTCTTCAGTAAACATAGCCGCACCCGTATAGCCGCACGACTCACCTCGGTATTTACCTTTGACGCACCAATCACAGTATTTTGTGATAGTGCGAGCCGGTATTTTTTGATTTTGCGCAGTAAGCGGTGTGCTCAACTCAAAGACAACTTCGCTTGATTTCTCGCTAAGCGATTCGCGCAACTTCTTATTGATTTCCCAGTTCTGAAAACTAAACTGAGTAGGGTCAGCTGAAGGGTTGCCGTCCGCAAAATTAGCAGAATCAAGATATTTAGCGAGCACACGGATTACCTTAAGCTTGGCTCCAACAAAGTCGTTAAAGTAAGCGCATAGTATGCCTATTGCCCCAGCTTGGCCGTCAATCATGTTAGCAACTGCTAAAGACGGTGATGACGGCCTACTATCCCCACGCACCTCAAGCCCATCTGCACTTATAGGCATTGGAGTGAACGTCTTGCCCTGCCAGATTATATTTCTTTTATGCACTTCGTCTTTGGCGATTGGCTTTGTGTATTTGGTTTTGTCCGCATACTGCTTTTTGCTTGCATGCTCAAAAATATACACCCAGTCTTGATGACTTATGTGACCATGCCAACGGTAAATGTCACCACCCAATTGAGTTGCATCTAACTCATAAAGCGTAACGAGACCCGAAACTGAGAGTTTTTGGAGGTCATTAGATAGCTGGCTCATCTAGCACCTCGTCTTGTGGTAAGTCATTGAAGCGGAACTCAACACAAACCCCGTCTGGGATATCCATCGGATTATCAAAATCATGCACGATTGACACTGTCTCAAAATCAAACTTCTTCTTGTATGTTCTCAAGATAACAACACCATCTTTTTCTTCAATATCAACCATGCAAAGCACGTTTCCGTGAACATCACGAGGTGGTGACATAAACCAACCATCATTCTTACGCAGTCCAGTAGTACCATGTATCTCGTAGTGACCCACACTCTTCTTTTCAACTGTAATATCTAGCTGTTCTGCTTCATGTATCTTAGTGATGCTATCGTTATACACATGCAAGACGGGGCTTGATACTTTTAAAAAGCCTGTTGCGGAGTCTTTTGTTGTGTTGCCCGAGTGGTAGATAAGCCTCCAATCTCGATATGCAGCGTCTCTAAACCTCCGACCTCTAAAATAAATATTGTCGTCAAAGTAGGAGTAGAAATACTGACTATCTGTCGGGCCTGCGGAACTGTAATATCCTGCAAAAGTGTTTAAAACGCCAAGATAACTCGATGTTATTTGCGGTGGAAGCCCTGTTGTGTTGGCATTTGTGTAAATAAAACCCTTTTTTAAGTTTGCGGCATCAACTCCCTCTGGTGCACTCTCGATGGTACGCCCAAACGCTACTGCTTGTATGTCCTCAGCTAACGGAATTTGACCATCACTTGTACCAACATTCACCTTAGAAGCTGTACCTAGATGACTGTTTAGAGGTACTTGACCTGATGCTGATCCCACAAGCTTACTAGCTGCATTACTCTGATCAGCAAAGTTATCGCGCACAATCTTCATGTTAGTCCATTCGTCATTGCCGGTTTTTTGCTCGGGAATGCCGTTGCCTGGGTCTGGTAATTTTATCGCCATTTTATTTGCTCCAAAAAAAGCCCCGAGCTGATAGCTGTGGGGCGTATGGTTGATTAAGAGGGGTTAAACGCTGTGATTTTGCTCAAAATTAAGCGTAATTTGCCAGTGATTGGCTTTTGTTTGGACTACGGGATAATCTGAGCAAGTGTATTGCCGAGTCTCGCCGTGCGGGTCGGTCCACAAAAAAGGCAGGTAGCCTTCATGCTCGTCTAGAAAATCAATAATCGGTTTGATGATTGTTCTGTAGTCTCCCTTTTTTGTGCCAGACCAGTTCTTTGTTTTATTGTTTATGCCCATCTTAAATTTTTGAGCGTAGCCATCACCGAACTGGTTTCTGCCAACACGGTGTGATGTTTGGGCGCTAGGGCCCATGTCAACGGACCATGTGAATGTTTTAAGCATATAACAAACCCCCAGGCTTACTCTCTTGCACCAAGACCTGCTTAATCTTCTCGACAAGCCCCGCGCCAAGCTGTTTGCCCAATTGCTGATTCGACTCAACTGTGCTCTGACCATTACTTTCGACTTTAACGCTCACATTGATATTAGTGTTGCCACTGTTGCGCTTGTAGGTTCCGTTGTGCATAGCTTCCAATTCAGGTCGATACGTACGAGTCACGCCAGCGTTTGCGACAAATTCTTCTCTGTGCACAAGTCCCGCGACTTCATTCACACGTCCAGCTCCGGTAAAGCCACCGCCGCGGTAGCCCGGCAAATCAAGAGTTAATGAGCTTGCTGCTGAGATAATTTTCCCGAATTCTGCAACAATTGTTGCAGCTCCAGCTAATTTGTCGGGTAAGCTTACGCCCTGAGCCATCATGTCACCCCAAGCCTCATACATATTCATGCCAGCGCTCGCCATTACAAATGACTGCTGTGCTGCAAACATAAAGCGATATGCGCTTGATTGTTCGCTAAATAACGTTCGAGTCATACCGACCATAGACGTTAGTGTGTCGCTAGCATACATCTGATTCAGCTCGATCATTTTGTCGTAATGACGTTTTTTTGCTATCTCAGCAAGTCTGTCATACTCATCTTGCTGCATCTGCTCTAGCTCTCGAGCTTGTCGCAGTTTCTCAAGTGAGTCGGCTAGCAATTTGTCATTCTGATCATAAGTCGTGCCTGGTGTTGCATAATCAAGCAACTCTGTACGGAGTTGTGCCGCGCTATTACGTACTTCTAGCTTTATTTCGCTAGCTAATTTTGCTTGTGTAAACGCTTCGTATGCATCTCTAGCGGCATTGACAGCACTGGTTAGATTCTGCATTTCCTCTTCTGTTGCGTTCGCCAATTTTCCAGACGCTTTGAGGTCGTACAGTAGCGCTTCGACAGGGCTGTCATTATCAAGCAATGCAGTTTGTCGATATAAATCATTTATCGTACCTTCCAAGTCTTTAGCTACAGAATCGATTGTCTGGTAGTGTAGTAATTGCAGCTTGTCAGCTTCTAAATATTTTAATCGCGTCTCAATTGCATTGTAATCAGCGGTTAGCCCAGCATTTTTTAGAGACTGGTATTTTTTAAGCTCGTCTTGTATTTCATACTGGATTGTGAGGCGCTCACGCTCAAGATCATTAGTAGCGCGCAACAATTCAATTTCTCTTCCAATCTCCTCGTCAGCATCTCTCATTTGATTATTGAATTGTTTTATATCTTTGGTTTTAGCGAGCGAGCGTAAAACTTGCTTCATTTGCTCATCAAACTTCGACATCTCGTTTGTTGCATCTGATAGATCGTAAGCCAGTTCGCTAAAAGTTGTCTGCGGGTCCAGCATGAAGATAGACTTTCTAAGCTCAGCTTCTGCGCTCAGGAAAGACCTATAAAGAGCTTGAGCTGCTTTTTCAGCATCCGTCAGACCTTTTTTGACATTTTTAAGACCTTTGTTCGCCTTGTCGGCCGCTTTCTTGGCAGATTCTCCAGCCTGTTCAGCAGCTACTCCAGTTTTATTTAACGCGTCTCTTGCAGCGTCTGCGTTTGTTTTAATGTCTTTTTGTCGAGCGATTGCGCTGTCAGTCAAGCTTCTAGCGGCAGTGATTTGAGTGTACGACTCTGTGTAACCAACATAGTTGGTGTCTTCATAAGCGTATCTTTGAGACTTATAAGCTGGCAACAAGTCAATAGGCGTATAACTACTATCCCCTCCAAAGAATCCTTGGACTGAACTAGCAGCCTTCTTGACTAAATTAATCCCGCTCAAGACAAAGTTAATCCTGCTGAAAGCAGAGTTAACCATTGCATCAAACACACTTAGAGCTAGATTTCCCATGCTTTTAAAAGCGTTCTTCACACTAATGACAAACTGGTTTAGATTTGTCCAGCTCATGCGAGCAAAAGCCACTACTGCAGATAGGATGTCATCAAAGACACTAGCAGCTACTTGCAACATGCCAACAAACCCGCCTTCAGTGCCGGCGAATAGAGTCGCAAAATAACCACCAGATGTTTCGGTTGCAGTCTGAGAGTCTCCCATAAGGCTGTTTAAAAAGTTGGTAGTGCTATCCCACAGCCAGCCAATGCCGTTGACTCCCACTGAGACCATGTCAGTAAATAAGATGCCAACAACGCTTAACGCATCGCCTAGACTATTCAGGGCACCTTGTAGGCCGTGTGTCTGCACGACAATTGCTGACAACGTCGCAGCTACTATCATAAGAGGATGCTTGGTGATAATACTGCCAACAGACTTAAGCGCGTTGCCCATACTCCTGGTTGCACTTGTCGCAAGCATGGTACTTGCTACAGCAACTTTTTTTGTTGCATTGCCCGCTGCTATCGCTCTATTGTGCATAGCAGCTGCCGCAGTTGATGCATTAAAGCCGCTAGCCAGCCCAGCCAATGAGCGAGTGTACGCCACGGTACTTGCGACAGCTTGCTTTGCTAATGCGATGTAATGCGTCTTAGTCATGCGCAGTAACATCATGTTTGTGTGCAATTTATTAATTGCTGCTATTTGACTCTGAGTGCTCATAGCATTTGTGACCGCGGCTTTTGCTGACGCTACTTGTGCGCCCACCAGCCCCGCTATTGACTTTGTTAGGCCTGAGCTTGCCACTGTGTTTGCTAGCCACACGCCACTGACCGCTATACCTGCCTTGGCTAGTGTTGCAAAGTTATCAGCGGCGACTAATACCATTTGACCCAGGTTCTGACCTATGGTTGTGTTCTGGTTAACTATGTCATCTACAAAAATTGCATACTGATCTTTAAACACCCCCACTGCTTGAGTGAGAGTTACTGTCACTTTAGACATCTTTTCGTCTAGAACGTCAGTTGCTGATGATATAGCGTTGTAAATTACATCTGAAGTCAACGCCCCATCGGCTGCTAATTTACGCAAAGCTCCTCTCGTTGTGTCTAACTCTTTTGCAAGCAAATCAAGCAAAACTGGCGCCTGCTCAGCAACTGAGTTAAATTCATCACCTCTTAGAACGCCTGATGCTAGAGCCTGACCAAGCTGAGTTAATGCAGCGGCTTGAGCCTGTGCTTCGCCACCACCGACGCGCATTGCTTTAGATAAATTATTCGTAAAATCAATAGTCTCTTGCTGTGATTTACCAAGCTCTTTTAATGCCCTACGTGAATCAGCATACAGTTCAACTGTTGCTCCATAAGATGCTGCGTTTTCGCGCGAGATATCTCGCAACTGGTGCATGACTGCAACATATTCTTCAGTGCTGTTAGTGCTAATCCGAATCTTACTAGCAAGATCCTGCATTTGATCAGCCGTACTTATGATAGATGATGCAAATGCAGCAACACCCACGCCAGCAATAGCGTTTTTCATATTAAGTAACGAGTTAAGTGATGCATCAATCTTCTTGCCACTTGCAACTGCTGCATCGGAGACGCTTTTTAGCTCTGCTTTGGTCTCGTTTGTTGCTTGCTTGATATCGCGGCGGTAATTAGCAGTATTAGCATGCAGTAAGATATCTAAGCGTGATAAGACTTTACCCAATGTTAATACTCCTTATTCCGGGCGTAAAAAAAGCCCTCGATTGAGGGCTTGGCTAAATAAAAATCATTTATTTTGGCAGTGGAGTAGTTCGATTTTATTTTTACTGGACATCTATGTTGACCACAGAGCCTGCTTTATCAAAGCTACATTTGCCGATATTTGCTATTTCTGCTCCAAAACCGTTTTGAGCATAAAATCTAAATTTCACGGTGTTCAGCTCTTTGCTTGCATCATAACCATGTTGAACTGTACTAATATCTATATCAAACGACCTTGGGTTTTTTAGGCTATTTTTAATCGTTATCTGGCAGTCCGCTAATCGTAAATTTTCTTCTCGTTTTACTCTCCGTTTGACATCATCATCTGTATATATGTCTTTACCTTCATTCACATCGTTTATATTTATGTAGAAGCGTCTGCCATTCTCGCAGTCGACGAAATAAACGGCTTTTTGCTGAGTAATACTTTCTTGCTCTGATAAATTAATCATAACAGGCTTGTCACACTGTCTTTTCTTATCTACTGCTCTAACAGCTGGTAACATGCTATCATTAATCCTTTCAATCCACTCTCCACCCCATGCTTCATATGCCTTTGGATATTCATCTTTTGTCATTCGATACACCACATCCTGATAGGGCTCTATATCTTCCTCTTTTTTACGGGTGGCAGTTGCATCTTTACTGTCTTCTTCGACTTCGATAGCTTCTTTATCTTGGACAATAGCTTCGGGGCTCTTCGACCCTTTTACTTGTGACTCGGTCCCCGCAGCAATGAGTATTCCACAGATGAATAAAACAAACCCTAAAAAAATATAAGCAATGGCATTAATGTTCTTTCCAACCATCCTATTAATTGAGGCCTGCACCTCTGGCAAAAAAACAGCAGCCGATATTATTAGCACAACAAATGCTTTAAAATTATTCACATTTGCTGCAAATATCATTGCTATAGCCATGAAGGCTACAAACGCTGCAATTAAGTAAAGTATGATATTTATAATTTTGCGCAACATTCAGCCTCCAAATATTAATATTAAAGGCTCAATCATAGTACGAAAAATCACAAATAACCAGCTGTCTATAGCATTACATACTGTCAAACATAGCAATCATTTGCTCTGTTTGAACTTGCAACTCAGCAATCCGTTTCTGCTTTTCAAGCTCTGCGCGCTGCTCGTCAGTCATTGGATTTGGGTTAACAGGTAAGAAGTCAGAAATGTTTTTATCATCGCCACCCCGTTTTTCATATAACAAATGCGCTGTCTGCAAATCTTGTCGAAACCCTCCAATCGGGTCAAATCTATCGTACGCCATCCACTCTGTCAGTTCTTGCGATGTCATCTCAGATGATAGCTGTGAGACTGTCATGCCAAGATGACCTGCAAGCTTGAATAAAAATCTACGACTAGGATGGCTTAGGAGTTTTTTTCTGCAGTATCTACTTGCTCAGGGGTGATGCCGTTGATTTCATTTGAGCGGTTGAACACTTTAATGACTGGACGGCTTGGCAATTGTTTAATTGCTTCGATGTCTTCAACATCAAACATCAGCTCGCCATCTGCGTTACAAACACTATGTACAAACACTGTGGCGCGTACAGCATTTTTATCAGTTTGGCTCTGCATCTGTTTTTCAAGAGCTTCGCGCTCGCCCGCTGTAAGCTCTTTGATGTAAACCTCACCCCCCATTTCTGGCAGTTCGATTTTCTCAACTTTTAAAGCGGCATTGCTGGCAAATGCCAGAATGGCGGCTTTATCTAAAACACCTTTAGTTTCGTTCTTTTTCATCTGTATTATCCTTATGCTAAACTCTGGTGATTATTCGGCTAAAACTTTTGTGGGGTCGCTGGTGATAGTGATTGTCCCAGTCATGCGGACTTTCTTTTTATTATCATCAGTGTTCGGAGTTAATTTACTGACCATGCCTTTGAACTGACGGCTCAATCCCGTCGCTTTGACGAGTTTATACTGCCAGTTCAGCTCTGTATTATCTTCATATGCACTTTGTATTAGCAGATGCTCTTCGTCAGTCGGATCAAGCACAAATTCAAACTCAATTTCGCTATCCTCAGTGAAATCAACAACTGCTTTGACTGTACGCTTATCATCAGTTGCCGTCACATCATCTAATGTTTTTTCGCTGGTCGGTGGCTCGCATTTTTGCAAATGCTTTACTTTTTTAAACTCTAACTCGGTGCTAGATACTAATAGCTGGTAAAAGCTATCTACTAAATTTTCTACTGCCATGGTGATTACTCCATTTCGTCTTCTGTTGGGGCGGTTTGCCAGAACTCATAATCGATCGACTCGCGATATAAATTACCCTCGCGAAGCGACTGTCTCGCGCTATAAATGCTTGGTTGTATGTTGTCATTAATTTTTTGCACTACTCGATTTGCGAGTAGTACAGCCTGGTATTTATCGTTGTGATATACGTCTATTTGCATGCGGACCCACTCATGCCCTGTCACACCATCCAGTGTTACTTCGGGCACCGTGCTTATATTCTGATAAACAATATACGGGATATTTTTGTCATCGTGCTCTGTTAGCATATCGGGGTAAAGCCGGCCATTAACCATGGGTGACAATAGAGTATTAATTCTCACTCCCGCTATCATTGATTACTCCAGATGCTTGTCTATATTTTGAGCCAGCTTTTTAGCAAAGCGGCTCACCATATTGTCTACGTTGTGATCAAAAGCAGGGCGCAAAAATGGCGCTGATCTCATTTTTGATGTGCCATGTTCAATAAGATGCCAATACCTAGGGTATTCTTTTTGTTTTGTGCCCTTACCAACATAAACACCCATCACCGCCCCTTGGGCGAACTCTCCTGTATGCTCAGACTTCGGCAGTCTGCGTTTGCGGATAGCTGACTCAAGCAGCCCAGGCTGAACTTCAACCTTACGACCGCCGGCGGTTGTCATTATGTGCGGTTCAGGTGCTACACTCGCTCGCGCTTTAGCCTCTTTAACAACTGGAGTTAAAGCAACGTTTAAAGCGCTATATAGAGACTTGCCAGCCAGCTCGTTATCTAGCAGTGCAAGCTTGGCGTCAAGTTCGTCGAGCCCTTTAATATCAACTGAACCCCAGTCACTAGCCATTGGCCACCTCTTTTAACATTAAAGTCATGTATTCGAGGCCACTGTTGGCATCTGGCAGAGGGTCGCCATCAATCTCATACATGCGGCCTCTATGGCCAACTCGCATTTTGCTATCCACATCATGCCGGTACCGTAAGGTACAACGTACTTTAGCCTCACTACTGGCCGCTTGAGCTGCCAACATATCTTTTACAGATAGTGGTTCAAACGCGGCGGATAGTGTCAGTACATGCTCCCATATTAATGCTCCGCCCCCACCCATAGGCGATGATTTTGTTTTGCTCTTATAAAGCTTAATGCGGTGTCTTAACTTGCCAGCATTCATTTAAACCCCCATGCGTCTATAGGGTTGCAGTAAGTGACGTACACCAAGTGGCACTTCCGTCATTACTGACTCAGATACTGCTTCACGATTGGCGTACCAATGAGCAACCAGCAATAGCATTGCCTGGTCAATACTTGCGTTGTCTACCAAGCCATCCGGGTCATCGCTTGGCACCGCATCAGGATAAATCGTGCGGTCTAAGTGGGCCTGCACATGATTACGAGCAGCTGCAATATAGTCATTGAGCAAGCCGTCCTCATAATAAACGTCTTGCTCGATACGGCATTGGAATTTGACTTGCTCAAGTGTGATCATGTTATTTACTCAGATTTATTATTTGCTTTAGGCGCCATCTTATTTCGAGCTTTTGGCGCTGCTCTCTCTTCAGTGCCTGAGCCCTTACTAAGGTAGATAAGACCAGCATCTATGAGCACTTTAGCATCTGTCTTGTTGTCAACCTCACGTTCTTCGCCTTCAAAATATTGGCGGTCACCATAGTGCTGCTTTAAGACTACGTATTTCATGATCTGACTCCTTTTATCAATGCAAAATTAACTAGCTAATTAACTTTGGATTAATAAAAAAGCGCTCACCACATATGGTGAACGCCTCTCAACTAACGTTGGTCTTGACTTTAAGCGGTTTTAGCAGTTAATGAACCGTAAACAAACGCTTCTGGACGATAAACCGCTAATGCTAAGCGCTCTTCGCAAAGAATTGTCACTAAGTTACGGATAAAGTCATCTTGGTTTTCTGTTGAAACAGCAACCGCTGCTTGCTGACGGTCAAACACCTGTGCAGCCAAGCTAAATGCGCCAGTCAAAAACTTACCAGCGCCCATTGCTTGCGTGCTAACTACTGGCAGACCCCATAGAGTTGGATTAGCTACACCTTGGGGCTGGCCGATGATATAGCGATTTTCGGCATCTTTAGTTAGCTCAATCTTCGCCCAATCAATTGGGTTTAACACATGGCCTGTTGCTGGATATTCAGCTAACACAGCTTGTAATTGTGCTAAGCGTAGTTGGTCAATGATGGTGTACTCAGCTAATGTGGCTGGGTCTGCAAACGCAGTAGCTTGAGGGATAATGCCATGCAAGTTACCGCCAGTATTATCACCATTTAACAACTGCTGCTCTTCTACTAACTTAAGACCGTACATCAGGCGACCACGGACATAAGATTCAAGCATTGGTGCGTCGTCTAGAATCTGACGTGATGCTTTAACCCAATGAGCCAAAGTCTTTACGCTCACTTGCTGCTCATCGAACTTAATGTCTGATTGCGCCTTCAAATCACCCTCTTTTACTTGAGGAGCCGCACTATTTGTAAATCCGGTCTCTCGCATATAGGTAATAGAGCTGCTGTTAGTAGTGCCTGAGGCCAATAGATCGCGCACAGTTAAACGGCGGTCAGGCGTGGCCACAATACCAGGTAAACGCTGTTCGGTTACTAGTGTGCCGGCTGAACCAGCTGCATCTGTAGTAGCACTCGTGATTGTCTCTTTGGTGTAGATCTTGGCAGACTTGCCCGCTGCTGGATTTTCAGCGAAATCACGGAAGCTATCAGACTCAAAAAGCTGCAGCCCAAATGACTTCTGTGCAACTTCACCATCGTTGCCTCGGCGAGCAAGCTTCTGCTCAGTATCATCTAAGCGAGTTTTCACCTCGTTCATCTGTGTCAAAGCTTCATCGACTTGGCTTTTTAAATCCTCCAAGCCTTTTTCGCCAGCCGACATTTTTCCCTTTAATTCTTCTCCCAAAGCTTTTACGCTGTCAACTGATTTTGCAAACTCAGTGGCGAGCTCTTTTGTTACGTCAGTCATAACGACTCCTGTGTATTTAGTTTCTTTAGTAAATCAAGCACTTCGCTTAATTCATCATTTTGCTGTTTAGCTTCTTCAGGCTCGCCCTGAATGAGTACGCGCAAGCCATGCCCAGCAATCGCCGTGGCTTGCGTTTTCGAAAAGCCTGCCTCGCGCAGGAACTTTTCAAATTCTGGTAAAGTGGGCAGTTCGCCCTTCATCAGTGTTGATTTCACATTGTCTATTCGACTATCTTCATTAGCGGGAAATGTAACTACACTCACCTCCTTCAAATCGATTGCCAGCAACTCCAGCACTTCACTGTCTTCGTTGTAGGACCATTTATTAACCTTGTAGCCAATTGACAAACCATCAATTGCACCATGTTTCATTAACGCATGGGCTTCTTTGGCTTTAGCAACATCATCTATTAATAGCCTTCCTTCTCCATATAGGCCATGATCGTCCTCATAAAGCTTGGTCCAAACGCCAATTACCTCGCCGCGGTTATGTTGCCATAAGATTGGTGGCATCTTTCCTTTGTCCGCCCATGCCTTGATAGTGTCTGCATAAGCACCTTTTTTAACGACATCACCATAACTATCTTCGACATCGAACACAGAACAATAGCCAGAAAAAAAGCCGTTATCTTCAACGGCTTTTACTTCGAAACTTACATCTTTAGTCTTAATTTTCATTATCTAGCCCCAGTTTATGAATGGGTGTTAAATTCAATTGCACAGTTAAATCATCAGCGCCTTCACGCTTTGGCAGGTCTTCAAGATCTCGAACCTCGTTACGAGACATGACGCCATTTTGCAACATCTGGCTATAAAAATTAGCGCGCCCTTGGCTATCTGACCTAAGCAGACCTTCTACACTGTATTTAGGCTTGTACTTAATGCGATCAGCAGGGGGTAGCAGCTTTCTTGCAATAGTCTGTTCGATTCGCACTAATACTGGTCGCAACGAATAAGTTAAAAAGCCCTGGTTCATTTGCTCTAGGCTTGAAGCCCAGCTGCTGGCTTTGTCAGTATGATAGATAAGCTGAGGCGGCACACCGAATGCTCTACAGATTTCTTCGATACCAAAATAACGTGATTCTAAAAGCTGGGCGTCCTGAGGGTTAATACGAATATTAGCAGCGCCAGCAGGCTCCATTCCTGCTTCTAGCACCATCCATTTTCCAGAGTTTTCTGGCTGGGCAAAGGTAGCTAGGTTTTCGCGCATTCGCTCCCGCTGCTCTTTCGACAGCACCTTTTCGCCAGACTTTAAAAAGCCTCCCACTTTTAAATTATTCTTAAATTCTTGAGCGGCTGCATTATTCGCATCTATTTGCATGCCCATTGTATTAGCTTGATACTTTATTGGCGATAAACCCACCAATCCATCTACTGTAAAGCCCTTAATATGCAAAACATCATCCTCGTAATAAGTTATTGTCTTGCCATTAGACTCATATTTATAAGTAATCTCGCCACTTTTTGAGCGTATTACCGTCATTTTCTCAGGATTTAATATCTCCAAGGAGACCACAGCTTTAGCTGCATTGCGGCTAATTAATGAGTATGCATTACCCCACAAGTCCAGGGAGGCAATCATAGCCTCCCAATACTCGCTGGCCACCATGTCGGCGTTGGGAGTGTCGTGTAAAATGCGGTATAGAGGATGGTCAGCAGCTATATGTTTATTGCTATCATAAATATGTAATGGCAAACTCGAGATAGTTTGTGAGCGCATTCTCACGCAAGCCCAGACTGTTGCAAGTTTCAAGGCTGTTTCGGCATTTACAGCATTACCTGATGCTGTTGATTCTCCAGTAAATGGTATCGACTCGCCGCCTTTATCAAGACGTGTAGCGCCCCCAAACATGGACCGCTTCAGGCGTGACCACCATGATTCGTCAGTTAAATTACTCATGCTATGACAGGGTCCATTAAATAATCATCAATATTGTTAGATTGATTGTGTAAAGTAGCTCGTGCCAGTGACATGATTAACGCCACCGGGCCATCGATTTTATTTTCAGCTCGCTCTTTGTTCGGATAGATGTTGTCTTTTTTATCCAGTGTCGCCACCACGTTGGACATCATCCAAGTCATCACAGGGCAGTTGCCGTGTGCTAAGCGCTGTGACAACACCAGTGCTTCAGCCTCTTTCATGGGTTCTGACATGTTTTGAACAGTGTGACGAATCTCTACCATCACTGCTCCCTCGTTTTCCATGTTCTGGGCCAACTGAGCTGCTTGCCATGGGTCGTATGCAATCTCTTGCACATTGTGTGTCTCCAGATCACAAGCTAAGTCATCCTCGATGGCGCTAAAATCAATAACCTCGCCATCCGTCACGGTAAGGAGTCCTAGCGCGTCATATTCTTTATAACGCTCGCTATTCACCTCACCCTCTTCCATCAAGCGGGCTTCTGGAATGTAGTACTTACCGTGGACATGGTAATAAGGGTCGTCATCCGTTGGCGGAAACACCATCACTTTGGCGACAATATCAATCTTGGTTGCTAAATCCAGACCGATATAGCACGGTCTGCCTTGTAGCTCCTCAAGTGATTTACGCTCTGGCGCCATTTGCCACTTAGACATATTCATCCAAGCAGATTTGGCGCCCACAAACTCGTTGACGTGCTTGGTTCTGAACGTGTTTTGCTTGTGGGCTGACTGCATTGCATCGCGGCATCTTGCTCTTAAAAACTCACCGCTTACTGATATGTCGTAATTCGGGTTTGCTTTACGCAGTGCTAGCTCACTAGACCACTCATCTTCCTCGTCTTTTGTGTAGATCATGGCCCACATGTCGGGCATGTCTAACGCACCATCGAGCATCTTTTGTGCGTCACGTACTAACGTGTAGCAAGGTCCGCCAATATTTGCTCCTGCAGTGGTAATAACTACCATCATTGGTTGGTCACGGGCGCCCATACCGGTTTCCATCGTGTCGTACAGGTCCGAATCTTTATGCTCGTGGTATTCATCAACCAAAGCACATGATGGACTCGAACCATCGCCAGGCTTACCAATAACCGGCTCAAAGCGACTACCATCGGACGGTACGTTCATGTTTGATGCATTTGACTCAATACCAAAGCGTGCTTTTAATGCCGGCGTACGGTCAACCATCTGCTTGGCCGGCCTAAAAACCTCCCAAGCCTGCTTCTCTGTTGTGGCGCCTGAGTAGACTTCAGCCCCGAACTCGTTATCGGCCACGAACATATATAGGCCAATACCTGCAGCAATCACTGATTTACCATTTTTACGAGGCACAAAAACAAGTAAGCGCCGGAACCGGCGCGTTTTTGTTTTCTTAATTATCCAGCCAAATGGTATGCAAATACTAAATAACTGCCATGGTTCAAGCGTTATTGGCAGACGTTCTCTAGCCCACTTGCCCTTCGTATGTGGTAGCAACTGGATAAACTTAGCTACTCGCTCAGCTCTCTCAGGGTCAAACCTGTATAGGAAGTCCTTACTTCTGCTTAGTTTTTTTTCGTCTAAATGACGTTTACATGCAAGCTTAATCCATTTGCATGCAATGATTTTTCCCGCAACCACGTCGCGAGCGTACTTTTCAGCTTTTGCGACATTAGGATATTTACGGGACATTTCATCGTTAACTCTATCTAGTTATTTGTTATTTAAAAGTCATCAAAGGGGTTTCCTTTGTCTTCGCTCTTTTTGGGTCCAACTAATCTTTGACGAGAACTTGGATCAAGTCCAAGCAATGCGCCGAACTCACGCATTTGTTTTTTGGCCTCGTTAATTACAGTGACAGCTGGGTTCTTAATTGTGGATCTTTCCGTTTCTATGACAACACCAAATTGCTTAACGTGATCTTCCGCATCTCGCCACATTGCGTATGCTGTGCAAAAAGCTTCAACATTATGCAGGTCCGGTACGGTTAAGACTTTGGCGGCTAACAATTCAGGCATTACTGTTTGCCACATTTCTACTGCCAAGTCTGGCAGCCATTCTGGTGGCTCGACATCTGTTATCTCAGTGAAGTCCGGCTCAGCATCATTGAGCTTACGCTTGCCCGGATTACCTGCCAGCTTCTTTAGAGCCGTTGGCTTGGGCTTACGTCCTCTCATAAATAAATCCTATTTTTCGGGGCAACCTAAACTTTTAATTTCGCGGTCGTAAAAATCTGTGTGGGGGGTCGGTCATTTCGGCAAGCCCTCTGAGCTTTTCACCCGCCCTCCCCCTGACTCAGTCATATTCATAGCAGCGCACTACCTCTAAATGTCTTTTTTTGACGCTACTAGGCCTACTTGTATCTTCATGTATTCTTTCTATAAGCACACTGTCTGGCTCTCTAAGCTGTACAACTTGCTTGGGCTTCAATTTGTCGACCCACCATCTTCTTTGCTCTACCGTAGAGCCTGTTAAAACTATCGTACAAGGTTCGCCGCTGACTGCTAACTCCAGCATAATTTGATTTCGCTTATTAATACCTAGCAACCTTTCTTCTTCGGTCTTGATGTATTTAGGTTTGCCTGTCATCTTCTGAACAATCAAGTCCAGGTCTACAATAAATGCATTGGGTGTATTCTTGACTGCCCATGTTGTTTTACCCGATGCAGGCGGTCCGAAAACGATGACCGATTGAGGGATAGGCTTCAAGTACTCAGGCATAAAGTAACCGATCTTGTTTTCAGTCGCCGTCTTGCGTCTGTGACACGGCTTGCACAGCGATTGGAGATTGTCTGGTGTATCTGTACCGCCTTGTGATTTAGGCACTATGTGATCAACGTCAGTGGCTGGTACAAGCCTGCCCGCGTCTCGACAAGATACGCAAAGATAATCATCACGCTGCAGTATCTGCGTGCGAAGTTTGCGCCATACGTGTCCGTAACCACGCTCGGTTGTATTGCCGTGTCGTTGTTGATGTCTAGCCCAATTGCTGCGTCTGTCTTTGTGATCATCACAATAACCTTTGTCTTTGCGTGTTGTTAAGTTTGGACAGCGTGGTGCTCGGCATGGTGTAGCCAACACAAACTCCAGATATAAAAAAGCCCACGCTGTTGCCAACGTGGGAGAGGTAAAAGAGCGTGATATCCTCATTGGCTCGCTCCTCAGATATGAGGAACGTAGAAGCTATAAGGTTATAAACAGCATTCAGCCAGATGATGCTATTAAATTACAGGCACAAAAAAAGCGACTGATAATTAAATCAATCGCTTTTAATAACGCCTTACTTACACGTAAGACCACTTTATATAAATACTACCTTATCTGTCAGAGAGGTTCAAGTATTCTTTATTTTACGCCCTCTTGTTTTTTAGTTCTTCAACCAATTTATTCGCCAAATCTGGTATGTCATTAGCAAACTTAATTGACTGCTTATAGTCAAATTCATCAAAATCAGAATCTAAATAATAGTCCGCTTTATGTCGTTTAGAAATGAAGTTTTGTATTTTTAAGTATAACTGCTGCGCATTCTTGCTTCCTGTGGTCATATATACGTCTTCAAAAGCCAAAACAACTCTTTTATGATGTCCCGTATTACCAAACCTACCTTCATTGCTAAGGTCATAACTGAAGTGGTTATTTAAAACTTCTAATAGATGATGGTAGGTAGCGTAATACTTTCTGTTTACACAAGCTCTCTGAGTGCCCTCGCTATCTATAGAGTTTAAATCAGGGAATAAGCTATCAATAGTTTTATGTAGATCAGATATACTCACCCCCATTCGACAAACTCCTTATAACTAGAGGCCTCAGACTCTAAATCCTCTTTTTCTTCTCCTGGTCTAAAGTTATACACCACTTTTTTCAACTCATCAAATGGGCACTCTAAGCTTAAAATAGAATCAAAATATTGCTCATTCAAATCAATACAATCGTCAACAGTCACATTAAATAATGTTTCATCTATGATTAGTATTTTACCGACTTCGTTGACCTGCATGCTTAGTTTTAACTTGCTATCTCCTAGGTATTTATTGTTTTTAACAACTGTGGCCATCTCCATTATAGATCGGTATGTGGCGATTGTGACACCTACTTTTTCTAGCACCTCATGAGCCTTAACTATATCTTCTAAATAAATATTGCCTATATTTAATAGAACTTGTGCTTTTTCATCTACTGGCTTAAAAAGATTCATGGCTTTTTTCAACCTAGTTTGATTTAACGTAACGGATGTATTAACTAACATCTGATGAAACGCATACCAATCATAATTATCTTTCTGAAGTATTGATAAGCATAGTTTCTCTGCTTCATCGAACCTACCGGCTGAAGAGTACATCGTAGCCAAGTTGCCTAACACAGAATCATCAAGCTTACTTGCATTTGCAACCTTCTTCACCGCATCATTAAGATTACCCTGAGCGCGGCTAACCCAACCCTCAATCATATAACTATCGACTGGATTGGATTTGCGCAATGCTTCTGCATCTCTAAGCCAGAGCTTTAGTCTAAAATTATTTGGACTAAGCAAACCCAAATAAGAGTTCATAAAGCTCTGCACTTCAATGCTTTTAGTTTGAGGTTGTATGCTCATAGTGTCTATTTTTAACTAGATATAGGTTCAACTATACTATCATGGCTGTGCTATGTAGTAAATGCAACCTTATAGTCCTAATCTATGCCTATACTCTTGGACAGCATGTTCCACGTCTAGTGCCAGCCTTTGGGTATCATCAAGCATATAGTCTTGGTACTTCTTCCACACTTGCCGATAAGTGTTAGCTGGCACATTGATCCCACTGAACAGTAGCTGCCCCTCAAGCGAGTACAAATCCCACAGATTATACAACTCGAAATGCAATGTCATGCGAGATATGAGATAAGCCAATTCCTCACGGCTGTGACTGCAACCCTTTGGTGCTTGCCTATCGTCTGCATCACAGCGCTTTAGCATCTCGTTAGTCAAATAACGTACAACTTCGTCAAAGTCATCTGACCAATTCCAATGCTCGTTACTCCCCCACAGCAATAAGCTTGCCAGCGCTTTGGTTGGACCATGTTTTATTAGAGCGATAGCCGCACTCCTATCCTCCCAATTAACTTGCGGCACCTCACCGCCTTGGCCAATATCAAACTTAACAGTCTTAGCATGCATGCCATGCTGAAGCCAATCACCGCAGGCCAACTGCAACCGAGGACTGGTACCAAATCTATTTAGCAACACCTTGTTCAAGCGACTCCCCTTTATCTTTAAGATTTAAATACGTCTGGATTGTCTCGATGGCTTCATCTACGCCTTTGGCTACCACCGCTAGATACCCCTCGTCATTGAGCATCTGTATGCGCTCTTTTTGAATCTTTGTTAGGTAGCTTCTCTTGTCTCGTTTAAGCTCAACTCTGAGCCCGTGATAACCACCCTTAGCAATATCAAGTATTAAGTCTGGATAACCCGCCTTAACCCCCATACGTTTGAATTTAGCAGCCTCTAAAGAATGACGGCTGCCCCCATTGGGGGAATGATGCAGATAATCAAACAAGGGACGTGATTTGTATGTTTGCCGTCTTGACCAATTGAGCACGACTTGTTGCACTTGGTCTTCTGTTAACCCCCTAGCTTTACGCATCTTTCACCTCTCGAATAACTTGATCATAGGCTTGGCGCGTTAACTCTTCGCTTGATAAGTCTGAGTAAGTGACTTTCACTTTGTTAACCCCTAGCCATTCCGACTTCTTGACTACCTTGCCGGTACCGATGTGTTTTTTCATGTCGTTTCTCTCCGCTTCCCTAACATTCTTGCTCTTAGCTTTTCCCAGTCTTGAGCTACCGGGCTATCGTCATCGAGCTTGGTTTTCTTTGGTGCCTCAATGCGTCTAGCTTCTGGTATGGTAAATTCAGCACCATTCTGGTGTTCTGCGATAACTCCTGAATAAACTTGCTCAAAATACTTGATGAATCCGTTTGTAGCTTGAGCTAACACTCCCCATCCAATGCGATTTGCTGTCTCTAAAATTACTGGATGTTGCCAGTCTCGGTTTACCTCGCCTCTCATGCCACAGTTACGACAAGCGATTTCAAATGCTGTCTGGGTGTTTGGGTATTCGCTTACTTCACCTTCCCTGCATAATTCAATAAACGTGTAGGCTCTTTCAGGTGGGTACTTTTGACGCTTGATTGACAGGTAAGCACCTTTGGCAAATTGCTCTTTGTTGATACCTGCCTCAAGCAACTCTAAACCCCATTCTTTGGCTGTCTGTGCTGTGTATCTGTGCTGTTTGTAATCCACCAATCCATCGTATTCTTTCTTAAATTCTGCAAACAATTTCATAACCTTAGCTGTAGCTGCTTGGATCACTATTGGACTGTATTTTCCCTCCAAATTGCTCGTTAAATTCTCTCTGAAGCCTTTGCTCGAATTGTTCTTGTGTTTCTCGTTGATACTGTCCGTTACCTGTGGTGCTAGCTGATTGATTGTTTGCATGATTGTTCCCTGTATTCTGATTGTTCATCTGGTGGTATCTGGCTATTGAGTCGTCGCATCGTTTGTCACTACTGATTGCGTTCTTAATCAACACTTGTCCGTTTTGCTGATGCCATTCACTCTTGATCACACTTAGCATTGCCATCTGAATTTCTGCTACTGTGAAGTTCTTCAACCTCGCTTTTACTGTTGCCAACCAAACACTAGACTTAACGTCTGCTGATTTAGATTTACCGTGATTGTTATTCCAAAAACTAATCAAACTTTCAGCTTGGTTATCCAATTCTTTTTTAGCTAACTTAGCTTGTGTTTTTTTACAAACGTCATAGCTTTTTAAAATTGCATAACCCTGTATATATATAAAAGGGATAGGGTAATGGTTTAGGTTATAGTGTGTGTGAACTGAGTTCACCAGTTGATATGAACTGAGTTCACTAGTTTTGGAACTGAGTTCACTAGTTGCTTTTTTGTCTTGTGAACTGAGTTCACTAGTTGATATGCTGGCATAAGCTTCAATTGCACTCATTTTTATGCTAATCGTGTTAGTCTTTCTATCCTGTTTTAGCAGAAAAATAAGACCTTTTTTGCTCAAGCTTTTGAGTGAATTTATAACGCCCTTATTACTCATCCCCAGCTCTTCTTGAAACTGAGAAATAGATATCCTGTCTGTAGTTTTCTTCCAGTCGATTGTTTTATCGAATATCACATCCAATACCAAAAACTCAGCTGGAGTTAGTCGAGCTTTATGACGTAAACGCCCCCACCATTTAGGCTTGGCTGTAAATCTCTCCATTTGGTAAACCTCTTTTCTAACGGTGTTCATTACGCCACCTCGCTACTAAAATTTTCGATGACCCATGCCTCGCCTTTGGTGGTAAATAGTGCTTGTGGATAGCCGCTAGCCGTTTGTTTCATTTCACCCAAGCCTTTCTCTACAAACCAACTGCTAAACGTCTTGGAGCGTTTAATACGCTGGTCATAAACATTGGCCACTGATAGCGCCTTATTTAATCTTTGGGCTGTCATACCTATCTTTGATGCAACCTGGGTAGCGTTTAATAGTGTTTTACGCTCCACCACTCGGTCATAGTGTTCAATCTTGGGCTTGGCTAATTCCAGTTGTTTTGCTTGGTCCGCTGCTAGCTGTAAAGCCTCAGCAAAAGTTTGTGGCACCCTAGCCACCCTAGCCTGATTGCTTAAAAGCCTTTTTTCGCAATCAATGAAATACTGTCTGGCTTGCTTGCCCTTTTCTGAGCGCTGGATCATTGACACTTCTTTTGCCATATCTACTGACATCAAATAATCCTGAAGCTCTTGTCCGGCAGGGGCGTACCAAAATGTACACCCTAAATAATCCAAATTTTCTTCAAATCCATACTCAACCATTCGGCCAAACCACTTGGAGAAGCGCTCATTTCCACCTAAAAACTGATAAAGCTCTCTGGCTGATACTGCTTGTTGTAAATCTTTGTTTTCTTGAATAGCTGGTAGTTTCATGTCATAATTCCTTACGTTAGTTTTCCGATAAAAGTTAATTAACACGCCTCTGATAATTCGCAGTTATCAGAGGTTTTTTATTTTGTAGGTTATTTCATAAAACCCTACTTTCGGCAGCCAGACTCGCTCGCTTTTAATAAGCATCCCAGTGCGTCTTAGGTAGGAAATAGTGGTGATAAGCCGCTTCCTTTCTCTTAAATTCAAACCCGCTGTTGTAACTTGACCACATTCAACAAACCGATTCATTACATCTTGCTTTAAGTATTTCCTTGGTTTGACACTCTCTTCGACTAGCTCATTTTTATTATCTGGGAGCTTGTACGAGTATCTAGCTGCATGACCGCTCATCAACTTAAACCCCCTCTGCTCTAGTCGTCTGCGCACGTATTCTTTGTTCCGAATATGCTCAAAACTTGCCAGCGATATCTGCACGCCTGCCACCAACTCTGTGCCAAGCTCATCTTCGATAATCTGATCAACTGTCTTTTGCAAAGGATGAGTAATTTTTATAGCCATTACTTCTTATCTCCACCGCTAAAAATAATGTCGATAAAATCAGGGCTATTTACGCTCGTGCGTAGCATAGTGGCCATTGCCTGGGCCATGTCTCGGTCACAGTAAACGGCATCCCTATCTGTCAGTTTTATACCGAGCACGGCAGCAATTGAAGCAAAGAGCTCAAGGTCACCCTTCCCGTCTGTCGTGTCTTTCAAACGACTCATCTTGCTTTCAGTAACACCAACAATTTCGGCAACTGTTTTTTGACCAACATCTGCAAGTCGCTGCAATAAAATGCGATGGTTCTCTCGTGCGGTTTCACGCAATTCATCTGATAATGCATATATCGGGGTGTGGCACATGATTAAGCCTCCTCGGTTTGTGGTTTAAATTTATGTTCAGGTTTAAGTGCTTTGAGCTGGTATTCGCGCAATTCAGGTATTTGATCTTCTTCCCATTGAGATACAGCAGCATGAGAAATACCCAAAAGCTCTGCCAGCTTATTGACAGACCCATTCGCGTAACTTAAAGCTTCTTCTTTAGACATAGCCATAAAGTTTCCTTTGGTTCTCAAAAAGTAAGTTTAGTTACCTATTAAAGCACAGAAAACTTACCTTATCAACTGGTAAGATAACTTACCAATAAAAGTAATAGGAATATTTGAAATGCAAACTTTAGGGCAACGTCTTTTTAATCTGAGAAAGAGTAAAAAACTTTCTCGTGATGCCTTGGGGGCTAAGATTGGCGTGTCTAAAACCGCTATTAAAAACTGGGAGGAAGACTCTAACTTCCCAAAACATGAGTTTATAGATGGACTATCAAAAGTATTCGGATGTTCAATAGGCTATCTTGTTGATGGCATACCAGATGGCGACAACTTCAAAGTAGTATCAAATGAAAATATACGAAGAGTACCAGTCCTAAACTATGTCCAGGCCGGTGAGTTTTGTGAGTATTACGATGATGCAGTCTCTGATGTATTTGAACCTGTTATTGGCGAGTATGGTGCTCACGTTTACTGGGTAATTATTGAAGGTCTGAGCATGATGCCGGACTTTAATTCAGGCGATATGGTGCTTGTAGATCCAGATATTCAGCCTACGCCAGGTGATTATGTTATTGCGTTAAGGAATGGTCACAAAGAAGTGACTTTTAAGAAATGGCGCCCACGTGGGTTTGATGATGATGGCGTTGAATATTCAGAGTTAGTGCCGTTGAATCCAGATTTCCCTGTGATTGATAGTAGACATGCCCCTTTTGCAGTTTGTGGCGTGGCTATTGAGCATAAGAAAAAACTTAGATAACAAGGAGGCTGTCATGCCAGACTGGCATTTTGGGTATGCTTTCTATACAGATTAAAGGAACTTTAGGATGAAAGATAAGAAGATGCCTTATGCTTCTCACAGATGGACAGGAGATGAAGACTTAAGTGGTGTTAAAGATCAGTTTATCCCGAGTATAAAATTTTCAATCGCAAGGGTTGAGACTGTTTTGTCAACTGGAATTATTGATAAGCCGGGGCACCCTCTTTTTTACTCCGCTTTATTGAATATTTTAATTTCTACTAGAGATTTGATGCAAAAAAGATATTCCTTAGTTGGCTCTTGGGAAGAACATCAAGAGCTTTTTGAAAAAGTTAAGAAATTTAGAGACTGCTTGTGTCATAGCGATGACGAGAAAGTAGCAAATAAAGGAGTTTATTTTGAAATAGGTTGGCTGGCTGAAAACTATGATGTGGACAATCCTTATTGCAAGATAACTACCAATCCTTTGAGTGTCGAATTGCAAGATGGACCTTCAGATGATGTGGAATTATATGTTGGTGGCGATAGGTGCTGGGTGAAAAAAGATATCATAAAAGCCTACAGTCTTTTAAAGTCTTATTTTGAGGAGAATCTGAAAGATGACATCAAATTCCTCGAACGGTGTCTTGCGTATAATCAAATGAATCAAAATAGTAAGCAATGGCCTCAATAGGAAACCAGAATACGGCGATGAATCGGGATTGCCAAAAAACTGCCGGGCATATATCCAAGAAAGCGTCGATGCTTGGCGTAATGGCGTTCATAGCACTGAAGATACGATGGATGCTATTGAGCGTAACTGTGGGGTGTATGGGGATTTGTGGGGTAATTAATAAGGATATATTATGAAGAAGATGCTATTCATTACTATTTTAAGTGCACTAAGTACATCTGCATTCGCTGCTCCTACCTTTGATCATAGAGGTATTCAAAAAGGTGCAATTTCTGAAAATTGTTATCATGACCCCTGCAGTATTGCAAAGGTCATGAAATTTGAATTAATTGAAAATCAGCCTGGTTATCACCTCATTAAACTAAACGTTGTCGGTGGTAGACAGGCTTGGGGCTCTAAGAAAATCGTTTGGAATCATAACTCCCATAATTTATTTATAACTTGTTCTTTATCTTCACCTACTGTTCAAAATGGGGACCAAATCACAACACTGCCTATTAATACAGATATGGCAATGCCTGGCGTTCTGTATGGTGATGGCATACTTTATGCTCAAGCTTGTCATAATTTTGACGGTGATACTGTTAAGCTTGCCAAGAAGTACGGTTATAACGTCTCCGATTGGTAAAGATTTGATATTTAAAACTGGAGGCCTTATGTCTGTACCTTCTCATTTTCCTGCAGGCAACAAACTTTTCACTAGCAGAATGACATATAGAGAACTCTTCCAACATAACCTTTGATGTTTTAGGTGTGGCGATCGAGCATAAGAAGAAATTAGATACCACTATTTAATTTTGTTTTATCCGTTATTCATATAATATATTTCTTACGTTTGAACTTGTATTATGAAATTAGTTTTTTTCTGAATCTTAATACTTACCTAAGGTATATTTAATACATGATTGATAATAATGAACCTGACTCTTTAATTGTAAGGTTAGTAAAATGGTTAGAGGTAAATTTATTTGATTTTTTTAAATTCATAGAAGCTCCAGTTCTTTTCATTGTAGGTCTTACGCTAACATCATCCATGCAATCTCTTCAGAAGATTATAAGACAAGAAAATATTCCCCTCAGTACCATTTTATACAATAAATCTTTTTATGTTTTATTAGCTTTTATAACTTTATATCCAATACTTACATGCAGGCATATTAAAAAAAGAAATTCTGAAAAACTCAAACTGAAAGAATTAGACCATGATAATAATAATCTAAACTCTAAATTGAAAGAAAAAAATATTATTATTAATGAGGTAAAGGAATATTTAAATGAAGCACAAGAGGCAATTTCTGACCTAAAAATCGAGCATCTAGCTGATGCTAGAAATATAACTTCAAGGTTTCTGGCATTTATCTCTTCAAATTTAAAATTTACTGTAAACGAAAGAATATCTCTATATATGCATGTAGAAGTGGATAATAACGATAATGAACAAGAATTCTTACATATCTTTGGTCGGCATAGTGATAATATTGAATTCAAAAAGATTAACAGACTTAGATTTCAAAAGGACCAGGGCGTTATAGGCAAGGCTTTTATTGATGTAGAAATAAACTCTCAGACTATTTATTTGAGTGGCGATGATAGTGAGTATTTAGCTCAAACTAAGGAATTAGGTATAAACAAAGAAGTCACTAGAAATTTTAATATGAAAAGCAGAAGCTTTTATCCTTATATAATTACTGAAAATCTAGGTACAAGAATCGGCGTACTTCTCTGTGAAAGCACTACAGTGGATAAAGACTTTAATTTAGAAGAAGTAAATAATTTTTTAGAGAGTCATGAGGGTATCCTTATCGAGCTGTTAAAATATAACCATTCTATATTAAAGAAAACTATTGTTAACGAGGATAAATTATGAATACACTTAATAATCTAATAAGGTATATTTGTGCTGTTTATCCGCATTCTCATGAACTGTCAAATGCAAGACTAACAAAATTGATTTATTTAGCAGATTGGGAGTCTATTAAAGCAACTGGGAACCAAGTTACTGATATATACTGGTACTTTGATAATTATGGTCCTTTCGTACACAATGTATATGAAGTAGCTAATGAGGATCCTGAAATTGAAATAGTTAAGACACAAACAATTTATGGCACTCCTAAAGTCATGTTTCGCTATGAAGGTGATATACCTGATATAGATTCTAATCTTAAAAAGATTTTAGACTCTGTTATTGAGAATACAAAAAATTTGTATTGGAATGATTTCATTAAATATGTCTATTCTACTCCTCCCATAGCAGGTTCTAATAGATATACATTCTTAAAGCTTAATGATTTTGTAGACCAATCTTGTAAATACCCCACTCTTAACACAACATCCTCGCTGAATAATTAAAGCCGCCTCTCTGGCGGTTTTTTTATGCCCGCAATTCGAGAAGCAAAATCCTTTGTTTCTTAAAAAACACAAAATGATGTGAACGAAGCCGCCTTGAGGGCGGTTTTTTTGTCCTTGTAAATTAAAAAGTAACTTTTCTTACTTTCCTTCTTGACATAAAAGGTAAGTTAAGTTACCTTATAAACATCAGCAACAAAGACAAGCAATCAGACGATGATGCTTTGATTATTTAAAAACATGATTAAAGGCTAACAAATTACAGCCGATTCAAGTAGTCGGCTGTTGTGTGTTAACCAAAGGTCTATGACCACAACCGAGGATAGAGATATGAACGGAAGAAAAGCAAGAGCGCTACGTAAGCAAGCGGTGGCTATATCAACCGAGCCAACTTCATACACTGAAAAGTTAATGAAAACGGTTTTTACCCCAGAAGGTAAGGCGATTAAGAAAATAACACGTAGTTTATCAAAAACTAGTCAGCGAGCTATATATCAGCAGCTTAAGAAGGAGTTTGCATGAGAAGCAAGTGGTTCAAATTTAAGTTATGGAATGGCGAAGGTTGTATGTATGTAGAAGATGACAATGCAATTAGAGCTGTTAAAAATGTCATTAAAGCGCGTAAACAGAAATACAGAGTGGTTGGCTTTACGGTCAATCTACCCTTTTAGGTGCAGCAATAGCTAGTAAGTCATAGCCGTTTTAATCGACGGCTATCGCGTACTAACTAAACAGTCACCCACAAAAAATCCCCTCCGACTACCACATCAAAAGGGGCCTCACTCACTTAAGAGAGGTAAGCATTATGACAGCAATTTTAGAAAAACTCAAGTTGGACCTTGGTTATGACTACGAAATTAACGAAGGTTATCGCAAGAAGACTGGCTTCTTCTTCTTCGAACAAGGTTATGACTTGATTCAAGTTGGCTTCAAATCAGACGAACATGGCAATGTAAAAAGCCTGGAAGTTATTGAAGCATTAAAAGACGGTGAAGAGCCAATGCAGTTCGAAATCACTGACGAGATCTTCAACATCATGCGTGACCAAATCGAGCCAATGCTATGGGGTGAAGAGCCTTATGAAGAGCGCGACAGTATGGGCTCACTTGGTTTCACAAATTCTGATTTTTTATACGGTTAAGGGGATGGTGATGGAAAAGTTATATCGAGTCAGCTACATCGACCAAGGGGCGTACATTACTGAGTACGTCTATGGGGAAACAATCATGCAAGCACGCGGTCACATCATTCATAGCTTGAAGCGCTGGGTAGATTTTCAAGAAGTCGTTGAAGTTAGCGAGGTGGACGCATGATGAAGGCATTAGCTACAGCCCTATTAGCAGCCATTGTAGGTGGCTGCTCAACCCATGTAGCGCTGCTTGCGCTAGACAAAGAACAAAGCAATCAGCAGCAGTACATCGATAACTACGACTACGAAATGTCCTTAATGGAGGCAAAAGATTATGAGTAATTTAGCAATATTAGAAAGCTTTAAAAAGTACGCATCAAACCTTGCGCTTAGCACCAAAAACATGAGCCGTGAAGAATGGTTAACGACTCGTCAAACCGGTATTGGTGGCAGTGATATATCAGCAATTATGGGTGTTAACCCCTACGCTACCGCCTACGATGTTTATGTCAGCAAAACGCAGCCAGTTGAAGATACCGCCGGCGAACCTGCTTACTGGGGCACCACCTTAGAACCAGTGGTCGCTACTGAGTTTGCCAAGCGTAACGACCTTAAGATCCAAAACGTTAACTTTATGATGCGTCATCCGGTCCATAAATTTGCAGTGGCCAACATTGACCGCGCTGTTATCAATCCAGAGATTAGCGGCAACGTTAGATTTAAAGACGGCAAGCTTACTACCGATACTATCTTAGAGATTAAGACAGCATCTGAGTACGTCGCTAAAGACTGGGGTGATGAAGAGTCTGATCAAGTACCTGATCAGTATATGTGTCAAGCGCAGTGGTATATGGGCGTGACTGATACCCAAGTTTGCTACATGGCTGTTTTAATCGGTGGTAACAAGTACCGTCAGTATCGCATCGAGCGCAATCAAGAGTTAATCGATGTGCTGTTTGAAGTGGCCGAAGACTTTTGGGTTAACAATGTATTAGCAGGTGTACCACCGGAGCCAACCACGCTTCAAAACGCTAAGAATAAGTACCCCACTCATAACCCTGATACTGTAATTGATGTAAACATTGATAGTGATGAAGTGAAAGTGTTCAACGAGTACGTAGAACTGAAAGAAGCTGAAAAGCTACTTAAAAAGCAGATTGAAGCTGCTCAAACCAAGCTTATTTGCACGATTGGTGACAATGAAGCCTTGGCAATCGATGGTGATATTGCAGTGACATATAAGGCTCAGGTCAGCAACCGATTTGATAGCAATAGCTTTAAAAAAGATATGCCTGAACTTGCTGCCAAGTACGTCAAACAGTCAGCCAGCCGTGTGATGCGAATCAAATAATCATTAAATAAGGAATAAAACAATGAATAACTTACCTCAACAAACTCAATCATCTGGTTTTATCAACCCTCAAAACTATCAAGAAGCCTGGCAGTTTAGCGAAATGTTAGCAGCATCTGAAATGGTGCCCAAGAACTTCAAAGGTAAACCGGCTGATATTTTAATCGCCATGCAAATGGGTAGCGAGATTGGCTTAAAACCCCTGCAATCACTGCAAAATATCGCTGTAGTTAATGGCCGTCCTACCATCTGGGGTGATGCAGTAGTGGCCATTTGCCAAAGCTCAGGAATGCTTGAAGATATCACTGAAGAAGTTACAGATGAATATGCAACGGTCACTGTTAAGCGAATTGGCCAAGAGCCCCACAGCGTAACCTTTAGTATGCAAGACGCTAAAAAAGCAGGGTTGGCTGGTAAACAAGGTCCCTGGACTCAGTACCCCAAGCGCATGATGAAAAACCGTGCACGTGCTTACGCTCTACGTGACAAGTTCGCTGACGTGCTAAGTGGCTTTGGGATC
Source organism: Psychrobacter sp. UBA3962 (assembly GCF_002385225.1). Lineage (GTDB taxonomy): Bacteria > Pseudomonadota > Gammaproteobacteria > Pseudomonadales > Moraxellaceae > Psychrobacter. Next base: position 130,273 of record NZ_DGDC01000003.1, on the reverse strand, counting down.
ACTGAAGAAGAGAAAGACCGTGCGATTGACGTTACTCCAGCCAAGCCGGTTAAAACCAAAAACGCCGGTGCCTCTGCCCTCCTTGAGCGTGTCAAAGCAAAGGCGGCAACAGTTGAAGCGCCGGCTATTGAGTATTTTGATACCACCCAATTAATCAACCTCATTGGCCAAGCTGAAGACTTAGAGCAAATTAATGGTATCGGCAAAGAAATTAAAGAAATGTCTGAAGATACAGATATCAACATCAAAAATGATGACTTGGAAGCTCTACGTAAAACTTGGAAAGATAAGAAGCTGGAGCTTGAGTACGCCAATCTTATGAATAACATCAAATCATGCCAGTCATTAGATGACGTTGAGCGTATGCGCGGTGTGATTGAAGACAAGTCTGGTGACTTTGCACAGCCTGATTTACAGCTACTTAGCGACACGCTAGATATGATTGCTGAAGAAATTGGTGCTGAGGGTTAATCATGGACCTGTTAATGAACCGCCGATTCGCTAATGCATCTGAATTTGAATTGATAGCGTTGGCAACAGATGAGGGTTATGACTCACTAGCTTACGCTTTAGCCTGTCGGCTGGAGCGTAACTTAAACCCCGAAGAGTCCGGACAACTCAGAAAATTACAAGATGAAAATCATGATCTATCTTATGAGATAGATGAGCTAGAGTTTAGGGTTTGTGCGCTCGAACAAGAGCTTGCGAGTATGGCCGGCAACGAAGAGCGTCTAAAGGAGCTAGTCAGTCGAGCCAGCCGAGCTGTTAACAGTAGCTTGGCTTTGTTTAAGGAGGATTAATTCATGCTAATACAAACAAATCAATCATTGCCACGTAAGCCCAGCATACCAGTTGAGCTTGTCGAAGCCTGGCTTGCTGATCACCCCGAAAAACAAGCTGAAAGCTTAACAGGTAAAGTTTCAAGAAAAAACTATGGTTCTATTGATCCAGAAAGAGCTATCAATAATCAGCGCAAGGCCATTGAGCGTGACAAGCGTATAAGCGCCGAGCTTGCAAGAATAGCAAGACGGGAGAAGCGCAAATGAATAGGTACAGATGTGAAGCAGAAAAAAGCCGTTATTCAAATATTGGCCAACAATGGGAAAAGGCTGTTTGGTTTACTCATGAAGACGACAAGCATTTAATGCAAGAAAAAATAATGGTGTTTTTAGGTAGTCGGTTTTCATTTATGACTATCTACAAAAATGGCAAGTGTTTAAAAAGCACTATTAAATTGGGTAGTAATCAAATAGCTGAAATCATGGATAGCAGTACAACGATTGCTGATGTGTTTGAGTATTGCAGAGAGCATTTTTGCAGGGATTTAGCGCCAGCTAAGCGAAGCGCTAAACCTGCAAAAGCAGATGATCAATTAGATATGTTTGGAGTATTAGCATGAATTTAGTTAGAGAGTCGATGATTCAAACAGCTGGTGTGCTCAGTAGACGCCAGCGAGATGAACTGCCAGTCAGGCCTCTACAATGGCATTATCAGAATGCAAATCCTTTTGATGATACTCGCATTGTTGCCAAAGGCCCTACTCACTTATATGTGATATTGGATGACATTAATGGTAAGTATTTAGTTAAAAAAACCCGTCTATCAGATAGCCACACTGACCATTGCGGTGGATTTGCTTGTATTGATAGCGCCAAAGTGTTTATTAACGAACACTATGAAGACAACATGGCACCGTGGGTTTATTCAATTGATGAAATAAACGGAGGATCTAAAGATGTCAGATGATAATGTCGCTGTAGTCGAGATTGACTGGGTGAGCGCACCAAAGTTCGAAGAGCTGACCGGCATACCCAGAAGTCGGTTTTATGATTTACGAAAAGATAGTTGGAAGCAAGGTGAAGTCTGGGTTAAAGTTGACAATCGAATCTATTACTCAGTAACTGGATTTAACAAATGGCTAAATCAACAAGCAAAAAACTGCCAACAGGAGTGCGAATCCGCACCGGCAGTGTCCAAATCTACTTTGAGCGACGCAAACAGCGGTACAACATCACGCTCCCACACCCGCCGACTGCGGAAGGTATCGCTGCAGCCTCTAAAATTAGAGCTGAATTAGCAACAAAAGCCGAATGGGGCATCTTAACCGATGCCGACATCAATGCCGCCAAGGGTTATCAAGCTGAATCGATAGTTACTAGCGGCGTTCTTTTTCAAGAAGTCGCACAAAAGTATCTTAAGCACTGCGAAGCCAATACTGACTCTAAGAAAGATTACTTATCAGCTCTTAATAAGCACTGGATGCCCTACTTTGCCTTGTCTCGTATTGATGAAATCACCAGTGACCAGATTAAAGATGCTATTGCCGACAGGGGTTTTAAAACTGATAAGACCTTAAATAATTGCTTGGTACCACTTCGCGGGGTTTTTGATAAAGCCGTTGAAATGAAGTTGATTGACCAAAGCTACAACCCTATGTCTGACATCAATAACAAGAAAGTGCAGACGGGGTTGCCGGACCCATTCAACAGAGATGAGATGAATGCGCTACTGACCTGGCTTGATAAGAATCTTGATGGTGATGAGCATTTTTATTATTGGTATTTTGAGGTGGCGTTTTGGACGGGGTGCCGACCCAGTGAATTGCTTGCTCTGAGATGGTCAGATATAGACTGGTTTAATGGGTCTATTATCATCAATAAAACGAGGGTGCGCGGTGTTGAGAAAAGCGTCACTAAAACTCATACAGTGCGTGAAGTGTATCTTAACGACAGAAGCAAAGCAGCGTTTGAAGCGCTACAAGCACTAAAGCTTGATAATGATTATGTGATGATATGCCCTGAGACTAGCCAGCCATTTTTTAATGAAAAACCGCCACGACTAAGAATCAGTAGAGCTATGGAAGCGTGTCGCATTAGAAAGCGCCCAGCATATAACGCCAGGCACACCTATGCTACTATGCTATTGATGGATGGAGTGAATCCAGTGTTTGTTGCTAATCAACTAGGCCACAGTATTCAGATGCTTATGAAAAGATACGGCCGCTGGATTCATGGTGATAAGAATAAGATTGAGATGAGTAAGCTTAGGACGGATTAATCTGTGACGTGATTTTTGACGTGCTATCACGTCAAACAGTCCGATGTAATCTGACAACCAAAAATCAAAAGCCTTATGTTTCAAGGCTTCTTGTCGGATTGTGTCAGACTGCATAAGCTCGTAGCGGGTTCAACTCCCGCCATCTCCACCAAATATTTTATTAAAAAAAGCCACTTATAGTTAAGTGGCTTTTTTTATGCCTGTTTTAACAGCTCAAAGTAGTCAACAAACTCTTATCTAAGTTATAAATGTTGGTCTATTTGTTGGTATTGAAATAAGTCATATCGAAAGATACCAACACAAAGCATTTCCAGACTCATTAGACTTCTAGCTCTATCCTATCTATACTCACTTGCACATATTTTAAAGATCAGGTGACGTATGAAACCCATCACATTATTTACCTTAGTGCTAACCGCTACCGTGTTAATGGCAAGCTTTTATATGATTAACGCTAGTAGAGTTCAGTCCGTCCCTGAAGCCTTAGCTTGTAATGCCTCTGAGCAAAACGATATTGTACTTTATAGTGCCGTTTGGTGTGGCTACTGCAAGCAGACCAAACAATTATTAGCCAAACATAATGTGAATTATTGCGAATACGACATAGAAAGGTCCGCTGAAGGCTATGAGCAGTTCAAAATGCTAGGTGGCCAAGCTGTGCCCTTATTACAGTTTAATGGCTCAACCATTCATGGCTATAACAAGTCGTTAATCGAAAACCATATTCGAAATCAATAAATCCTAACTAGCTTAGAACCAAAAAAGCCATCAAGTTTATTCAATAAACCTGATGGCTTTATCTACTCATTCAGAGCAACTACAACATCCCTAGCTTACTAAGGTTTATAGCGCTTTTAATAACAAGAATAATGCAGTCTTAGCAGCGCGGATTTGTACTGCTTGCATATCTCCAATGAAAGTTCTTTCAATAATTGACACTTGGTTATTCACACATAATGCAATAAAGAATCTCTTTTTTGGTCGACCTGAAGGGGTGACTGAAGCCTGAGAGATTTGGCAATGAAAAAGACCAATGGCGTTTTTCAAATTATTTTTCTCAATAAAATCTGTAAATTGAGTTTCAGCCAATGCTTCAGTAATGCTGTGCTTCTCAACTTTGGTGGTACTAATTAATAGATTTTCATTAGGGGCATCACTACTGAGAATTCTATGGCTTAAATAAGCATTGGTATTTACTTCATACACCCCAAAGCCCGCTATCTTATGTTGGGCTAAAGCTTGCTCTAATGACTCGTTTTCTTCACTGTATAAATAGTCACCTAAAAGATCACGTATTTGTTTGGCGACCTTTTCAAAATAAGTCTCTGCTTGCTCAAGGCTATTTGCCTTCACTGACAATCGAATCGTAATTTCTCCAATGCCCGCATAAGGCGCAATCGAGACATTATCTTGCTTAATAATAAGCTCTTTGAGAGTGTCCTCTACCGCAGACTCGCCAATATTGCCAAACTTTAAATACTTAGAATAAAGCTTCTCTCGTTCACCCAATAGACCATCAATCAAAGGCTTGAACTCTTGTTCAAACATGACTTTCATCTCTCTAGGGGGGCCTGGTAGCACGGCATAATAAGTGTCTTGATATTTGTGCACAAAGCCCACTGCCAAGCCCACTTCATTTTTGAGAAGATGACTGCCCTCAATGGTATTGGCCTGTCTTTTATTGGAGGTGATTAGAGTGTCGCTACCGCCTTTAAACAGCTCTAGTATCTTTTCTTCAGCCTGTTTTTCAATAACTAGTTTTGATTGGGTAAAGTCAGCAATAGCATCTTTGGTTAAATCATCTTCTGTTGGCCCTAAACCGCCACAACACACCACTAAATCGGAACGCTCACTGGCAATTTGTAAGGCCTGTTTAATTCGGTCCCGATTGTCCCCGACGACGCTCTGAAAATAAACGTCTATTCCTAGGTCAGCCAATTCTTCAGCCATATACTGAGCATTGGTATTTACAATCTGACCAAGCAATATTTCTGTACCAATAGCTATAATTTCAGCTTTCATAATCACCTCTGTTTTTATTTATTCAATTTTTAATATCTATCCTTTGATATTTGTTCTATTGTAAACACTCACGGTTACAAACAGTAGACTCTCCTCGTTACTCTATCTAACTTAGTCTCCTGAGGGTTTATTCTTTAAACTGGTATTATTTTCTAACACCCACAAAAAAAGGCCTGACACTTTATCGTGACAGACCCTTATTTCATACTGATAGCAATGAGATTTCTATATTGTTATAAATTCTAGGCAAAAAAAATGATGACCCCACTAGCACATCCTCGGCACACTATGTATCTACTACCGTTGCTACCTTCCGGTCCTGGCGGGGTTCATAGTACAAAGTTGCGAGGCTACCAATGGAGCCACCAAGCACGTATTATACCTAAAGTTTCAATGTTTTCAAGTATATTCGAAGATTTACTATGCTCTGTCTACTTTTGCTCTATCTATATGCGTAAGTAACAAAAATGACTGATAACGATGAAAGAAAAAGCATATTTGTGTAACAATATTCACAGGGTCTCCACTTACAGTAAATATGTAACCTGATATTATTTGCTCAATTGGCTGTTCTTTGATTATATTTTCTCAAGATTACACAGAGCAGCTTATGACTACTAAAGTTCTAACAACAATAATTTATAAGGAATACAATAATGTCAAAATCATTTTCTAAATCTCTATCTAAAGCCGGCATGCTTTCCCTATTAGGCGGTGCTGCCTTATTTGCTCAAGCAGCGAATGCTGAACCTACGGGCTATAACCAAATCAGCTTTAACGTGGAAGCCAACCAAGAAGTTGAAAACGATCAGGTTACCGCTACTTTATATAAGCAAGCACAAGCCACCACCCCAAAAAAGCTTGCGACAGAGCTTAATACAGCAATGAATCAAGCCTTGAGCACTGCCAAGGGCTACCCCACAGTGATAGCTACTACAGGGCAGCAGCATACTTATCCTAAATATGATGATAACGGTAAGATTGTGGGCTGGACAGGCACAGTTAGTGTGGACTTAAAAAGCAATGACTTTGCTAAAACCAGCGAGCTTGTGGCCAAGCTACAAGAGAACTTAGTGGTACAAAACATTCAATTTGGTGTCTCTGAGAAAAAACAAAAGCAACTAGAAAAAGAGCTTATTAAGAAAGCTTCCCTACAATTTAAAGAACAGGCCCAATCATTGGCTGAGGTTTGGGGCATGAGCGGCTATCAAGTTGTTAATGTTTCTATTAACTCTAGTGGAGGCTACCAACCGCGTCCCATGATGATGATGCGTGATGCAGCTGCAAAAAGCAGTGTTCCTGTCCAAGAGTTTGAAGGCGGAAACACTAGATTGGGTGTGACAGCGAGCGGGACTATTGAACTTATCCCATTTATGAAATAGCTGTAGTTTTATAAAATAGCTGTATTACCCTCAATTTAAAGGTAATAAAAGATAATAATAAGTAACTCTCAAATAAAAACCCCAGCTCAAAAGCTGGGGTTTTTTATTTCTGTAAAACTAGCCTTTAAGGATTATAGGCTGTAGTACATATCAAACTCTACTGGATGCACAGTGGTGTTTAGACGACGTACTTCTTCAGTTTTAAGTTCGATAAAGGCATCTAGCATGTCTTTAGTAAACACATCGCCTTTTAGTAAGAACTCGTGGTCATCTTTCAGTGCTTGTAGAGCCACTTCTAAGTTCTCAGCAACGGTTGGGATAGAACCTTCTTCTTCTGGAGGTAGGTCATATAAGTTCTTATCTGCTGCATCGCCTGGGTGCATTTTGTTTTGGATACCGTCAAGGCCGGCCATCAATAATGCTGCAAATGCTAAATATGGGTTAGCGGTTGGATCAGGGAAGCGAGCTTCAACACGAACCCCTTTAGGCGAGCTCACGTATGGGATACGGATAGAGGCTGAACGGTTGCGCGCAGAGTAAGCTAGCATAATTGGCGCTTCGTAATGAGGTACCAAACGCTTGTAGCTGTTAGTCGATGGGTTAACAATCGCGTTCAATGCACGAGCGTGTTTGATGATACCACCGATGAAGTATAATGCTGATTCAGATAGACCGGCATACTCATCACCAGCAAAAGTGTTCACACCATCTTTAGAGATTGACATATGCACGTGCATACCAGAACCGTTATCACCTACGATTGGTTTTGGCATGAAGGTAGCCGTTTTGCCAAACTGATGGGCAACGTTATGTACCACATATTTGAACTGCTGTACTTCGTCTGCTTTACGAACCATAGTGTTGAATGACACACCAATTTCAGACTGACATGACGCTACTTCGTGGTGGTGAACTTCAACACGGTCTGGGCCCATGATGTCTTCTAAACGCTGACACATCACTGAACGTAAGTCTTGAGCACTGTCCACTGGAGGTACTGGGAAGTAACCGCCTTTTACGCGTGGGCGGTGAGCCATGTTGCCCCACTCATAATCATTATCTGTTGACCAAGCAGCTTCTTCAGCAGTAATACGATGGCGGGCACCTGACATATCCACAGACCATTTTACGTCATCAAACACGAAGAATTCTGGCTCTGGACCAAAGTATGCAGTGTCACCGATACCTGTTGATTTTAAGTACTCTTCTGCACGGCGAGCGATTGAACGTGGGTCACGATCATAGCCTTGCATAGTAGTTGGTTCAATGATGTCGCAAGTCACAACAACGGTTGGTGAATCAAAGAATGGATCGATAAACGCTGTTTCTGGATCTGGGCGTAAAATCATGTCAGAGGCTTCGATGCCTTTCCAGCCAGCAACAGATGAGCCATCAAACATTTTACCGTCTTCAAGAACATCTTCGTCGATGCTTGATGCCGGGTAGCTGATGTGCTGCTCTTTACCGATCGTATCAGTAAAACGAAAGTCTACCCACTTGGCGTTAGACTCTTTGATTAGATCGAATAGTTTGTTTGACATTATATGTCTCTCCATTAATTGTTCACAACGAACTTTTTTGTGGGGTAATTTAAGCTGAACTCAATTTGAATTTATTATGCGGCACTTAGGCTTATTAGGTTCAAAAGCTGGCATAGCATTCTCATTTTATCAAAAAACAGTTTAGGTAACAGTAATTTAAAATTCTAATGACAATTTAAACTCAAGTCAGAAAAGCTCAGTTTGACTTTAAGTAACCTATTGCTACTTTGATATATTAATTGTTGCAACTGATGTGCCAACTTAAAACAATTCTTTTTGAAATATTAGCATTTATTGATGATTATTAGACTGATAACTTAAAAATGATACATTTTCAGGCCATTTATACGGCTAAGCGAGGTGTTATCTGACCAATAATGTCAAAAATAGTGCAATGACCCTTATATTATCGCACTATTTTTGTGCATATATAGCCAAATTGTTGTTTATTTTGGGGCATTTTAGTAAAAGTTTTTCCTAAGACTTACTTATTGCTAACTCTCACTTATCGCTAGCTATAATAGCTTCGGTTCCGTATCTGACTTGGGATAGGTATAATCTGTCTTTATCATTTTATTATTTTATTTCTTTATTCCTTCAACCTTAACTAATTCGACCTTAATTGTTGTGATAACTCTTTATGATTTTGCTTTTAGATAACTACGATAGCTTTACCTATAATATAGTGCAATATCTGCAACAACTTGGCGCAGAGGTTAGGGTCGCTAAAAATGATAAAGTCAGTTTGGCTGATGTTGAGAGGCTTAATCCAGCAGCCATTGTCCTCGGTCCAGGTCCGGGAACTCCCGATGAAGCAGGGATTACGCTACAATGCATCGAACATTTTGCCGGCAAGCTCCCCCTACTCGGTGTCTGTCTAGGTCATCAGGCCATTGCTCAATGTTTTGGTGCTGATATTATTAGAGCACCGCAAATCATGCACGGTCGCACTTCCCAAGTCTTTCATGACCGACAAGGCGTGTTCGAAGGCTTAGATAATCCCACAGAATTTACTCGCTATCATTCTTTAATTATCGATAAGAACTCTTTGCCCGATACCCTTTTAATTAGTGCTTGGACATCCAGTGGTTCAAATAAAGAGGATTCTCACCTTACCTATGATAAAAATGCAGCCGATGAAATTATGGGTATCCGTCATAAGCAGCTCCCTATTGAGGGGGTTCAATTTCATCCCGAATCCATATTAAGTCACGCCGGATTGAAATTATTTGAAAACTTTTTAAACCAACATGATCTATTAAGCCACTAACAACTTTAGTCTTAGTGTGTATAATAAAAAAACCAATAATTTTAATAATTAAACCTTTCCATTAACTTAAGTCGTATTAAAAATTATGCCAAATACTCCGTTAACCACAGCTCACTTATCTGATGACCAAATTCATGACATTTTAACCACTGCCTTAGCTCGCATCTTGCGAAGAATCGATTTAACTCAGCAGGAAATGCGTCAAATCATGACCATTATTATGGACGGACGCTGTCCTGATGCCATGATGGGAGCTCTTTTAACAGGCCTAAACATGAAGAGTGAGTCGATTGATGAGATCACTGCCTCAGCCAGTGTAATGTTAGATTTTGCTCATACAATCGAGCCTAAAAACTGTCATAATCTGGTTGATATTGTGGGTACCGGTGGCGATGGCAGTAATTTATTTAACGTCTCTACTGCCTCAGCTTTTGTGGCAGCAGCAGCCGGAGCCACGGTCGCTAAACACGGTAACCGTGGTGTCTCTTCTAAATCTGGGAGCTCAGACCTACTTGAACAAGCAGGGGTAAACCTTAATATTTCTCCAGAGCAGACCTCTCAATGTATTGAAGAGCAAGGCATCGGTTTTTTATTTGCACCCAATCACCATACTGCGATGAAGCATGCCATTCCAGTGCGCCGAGCACTAAAAGTGCGTACTATCTTCAATATTCTAGGCCCATTAACCAACCCAGCTGGTGTGAAAAATTTAGTGGTTGGGGTATTTACCGATAATATGTGTGAGCCTTTGGCCCATGTATTTAAAAACTTAGGCGCTGAACATGTGATGGTGGTCGGCTCAAAAGACCGCCTAGATGAAATCAGCTTGGCGACCAGTACTAAAGTAGCTGAGTTAAAAGATGGAGAAGTAACGGTTTATGATATCTTCCCAGAGGATGCAGGTATTGACTCACAGACTTTAGTGGGCTTAGATGTTAGCTCCTCCAAGCAAAGCTTACAGTTAATTCAAGCAGCACTGTCTGGCGAAGACAGCAATGACTTTGAAATTAACCAAAATAAAGTAGAAAAAGCGCGTGATATGATTGCTCTAAATGCTGGGGCTGCTATTTATGTCGCCGGTCTTGCCAGCAACTTCCCTAATGGGGTTAATCAGGCACAAAACATTATCCGTAGCGGTAAAGCCTTACAAAAGATGAAAGAATTGGCAGCCTATACTCAAACTTTCTAAGCTATCAACCACATACTAATTTTAAGTGTACTATACGAGCAAATTATGACCCAAGATGCCATTCCTTCAATCCTAAAAAAAATCGTTGCCACCAAGCACTCAGAAGTGGCTGCTGCCAAAGCTAAAAAAGATTTTGACAGTATTAAACGTGAAGCAGAAACCTTAATGCAACAGGGCAATGCACCTCGTCGCGGCTTTGCCAAAGCATTATTGGCCAAACAAGAAGCGGGCATACCAGGGATTATTGCTGAGGTAAAAAAAGCCTCTCCATCAAAGGGCATTATTTCAAAGAACTTCGACCCTGCCCTAATCGCTCAGCAATATGAGCAAGCGGGCGCGGCATGTCTGTCTGTACTGACTGATGAACAATACTTCCAAGGTCACAATGATTATTTGCAACAGGCCAAAGCAGCTTGCAAGTTACCAGTATTACGTAAAGACTTTATGATAGATAATTATCAGATCTATCAGTCTTACTTACTTGGTGCAGACTGTATTTTGTTAATTGTGGCTTGTTTGGAAGATGAAAAGTTGCATGAGCTCCATAAAGTGGCGTGCGATTTAGGCATGGATGTGTTGATTGAAGTTCATACTCAGCAGGAGCTTGAGCGCGCTTTACAGTTGCCTGACTCTGAGCATAATATCTATGGAATTAACAACCGCGACTTAAATACCTTTACTACCGATCTGCAAACTTCGATTAGATTGAAAGCCTATGTTGATAACCAATCTACTCGCCCTCAGCTTTTAGTAACGGAAAGTGGTATCCATAGCAGCGAAGATATGCAGCTTATGTTAAGCAATCAGATTAGCAGCTTTCTAATTGGGGAACAGTTTATGAAAACAGATAATCCCGGTGAAACCTTGGCCTCTTTGCTAAACTCACTATAATTCCTACAAGAGTCATTATTTAAACTCATTAAATTTAAGCGGTAATTATTTATGTCAAACTCTCTATTTTCTAAAGAAATGCAAGATCAACTTAAAGAGCTAAAAAGCGAATTAAGTAAAGGTCGTGCCACCTCACCAAGCGACCCTGAAAATGAAAAGCCAACGGATCCCGTTACTTTGCCTACCAAAAAACAAGTTGAGAAAACGGTAAAACAGTTAGGTAGTGAGCATGTAGATGATGACAAAGTGTTATTCCTACAAGCCATGGCAGGGGTTCAGCCAATTAAAGACAACAACACCTTGTCTGATGTGGCCAAACCTAAAGCTACCAAACCAGATGCAGCCACTCTTTCTAAACGTGCTGCTGCACAAGGTACTGAAACAGAACAATTAGGGGCGGGTCTGTCAGATATGCAGGCTTTATTAAATCCTGTCAGCGGTGAGTCTTATCTAATGTATAAGACCTCTACCTTGCAAAATAAAGTCTTCAACCAGCTTAAGCAAGGTAAACTGCGTTGGTACGATGCGGTTGATATCCACGGCGCAACTATTGACGAGGCCCGTGAAGCGGTTACCACTTTAATCACTCAGGCACGTAGCAACAATGAAACTGTGGTGAAAATTGTGCATGGTAAAGGCTCAGATGCTGTGCTTAAGACCTGTGTTAATGGCTGGTTACGCCAGCTTCCTGAAGTATTAGGCTTCGTTTCCGCTCCTCCAAAAGATGGGGGTAATGGTGCCGTTTTGGTTTTATTAAAGAAAAATAAGACTGATAGCTAATAGCTTTAAACTAATAACTATCCGCTAATAACTGCGGTATAGAACTTAAAACTTAACCTTATTTAAAAACAAAAGCCACTAGTGAATCTAGTGGCTTTTGCTTTTAATGCAGTTAACTTAAAACTTGAAACAATTCAAGACCATCAATCTTCATCTTCTACTTGAAAGAGTGAAGCAGCATTGTCTTGATCAGGAGATTCCACAATCATTCTTTGAGTAGCTAAAGCATGTTCTATTGGATATTTCTCAATCTCTTTTAAGATCTCAATTAATAGCTGAGTTTGCTTATCATAGAACTCGTCAGCGCCTGAAGCATAAATATAAGCACGGAACTCAATGACCATACTGTCTTGGCGTAGCTCCGCAATTCTAACTTGAGTCCACTCTGAGTTGGTAAGCTCATGATTCACCAAGAACTCTTCCATCTCTTTTAAGAAGTTCTCTAAAGTTGTCGCATCGACATTGCGCTTAATATATATATTGTGTAAAAAGTGGAACATGTCCCGAGAAGCGAAGTTTTCAATGGACATTGAGGAGAACTCACCATTGGGTACAGTGACGATGGTTCTATTTAGGGTACGCAGTCTCGTCGAGCGAATACCAATATCAACGACTGTGCCTTCTAATTCCCCAAATTTACAATAATCTCCAACTCGTACGGGCTGGTCTGCAACCACGACCACACTACCCACTAAGTTTTCAATCATCTTTTGCGCACCTAAAGCCAATGCCAAACCACCGACCCCCAGTGCCGCAATACCTGTGGTTAAATCAAACCCTAGGTTTCCGAAGATAAAAATCGATGCCAAAATAAGGAGCAACGTTTTAATAATCTTATGCAGTAGGCTTAATATCGATACCCGCTCGGTCTGATTTTTCTTATAGCTCTGGCGCTCTGCACGGCTGAATATAGCATCAACCACTCTTAACAGTAGCCAAGTTGAAGCAAACCAGCCCACGATATCTTTAATACGGTTGACAGGCTCCCTTACGGTTACCGAAACCCCAGCATAGACCATAACTTCATATAAAATCAGAGAGGTCATTACCAACGCCAATGGTAAAACAAACTTAATGTCTATTGGCAAAGGCTTATTACGCACCTTAGGGTAGTAAGCTTTAAAGATGAAATAAAGTACTGCAAAAAATACATAAGAGGCAGCGACACATATCAGTGCCAATAAAAACACTGCAAAAATATCTGCCAGATTGTACCCCCCAATCATTTTATCTTGCAGAGGCTTTAGGGTGTATTTATCAATAAGAGACGGTTTAGCGGCTATATTGGAGTTTCTAATAGCCTGCAGTGTTTCGCTGGATACTTGCCAGTATTGCCCTCCTTGCTCGCTTACCTTTCTTACTAACAAAATATCAATTACTTGATCAGGCGCTGTAATCGTCCCTACTTTCTCAAGGTTTGATGGCAGTTGGTCCGCTAAATTTCCTGAAGGGGTATTGTCAATTTGTAGCTCGGCATCCAGTCGTCCTCCGGTATCAAGCGCTAACTTAAGCTGACGCACAGACTCAACAGAGTTCTCTCCGGCATTCAGACTTAGGTAATTTGTTGCTAAAGAAGAGTTATTCTCAGCCAATGCCTTAATAAATCCTTGCACCGTACTACGCGGTGTTTGACGACCAAATGGGTCAATTACTTCTTCCTCACTGGCTTGTGAGCCGCCATTTGTTAACGCCGACTCCTCATCTGCCGCCTGAGCAGTACCCGTCAAGGTCAACGCTACAGCTAGGAGTAAACCAAAAATTATTTTCACCCAAGCATGAGAGCTTAGGGCTTGTTCATTTTGGTCAATTTGAAGAGATTTAAGATTAGAAAAAAACATTTTTTATAGCCTAATGCTGGGATGTTGGGGAAGCTTGATGACTTCGTTACTTTCACAGCCTCGATAAATAAATAGACAATTTTTTTGAAGCCTGATTTTATCATGCCTGCTACTGCTAATAATATGTAGAACTTATGGAAACTGTATATTAACTGGACTCTATCAAGTTTTGGCCCTAATTTGTCTAACTTTATATAACAATAAAGCTTAAGTTGAATGTTATTAATTAAGACATGAGTAATTCTCGTCTATTTGTTATTTAATTATTGTAAAAATCAGGGATAATAGCGGTACTCTTTCTTTAATGTAACTTTTGTTTACTAATTGGGTTTAGTCATGACAACTTCTTATAGCACTTTGTACAAAAGCCTTATTCAGGATTCTAGGAAATCACATTTAAATAAAGGCACTTGGGCTTTAATGGCTTCTGCTTTGGCCTGTGTCCCTGCCGTAGCTGCCGAAACCGAGCTGGCTACACAAGATAATATGCCTATTGCTTATTTCCCAAAGATCACGGTTACTGCAACACGTACTCCGACTGCTGTTAACAACACCATTGCTCAAACTCGCGTAATTGATAGTGAAGAGTTAAAACGGTATCAGGGCCAGACCGTTTTAGATGTTATTAAAAACCAAGCGGGTATTAACGTTATTAATAGTGGTGGCATGGGCTCAACTAGTAACTTTTACATGCGTGGTTTTGATAGTAAACAGGTTTTAGTTCTGATTGATGGGGTTCGATATGGTTCAATTAGCACAGGTCAACCTTCTGTAAGTTTATTACCTGCTGATCAAATTGACAGAATTGAAGTAGTTTATGGAGCATCAGGTTCTAGTATTTATGGTGCTGATGCTATGGGCGGTATCATTCAAATTTTTACTAAAGATGGCTCAGATGTAACTGGTGCAACAGGTTCAATTACAGCAGGTATAGGCTCAAATAGCCATTATAATTTGGGTGCCACAGCTCAATATGGAAATGATACTAGCTCTTTAAGCTTAGGAGTAAGCCGCACTGAAACTGATGGGTTTAATGCTATAAAAAATACTAACTCTTATGACTTCTATCCTGATAATGATGGGTTTGAGTCAACCAATGCTAGCTTAGCTATTAAACATAACCTTTCTAGTGATTTAAGTGCTGGTATTACTGCGCTTTATTCTGACTCTACAACAGATATTGATTCTGCAGGAAATGCCTTCCCAAATGCTTATGCAGACCAAAAGAATGGTAGTGTTAATGGCCATCTTAATTACCAGACTGAATTGACCTCTACCACTTTAAGTTATGGGCAAACTTTTGATAAAACCACTACTCATGATTCAAACTCTATTAACTATAAACTAGGTAGTAAGTTTGATACTACACAAAAACAAGCACGCTTAGAAACTAGGGTAAATGCTCAACCTGGAACAGCTATTGTCGGTGTTGAATGGTTGTCACAGGAGCTAGACGCATCAGATGTACTGGATTTTTCAAATTATCCGCAGCCACCTATGGTTACCCCTTACAAACCCAGTGACAGAAAGGTAAAAAGTGCTTTTATGGGTTACCAGTTAACAGATGCTTATTACGATCTCCAAGCCAATTACCGTATTGACGACTACTCTCAATATGGTAATAAACATACTTATAACTTAGGCTTTGCTATCAAGCCTGCTAAGGGATTTCGAGTGGGCGCCAACCATGCAACTGGGTTTAGAGCACCTACCTTTAATGACCTGTATTGGCCTGGTGCCTCAAGCCCAGATTTAAGACCTGAAACCACTGAGACAACTGAGCTATTCTTTGAATTTGCCAATAACTTACAAGCCACTCGCTTAACTGGTTACCATACGGACGCTGAAGACTTGATTACAGGTGGTCGAAATATTGGTAAAGCTAAAATCAAGGGAGTCAGCTTAACTTCTGATTGGATTTATGATTCATTTTTATTTGGTTTAGGCTATGATTACCTTAAAGCTGAAGATGACACTAAAGGTTCAAATACCTATGGTAAACAGCTAGACCATCGTCCTGAAAATAGTGCTTTATTGTATGTGGGTTATCAACAACCTAAGTTCGATGTTCGTTTAGAGGCCAAGTATAACGATGAACGCAACTCTGACGGTGCAAAAGTGAAACTAGACGATTATACTTTGCTTAATTTAGCTGGTAATTATCATTTTACACCAAACTTATCTGCTGGCTTAAGAATTGATAATATTACTGATGAAGACTATACATTATCTAACCAGTTTGGTAATGAATATGCTACAGATGGCACAAACTATTTTGGGTCACTAACCTATACCTGGAAGTAGAAAATAGTTAACTTATAAAATATTAGTCATTAAAAAAACCACCCAATAGGGTGGTTTTTTTGATTAATCAGATACTTTTATTTAAGAGGCAACTCTTCTGGTAGATAACAGCGTAAATAGGCAATAGCAGCCGTAACGGCTTCTTCGCTCATCTCTTTGGTAATCTCATCATACTGCTTAAAAGATAAAGAAAATATACTATGAATCATATGGTAAGCGATCAAAATCTTTTCCTCAATATCTTTAAAGCTTTCCATATTGTAGTGGCTAGACAATTTTTCAAAAAGCATACCCACCATACTATGATCCACCTGATCTTCATAATCGCTACTGTCGAAGTCGGGACTATTTATACCATACATCAGCTTAGTCTTAGTCACATCATTGTTAAATAGTTTTACTGACTGCTGTAATAGCTCAGTAATATAATCTTGCCACCGATCAAAACTAGAAACTTCGATTTTTTCTAATGCCTGCAAAGTATCTATATAATTCAAGAAACGTAGCGCTAAGAAGATGGCCTCTACATTTGGAAAAAAATGGTACGCAGATGCTCTGGGAATATCCGCCTCTTCACAGATATCCACCAAAGTAATATCTTGAATATTATGCCTTTCACTAAGCTTCTTAGCTGCCATCAGTAACTTTTGGCGCCGAATTCTACCTTGTTTACTCGTGTGCTTAAACTTATTGGGTACAATCTTTTTTGCTAATTCTGAGTCAACAAGGACGTCATTAATTAGATCATTACATCCTTCTTTCATAGGAAGCCTCTTCATTAGTAATCGTTAGGAAGGCCTAATCTCTACATTATTTGTTTTATTGTAACACCATTCTGCGCTCGTGGTTATTGACTAGTGCGTTAATTCTATTATATTTATTTTAACTTAATCTTCGCGCGGACAATGCCGTGATCAGAGAATCGATCTTCATAGTCTTGCTTAAGATGGTCATTAAAATAGTCTACCCGCTCCACCTCCCCCAGTGAAAATTTACCATCGACTAGAAACTCTTCAGAGACAAAAAGCTGATCGATAACTTCCGGCATACCTTGGTACAGATGAGTATAGGCCACATCCTTCATCCAGCCATAGCTGGTCTGCACCTGGGCGGCATCAAACAACGCCACATCTCGCATTGCTTTATCATAGATTACCTCACTGGTTTCTGCTAATAACTGAGTAGTCACACTGTCTGTGACATCATTCATATCTCCTAACAAAATAAGCGGGTGACGGGTCTTATGTAAGATATCAATCATAAACAGTCTTAAAGCTGCCGCTTCAGCAGCTCGCATACATAAGCTTCTAAGCTTGGCGCGTACCCGCAGTAGTGGATCATCATAATCTTCTAAACGATTGCCTTGTGCATCTCTCAAATAATGAGGTCGCTTACTTTTTAAATGCGTAGTAATAACTGTGATAGGTTGACCATAAACCTCTAGAGTCGCGACCAGAGGAGGACGATTAAAACGTCTGTAAGGGCCTTCATCCGGAATATCTACTACTGCCAACTCTGGAAAATCTGTTAGTAATTGCCACTCCAAGACTTTATGCTTAGTGATAATGGCTAAAGCGGGAGTATCCTGAGCTCCCTGCCCCAAAGTCAGTGTGCTGGCAGGATCATTACTGGCCATAGGGGCCAATACTTGTGAAGGCTCAAATCCCAACTTAAGAGCTAAATCTTGCAGTGCCTTTTCATCCCACACCTCTTGGAAAGCATAAATGTCCGACTTAGCGTTCTTCAACAGCTCATATAATCCATTTAATTTACGGTTATATTGCTCATTGGTATAGGGCTGCATGTTGTCATAATAGCTGCGATTAGGAAGAGCAAAGTTCAATAAATTACTGGTGGCTATATAAAATATCTTGTCCATTTCTTGGTCTTTATTTTTATGGAATTTGTTGTTTTGGCTCATTACGATTGTCCTTTTCTTTTGACTCACAATGGGTCAGTTTAGTTGGCTCAGTTTCATCAACAATCTACAGCTACTAACGATGGCTTTCTAACTGATGTCCTTCTAACTAGTGTAAGTAATCTACTGTAAGGTTTTAGTTATGGCTTGATGCCATTTGTCTAAATGCTCCTCGCGCTCTTCTTCAGGCATTAAGGGCTCGAAGCGCTTATCTAAATCCCAGCTGTCATCAATGGTTGCTTCATCATATAAGCCAGAAGTAATCCCAGCTAATAAAGCAGCACCCTTGGCAGTAATTTCAGTATCTTTTGGTCGTAGCACAGGCACCCCTAACATATCTGCCTGAAACTGCATTAACAAGTCATTATTGGCCGCTCCACCATCTACTCTAAGCTCCGTCAATGGGCTAGGACTGTCTTTTTGCATCGCAGTTAAAACATCATAAGTCTGAAAAGCTATTGACTCTAAAGCAGCTCGAGCAATGTGAGCTTTGGTACTGCCTCGGGTCATACCTGAAATACTAGCCGTAATGTCTGAGCGCCAATAAGGCGCTCCGAGTCCGGTAAAGGCGGGCACCAGTACTACTTGCTCACTTGACTCCACCTCTTTGGCTAGGCTTTCAATGTCTCGGGATTTATTAAACAGCCCCATATTGTCCCGCAGCCACTGCACAATAGCGCCTGCCATAAATACACTGCCTTCAAGGGCGTAAGTTACTTCACGCTTAGAAGGCGTTAGAATGCGCTGGCCGGATTTAACCAATTTTGATAACGAGGTATGCTCAGCTGCCCCGCCCAATAATTGGGGACTATTTTGACGGCGTTGCCAGCCTATGGTAGTCAATAGCTGGTGTTGGCTTAGCTGCACTTCATGTCCAATGTTCATAAGCATGAAGCAGCCCGTACCATAGGTGTTTTTTGCCATACCTGTAGAGACGCAGCCTTGACCAAATAGCGCAGCTTGCTGATCTCCCAACACCGCTTGAATCGGAATTTGTTTCGCAAACAAACCTTTTTTGGTCTTACCAAAGTCGCCATCAGAAGCAATAACTTTGGGCAGTATTTTTTTGCAGATATCAAACTTAGCTAGCAGATCCTCTGACCACTCTAGCTTATTGATATCATACATTAGAGTACGTGATGCATTGGTGATGTCTATCACGTGCTCGCCCCCTGTCAACTTAAACATGAGCCAACTGTCGATGGTACCCACAGCCACTTCACCGCGCTGTGCTCTGTCTTTTAAGTTGGGATGATTGTCCAGTAGCCAGACAATCTTACTGGCACTAAAGTAGGGGTCTATACGTAGCCCAGTGATTGATTGTACATGCTGCTGCATACTCATCTCGGAGCCGTCTACTTTATGCTGTCGTAAGTTTTCGCACCAACTCTCAGATCGTCTGTCTTGCCAAATAATAGCAGGGGCTAATGGCTTACCCGTACGCTTGTCCCATACCACAATAGTCTCGCGTTGATTGGTTATGGCAAGACTGGTGATATCTGTCGCTAACAAGCCAGCCTGGTTAATCGCATCATGAGCACAGCTTATTTGAGTATGCCAAATCTGCATTGCGTCTTGTTCAACATAGCCTGCCTTCGGGGTCGATAAAACAGTCGGCTTTTGTGAAATCTGTATTGGACGGGCTCTGTCATCATAAATAATGGCACGACTTGAGGTGGTGCCCTGATCCAACGCTAATATATAACCTGCCATGATGCAGTCTCCCTGATAATACAAATTCAAAATAATTACTTTAAAATACGAGGTGGCTAAGCCCTATGAAAAGGCTAAAACGCTATAAAAACGCCTGTAATACTTGGTTTAAATAGCGTCTACCTAAAGAAGTGGGCTGAATTAAATCCGCCTTATTTACCAATAACCCTTGTTGCTGTAAACGCTCAATAATGGGGGTGATTTCTGCCGCTGATAATCCGGTCCTATCATTATACAGTGCTAATGGTACCCCCGAGCTTAAGCGTAAAGCATTCATCATAAACTCGCCACTCAAGTCTTCATCAGCAATGGGTGAGAAACCAACCATCTTAGGAAACCCTTCATAATTCATATAGTCCTTTGGCAATCGAGTTTTACTAAAGCGATAAATACCCCGCTCAAACTCTGGATAAACACCCTCTTCAACCAAAGTAATTTTGCCATGCGCGCCTGCCCCAATGGCTAAGTAATCTCCAAACTGCCAATAATTCACATTGTGACGGCACTGAGTATCCTGCTCACTAACCCAAGCGGATACCTCATAGTTTTTATAGCCCAGTTGGGTCAATAAGTCACTGCCCTGCTCTTCGATATCGGCTAAATCATTGTCATCGGGCAGTACTGGTGTATTTCTATAAAACACGGTGTTGGGTTCAATTGTCAGCTGATACCAAGAGATATGGGTGGCACCCGCTTGATGAGCCTGCTCAATGTCATATAAGGCCTCTGCAAGGCTTTGATTGGGGAGGCCGTGCATTAAATCGATATTCACTCGTTTAAACCCAGCCCTCTTAGCCGCTTGAGTGGCCAGCTGAGCTTGATTGGCATTGTGAATGCGTCCTAAAGACTCAAGCTTACTGTCTGAAAAGCTTTGCACTCCCATGGAAAGTCGATTAATCCCAACCTTGAGATACTCTTCGAACGGAGCGTGTTCTAAAGTGCCTGGATTGGCCTCCATAGTGACTTCCAAATCACTGGCTAAGGGTAAAACTGATTTTAGATGATCAAACAAACGCTGGTACTGTTTAATAGGTAATAGCGAGGGCGTGCCACCACCAATAAAAATAGAGGTGATTTCTCGACCTTGAATTAGTGGCAGCTGTGAGCTTATATCTTCAATTAAAGCTTCTACATAAACAGCAAAATGATCATCGGCCAATGCTTTATTATTATCTGTTGTAGCAGCTTGAGGGGCTATTTGATTAGACAATGAGCTGTCGTCAACTGGCAGTGTGTGTGAGTTAAAGTCACAATAAGGACATTTCTTCACACACCAAGGAATGTGAATATAAAGGGCTAAGGGAATTTTTGAAACATTTATTAATTGCGACATAAAGATTGGGTCTTATACTCGTTGGCAGATAGTGTTATAGTCACGCTTTTATTTTAATTGAAGCTCTTTGATTCTATATTGGCCCTAGAGGGCAAGAACAAAGCAAACCGTAAGAGCGAAGCTAATAGTTTATCAATACGCTTATTATACGTGTTCACTAATGGGATGATAGAGCAATTAAGTTGATATCTTGATAACCGCGTACCTGACCCTTAATAACCTAGCCTAAAGCTTGTAAATTTCAAGGCAACAGTCGTAAAGTTAATTAAAGGTCTATCTGAAGGTAAAAAGCCCCCTAACCTGCCCTATGGCAGGTTATTTATTTATATCAATATCAAAATCTCTACTTAAGCCCTGACTCCTATTATCAAAGCAGTTTCAAACAAACCTAACTTTAGAAGTTTACTTATGTTGTCTAATTTATCCTTCACTGAGTTTAAACAACACAGCTTACGCCTAGGCACTTTGGTGCTTCCCATCCTCATTACTCAGTTTTGCCAAGCCGCTTTAGGTGTGGTAGACGCCATTATGGCGGGCGGTGTCTCTGCTTTAGACTTGGCCGCTGTGTCTATCGGCTCCGGTATTTGGTTGCCGTTATTCTTATTGGCGACAGGCATCTTAATTGCCACTACCCCATTAATCGGGGAGCAAATAGGCCAAAAGACTCCACACAATGTGCCTCATATTACTCAGCAGTCCCTATGGGCCGCTATTTTAATTGGCATCTTGGGCTTAGTCGTGGTGTCATTAACCCCTAATGTGCTGGGGGCAATGGGCGTTCCTGATGACATTCAGCCCAAAGCAGCCCAATACTTAAGATTTGTGGCTTGGGGTTTTCCGGCCATTGCCTGTTATGCGGTTTTAAGAAGTTATTGCGAAGCATTGGGACGTCCAGAGCCAGTAACAGTCATCAGCTTAATTGGTTTGTTTATTAACATCCCGATTAACTATATCTTTATTCATGGGCTCTTTGGTTTACCTGAATTGGGCGGTGCCGGCTGCGGTTTAGCAACAGCCTGTGTGTTATGGTCAAACGTGATTTTACTGTCTTTATATTTGCTTAAATCTAAACATAAAAGCTTTAATGAAACCCGCTTCTTTTATAGCTTTGCTAAGCCTGATCGCCAACAAATTGGTAAACTGCTGCGCTTAGGAGTCCCTATTGGTGTTTCCATCTTCTTTGAAGCCAGCTTGTTTAGTTTAGCCTCTATTGTTATTAGCCCTTTGGGAGCCATTGCCGTGGCATCACATCAGGTGGCTATGGCCGTCACCTCACAGCTGTTCATGATTCCTATGTCTGTGGCGATGGCATTAACCATTATGGTGTCCAATCGTTATGGTGAGAAAAACTGGCTGGCATTGCAACAGGTTCAGCGTACCGGACTGATATGGACGGTGTGTATTGCTTTATGTAGTATGCTCGGCATTTGGTTATTTAGAGAAAACCTAGCTGACCTATTTACCAATAACCCTGCAGTTAAAAAGCAAGCCATGTTCTTATTATTATTTGCCATTGCTTATCAACTGGTAGATGGCTGGCAGGTAAATATCGCTGGGATATTAAGAGGAATGCAAGACACACAAGTACCCATGTGGATTACTTTGTTCTGCTATTGGCTAATAGCCTTGCCGTTAGGCACCTATCTGGTACGATTTACCAATACCGGCGCGCAAGGGTTTTGGATTGCTTTGGTTACCGGCTTGACTCTATCCTCTGTGTTATTGACCCTACGTCTGATATATCGTCAACGACAAGTATTAGATATCCAAGCTAGACCTACCCGATAATTGGCTATTATAGGGTTTGAGATAATTTCAGCTGAGCTCTCGCTGGATTATTTTGGTAAGTTTTGTACAAATTTTAGCAGTAGATTAATGTATATTTGACCTAAATGGGCTATTGAAACTTAAATACATCATTTGTCACTCATCAGACGCGACAAAATTTGTTACAATATGCTTAATATTATAAGAATACCTGTAGGTAACCGTATGGACATTGAAAAAATTCGTACGCTCATTGAGCTAATGGAAGAAAAAGACCTGGTTAATCTTGAGATTAAAACCGGGGAAGATAGTGTCAGTCTAACTCGACATTACAACACCCCTATGCCATCAATGATGGCCGCTAGCCCGGCTTATATCTCAGAGCCCCAGTCTGAAGCAGTACACACTGGCAGCGTGGAAACCTCACCAATGGTGGGCGTTTTTTATGCGGCTCCTAGCCCAAATGATCCTCCCTTTGTAACCCCTGGTCAAAAAGTTCAGGCCGGTGATACCCTGGGTATTATTGAGGCTATGAAAATTATGAACCCATTAGAGGCCACTCAAAGCGGTATTATTGATGCTATTTTGGTAGAAAATGGCGATGTGGTACAGTTTGGCCAACCCGTTATCCGTTATAGAAGCTAAGAGATAGGCCCCTAGATGATAAAAAAACTGCTTATCGCCAACCGTGGTGAAATTGCTTTACGCATCGTGCGTGCCTGCAAGCAGCTGGGCATTGAAACTGTTGGTGTCTACTCTACGGCGGATGAAGACTTAATGCATCTGCGTTTTGTGGATGAAGCCGTCTGTATTGGTAAGCCTAATGCCAGTCAAAGCTATCTAAATACAGCGGCTATCATTACTGCCGCTGAAATTACTGGAAGCGATGCGATTCATCCAGGTTATGGCTTTTTAGCAGAAAATGCCGAATTTGCTGAGAACATTGAAGAAGCTGGCATAACCTTTGTGGGCCCCCATCCTGATCATATTCGATTAATGGGTAATAAAGTTTCTGCCATCAATGCGATGAAACAAGCCGGTGTGCCTACTGTGCCAGGTTCAGTCGGTACTGTTACCTTACATAATGCTGAAGAACAAGCAAAAAATATTGGCTTCCCCCTATTAATTAAAGCCGCAGCTGGCGGTGGCGGTCGTGGTATGCGTATCGTTGAGCGCTTTGATCAGCTCAATGAACAAGTGCAAGCGGCTAAGCAAGAAGCCGAGCTTTGGTTTGGGGATGACAGCGTTTATATGGAGCGTTATCTACAAAACCCACGCCACATTGAGGTGCAAATCTTAGGCGATGGCAACGGCAATGCGATTCATCTATATGACCGTGACTGCTCATTGCAGCGTCGTCACCAAAAAGTATTAGAAGAAGCCCCAGCGCCTGATATTCCTGATGATATCCGTGAGCCTATCTTACAAGCCTGTGTTAAAGCTTGTGAAAATATTGGCTATCGCGGTGCGGGTACTTTTGAATTCTTATTTGAAGATGGTGAGTTTTTCTTTATTGAGATGAATACCCGTATTCAAGTCGAGCATCCGATTACTGAAATGGTCACAGGGATTGATGTTGTGGTCGAGCAATTACGTATTGCTGCAGGCTACGGTTTATCTTACCGTCAAAGCGATATCAGCGTACATGGCCATGCTATTGAATGTCGTATTAATGCGGAAGATCCCCAAACCTTTGCTCCCTCTCCGGGTAAAGTCACTCAATACTTTATGCCCGGCGGAGCTGGAGTGCGATTTGAGTCTCACCTGTACCCAGGCTATGAGATTCCCTCCTACTATGACTCATTAATTGGTAAACTTATTTGTCACGGTCAGACCCGTGAGCAGGCCATTGCTAAGACCTTACATGCCCTTGATGAGCTGATTATTGAAGGCGTGAAAACCAACATTCCTTTGCATCGTGATCTTATTCTAAAAGACCCTAAGTTCGTCTCTCAAGCGCAAAACATCCATTATTTAGAATCGTGCTTACTACCAAAAAAGTCCAAATAAAAAAGGGAAAAAAGAATAACGCTTCTAGTTAATAGTAGTTTCTCTTATATTTTAGCAAAATCTTATCGCAATAAAAAAGGCAGAAGTGAGATATCACTTCTGCCTTTTTGGTGTTAACTGTTAGCTAACCTGTCAATTAAGACAAGTCGCGACCACGGCTGGCTTCGATAGACAGACGTAGACCATTTAGACGGATAAAGCCTTCTGCGTCTTTTTGATCATAAGCACCGGCATCATCTTCAAAGGTTGCAATCTTCTCATCAAATAGTGAGTAAGGAGATTTACGGCCAACAACGCTAACGTTACCTTTGTATAGCTTAATGCGAACGGTACCAGTCACATATTCTTGTGACTTGTCGATTAGAGCTTGTAGCATTTGACGCTCTGGGCTGAACCAATAACCGTTATAGATAATTTTTGCATAACGAGGCATTAGTTCATCTTTTAGGTGAGCGGCTTCACGGTCTAGAGTTAGTGACTCCATACCACGGTGCGCTTTTAGCATAATTGTACCGGCTGGAGTTTCGTAACAACCACGAGACTTCATGCCTACGTAACGGTTTTCAACGATGTCTAGACGACCAATACCATGCTTGCCGCCTAGCTCATTTAGTTTAATCATCACCTCATAAGGCTCTAGCTTTTCACCGTTAACCGCTACGATATCGCCTTTTTCATACTCTAACTCGATGTATTCTGGCGTATCTGGGGCTTCTTCTGGGCTTACTGACCAGCGCCACATATCGTCTTCAGCTTCTGCGTATGGATCTTCTAAGATATCGCCTTCATACGAGATGTGCAGTAGGTTGGCATCCATAGAATAAGGTGATTTTTTCTTATTGGCCGCAAAGTCGATAGGAATATTATGCTCTTCAGCATATTGCATTAAGCTTTCACGACTTGATAAATCCCACTCTCTCCAAGGAGCAATGGTTTTCACTTCTGGGGCCAAAGCAATGGCACCTAGCTCAAATCTAACTTGGTCATTACCTTTACCAGTAGCACCATGACTAATGGCATCAGCGTTGTGCTCTTTAGCGATTTCTACCAAACGTTTGGCGATTAAAGGACGCGCGATAGAAGTCCCTAATAAATACTCACCCTCATAAACTGCGTTGGCACGGAACATTGGGAAAACGTAATCACGAGCGAACTCTGCACGTAAGTCTTCGATGTGGATATGTTGGATACCCATGGCCTCTGCTTTAGCGCGAGCTGGCTCAACTTCTTCACCCTGACCAATGTCTGCAGTGAAAGTGATTACTTCAGCGTCATAAGTATCTTGCAACCATTTAGCAATAATTGAGGTGTCAAGACCGCCTGAATATGCCAAAACAATTTTATTGATTTTATCTTTTTCGATCGACATGGTGCATCCTTTATCGAGTGAGTGTGAACTTTAGAAATTATACTATATAAGTGTGGGCCTTAAGTAGTTTGAATATGGGGTGGAATTAGTGGGCCTTTCGCCAAACCACTGCCCTATATCCTTTCCTAAAAAGATTACCTAAAAATGAGTGCCAATCTTTTATTTATAGCTCTATAAATAAATGCACTCATTAATTTCAGTTTACACTATTTATAGAAGCAACTAAAGCTAAGCAGGCCTATATTACTGCTTTTAATGCTTTTATAGACCAAAACTACCCTACCCTTAATTGGCAAAAACCTGCTGCTTAACTTAGCCAATAGCCGAATTTATTGCTAAAACCTGTTATCATTACATAGCTACTTATTTAATACTATTTTTATGCACTAGCCCTATAATTTTAGACCTATTAAGTTAAAAAAATAAGTTACGACAAATCCATTACTGCTATACGCTTTTTCTATCCGTATCCAATAACTTCAATAACAATGGCTTTTAGTTATGACTCTTAATACCTCTTCAACTTCAGAAACTGCTCACAGCACACCACGTCAAATCACTATTGCTCGCCCAGATGACTGGCACCTTCATTTACGAGATGCAGAATCGTTAAAGACCACTGTGCCTCACGCCGCTCAAAGCTTCAAGCGTGCCATCTGTATGCCAAACCTAGTTCCTCCAGTCAAAAATGCCAGTGACGCTCAGGCCTATCGGGAACGTATACTACAAGCTTTACAGCAAGCAGACATTGAGGAGCGCTATAAGCAATCTTTTGACCCTCGAATGACCCTATACCTGACTGATACCACTAGCGTAGAAGACATTCAACAAGCGGCGGAATCAGGGATTGTCCAAGCGGTTAAGTTATATCCTGCCGGGGCAACCACCAACTCAGACGATGGCGTAACCAATCTTAATGCTCGTAACGATGTGTTTGAAGCGATGCAAAAACATGGATTACCACTGCTTATCCATGGTGAAGTTACTGACTCTCATGTCGATATTTTTGACCGAGAAAAACAGTTTGTGGACACCACTTTAAATAGCTTAGTGACTCAGTTCCCAGAGTTGAAGATTGTGGTAGAGCACATCACTACGGGCGATGCTGCCGACTTCGTCTTATCGCAAGGTGAGCGCGTGGCCGCAACTATCACCCCGCAGCATCTGCTATTTAACCGCAACCATTTGCTGGTAGGCGGGGTAAAACCACACTTTTACTGCCTGCCTATTCTGAAGCGTCAACAGCATCAGCAAGTCCTACTCGATGTGGCCACCAGTGGCAATCCTAAGTTTTTCTTAGGCACTGACTCTGCCCCTCATGCCACCCATACTAAAGAAAATGCTTGTGGCTGTGCTGGCTGTTATTCTGCTTCTATTGCGCTACCTTTATACGCCACAGCTTTTGATAGCGTCGGTAAGATTGATCGCTTGGAAGGCTTTGCCAGTCAGTTTGGCGCCCAGTTTTATGGTTTGCCAGTGAATGAAGAGCGCATAACTCTAGTTAATGAGCCGATGCAAGTCCCCAATAGCTATTCCTATATGGATCAGCAAACGCTAACCCCATTAATGGCAGGCGAGAGTTTGCCATGGTCTATTAAACAAGATTAACGCTTATCACGCTTAAAACGACCAATTTATAAACTTCGATTTTGCGGCTTAGATTAGCTCTAAGCCCTTCCTTTATTTGACACTATTAATGCGATTTCGATTTATGACTCACTCTAATATAACTGACGAAGACTACCAAAATGACAGTAGTAGCGAACCCAGAGTTTGTAGCAATACCTCCTCTAATGAAAGCAGTTCAGATGTTACTAATGCAGAACAGAGCAGTAACGGCAATGGCTTTGCTCAGCAGCCTGTACTAAAAATGGTGGATCGTTTCCGTAAATTTCTGCCTGTCGTGGTGGATGTTGAGACTGCCGGTTTCGATGCCAAAACGGATGCTCTGCTGGAGTTGGCTTGTATTCCTATTATTATGGATGAGCAGGGTAAATTTATCCCTGGTGAGCCTCTGAATGCTCACCTTAATCCTTTCGAGGGAGCGAATCTTGAGCAACGCGCCTTAGACTTTACCGGTATTGATCCCAATAACCCAATGCGTAAGGCCATTGCTGAAGAAGAAAAACCAGCTCTGCGTCGTATCTTCAAAGAGCTAAAAGCGGTTCGTAAAGACAACGACTGCATGAAGTGTATCTTAGTTGGCCACAATGCCCACTTTGACCTCTCCTTCTTAAATGCCGCTATTGAGCGTACCAATAGTAAAAATCACAACCCATTTCATCAGTTTTCCGTGTTAGACACGGTTACCCTCTCTGCGCTTGCGTTTGGTCAAACTGTGTTGGCCAGAGCCTGTAAAGCGGCAGGTATTGAATTTAGCGGCACAGAGGCTCACTCAGCCCTTTACGATACCCAAAAGACTGCGGAGCTTTTTTGTCACATCTTAAATAATTATCCAATGCTAGAAAATGCTATGCACAATCTAGTAGATAATGCAGAAGAAGAAGTAGAGTCTAAAGATTAGAAAAACTAGGCTTTAAATCCATTAAATAAGGTGAAAACAGCCTATAAATTAAGATTTTGAATTTTATTTGCAATATTTTCATATTTTTTAAAAAAAAGGGTTGACACCTCCTAGGTTAATCATTAGAATACGCACCACTTCGACATTAACGGTGAAAGCGGTCGAAGTGGTCTGTGTCCCGTTCGTCTAGAGGCCTAGGACCCCGCCCTTTCACGGCGGTAACAGGGGTTCGAATCCCCTACGGGATACCACTATTTGTGTTATCTAAGTGAGCATTATCCGATTGATCTTTGCTTGCGAAAAAAGCCAAACTCTTTGAGTTTGGCTTTTTTTTATGCGTTAATTTTATAACTTTATTATTTGGCAGCTGATTATTAGCAGTGAGTTATTCAACTTCTTAAACTGCCCCTTGCACAACTAGCTTTGCTGACTAATTATCATACCACCCTGTTAACGACTGCTAAGAATACTCTCGATTAAAGTTAAGTCCTCGGCATAAGTCAGCTTTAAGTTTTGATTGTTACCGGGCACAATCTTAATGCTATGGCCCATGGCTTCAAAAGCGCTGGCCTCATCAGTAATCATCAATCCCTCATCTGCCACATAGCGCAAAACTTGGCGTAATTTGGCGGCTCGGAACACTTGAGGGGTCTGAGCCTGCCATAGGCTACTTCGATCAACAGTGGCTTGAATATCGCCTTCTACGCTCACTTTCTTTAAGGTATCTGCTACCGGAACCCCTAAGATTGCCCCATAAGGGTGCTGCATTGCCGCCTGTATCACCAAATCAATGTGTTTTGCCAATACACAAGGGCGAGCCGCATCATGAATCAGGATTAAATCCTCATCTTTCGCCCCAGCAGCGAATACTGCCTCTACCCCAGCCTGAACCGACTGCCAACGCTCAGCACCGCCATAAGTAAAAGTTACCGGCAGGCTAAAGTCTAGGTTTTTGGCAACGTCATCGTCCTTTGCAATAACCAAAAGCAACTGCTTGATATAACTACTAGATGCTAAAGCGGCAACGCTTTGCTGTAAGATTGTCTTGCCATGCACTGCTGTATACTGTTTGGGAATGTCAGACCCAAAGCGACTGCCCTTGCCAGCAGCGACAATGAGGCTAAATACTTGGGGTGAGGTGGACTCTATGCTAACTGAGTCAGAGGTAGTTTCGGTCAAAATAAATCACTTTTGAATTTATAAACTAAAATTGTAGACGTTAAACACTAAGGAATACTTTCTATTGCATCCTCTGGATTAACAGGCGGTGTGGGCTGATTGCTATGAGTAGTAGGTGCAGTCGACAATTGCACAAAAGTCTCGCCTGGCTTAATTAATCCCAGATCTAGACGGGCATGCTCTTCTACGGCCTCTAACCCATTTTTTAAATCATTCACATCAGCGCGCAATACTTTATTCTCATCCATCTTCTGATCATTCATCTGCTGCTGAATTTCAATTTCTGAATGCAGCTTCTCTAATCCTGCGCGCCCACTTTTACCTAGCCAATACTGATATTGCAAGCCTAGCAGTACCGCAACAGCAATTAAAAACAACATAAATTGGCTAAAATATTTCATAAGAGGACTTAGGATAAATTAAAGAGTGAGCATGAATATAATAATGGCTGAGAATAAAATACAGCTTGCTACAAAAGTATAGCAGTATTTGTGCCGTCTATAATAGCAAGATTGAGTGGTATCCTTAGGACAGCCACCCAATCTACTATTAACTTTCGACAACTAGTTTAATAAAAACTAGGGGTCTTATTAGCCACGTAAGCCGATGAATTCTTCACGACCACGGTAGCTGGCACGAACTTGCTGTTCGATGCGTAATAGTTGGTTGTACTTAGCCACACGGTCCGAACGACATAAAGAACCTGTCTTGATTTGACCCGCTGCCGTACCTACCGCTAAGTCAGCAATAGTGCTGTCTTCTGTCTCACCAGAGCGGTGTGAGATAACCGTAGCATAGCCATTTTCTTTCGCTAAATAGATAGCGTCTAAAGTTTCAGATAATGTACCGATTTGGTTGAACTTGATCAAGATAGCGTTAGCAATCTTCTTATCAATACCTTCTTGTAAAATAGCTGGGTTGGTTACGAATAAGTCATCGCCTACCAACTGTACTTTGTCGCCTAATTTACTGGTTAAATAAGCCCAGCCATCCCAATCTGACTCATCTAGACCATCTTCGATAGAGATGATTGGGTACTGTTCAGTTAGTCTTACTAGGTAATCAGAGAAGCTTTGACTATCAAAAGTTTTGTTGCCTTCGCCCGCTAAAATGTACTGACCATTTTTGTAAAACTCACTGGCCGCACAGTCTAGAGCCAAGTGAATGTCTTTACCAGCTTTATAACCTGTTTGCTCAATGGCTTGTAGAATAACAGTAATCGCTTCTTCGTTACTGCGTAAGTTTGGCGCAAAGCCACCTTCATCACCCACAGCTGTGTTTAGACCTTGAGCTTTAAGCACTGACTTTAAGCTATGGAAAATCTCAACACCGGCACGAAGCGCTTCTGAGAAGCTGCTGAAACCTGTTGGCTCAATCATGAATTCTTGAATATCTACAGTGTTATCTGCGTGCTCACCACCATTTAAGATGTTCATCATTGGCACTGGCATAGTCAATGAAGTTTGACCACGTAAGTTTGCGATGTACTGGTGTAATGGGATGTTTTGTGAGATAGCAGCAGCTTTAGCAGTGGCTAATGACACAGCTAACATAGCGTTAGCACCCAAGTTGTCTTTATTATCAGTACCATCAAGCTCGATCAGACGGTTGTCAATGGCTTGCTGATCTGTGGCATCACTTTCTAGTAAAGCGCTTCTGATTTGACTGTTTACGTTAGAAACGGCTTTGATAACCCCTTTCCCTAAGTAACGAGACTTATCACCATCACGTAGCTCTAAAGCTTCACGTGAACCAGTAGAGGCGCCACTTGGTGCAGCTGCACGGCCCATAGAACCGTCTGCTAAAATAACATCGGCTTCAATAGTTGGATTACCACGTGAGTCTAAAATCTCACGAGCACGAATGTCTTGAATTTCAGTTGCGTTAGTAAAAGTTTCTGCGTACATAGCGTCTACAAGCCTCTTTAATTAAGTAATAAGAATAAATTTCGAGCAGGTTACCCAAAGCAATGCGGGTTACTCAAGTGAGTTCTTAACGTATTTTTTTGTGAAAAATAATTTGGGTAATGATAGCACAAATTCCCAAATTCTAGGATGTTTCAAATCGATTACCAAGCAATTATCTACAAATAAAAGGGCTTATTGATGAGCATTTACCAAAAACATAAGCCCCAGCAATTATTGCTACAACTTAAACCTTATGACGGGTCAAGCGAAGGGCGTTCATTAATACCGAAATTGAGCTTAATGCCATGGCCGCAGCAGCAATCATCGGGTTTAATAAGCCAAAAGCCGCCAAAGGAATGCCCAAACAGTTATAAACAAAGGCAAAAAATAGGTTTTGCTTAATATTACGCACGGTGGCCTTGGCAATATCTACCCCTGAGTGCACCTGCATAATCGAGTCACCCATTAATCTGGCTGAGGCACTGTGCTTGGCGACCTCTGTCCCCTCTAGCATAGCAAAGCTGGCATAAGCCGTAGCCATTGCCGGCGCATCATTCACCCCATCCCCTACCATGGCCACTTTATGACCCACTGCTTGGTGCGCCTCAATCCACTGCGCTTTATCACGAGGTTTAAAATGACCATGTGCCACTTGGATATCTAAATCATCGGCAACCTGCTGCACCACTGATGGTTTGTCACCACTTAACAGTACTACTTCTAAGCCATCTTGCTTCAAGGCTTTAACAGCTTGAGGACTTTCTTCTTTTAACTCATCAGCCAAAGCAAACATACCCAGCGGCATTCCCTCGACACTGACTGCAATGGTACTGGCTATTTGCCATACCTTGGGTAATGTTTTGGATAGTTTTAAGCCCACAAATTCAGCAGTGCCTACTTTTACCTCACCAAAGCCTTCTACGACAGCTTTTACCCCAAGTCCAGATACCACATCTACCTTATCAGCTACCAGCAGAGGTATGTCTTTAACTTGAGCAGCATTTACCACAGCCGTTGCTAAAGGATGGCTGACATGGGCTTCGACACTGGCGGCCAACTGCAACACATCATCTGCTTTAATTGTCTTGTTGACCATCATGGCATCAACAATATGCGGCTTACCTTTGGTCAAAGTACCCGTCTTATCAAAGACAACCGTATCTACACTACCGGCCATCTCTAAGCTTTGAGCGTCTTTGAACCATACTCCATGACGAGCTGCCACGCCCATGCCGGCCATAATAGCCGCCGGAGTAGCCAGTCCTAGCGCGCAAGGGCAAGCAATAACCAGTACTGAGACCGCATGCAAAATAGCTTTGTCCATTGCCCCAGTAATAGATAAGGTCAACCCAAACGTGACCAAGGCAATCAGGACCACCACCGGCACGAATACCGCCGCTACTTTATCCGCTAGACGTGCCAAATCCGCTTTACTACCTTGAGCCTCACTCAGGGCCTTTACCATATCACTTAACTGAGTATCACTGCCTTTTGCGGTAACTTGATAGTTGAGGCTACCGTTTTCAACCATGGCACCAGCCAGCACTTTATCGCCTTTATTTTTGGTAACAGGAACCGACTCTCCAGTTAAATGACTTTCATCACACCAGCCTTCCCCTGAGATGACAATGCCGTCTGTTGCCACTCGTGACCCTTGCTTAGCGCGCAATACATCCCCTTGTTGCACTTCATTTAAATTTACCTGCTCAAAGCTTAATTCTGCATCGCTGGTCTCAGGCTGTATTGCTTGCTGCGGTTTACCAGTAACCAATCTCTCCACTGTGGTGGGTGTCAGCTCTAGTAGCATATTAATGCTATTTAGACTGTGCTTCTTGGTACGCTGCTCTAAGTATTTGCCCAGCTTAACAAAAGCAATAATCATCACTCCGGCCTCAAAGTACACCGGAACATGAGCCGCACTATGGCTAGTGATGTCTGACCAACTTAAGGCGAAACTACTGTTATCTAATAGGTTAACGCCTAAGCTCTCTAACCAAATATAGGTAGAATAAGCCCAAATGGTTACCGTCCCAATAACCACCAATACATCCATATTGGCCAGACCACCTTTGATAGAAGCCCAAGCACTACGGTAAAAAGGACCGGCCAATCCTAGCTGAACAAACGTGGCCAATAGAAACTGGATCCATAATGCCGGCATCCAGCTCATCCCTTGACCGAGCATCATGCCAGCCATACCGATCAAAAAAGGAATCATACAAATCCAGATCAGCACCAAGCGCCAATCCATAGACTTATCGGCCGCCTGAGGGATTTGGTTATCCCTCATAGGCACTGCAGTAAATCCTGTCTTACTGACCCACTCGCTAATCTGCTCAGCATTGGATTGACTGGCATCATAGGAGACGTTCAAAGTCTCACCAGCAAAACTAACGCTTGCTGAAGCAATGGCTGGTTTTTTATTTAAAACCTTTTCGATACGAGTGGCACATGCTTGACACGACATGCCTTCAACTTGAAACTGGGCCTTGGCCAAGTTTTCAGTAGAAATTGGCGGTTTGTTTTTAGCATTATTTTGATTGTTATTATGGTTATTTGTAGCTTGCGAAGTGGACATGACAACACCAAGGTTAACTAAGTGGAAATAAAAAGAAATAACTCGCGAAGAATTCTAGACAGGAAGCACCGTATAATCAATGGATGTAAGGATTAACTGTTTGCTAGGCGTTTTAAACTATCAGAGTTTTGATCTATAAAATAAAAAGCTTGAAAACAAAAAAGCCAGCACAAAGCTGGCTTATCGAGCTAATAAAACAAAATTATTAACCCTTTTGGCTTATTCGCCTGCAACTACCGCATCAAAGCCTGCCTCTTCAATGGCTTCTACTATAGCATCAACGGCTACTGCTGAGGAATCATAAGTCACTGAAGCTTTATTGCCTTCTAGATCTACTTCTACTGACTGCACTCCCTCAAGCTGTGTTAAAGCGCTGTCTACGCTTTTTACGCAGCCGCCGCAAGTCATACCGTCGATGTTAATTACGCGAGTCTCTGTACTCATTACCTACTCCTTATCATTTTTTATAGTTTTGGCTTATATTTAATTTATATTCTACTTGATGCTGACTAGTTTTTTGGATTGGCGGGAGCATCCACAGGGAAAGGCTGAGTAACATAATCTACCATACTGACAGCCGCCTTAATGGCATGGATAGAGGTTTTGGTATCTTCAAACTGCACAATACCTGTGTCAGTCTCCGGGGACAGCTCGGCTGCTTGAACACCGTCGATATTTTTTAAGGCCGTAATAACCCCTTGAATACCTTCAGCATCATCTATGTTTTTGATACTAAATTGGACCTGTTGAATCGCCATACTGCCCCCCTCTGATTTATTTATAAGTTCTTTAGGTAATTAATTATAGGATTAACTTAATATCAGCCTATTAGATTAGTGAGTATCTAATACGCTAAAGCCTTTTACCAAATCATCAATCTGTTTTAACTGCTTTAAGAACGGTTCTAATTGGCTCATTCTTAACGCACAAGGACCATCACATTTTGCTAATTCTGGCTCTGGATGAGCTTCTAAAAATAATCCTGCCAGACCTGTTGCCATGCCCGCACGAGCCAAGGTGGTAATCTGCTCACGGCGACCACCAGCACTGTCACTGCGCGCACCAGGCTGCTGTAAGCTGTGCGTCACATCGAAGAATACGGGGACATCCATCTTTTTCATAGTATCAAAGCCAAGCATATCTACCACTAGGTTATTGTAACCAAAGGAAGTCCCACGCTCACAAAGGATAATTTTATCATTACCTGCCTCTAAGCACTTATTGATAATATGGCGCATCTCATGCGGGGCTAAAAACTGTGCTTTTTTGACATTAATAATGGCCCCAGTTCTCGCCATAGCTTGAACTAAATCTGTTTGGCGGCTTAAAAAAGCAGGGAGCTGAATGATATCGGCTACTTCTGCCACTGGCTCAGCTTGGTATGGCTCGTGAACATCGGTAATGATTGGCACATTATATTTTTCTTTGATTTGACCCAACCAATCTACGCCTTTTTCTAAACCAGGGCCACGGTATGAATTTAGGCTAGAGCGGTTGGCTTTATCAAAGCTTGCCTTAAAGACATAACCAATGCCCAATCGGTTACAGATATCGATGTAACCCTCGGCAATTTCAAAAGCCAATTCTTTTGACTCTAAAACGTTCATGCCGCCAAATAGTACAAAAGGCTTATCGTTGGCGATGGTAATATCATTTAATTGAATTTGTGATTGTGCTTGAGTTAATGCAGTCATAAAAGTCTCTTTTTTATTATCTATAAATTCTAAATCTAAACGGTCTAAGTATGAACTTACTAACTATAGAAGGCGATATATTGATTGTAGTACAAGCTAAGTCAAATACAAACCTTATGTACAAAACACCAAACTTAGCTTAAGAAACAAAAAAGAGGTTAGGATAGCCCAACCTCTTTTTATAGAACGGATTATCAAAACAATAACCCGTTTGCTTGTCATTCACTAATTGCTATCAGCTTACTTTTGGTTTTTTATTGCCGCTTCAATAAAGCTTGCGAATAAAGGATGACCAGTTCGTGGAGAACTGGTGAACTCAGGGTGGAATTGCACCCCAATAAACCAAGGATGATCGGCAATCTCTACTGACTCAACCAAATGCTGTTTGGCAGAATAACCTGAGATGCTCATACCTGCTTCTTCTAATGGCTCAATATAGCGGTTATTCATCTCATAACGATGACGGTGACGCTCAGTGATGATCTTAGAGCCATAGATTTGATGTAGCTTGGAGCCTTCCACCAATTCTGCCTTCTGACTACCTAAACGCATAGTACCGCCTAAGTCTGAGTCATCATTGCGAACTTGTAACTCGCCTTTTTCATCCAACCACTCAGTGATTAGACCAATAATAGGCTCTTCGGCTTGACGATCAAACTCAGTTGAGTCCGCTCTTAGACCTAACTTGTTGGTCGCAAATTCGATAACTGCCAATTGCATACCC
The DNA here is from genome assembly GCF_002385225.1 of Psychrobacter sp. UBA3962. Lineage (GTDB taxonomy): Bacteria > Pseudomonadota > Gammaproteobacteria > Pseudomonadales > Moraxellaceae > Psychrobacter. The sequence continues at coordinate 93,283 of NZ_DGDC01000003.1, read as the reverse complement.
AAACAGATACCTAAGAATGGGATATTGTTTTCACGCGCATAAGTGATGGCACGCATCTTACCTAATTTACCGCGCTCACCAAATCCACCAGGTACTAAGATAGCGTCGGCCTGCTCTAGTTGCTGAACTAAACTGTCGTCAGTCTCTAATGCTTCAGCATCAACGTAATCAATCTCAACCTTAGTCTTATGAGTAATACCGGCATGCAATAAAGCTTCGTTAATTGATTTATAAGCATCGGGTAGCTCTACGTATTTACCTACGATAGCTACGGTTACTTTACCTTCAGCATTCAACAGACGATCAACCACTTTATCCCAATCTGATAGATCGGCTTCTGGTGCTTCGATACCAAAGCGCTCTAGGATAATATCGTCTAAATCTTGCTCATGTAGCGTACGTGGAATCTGATAAATACTATCAGCATCTTCACATAAGATAACCGCACGCTCTTCTACATTGGTAAATAGCGCAATCTTGCGTCGGTTGTCCTCACCAATGGCATGCTCAGAGCGACAGATCAAAACGTCTGGCTGTAAGCCAATTGAGCGCAGCTCTTTTACTGAATGCTGAGTAGGCTTAGTTTTAGTTTCGCCCGCACTTGAAATATAAGGCACTAAAGTTAGATGCATAAGCATGGCACGATTTCGGCCCAGCTCAACTTGCATCTGACGAACCGCTTCCATAAACGGTAGTGACTCAATGTCACCCACAGTACCGCCAATTTCGATAATAGCGATATCGTGACCTTCACCACTAGCGTGAATACGGTGTTTGATCTCATCAGTGATGTGCGGAATAACTTGTACTGTGCCGCCCAAATAGTCACCACGGCGTTCTTTATTCAATACAGTTTGATAGATACGGCCACTGGTAAAGTTGTTGGTTTTACTCATTTTTGAGTGGCGTAAAAAGCGCTCGTAATACCCTAGGTCTAAATCCGTTTCAGCACCATCCTCAGTAACGAACACCTCGCCGTGTTGGAAGGGACTCATGGTACCTGGATCAACGTTGATGTACGGATCCATTTTGGTCATGGTAACTTTTAGGCCACGTGCTTCTAATACGGCCGCTAAAGAGGCTGCGGTAATACCTTTACCTAGTGAGGACACAACCCCACCGGTCACAAATATAAATTTAGTCATAGTTTCAGTCTTAATGCGACAGTCGCAAGTTGGTAAAAAGAGATTTTACTAAATTTGAGGGAGAATTTACAGGGTTGACTTTGTATTAACTTTAAGATTGCAATTAGATAGGCAGGATATATTGATACACTCATCAAAAACCTTCAGATTTGAGCCTGACTATAGTAATACACAACAGTCGTCAGGGGCATAGTGTAACAGTTTCTTGCTGTGTAGACGCATGAAAATAGGTATGGTTTTAGCACTCATTGCTAATTTAAAGTTTTGACCCATAAAAAAACTCATCCCCGAAGGGATGAGCTTTTTGAGAATAAGATTCTAATTTAGATTAGAATTTGTATTCTAGACCGCCACCAACTGCGAACACTTTACCATCGCCAAGGTTTGCTGAACGATTGCCAAATTTATCAATTTTCACAACATTATCAGCATCGTTTTGACCGATATAAGCATGGGCAATCATGTTTTTCTGATAGTAGTACTTACCACCCACAACGATTTGACTTGAGTCAAAACCATCTACACCGTTTAGGTTAGAAGTGTTGTTGTACTGAGTGTAAATAGTTGCAGGCTTAGCAAAATTAGTTAGACCCATTTGAGCACTAATTACATAGCCTTTTTCTTTTTTGTCGCCATTATCATAGTCAGCTTCTTGATATAAAGCGCCTAGCGTCACAGGGAAACCTGAGTTGAAAGTAGCTAGGTCTAAAGTAGCGGTACCACGGATTAAATCACCACCGTTAAATACTTTGCCACCAGCAACAGTTTCTACTTCACTACGAAGGTTTAAATCATCTTCATAAGCAAGACCGAAGGTATAACCAGCACCTTGGTCAAACAATAATGAAGCACCCCAACCGCTATTTTTTTCACCAGCGTAATCATCATCGTTAGCGTACATAGCAGCAAACTGTACTGGTACACCTTCAAACTTGGGCGCCATCCAAACGATAGAGTTGTTGATACGGCTACTGTCTGCCATTGTTAAGGCTGCTACTTCTTTCTCGTCAGCTAGTTTAGTAGAACCTAAGTTATCCCAAAAACCTTCGTTTACTACTACGTTGTTGATGTAGTCAGTAGTTGATTGGTTTTTACCGGCACGGAACTCACCAAAGGTGTTGTTTTTAAGACCTAGGAAAGTGTCACGGTTTTTGAAAGTTTCATGGTCATCACCGTCTACATCAATACCATACTCTAATTGATATACCACGTCAGTATTAGCAGATAATGGCTCTGAACCTTTGAAACCTACGCGTGAACCTTGTGAGCTAATCTCAACACCATTTTCATCATGGTTAATGTTTTTAAGTTCTTCATCAACGTAATCAGCAGTCATAAAGATTTTGCCGTATACAGTTGGAGCAGCGTTAGCCGCAGATACAGATAGAGCAGCAACAGCTGATGCTAAAAGTAGTTTTTTCATGGGGTAAATCTCCACTTTACAATTTTAGTTATGGGCTGCCCTAACAAGCTAACGCCCAGTTTCTTCCATAAAAGATCTAAACTTTACTTGTACCTAAAAAAAGAGACAAACTTAGTTAGAACTGACTTAAATATGATTATGGCAACATTATGTGACATATCTGTTAAATGAGTAACTGAATTTATCTATTCGTTTCATATTATAACGATACAAGATAAAACTATATTTATAGTTCTGTTACATCACTAACCAAACTCATACTTTCAATCTAAGGATATCAACTTTGAAATAATTTGCAACATTTATTTCAATGTTTTTATTTGCTGTAACCCCCTAGATTTTATTTAAAACACTGATTTTCTTAAAAAAATTAGTACTAAAAAAATTATTTAGCCGCTATTGATAACCAGTCTTAGATACATTTTGGGCTTATATTTGCTATTTGCTTGCATTTTCGGCTAGCTAAATGGCTGTTATTCACCCTTAAGTTCCAGAGCTATATTTTAGTCCTAGGTTAATAGGTCACAGCACTTTGCTACAGGCAATAAAAAACCCTAAGGCGTATATCAAATACGCCAAAGGGAAATTAGGACGGATATATAAAGACTAAGCTATATAAAGCCTATTTTATTCACCAGTCAGCTTAGCGCGCTTTTAGCTCTAAGCGGGCAGCGTGTAGCAATGGCTCAGTGTAACCACTTGGCTGCTCACGACCTTTAAATACTAAGTCACAAGCGGCTTTGAAAGCGATCGAGTTGTCGAAGTTTTCAGCCATAGGCATATAGTTTGAATCACCTAAGTTTTGCTCATCAACAACTTTAGCCATACGCTTCATAGACTCCATAACCTGCTCTTCAGTTACGATACCATGGTGCAACCAGTTAGCGATGTGCTGACTTGAGATACGTAGCGTTGCACGGTCTTCCATTAGGCCAACGTTATTGATGTCAGGTACTTTTGAACAACCTACACCTTGATCAACCCAGCGTACAACGTAACCTAAGATACCTTGAGCGTTGTTATCAAGCTCTTGACGTTTCTCTTCTTCACTCCAGTTAGTGTCTTTAGCTAATGGAATAGTCAAGATATCATCTAGGCTAGCACGCTCACGGCCTTTGAACTTCTCTTGGATCTCTTTTACGTTGTTTTGATGGTAATGGATACTGTGTAGCGTTGCCCCTGTTGGTGAAGGTACCCAAGCAGTCGTAGCACCGGCTTGAGGATGGTTAGACTTAGTCTCAACCATTTCTTTCATTTCATCAGGCTTCGCCCACATGCCTTTACCGATTTGAGCACGGCCAATTAAACCTGTCTCGATACCCACATCTACGTTCCACTGCTCATAAGCAGGTAACCAAGCTTGTGACTTCATGTCGCCTTTACGTACGAAAGGACCGGCATTCATACTGGTGTGCATCTCATCCCCTGTACGGTCTAAGAAGCCGGTGTTAATGAATATCACACGCTCTTTAGCTTGGCGGATACACTCTTTTAGGTTCACAGTAGTGCGACGCTCTTCATCCATTACACCCATTTTTAGAGTGTTACGTGGCAATCCTAGCGCATCTTCAACCGCTGCGAATAATTCGTTAGCGAACTTAACTTCTTCAGGACCATGCATCTTCGGCTTAACGATGTACATTGAACCTTCACGAGAGTTTGAACGCTCATTGTTGCCTTTAATATCATTGATGGTTAATAGTGGCGTTACCAAGGCGTCCATGATGCCTTCGAAGATTTCTTCTTGACCTTCACCTAGATCTACCAATACCGCTGGGTTTTGCATTAAGTGACCCACGTTACGGATTAACAATACCGCACGACCTGGTAATACTAGTTTGCCACCGTCTGGCGTAGTGTATTCACGATCTGGATTTAGTTTACGGGTTAACTCTTTGCCGCCTTTATAGAAGGTCTCAGTTAGGTCACCGTTCATTAAACCAAACCAGTTACGGTAAGCTTCTACTTTTTCTTCAGCATCTACAGCCGCTACTGAGTCTTCACAGTCTTGAATAGCAGTAATCGCTGATTCTAATAACACGTCTTTAATATGAGCTGGGTCAGTTTCGCCCACTGGATGGCTGGCATCGATTTGGATTTCAACGTGTAAGTTATTGTTCTTTAATAAGATACCTTTTGGATTGCTCTCTTCACCCACATAGCCTACAAACTGAGCGGTATTGGCTAATGTAGTGGTACTATCGCCTTGAGCAATTTTTAATTCGCCGCCGTCAACGCTAAAGCCAGTAACGTCTGTATAGCTGCCTTGCGACAGTGCAAAGTTCTCATCTAAGAAAGCTTTGGCATAAGCCACAACCGCTTCACCACGTTTTGGGTTATAGCTGCTGCCTTTGTCTTTACCATCAGCGGTATCGATTACGTCAGTACCATATAAGGCATCATAGAAGCTGCCCCAACGAGCATTGGCTGCGTTAAGTGCGTAGCGAGCGTTACGTACAGGTACTACTAACTGTGGACCAGGGATACTAGCGATTTCAGGATCAACATTCTCTGTTGAAACTTCGAAGTCATCGCCTTCTGGTAATAGGTAGCCAATTTCAGTTAAGAATTCTTTGTATTTTGGATAGTCGATTTCGCCATCTTTGGTTGGGTTGTCTAAGTGCCACTGGTCAATCTTGGCTTGTAGCTCATCACGCTTGGCCAAAAGCTCTTTGTTGCGTGGCGTGAACTTCTTAACAATTTCTTCAAAGTTAGACCAATAAGCGTCTGATTCCACACCAACACGGGGTAGCACATCATTTTCAATAAAATTATAAAGTTGGCTATCAATGGCTAAGATGCCTTTTTGAACGCGATTTTCATTGTTATTAACAGAGTTACTCATACCATATGATCCTTTGTTGGTGAATGAATTAATCAGTGTCTTCAGTGTTTCCTATAAGCCTATCCTATGCACAAGCATCTTTAGGCTAGTTATTATTAATTTTATTGAAACAAATTAGTGCTATACCCATAGCTGAAATACACTCTTATACTGATTGACGACCCACTAGGAGGCCGTCTTTCTTCATACTACTATCATTGAGATAAATAAACAAGAAACTACCATTTTTTAAATAAATGTTTAGTCTTTACTGCCTTGATAGTCCTATTTAAACCCTTTATTATCAATGCATTACTTAATATTTTTGGAAAAAACTTGCCAGTTCTGTGTCATTGATTAGCCGTTAATAGCTGTAACAAAAGATTTTTATAGCCCTAAATAGGGCCTTATTCGCTTAAATTTTAAAGCCATAAAGTAAGCTTCTAAATGCTAAAAGGATAGCTAAGCCTAATATGTTACCTCTAATTTGTTACAATAGTCTTTTTTAACTTTATGCCCTTTAATCTGAATACCCTTTAACCCAAACACCTTGTAATCCGAATACACTATCAACCTGAATAAAATATAACCTTATTGATTTGCACCTGCTGTCTGGCTTAGTCAAAGGTATAAATGAGCTGCTATTATGAGTGACGATCTTCTTAATGACCAAAACAACACCGTGACTGCTCCTGCCAAAACGGATATCTCTCACATACATGATTTCTTGGGGACCCCTACCCCTAAAGCTTGGCTTGAAGCGGCCGTCAATGATTTGCCGACTATTATTCAAGATCATGCCAACTGTGAGAAAAAAGCCGCAGGCACCGCGATGAACTTAATATTCCGTTATGAGTTTCATCAAGATCTACAAATGAAGTTGGCACAGCTGATTCGAGAAGAAATGCTACATTACGAGCAAGTAGTGGGAATTATGGAAGAGCGTGGCCAAAAGTGGCGACATTTACCCGCCAGCCGCTATGCCAAAGGTATGTTAAAACACAAACGCACTTATGAACCCGCTGCGATGATTGATATTCTAATTATCGGGGCCTTTATTGAGGCTCGATCTTGTGAACGCTTTGCCGCCTTAAGTGAAGTGGTCGATGATGAGCGTTTAGCAAAATATTATCGCTATCTGCTCAAGTCTGAAAGCCGTCATTATGAAGACTATATTACCCTCGCTCGCTCATTAGAGCCTAAAGACGGGGCAAGTGTGGATCTTGAAGCCTTATCAAAAGCCACTAATGGCAGTATCAATACCGATGAGGACACCATGAATGTTGATCAACGTATTGCTTTTTTTAAGCAGGTTGAGGCAGAGCTGATCAATAGCCCAGATACCGAGTTAAGATTTCATAGTGGTATCCCCGTTTAAAATGTTGAGCCTCCCCTATTAATTAGCAAGCTTCAAACTCCAACCTATAAGCTTATCAAATAAAAGAAAGACCCACTAACTTAGTTAGTGGATCTTTCTTTATTAATGAGAGTTTTAATAAATGGCATTTATTTTAATCTATGCCGCTTACTCTCGTCACACTAGTCGTTATCGTGGCGAGCTAAATCAAAGGCATTTAAATCACCAACGTTTTTACCTGCGGGCGGTAATTTAGCATCCTTTTCGCGCCCATCCTCATAGACATCATCAGTTTCTTGCGAAGCTTGTTGTGGCCCATCAATATCAGGTTTATGTTTTCTGCCTTCATAATCACCAGGCTCTAGATTACCTTTGTCACTGGTCTCAGTATCTACATTCTGATCAATAGAAGGGGCTTGTTTAGGATCAGCTTGTAATCTACGCTCATCTTTTACTTGTGCTTCGTCATTCAGATTACGATTATTATCATCAACTACTTTTATGGTTTGATTAATAGACATATTTTTCTCTTTATTATAGTTATGGGTTTAAAGTATTTACGAAGTTTGGTTAATTGTCTGTCGCCTAGCTTTAATGAAAATGATTCATCAAAGAACTGCTAAAACCTTAGCCAGCTACTTATCTGTACGCAACTTATCATCGATGAACGGCGTTTCTTGCTCATCTGATAAATTAGCTGAGTTTGACTCATCACTTTCAGCATTGTTAGGGTCTAGGTTTTCACTAACTTCACTTGGGTTAACTTCTTCAACTGCTTGTTCGATATCCGTTTTATTATTATCGTTACTCATAATATATTCCTTGTGAATGGGACTACTTTAAGTTTTAACCTGATTATTTTTTAACCTAACTATTAACCTGACTACTAGATTGTAGAGTTCAACCCTTATAGTTCAGGTCTTACTCAAAGCCTTTATAGTTATAACTTATTGGTTATGCTTATTATCATATAGGGATTAATGGTTAGTTAACTACTGGAAACACGTAGCTTTGTGTTTAATTATGTTGAAAAAAAAGCAACTTTGTTAACCAAAGTTGCTTTTTTTATTATTAGCCAAGTAGTTATATTAAAGAATAATACTATTACTGTTGTGCTGGGTGGGCCACGATATCCGAGACATTATTAATTTTTTGTAGCAGATAATCTTGGGCAATAAACGGAGTTTCACCTGGTTTAGGCTGAATCCGCTGCCAACTGCCATCCCCTTTTAACTCCCAAGCTTGTACATTATCTTTTAGATAGCTAATTAAGCCATCTTGGTAGACCCGCTTAAATAACTTACGGTCTTCTACTGGGAAGGCCACCTCAACACGGTGGAACAAGTTACGACTCATCCAGTCCGCACTGCCACAGTACAGACGCTCCTCCCCGCCATTATAGAAATAATACACTCGGGTATGCTCTAAGAAGCGGCCCACAACAGAACGCACGGTGATGTTTTCAGACAAGCCTTTCACCTGTGGACGGATACAGCTCATAGAACGTAAAATAAGCTCAATCTTCACCCCTGCTTGTGACGCATCATATAACTTGTCAATCAAATTACGCTCAGTTAAAGCGTTACATTTGACGATAATGTGGGCTTTTTTGCCGGCTTTGGCATTGGCAATCTCATCATCAATAAATGACATTAACTGAGTATGCAAGGTAAAGGGCGCATGTAGCAGCTTATTAACATTGGCTGCTTTTCCCATGCCAGTAAGCTCTTGAAAAATCTTGTGCACATCTTCTGAGATATCAGGATCTGCAGTAAATAAACCGTAGTCGGTATAGGCTTTCGCATTACCTTCGTGATAGTTACCCGTCCCTAGATGCACATAACGGCGAATCTTATTGTCCTCACGGCGCACAATCAGCATTAACTTGGCATGAGTCTTATAACCGACGATACCATAGACCACGACAGCACCTGCTTCTTGTAGCATATTGGCCACTTCAATATTCGATGCTTCATCAAAACGGGCGCGCAGCTCAATAATAGCGGTTACTTCCTTACCATTTCTGGCGGCCGCAGCTAAGGCTTTCACAATCTCAGAATTTTTCCCTGAACGGTATAGGGTTTGTTTAATTGCCAAAACTTTAGGATCATTTGCCGCCTGCCAGATCATATTGACCACAGGGTTAAATGATTCAAAGGGATGATGTACCAACACATCGCCACGGCGAATGGCAGTAAACATGCTCTCACCTTTGTCAAAAGACTCTCGTCTAAAAGGCTTTGGCATGATGTGTGAAAATGGCTGAAAGCGTAACTTAGGAATATCAAAATCAAACAGCAAACGGGTTAAGTTTACTGGTCCATTAACTCGATATAACTGCTTTTCATGAAGCCCAAATTCATTAAGCAAATAATCACTGATTTCTTTAGGACAATTGGTGGTCACCTCTAGGCGAACCTTGTCCCCAAAACGGCGGTTATCTAACTCCCCTTCTAACGCTTTAGCGATGTCTTCTACATCGTCAGACAGCTTAAGATCAGCATTTCGAGTGAGGCGGAACTGGTTACATCCGGTGACGCTCATGCCTGGGAATAATTTACCCACATGCTCATGAATCACCGCCGACAACATAATGTGGTGCTCTTTGCCACCGGTTAACTCATCAGGTAAACGAATAACGCGGGGTAGGCTGCGAGGTGCGGGAACGACGGCTAGATTAATATCTCGACCAAAGGCATCTTTACCCTCCAAGCTCACCATAAAGTTTAGGCTTTTGTTCACCAGCCGCGGGAATGGGTGTGCCGGATCAATGCTAATCGGGGTTAATACCGGCATCACCTGCTCAATAAAATACTCTTTCATCCACTGCGCTTGCTTTGGGGTTAGCTCATCGCGCTTCAAATAGCGGATATCTTCTTCCGCCAAGGCAGGCAAGATCTCTTCATTTAAAATACGATATTGCTCTTCAATGGCGTCATGAGCCACATCTGATATTTCTTGTAGTACTTCACTGGGACGCATTTTATCTGGCTTATGCGAGATATTGCCGTGATTGAGTTGCTGCATAAGTCCTGCAACTCGGATTTCAAAAAACTCATCCATGTTTGAAGAGAAAATAATCAAGAAGAACAAACGCTCTAACAAAGGATGACTAGGATTGGTAGCTTGAGCCAGAACTCTTAAATGAAACTGGAGCCAAGAAAGTTCACGGTTGATATAGCTGTTTGGTGAGTAAGTGCCATCTTCATAACGTTCCCAGTCCAAGGTGGTTAACTCAACCACTGAGTTACTTACTGCTTTATCAGCATCCGTCTGTTGTGACTTGTCTTTTGTCTCATTGTGCTTATTGGCTGTGGTAGTGGTCATAATGCAACTCGCCTCCTTTGTTTATCTCTGTGATATCTGTGAATGATAGGTAATCATTTTGTGCGTAGTGATTTGGATTAAAAAAAGACTTTCTTTTATACTTTACTACGCAAATCTGACAAAGGCATTAAGGCAATACCGCCTGATGCATACGGCGCATAATAATTCGCTGCTTATTTCGCAGTCGCTTATTACTCATGTTTTTTTCGTAATATTTAGGATTGGTTAGCATACTAATTAGTAAGGCCGATTCATCTCGATTAAGCTTGCTAGCAGGCTTATTGAAATAATATTTAGCAGCCTCCTCAATACCATAGATACCATTGCCAAACTCAGCCACGTTCAGATAAGCGGTCAAGATACGCTTCTTATCCCACATCCCTTCAATCATCACTGTGATACTGGCCTCAAGTCCTTTACGAACGTAAGAGCGATGTGAAGTCAAAAATAGGTTTTTTGCCAACTGCTGGGTAATGGTCGACCCACCAGCCGCGACCGTCCCCGTACTTTCATTCTTTTTCATCGCCGCTTCAATGCCGTCCATATCAAAGCCATGATGACTCACAAAACGGGAGTCTTCACTAACAATAGCTGCTTGCTTAGCAGACTTAGCAATGTTGTCATACTCAACCCAAGTTTGGACCACATCACCCCCACCCAAACGGTGGGCCACCATGAACATACTGTTGTTAATAGGCTGGGTCTTCCATACCATCAACAGACCAGCGACAGCGATATAGAAAGCCACCGCCAACATCATTAGTGCCCAAAAGATACGCTTAAAAATAGTAAAAACTGCCGTCATAATTTTTTGACTCGGCTAACGGTTAAAATTAAAACAATGATAAACTAAGTTAACGCTGACTGGTAGCGGTCTTTTCTGAAGCTCTCTACTAAGCGCTTAATCAACTTAAGCGACATAAAGTAAAGACCACCAAACAGCGAAAACTAATTGAAAGAGCCGCATAGGATAACATTTTGACTGATATTACCACTACCCGTCAGCTAATTATGCAACAAGCTCAGCTGCAGCTGGACTCTGATAAGGCTGAAAAAACTTGGTTTTTATTAGGCACGGTAGGCTGCCACTTGTGTGATGAAGCTGAAAATACGCTTAGGCTATTTTCTAGTGTAACGGCCACGGTTATTGAAAAAGTCGATATCGCTGACTTTGACGAAGACTTTATGATGCAGTTTGCCACCACTATTCCGGTTGTACTGACCCCGACCCAACAAATAAATTACCCTTTTTCTGTTGTTGATCTCATGGCGTGCCAGTGATAAGAAAATTCTTACAATGAATAAAACAATTGTTTACTTGAGCAATGATTATAAATAGAATGCTTAGTCCTTTTAATACCATGAGTCATGCTTTGAGTGATTTCTAAGTTTAAAAGCATGAATCTAAGCCGTTTTAACTAAGAACACTATATTAAAAATCCAAATCTCACATATATTTTTAAATGATTAGCTTTAAGCTATTAGCATTTGATTTGGACCAAATAGGTGCTTATAGATTATTAATACAATGACTGCTACTCCCAATAAATACTCATAAGTTAAACAAGGATGTTTTATGTTTACTTTTTTGGCACTAATGCCTATTTTAACCGTCTTCATACTATTAGTGGTGCTACGCCTACCTGCTAAGTATGCGATGACTGCCTCTTATTTAGTCACCGCCTTGTTGGCATTATTTGTATGGCATGCCGGCGCTGCACAAGTAGCAGCTGCGACCACCAATGGGATTATTGTTGCTCTGACGATTTTATTTATCGTTTTTTCGGCTATTTTGCTACTCAATACGTTAAAAGAAAGTGGCGCTATGTTAGCTATCCGCCGTGGCTTCATGGATATCACGCCTGATCGACGAGTCCAAGCCATTATAGTAGCTTGGTTGTTCTGCTCTTTAGTTGAGGGCTCATCAGGTTACGGCACCCCTTCAGCAGTTGGCGCGCCTTTATTATTAGCGTTAGGTTTCCCAGCAATGGCGGCTGTTATGGTGGTGTTGATCATCCAATCCACCCCAGTTTCTTTCGGTGCAGTGGGTACACCTTTATTACTTGGGGTTTGGTCAGGCATAGATAACAAACAGGACTTAGCTGATTCTATTCAACCCTTATCTATCTCAGATTATTTATTACAAATTACCGCTAATGTCGGTCTGTTTCACGCCTTAATCGGGGTGCTAATCCCTCTCATTTTAAGTGCTTTTTTAACCCGCTTCTTCGGTGAGAAAAAATCATTCGTTGAAGGGTTGAAAGTATGGCCATTTGCTCTTTTTGCTGGTATTTGTTTTACCCTTCCCTACTACTTAGTAGCCAAATATCTAGGGCCTGAATTCCCCTCACTGGTCGGCGGCTTTATTGGCTTACTCATTATCGTTCCAGCAGCCAAGCGCGGTTTTTTAATGCCCAAAGAGATTTTCGACTTTGGCCCTAGAGAAAGCTGGGACCAAGATTGGTTAGGCACTTTAGCACAAGAAGATTTTGATAACAGTGTGGCCCCAAAGTTCTCGGTTTTAAGAGCCTTTTCTCCTTATGCTATCGTAATTGGTCTATTGATTATCACCCGTGTCATTGAGCCTCTACAGGCGTTTTTAACAGGCGATTCTACTACGATTGTCTTTAGCAACCTATTTGGCACTGAAATCTCTAGTAAAGTGCAATTGCTTTATTCACCAGGCACTATTTTAATCATTACCTCTTTATTGTGTATGGGGATTTATGGCATGAATAAAGGGCAAGTGAAACGTAGTTGGTCAGTCTCAGCGAAAACCATGGTTGCCGCGGCACCTGCTTTATTATTGTCTGTCCCGATGGTGCAAGTATTTATTAACTCTGGGTCAAGTATTGAGGTTGCCACCGAGTTACCAGCTATGCCTATCTTATTAGCACAAAGTGCGGCAGCAGCTTTTCATGATACGTGGCCATTGGTTTCACCTTGGATTGGGGCAATGGGTGCCTTCATAGCTGGGTCTAACACTATTAGTAATATGATGTTCTCCTACTTTCAATGGTCGACAGCCAGTCAAATCGGACTAAACACTGACCTTGCTGCTCAAGTTGTGGCTTTACAGGCCATCGGCGGTGCTGCTGGCAATATGATTTCAGTACATAACGTGGTGGCTGCCTGTGCAGTAGTGGGGTTAGTCAATAAAGAAGGCTACGTCATCCGTAAAACCTTAGTGGCCATGACCTACTATGTGGTCCAAGCTGGATTTTTAGGCATGGCGGTTATCTTCGGCGGTGTCATTTGGTGGTTGTTAGCTGTCATATGGCCAATCCTGTTCTTGACAGTGATGTCTGTTACCAGTAAATCGACTGCTTCTAAAAGCTCAAGTATTTAACTTACGCAATTCCCATTAGCCTTAGGGCATCGCTCGATGCCCCCATCAGATGAGTGTATTACCATGAAAGATTTATCAAAAATCACTGAAATTGAAGATTTACGCAAAATAGCTGAGCGTAAAGTGCCTCGTATGTTCTATGATTATGTTGACTCTGGGTCATGGACACAGACCACTTACCGCAATAATGAAACCGACTTTGATCGTATTAAACTGCGTCAACGGGTTTTGGTAGATATGGACAACCGTAGTCTTGCCACGACCATGATCGGTGAAGAGGTCAAAATGCCGATTGCCATTGCCCCTACTGGTTTTACCGGCATGATGTGGGCCAATGGTGAAATGCATTCAGCCAAAGCTGCTAAGGACTTTGGCATCCCTTTTTCACTATCGACCATGAGTATCAACTCTATTGAAGATGTGGCTGAATACACCAATCACCCCTTCTGGTTTCAGCTGTACGTCATGCGCGATAAAGATTTCATGGCCAATCTAATCCGCCGTGCTAAAGAAGCCAACTGCTCTGCTCTAATTTTAACCGCAGATTTACAAGTGCTAGGTCAGCGTCATAAAGACATCAAAAACGGTCTTTCAGCGCCGCCTAAGCCAACACTGGCCAATATCCTAAACCTAATGACCAAGCCTGAATGGTGCTTTAATATGCTGGGTGCCAAACGTCGCACCTTTGGTAATATTGTCGGTCATGCCAAGGGTGTAGGCGATTTATCTTCTTTATCGTCATGGACAGCGGAACAGTTTGACCCCAGCCTAAGCTGGGATGATGTGGCCCGTATTAAAGACATGTGGGGCGGCAAACTTATCATCAAAGGTATTATGGAACCTGAAGATGCGATATTGGCTGCCCGCAGTGGTGCGGATGCCATGGTAATCTCTAACCATGGGGGTCGCCAGCTTGATGGAGCGCCTTCCTCTATTGCCTGTCTATCTGATATTGTTCAAGCGGTACAAGCTGAAAAAAGCGATATTGAAATCTGGTTAGACAGCGGTATCCGCTCAGGGCAAGATGTGCTTAAAGCCATTGCTTTAGGCGCCAAAGGTACCATGATTGGACGCTCATTCTTATATGGACTCGGTGCTTATGGGGAAGATGGGGTACGCCGTGCGTTAGAGATCCTTTATAATGAGTGCGACATCACCATGGCATTCTGTGGTCATACCAATATCAATAATGTCACCGATGACATTTTAGTCAAAGGGACTTATGAATATCTGAAAACTTCTATTCCGCAAGTGGCCCCTATTCGTTGGGGTTAGCCGAGGTGCCTTAGGATAAATCTTTCCTAAGGCAAATCTTATTATGACTGACACTGTTGCTAACTGATACTGTTGCTAAATAGGTATTTTCAAACTTTTTTATCAAAGCACTTTTTAAAGGTTTGATATAACGCTGTGATGGGCATACTGTGCCTTTAGCTATGCTAAAATAGCCGCACCTTATATTATAAAAAGATATTATGCCTATCTCTACTTTATTCAGCCGTGCTCCGGTCACCGTCTTATTATTATTAAGCTTTGTGGGGTTGTTTGTGTTCCAAATAGCCTCAGGGGTCGATATTAACGAGCCCAGCTTAGAGTCGCTCCTAAAGTGGGGAGCCAACGCACTGCCTTATAGCATAGGCTATGAGCCATGGCGTTTGGTTAGCAGTGGCTTCTTGCACATAGGCTTAATGCATTTATTATTCAACTGTTTTGCGATGTATTACTTCGGTCAAGTGGCCGAGGTGACCTTTGGCTCAGTTAAGTTCCTGCTGTTATTCTTGCTCTCGGTTGTGGGCGGAAATCTATTGAACAACTATGTCACTTGGTGGCAAATTTTCCACAATGACGGAGCCCCAGGTATTTCAGCGGGTGCCTCTGGTGGCATTATGGGCATCGGCATGGCTCTGCTAATGGTTGAGTTATTAAAGAAAACCCTACTCAACTTCCCCGCAAAAGGCGGCAATCCCCAACTAAAAAGCTTGGCCATCATCATGGGTATCAACTTGATGTACGGCTTTGCTGTCCCTGGTATCGACAATGCAGGACATATTGGTGGGGCACTAACCGGTGCTGTGCTAGCTGTTGGTATCATGCTGGGCTATCGCTATTCTACACACAATAATAAACTTTTTTTTAAAGCCTTACCTTGGTTAATTTTTGCTATTATTGCGCTTATATTTTATAAGTTATGGCTAGACTTACATCTACAGATAGGGCTATAGTTAATTGAATTTAGCTCCTCTTTTTCGCTACAGCCCCTAATCAAAATAAGAGTATCCCAATGAAAATCTTGACCAACAAACTTCTGAACACAGCGGCTCTTACCCTATCTTTCGGGGTACTTACGCTAGCTTCAGCCTCAGCTCAAGCTGAAACGGCTCCCACAGTATCGACCAGCGAAAATGAAAAGCTAGGTGTACAGTTAGGGGTTAACCTTAGATGGAACAACAGCGCGTACGACTTAGATGACAATGACGTCTCTGTATTACCTAGCATATTTTTTGATAATGGCAAATATTATGCCCGTGGTAACCAAATAGGGACCTACTTAGTAAATGATGGCAGTAATGAAGTTTTGGCATTTGTACAACCAGGCGGTCCAAGCTTTGACCCTGATGATGCTAAAGGCGACTTAGCCCAGCTTGACGAAAGAAAATGGTCAGGATTAGTGGGGGCAAGCTATATGCGCACTACCCCTATCGGTGGCTTTAAAGCACAGCTCTCAACTGACGTCGCTGGACGCAGTGATGGTACCGTGGCTCGACTGAGCTATCTGGCAAAATTAACCCCAGGTAAATGGACCATCTATCCTAGTGCTGGACTTGAGTGGGTAGACAGTAATTATAACGAATATTATTACGGTATAAGTCAAAAAGAAGCCGACAAAACCAGTTTAGACCGCTATAAACCAGACTCAAGTATCAGTCCTTATATCAGTGTCAACGGTACTTATGCCATTAATAAAGATTGGGACTTATTCTTAGGTCAATCTGTTAACTTTTTAGCCGATGAGCAGCGCGATAGCCCAATGGTAGATGATCGAGTTGATTACAAGACTACCTTGGGCGTTCTATACCAATTCTAATATTTTCGCAGGTATATTTGCAGGTATAATCGCTGCACGTACTTAATATATCAGCTCACTCACTGACCATAGAGATGCTTATTTCTTGTACTACTTTTAACATTTTGGCTTAAATTAAGAGGAATTTACGTGCAACAAACTCAACAAACTATCAGCAGCGCTCCTGATAAGTCTTTTGAAGACTTCGATGAGGGCATGAAGTTTAGCATCTCAGAGGTTTGGTCGTATGTCACTACCAAAGTAAAGTCTGCTTATGGTAAAGCGGCCAACTCTATCGATGATGAGTTCTCATTGCCGGTTAGCCAAGAGCAAGTAAATGGGGCTCTAAAAAAGTTTGTCACAGACAATGTGGCCGCCATTTTAGAGCTTAGAGTTGAGCTTCACGAGGACTGGTTTAGACTGTTTTGTACCATTGATATCAAGGGTATCTACGTTGAAGTCGCCAGTAACTTTGAGTTGGTACATGTTCAAATCGACCGGGATGTACAGCGTTTTGTGTTTGGTCAGTTAACCAATACCGATGTATTAAAGCTACATTGTGATTCTGTCTTTAAGCGTTATGGTATTAAGCTTTTGATTTGGTTTTACCACAGCGTTCTAAAAAAAGATCCATTAGGCATGATTTTGCATAAAATTAATATCGTCAAACCAAAAGATAATGTGCTCTACCTAGATATTAATCGCTGGTTAAAACGCAATAAAAAAATCATCAACATCTTACATAAGGTTCAGGTCAACTATGGTCTGACTGAAGAAGAACAACTGATTTTAAAAACCAAAGTAAATATTCGTGATCTTCTCGCTAATTCAAATATTGAGGACATCATCACGCCAAAAGATGAGCCTGAGCTGTTAAAAGGTCCACTCAACCCTATCTCTGATGCCATAGAGCCCAGCCAAGAACAATAAAGTGTCTTCATTAGTTTGACTGCAAATATGCCTTTATAAAAAAACCTCAATTTAAAATTGAGGTTTTTTTTGGTTGGTTATGAGGTTATCTCACCTGTAGCAACTATTACACTTAATCTGTGGTTTTGGTGATAGTAATACCGGTATAACCGAATAAAATAGTCAAAAAGAATGACAAATAACAGAAGAAGGCATAAGGCAAATAATCGAGCACTGGTACACCCAACGCTTGGCTAATAAACACACCACAGACACTCCAAGGCACTAAAGGGTTAATGACGGTGCCTGCATCTTCTAAGGTACGTGATAGGTTTTTTGGGTGTAAGTTTAATCGCTCAAAAACCGGTCTAAAGGCTGTTCCTGATAACAGTAGGCTTAAATACTGCTCACCAATGAGGATGTTAATGCTTAACGCAGACATAGCCGCGGCAGCAATGGCTCGGCCCGAGCTAGTTAGGCTGTCTTTGATACCAGATAATAGTGCCGGCAAAATGCCCAATGCCGTCAATAATCCGCCCAAACTCAATGCCAAGATAACGATGGTCTGAGTAAAGAACATACTATTTACGCCACCCCGAGATAGCATACCCCCTACTTCACCAAGCTCTAAATTTTCAGCTGGGTGGTAACCGCCAAAGAAGTAATCTCCTAGCTCGCCAATAGTGGGTGAGCTGTGTATATAAGTCACAATAAGGGCGGCGATAATCGTACAAATAATGGTATAGATGGCATTCACTCGCATTAAAGCCAGTGCTATTAATACCACAAAAGGTAAGACTGCATAACCATGCACTAACCCACTTTCAATAAGCTGCGCTTGCAAAGCGGTTACTTGACTTAAGTCAGAAGCAGAAGTGTCACCCGACATAAACCAAAATAAAAGCGCAGTAATTAGCCAAGCAGGCACAGTGGTATACACCATATTACGAATATGCTCAAATAAATCGATGCCTACGACTGAAGCTGCAATAGTACACGTATCAGACAAGGGCGACATCTTATCGCCAAAAAAAGCACCCGATACCACCGCACCCGCCGCAATTGCCACATTGGCATCAAACGCATGGCTCATCCCAATAAAAGCCACCCCTAGAGTGGCCACCGTAGTCAAGCTACTGCCCAGTGCAATCCCAATAATCGAAGTTAAAACAAACGCCGAGATATAATAAAACTCAGGTAAAATTAGCTCAAAACCAAAATACATCAGGGTTGGAATCGCACCTGACATCATCAATGCTGCGACCATTAATCCAATAAAGAAGAACAGATAAATAGCCCCAATACCGCGCATGATACCGGTTGCCATTTGCATCTGCATGTCATCAAAACTTAGGCCTTTAAACAGACCCACTGCTAGTAGAAAACAGATGGCAAGTATCAGTGATAAATGAGGGACCCAGCCAAAACCGATCATGGTCACGCCCATAATTAAGATTATCAGCGTGGAGAGCATAAATGCCAGTTTTGGCGAAACCTGAGTTAATATTTGTGGAGGCATAACATATCCTTATGTTGCCGTTGTCTTAGAAATCCATTTTTATTTAAAGAGAAGTTTGAGTGGCTATTTAGTAAACAGTTCATCTGTTTTTGCTGCCATAACAAAATCATTGCGATGCAGCCCTTTGATGCTATGTGACCACCAGCTGACCGTTGCCTTGCCCCACTCTACTAAAATACCAGGATGATGGCCTTCAGCCTCACTAATTTCAGCCAAATCATTGGCAAAATTCATGGCTGCCATAAAGTTTTTGAACTTATAAACACGATGTAGCTGTTTAATACCCTCGACCTCGACCAATGACCACTCAGGAATTTGAGTCATTAGCTCATTGGCTTCCTCTTGAGTCACCTTTGGAGCACCAATGCGGCACGCTTCGCAGCTTGATTGATATAAGGTTGTCATAGTAGAGTCCTTTTAATGGTTTTTAGTTATGTTGAATTAAATTAAATTGAACTTTAAATATGTTAAGTCTTAAAATAGGGCTATGATTGGTGTTTTATTGATATGAATCATGTCCACCAAGCCTCATTAGTAATGGATCCGAGTCAGCTTCAATTAATAACCAACCACAATTAATAAGTAGGATCAAACAAGCCCAGCGACATAGCTTTTTTCACATAGCTCATCACATCACTGTTTGCAATATCAAACAAACTGTCTAAGTCATCAATCACATAATAAATAGGTTGAATATGATCAATACGATAAGGGGTTCGTAGTACATCTATTAAATCAAATTCTCGATATTCAGGTTTACCGCTTAAGGCATAAACCGTCTCAGACGGAGAGCTCAATATACCGCCGCCATAGATACGACGCTCTTCTAGATTTCGACCCACCAAGCCAAACTCAATGGTGAACCAATACATACGGGCTAAAAATACTCGCTCTTCTTTACTTGCCTCAAGGCCTAATTTGCCATAAGCCTCATTAAAGGCCGCAAAAGCAGGATGCGTCAGTAGCGGACAGTGCCCGACAATCTCATGAAAAATATCAGGCTCTTGAATATAATCCATATCCTCTAAGCGGCGGATGAAGGTTGCCACAGGAAATTGCTTATTGGCCAACAGTTTAAAGAACTTACCGAAACTAATTAAAGCCGGGACAGCCGCTGTTCGCCAACCTGTTGTACTTTGTAGCACCTCGTCAATATCACTCAACTGAGGGATATTATTTTTGGGTAGGTTAAGTTTCTCTAGTCCCTCAAGGTATTCTAAGCAAGCTCGGTCTGGAATCTGCTTTTCTTGACGAGATAACAAAGCGTGCCACATCTCATTTTCTTGCTGACTGTAATGGATAAGCCCATTGCTATCAGGACTATGAGACACATAAGGCTCTTTGATCGGTACCGAGGATACCGAATGCTGATTGTGCATCAGGGAAGTTTGGATAGGTGAAGCAGTGCGTTCCATGCCAGCTTTCCTTCTATTATTTATGCTATTAATTGTCTAATTAGCGATCAGTTTAAGGGTAAGTTACATCGACTCAAATAACACTTGGATAGGGGTTAGGTTGATATGGGCTAGATTGCCTCGTTTTATACATCCCTTACTACTCTATCATTTGATTTTGATGATAAGCACGCTAAGACTTAACCCTAACCTTTATTAGACTTCAGCTCTTAAACTGCAGCCATATCTGCATCATCATCTGAGCCCTCAACTTCAATGGCTCCACGGCGTAACTGATCCCGCTCGATAGATTCAAATAATGCCTTAAAGTTACCCTCGCCAAATCCTTCTTCATAATCGCCTTTGCGCTGGATGAACTCGAAAAATACCGGGCTACCTAAGATGGTTTCTGAGAAGATTTGAAGCAGCAGTCTTGGTTTACCGTCTTCTGTGGTACCGTCTAACAAGATGCCTCGCGTTTGTAACTGCTTCACATCTTCGCCATGACCTGGAAGACGCTCACTAAGCATCTCATAATAGGTTTCATTTGGAGCAGTCATCAATGGAATACCCGCCTCTTTGAGCCTGTCGATACTGTCCAATAGGTTGTCACTTAGCAGCGCAATGTGCTGAATGCCTTCACCGTTAAAGTGCATCAAGTACTCTTCAATCTGACCACCGCCTTGACGGGCTTCCTCATTTAGAGGGATACGAATTTTGCCATCTGGTGCGGTCATGGCCTTACTGGTTAGGCCGGTATATTCCCCTTTAATATCAAAATAACGGATTTCACGGAAGTTAAAGATACGCTCATAGAAATTGGCCCAATATGCCATACGTCCGCGATAAACGTTGTGGGTTAAGTGATCGATAAGCTTAAAACCAAACCCTTTTGGATGCTTGTCCACTCCGGGTAAGAACTCAAAATCAATATCATAAATTGAGCTGCCTTCCTCGAAGCGGTCAATCAAATAGATTAAAGAGCCACCAATGCCTTTGATGGCTGGTAATTTTAATTCCATAACCCCGGTGGGAACTTCAACAGGCTGAGCGCCCATCTGAATCGCACGTTTGTACGCTTTGCGAGAATCAGCTACGCGAAAGCCCATACTACATGCACCAGGACCATGCTCTTCTACAAAGTAGCTAGCATGGCTTTGAGGCTCTCGGTTTAAAATAAGATTGATGTCCCCTTGACGATATAAGGCAACATCTTTTGATCGGTGGTTGGCGACGTGGGTAAAGCCGAGTTTTTGAAACAACTCTTCTACCAGTTTTGGCTCGGGTGATGCAAACTCGACGAAATCGAAGCCACATAAGCCCATTGGGTTGTCAAATAAATCTGCCATGTCAAATCATCCTTAATGTTGTGTGGAGCACGCCCAGTCTAGGTTGGCCTTTACTTAAATACCCAGACCTCTGGGTGCTGTTCTATCCTTAGAAAACTATTTTGCTGAACAGCCCTTAAAAAAGTAGATTGTCAGCTAATACATTTATCAACAATAGTTGACCTAATATTTATATTAGAATAGGTTTATTTATAAGACTAATCGTATTTTATGATTTATTTATAAGGTTATCCTATGAATATAACATTGCGTCAATTAAACGCCTTTATTAATGTCGCTGAAACCGGCAGTTTTACCCGTGCCAGCGACAAAATGCATTTGACCCAGTCTGCAGTTAGCGGGCTGATAAAAGAGCTTGAAAGTAATTTAGAGGTATTATTATTTGATCGAACCACCAGACAATTGTCTCTATCTGTGGTTGGCTACCACTTACTGCCTCAAGCACGGCGTGTGCTAAATGAAATGACCTTATTTGAGAATGAAGCTTCTAGCCTTACCAGCTTGGCTCAAGGTAAGGTTAAGCTTGCGGTATCTCAGTTCGCTGCCTCCTCCATGCCTGCGGTCATTGCCCAATTTGCCAAACAATATCCTAATATCAATGTGACCTTATTGGATTGCTCTGCTGAGCACGTTCTACAGCATATCGAGAATATTGAGGTAGATTTAGGAGTGGGTGTTGAGTTGGCCGAGGTAGAAGAGGACGATAATTTAAGTGCTGATTTATTGTATGAGCTACCGTTTTGTGTCGTTGTGCCCGAGGAGCATCGTTTGGCCAATTTTGCTGAGGTAACTTGGAGTGATTTATTAGGTGAGCCACTGATTACCCTTAATGGACCCTTCATTGATCATGTCACATTAGAGCTTACCGAGGATATTGCCCTTCAAATCAAAAACGCGCCTTACAAAGTAAACTTTATGTCCACGGCGCTTGAGATGACACGCCAAGGCTTTGGAGTGACACTATGTCTGCCTTACATGCCAGAAGTTATTGATTGGGTCAGTGCCAATAAGTTGGTGCTTAAACCCCTTTCCGAACCTGTCAAACTGCGCAAGTTTTATATTTACCAACGCTCATCACGCGCATTGTCCCCTGCCAGTATGACATTCAAAGATTTCCTACAACGTTATTTTGAAGATTATTTCACTGAGTTATCACAGCTGCATTTATTACCCTCTTAACAAAAAAGTCATTTCGTAAGACCGAACAACAGCTCAATGAATAGCTTGCTAAATGGTGATATTAAAATTTATAACTTGCAAAGTAATGGGCAATAAATTACATTATTTATAACAGATTATCCATATCGTAATGAATTTTCATCTTATAAGACTCTAATAACCTTACTCTCATTTTCATATTTTATGACTTCACCCCATTAGAAAAAGGATTTTTCTATGTCATCAATTGATAGAACATTGACCTCATTTATAAAAGTGGCTGACAACAGCGACTTTTCTATTCATAACCTGCCTTATGGGATATTTAGCGAAACCAAAGAAGGCAAACGCCGTGCTGGTATCGCTATTGGCGATCAAGTACTCGACCTCTGTGTCCTAGAAGAAGTCGGCTTGTTACAGTTGGCTGGTGGACCATATTTTGACAAACCCACTTTAAATAGCTTTATCGAGTCAGGCCGAGAAAATTGGACGGCCACCCGCAGTACCGTACAAAAGCTATTGTCTGCCGATAATGAAACCCTACGTGATAATGAGGCATTACGTCATAAGGCCCTATTTAATCAAGCAGACATTACGCTTCATCTTCCGCTACAGGTGCCGGGTTACACTGACTTCTATTCATCAAAAGAGCATGCCACCAACGTTGGTACCATGTTCCGTGATCCCAACAATGCCCTACTACCGAACTGGACTGAGCTTCCTGTCGGCTACAATGGTCGTGCCAGCACAGTCATAGTCAGTGGCCAAGATGTGATTCGCCCTTCAGGTCAGCTGAAACCCAATCCAGATGAGCGCCCCATATTCTCTGCTTGTAAGCGTTTGGATTTTGAATTAGAGACGGCTTTTGTGGTCGGTAAACCCAACCACATCGGTCAGCCCATCTCTATTGATGACGCTTGGGAGCATATCTTTGGCATGGTGCTATTAAATGACTGGTCTGCCCGTGATATCCAAAAATGGGAATATGTGCCTTTAGGTCCATTTAATGCCAAAACTTTTGCGTCCTCTATCTCACCCTGGATTGTGACACTCGATGCCTTAGAGCCTTTCAAAACTTCTGTTCCTGTCCAAGAGCCACAGCCTCTTGCCTATCTGCGTGAAAATAAAACGGACAATACCTATGACATAAACTTGTCAGTGGAGCTGATGACAGACAAATCAGAGGAAGCTACCGTAGTTTGTGAAACCAATTTTAAATATATGTATTGGTCTATGGCGCAGCAGCTTACGCACCACACCATCACTGGCTGTGCGGTACAAGTCGGTGACCTTATGGGCTCTGGAACCATTTCAGGGCCAACGCCAGAATCTTATGGCTCTATGCTTGAGATTGCTTGGAACGCAACCAAACCTGTGACATTAAAAAGTGGCGAGACCCGTACCTTTATTGAAGATGGTGACACTGTGATTATGAAAGGTTACAGTGAAAAAGACGGGCTCCGAGTGGGCTTTGGTGAAGTGCGCGGTAAGGTTTTGCCGGCATTACATTTTAACTTTAGCAATTAATATTCTGACAAAGTTAGTCTTTAAATAATAAAGTGACGACATCAAAAGGATTTTGATATGAGCTTTACCATAGAAAAGATTCACCATGTGGCCTATCGCTGTAAGGATGCCAAAGAAACCGTTGAATGGTACCAAAAGAATTTAAATATGGATTTTGTATTAGCTTTTGCAGAAGATTATGTCCCTTCAACCAAAGCCTACGATCCTTATATGCACGTTTTTTTGGACGCAGGCAACGGTAACGTATTGGCCTTTTTTGAACTGCCGAATCAACCGGAGATGGGCGCTGACCCCAATACCCCAGACTGGGTTCAGCATTTGGCGCTTAAAGTTAAAGACGAGCAGGCTTTACTGTCTGCGAAAGCTCAACTAGAAGCCAATGGTATTGAGGTGGTGGGCGTTACTAACCATGGTATATTCCACTCAATTTACTTCTTTGACCCCAACGGACATCGTTTAGAGCTTACCTATGATGACCCAACCTCTGAGCAAAAAATCTCTTTGATTACAGAAGAGATGAAAGTCGATATGCTACAAGAATGGTCGCGCACAAAACGGGCACCAACCCATACCCAGTTTTTACACAGTGAGGAGTTGGCTGAAGTAAAACAAGTCACTCCTGTGGGTGAGTAATAAGTTAGTTAGTTAGTTAGTT
>NZ_DGDC01000003.1:0-68185 GCF_002385225.1 Psychrobacter sp. UBA3962 | reverse complement strand
TTAGTTAGTTAGTTAGTTAGGTAAGTGCTTACGTATAAGGCGCCTGATATCCTCTGCCCTATTGTGATTTTGAGCTTCTGGTAGCTGTTGTGTGGTGCCAATAACCGTCAATGCATACTCTGTATATTGAACCTGACCAGAGTCACTGCCAGCTACGCCATTTAAAACAGGGTTCACCGGTATACTAATGGCACTGATCCCCATCAGCATATCTCCGGTTACCGTGGCATAGCCTTGATGTCGAATGGTTGTAAGCATCTGCTCATACTGCTGCCATTTAAGGTCCAAATCGGCATTGGCATCTACCTGTAACCATTCAGCATTTACCAGTGCTTTGATAATATTTTTATCTTGCAGGCTAGCAAACAGACGACCGGTTGCCGAAGTGGTTAATGGCATACGTGAACCAACTCTAGTAATGATACTAATGGGAGAATCTGACTCAATGGATTGGATCACTACTGGGCCATCTTGAAACCATTTGGCGATTTGTACACTACATTGCATCGCATTTTTAATATCAGTCGCCGCACGAGTGAGATGTTGTAATAAGTTATTTTGATTCAGTCCACTATAGCTTAAGGCATTAACACGATTACCGAGAGCATATCGCCCGTCTTCTATTTGCTTGGCATAGTCTTTACGAATCAAACTCACTAGATAGCGATGTACTTTAGCCGGATGCATATCAATGGCCTGAGCAATCTCTTTGAGCATCATCGGTTCATTGTGATCGATAAGCACATCAAGTACGGTCAGCCCAACTTCAAGAGACTGTACGCCACCTTGCGCTTTATTCGGGATTGATGTTAGAGAAGATGACATGACTGATTTATCCGCTAGGCTAGAGGCAATATAGAAATCGACAAGACAAAAGGGCGTTATAAGCCCCAATGACTGATTATAGCGATTATACCTGCATTTAACATCTTTATAAGGAAAGTGATGATGAAGTTATATGGATATTTTCGCAGTGGGACCTCTCACCGCACTCGTATTGCAATGAATTTAAAGCAGTTAGATTATGAGTCAATTTCAATCAATCTAGCGCAAGATGAACAGCTTCAATCCACCTTTAAAGCCATAAACCCTCAAGGCTTAGTACCGGTATTAGAAACTAAAGATTTAGTTATGTTCCAAAGCCCAGCCATTCTTGAGTGGTTAGAAGAAACCTACCCACAGCCTCCCTTACTGCCAAATGATAGGGCTGGCCGCGTCCGTGTAAGAGCCCTTAGTGCGATGATAGGCTGTGATATCCACCCTATTAATAATCGCCGTATCTTGCAGTACCTACGAAATGAGCTTAACGTCGACGAATCTCAAGTAATGACATGGTGTCAACGCTGGATCTCTGATGGTTTTGCCGCCTTAGAATTCCTTTTAGACGAAGATAAGCATCGTGGTGATTTTTGTTATGGCAATCAGCCCACATTGGCCGATTGTTATTTGATACCTCAAGTGTATTCGGCACGCCGATTTAAAGTAGATTTATCACCCTACCCTAATATTGTTGCCATTGATAAGCACTGTCAAACTTTGCCGGCTTTTATTGAGGCTGCACCAGAAAATCAGCCTGATACCCCTACACCTTAGTCATAGGGCGTGCTATACATACTAGGATACCTTTATATTAATTTGAGTCATAAAAAATGCCCATTAAAACTAATGGGCATTTCTATATTAAATAGACGGGTAATTAAAGAGCAATCTAACTAGATTTTACCAGTAATTCTCAACTGCAATATTGCCTTCACCACGGCGGTTCATTTCTAGACCCATATCTTTTAAAGTCTCCTTGGTATCTTCCACCATATCCGGGTTACCGCACACCATCACATGGGAATGTTCCTTTGTCAGTTTCTCACCAGCCACCTCTTCTAACTTACCGCTGGTTAACAGCTCCGGTAGACGCTTATCTAAAGCCCCTTCCACCTCTTCACGAGTAACGATTGGGATAAACGTAAATTTTGCAGGAGAAGTCACTAATCCACCAAAATCTTCTTCTAACGTTTTAATCAGCTCAACATACGCCAATTCAGCTTGATTACGGGCACTGTAAGCCAATACGATGTGCTCATAATCTTCCCATGTCTTCAGATCCTGCAGCATGGATAAGAAAGGTGCTAAGCCCGTACCCGTCGCCAACAACCATAAATCTTTTGGTAAAGGCGCTTGATAGCGCGCTAAGGTCAAAAAACCAAAGGGAATGGTATTTAATAATAGCTTATCCCCTACTTGTAAGTGCTGTAGCTGTGAGGTGAATGCCCCATCCGGTATCACAATAGAGAAGAACTCTAGCGTTTCATCATAAGGTGAAGATACTATTGAATAAGCTCGGTAGATGTCTTCATCTGGAGCGTCCTGAGTATTGTTATCCACATGATGCTTTAACTGACTTGGATTTACACCCAGACGCACCCATTGACCCGCTGTGAATTTGAAACTGTCAGGGCGAGTGACTGTAAAGCTAAATAAGTTAGGAGTCCAGGTCTTCTTGCTCAGTACTTCAACTTTTTGAATGTTATCTGATTTATCAGTCATAGCTTCTACTTTTTATAAGTTAATTATTAGAATATATGAAATAAAAAAATGCTTGTAGAGCATTTCGCCCTACAAGCATACCATATCAAGCTATTGAACTCATCTAGAGCAAACTATGCTCTATTTATATTTGGCCTAGATCTACCAAATAATCGATTGAGTGGCCCAAGTGATAAACTCATTAGGCAACACACCCACATACAAGACTATCAAGGTCACTAGAATAACCATTAGACCACCGGCCTGAATACCCCAGTCACTTAATGCATCAAACTCAATAGTCTTAGTTGGACGCTTAAACAGCGTTAACATCACACGTAAGTAATAGAATAAGCCAATGGCACTACCCACAACAATCATAGCTCCTAAGAACCACTCTCTACCATCTACTGCTGCGACGATAGCGAAGAACTTAGTGATAAAGCCTGCAGTTAATGGAATACCTGCCATAGACAGTAACATCACTGTCATCACCCCAGTCAATACTGGACGACGCCAGAATAGACCTTGATAGTGATAAAGCTCCGCAGCTTCACCGGCATCTTTATAAGTACTAGACATTAGGGTAATGACCCCAAATAGACCCAGTGACGTTAAAGCATACATCGCCATGTACATATTGGTGATTGAGTAAGCGCCTGGACCAATACTTACGGCTACGACCAACACATAACCCATATGCGCAATTGAGGAATAACCCAATAGACGCTTTAAGTTGGTTTGACGTAATGCCAATAAGTTACCAAATAAGATAGATAAGGTAGCGATGACAACCAATAGCGTATTCACCGCTGGTAATGCCAATACTGCACTATCTAACATAAATCTAATCGCCAATGCCATCATGGCAACTTTGGTGACTGAAGCTAGATAAGTGGCTACCGGTGCAGGTGCGCCTTGATACACATCTGGCGTCCAGATATGAAACGGTGCTGCAGACAGTTTAAACGCAATACCAAAAGTCATCATTGCGGCGCCAACAATCATTAATGGCGACTCAAAGACGTTACCTAAAGCCTGTGCAATGCCTTTAAACTCTAAGGTACCTGTTGAGGCATAAATAAAGGCCATACCCATTAGCAAGGTTGCTGAAGCGGTGGCAGACAATACCAAATACTTTAAACCCGACTCTAGCGAGCGATCGCGCATAAAGGCATAAGCCAACATACCGTATAAAGGCACAGATAATAGCTCAAGGCTCATAAAGAAAGAAGCTAAGTTATGCGCCGACACCATTAGTAGAGCACCAACGGTCGACAATAGTAATAACAGGTACAGCTCTTCTTTATGATCTTTAAAAGTCTTAAAGTAAGGATACGCTAAAGTACAACAAGCCAGTGACGCTAAGAAAATAAACACCATGTTGAACTGAGCAAAGGGGTCAATAATAAACATACCACTGACAATCACTTGCTCAGGAACCGCGAAACAGCCCATTATCTGACCGATTAAAGTGATTAAACCAACGTTTAAGCCTACAACCGCTAATGTACCCGTCAAGAAGTGTGAGCGCTTTAAAGCAATGGCGATCATCACTACCAATAAGGTCACGGCGACGATAATTACTGGAGCAAAAGGTAACAATACAGGCCAAGCATTTGCTAGAAGATTATTCATTAACGTACCTCCGCTGCGGCAACTGCTGACTGTATTGACTCTACAGCTTCAAAATTAACAACTTCGTGATAAGTATAAGCATTATTAATCCACTGCATTGCATGGCTTGACGTATCTAGCACGGTTTGTGGATATAAGCCTAACCATACCAACCCAATGGCTAAGATCAGCAATAACGTCAATTCGCGCTTATTCAAATCATGTAGATTAATAGGCTTATCGTGTGATTCTTCACCTTCATAGCTGTGATTGATCATATGTGTCGTGTTATTTTCATTAACGGCTAAAGTAGTATTAGCAGGCTGTACTGTAGCTTTTTCTAATTCAGCAGAATTAACGCTGTTAGTAGCTACTGTTGCCGCTGCATACTTAGGCACAGTCTCTTCACCAAATAAAGCACGGTAAATAATAATTAATGAATACAATCCTGCCCATACCAAGCTGAAAGTAGCGATCACTACAAATACTGGGTATTTTTCAAAAGAGCCTAATAGGATTAAGATTTCACCAATAAAGTTACCGGTACCAGGGATACCTAATAAAGCTGCACAGAAGAACATTAATAACGGAGCGTAGTAGCGGAATTGACCCCACATGCCACCCATTAATGGTAATTCACGAGTATGCATGCGCTCGTACAATTGACCGGCCATAATGAACAGCGCTGCTGACGATAAACCGTGAGCCAACATCTGAACCATAAGACCTTGCAGACTGATTAGAGTACCGGCATAAATGGCCAACACCACAAAACCCATGTGCGAAATACTGGTATACGCCAATAGACGCTTAATGTCAGTTTGCATAAACGCCAACCAAGCACCATAGAAGATACCAATGGCTCCTAAAGTAATGGCAATTGGGGCAAACTCTTGTGAGGCTGCTGGGAATAAAGGCAGTACGAAACGAATCAAACCATAGGCAGCGGTTTTAATTAAGATACCTGCCAAGTCAACCGAACCTGCAGTGGGTGCTTGAGCGTGGGCATCCGGTAACCAGCCATGAAATGGCATGATAGGTAACTTAACCGCAAAACCAATGAAGAAGCACAGCATGATTGGGTATTCCCAACCGCCCAACTGTATGCCTAATAAATCATTATAGTTGAAGCTAAAGATACCTGAAGTACGGTAATTCATGATGACCAGTAATAAAATACCGATCAGCATAATCAGACCTGAAGCCTGAGTGTAAATGAAGAACTTAGTCGCCGCGTACTCTTTGGTCTTACCATTGGTGGCGTTATGACCCCAGATGGCAATTAGGAAATAGATGGGAACTAACATCATCTCCCAGAAGAAGAAGAATAAGAATAAGTCGATGGCTAAGAAAACCCCGATTACCCCACCCAAACTCCATAGCAAGTTAAGATGGAAGAAACCAACACGACGCTGAATCTCACCCCAAGAACAGCCCACCGCCATAATACCTAAGAAGGCAGTTAGCGAGACCATTAACAGTGACATACCATCTAAAGCTAAGTGGAAGCTGATGCCAAAGGACTCAATCCAAGGCACACTAAATTCAGCAAACCAAGGTAGCTTAGCAGTAGGCGCCAGCACTTGCTCACTCATACCCGCGAACGCACCTTCACGCCATAAGACTAGCGTTAGGCCAAAGGTGATGATCATACCGATCAAGGCGATCCAGCGTGGCAGACGATTATTAATTTTCTCTACTAACCAGCACAGCGTACCCGCGATGAACGGGGTCGCAATTAATGCCGGCAACATCCAAGCTAATTGAAATTCTGTCATCTTAAATCACCGTCGTCATGACTAGTATCAATAACACTGCCATCCCCAATCCAAAGCTTGCGGCATATCCTCGAAGCGAACCTGTCTGAGTCATGGCCATCACTTTGTTACCCGCTGAAGCAATCGCAGGTAGGATGTTCCATGTCTTATCGACTGGGTCTGCTTTAAGCATTTTACCAATTAATAAAAATGGTTTTACGAACACTAAATCATACAAGGCATCAAAGCCTAGACCATTATGGCACCAGTAATAAATAGCACCGCCCAAACTTGAGGCTTTAAACTTAGCCAACAATTTACCGCTATTGGCCACATACAGTAGCAAGGCTAAGATTAGGCCTGAGGCCATAGCGCCCATGGCAATAAACTCTGCTGTGTGTTTGGCATGAGCCTCACCATTTAACTCTAATAAATGGCCAACACTTTCAGGCAGTACCCCTTGTAAAGGTGGCGTAATTAAAGCACCCACTGCGGTAGACAATACCAGTAACACCACTAGCGGTAACTGATAAGAGATGCCCGATAGTTTGTGCGCTTCAGTTTTTTCTTCGCCGAAGAAAGTAAACCAAATCATACGGAAAGTATAAAGTGACGTTAGGAACGCCCCAAATACACCCATGTAGAATAAAACTTGATGACCGGTTGCATAGCTTTCCCAAAGAATGGCTTCTTTAGAATAGAAACCAACAGTTACCCAAGGAATGGCTGCTAATGCACCCCCACCTACGATGAAGCACCAGAATACCAATGGGATCTTCTTACGCAGACCACCCATCTTAAAGATGTTTTGTTCATGATGCACAGCCGTAATCACGGCACCTGCAGATAAGAACAATAAAGCTTTAAAGAAAGCGTGCGTCATTAAATGGAAGATGGCCCCTTGCCAAGCGCCAACCCCTAGCGCTAAGAACATGTAACCAATTTGGCTCATGGTCGAATACGCTAAGATACGTTTGATGTCGGTTTGTGCTAAAGCACAGAAGCCAGCCACTACCAGAGTAATCGCACCCACAGCACCTACCCAGTATAATAAAATGCCTGGGGTTAATATGAATAGTGGGTGTAAACGGGCAATTAGATAAACCCCGGCAGTTACCATGGTCGCGGCGTGAATTAACGCAGAAACAGGCGTTGGACCTGCCATCGCATCGGCAAGCCAACTGTGTAAAGGAATCTGTGCAGACTTACCCATCGCACCACCAACTAACATCATCGTTGCCAACACTAAAGTAGAGTTGTTGGCTTCGAACATTTGCGGCGCTTGGGTAATAATGTCTTGAATATTTAAAGTACCGAACTCACGGAATAGTAAGAACAGACCAAAGGCTAAGAATACGTCACCGATACGAGTAACGGTAAAGGCTTTCATTGCAGCACGGCCATTGGCTCTGTTTTGATAATAGAAGCCAATAAGTAAGTAAGAACAAATACCTACCCCTTCCCAGCCTAAATAAAGAAGCAGTAAGTTGTCCGCCAATACCAACAAAATCATGCTGGCAACGAACAGGTTCATATAACTAAAGAAGCGAGCAAAGCCAACATCACCTTTCATATACCATGAAGCAAATAGGTGAATTAAGAAGCCCACACCGGTAATTACCCCTAACATGGTTAAGGCCAAACCATCAAAGCTTAGACCGAAAGCAGGGGCAAAGTCGCCAACCTGTAACCAAGTCCATAATGGAATGTTGATAACGGTACTGGGATCATTGGCTTGTAAATAACTTACTGAAGCAATTAGAGCACATAAGGCAGATAAGCCCATGCTACCTACGCCCAACCATTTTGCGGCAGTTTCTGATAATTTATCACGCATTGCCGCTAGAATCAGAAAGCTGATGGCAGGGAAAATAAAGGTTAACGCTAATAAACTCATCTCATTAACCTCTCATCTCATTGGCCGAATCAATGTCTAGGTGACCACGGCGATGGTAGAACTGTAATAGAATAGCCAAGCCTAATGACGCTTCAGCTGCTGCTAAGGTTAAGATAAAGATAAACATAACTTGACCATCAGCACTTAACCAATGACTGCCGGCGACAATAAAAGCAAGTCCGGCGGCACTCATCATAATCTCTAAGCTCATTAGCATAAATAAGAAGTTACGACGAACCATAACCCCGCATAAACCAATGGCAAAAATAATGCCCGCTAATATTAGACCATGCTCCATAGGAATTGGGCCCAAAATAGAGTTTTCTACTACTGTATTATTTGGGGTACCCTGCACCATTTCGACAGATGTCATTTGCAGCGACTGGATTGAAGCTGCTGAAGTAGTATCTGGATTGGCAGTATTTACAGCTGCGCCTTCAAGGCTATGCGCTGTTTCAGAGGTTGCAGTTGCCATTAACTATCCTCCTTATTGTGCAGGTTAGATCTAACATTATATTGATTATGATTGTCTATGAAGTCTTTGGCATCAATAGGTTGATAGTCATACACCTCATCGCTGTGACCTCTTGGCGCTGAATTACGGCTGGTGTGACTTTCATTTTCATCATCCAGTGCTCTCTTACCCAAGTGGTAAGCGGCAACTAGAGCAGCCAATAACAACAAGGCCGCTACTTCTACTAACAATAGGTATTCAGTAAATAGAGCGATACCGACTTGCTTAGCAGAGACAGTTGCTGCGCCTATTGTGGCAGTCGCTACTGTACCCTCTGCGGTAGAAATACCGTTGCCCAAGGACAGCATATAAACCAAAACCACAGCGATAACAAAAGTTAATGCGGTAGGTACGGCCCAAACATCTGAGGCCAACCACTTGCTTTCACGAGCATCATTCTTAGTTCCTAAGTTCAACATCATAATGACGAAGACGAATAGCACTAAGATTGCCCCAGCGTATACAATAACCTGTAACGCTCCGGCAAAAGGAGCACCGATAATAAAAAAGATACCTGCCAAAGCAAGTAAAGTCACAATCATAGAAAGAATGGCATGAACAGGATTAGCGAGCATAATGACTCGCAAGCTGGCAATAATTGCCACCAAGCCTAAGGCATAGAATCCTACCAATGCAGTATTGTCAAACCAGTGTAGCCAACTCATGGCAATAGACTCCTTAAATCGACAGGTTGAGCCTCATTTTGGGCAGCACCTTTTGGTTTGTCTTTAATCGCCATACCGCTAACACGGTAATAGTTATATTCAGGGTATTTACCTGGACCTGAGATTAATAGGTGTTCTTTTTCGTATACTAAGTTTTGGCGCACATATTCGCCTAACTCGAAATCTGGAGTTAGCTGAATGGCTGTCGTCGGACAAGCTTCTTCGCACATACCACAAAAGATACAGCGCGAGAAGTTAATACGGAAAAACTCAGGATACCAGCGCCCATCTTCACGCTCAGCTTTTTGTAATGAGATACAAGCCACAGGGCAAGCTACTGCACACAAGTTACACGCCACACAGCGCTCGTCGCCATCTGGATCACGGGTCAGGACAATACGGCCCCTGAAACGTGGCGGCACAGGAACAGGCTGTTCAGGATACAATATCGTATCTCGAGGTCTAAACGCATGACTGTTAACCATCCACATAGAACGCACAATGGTAAACATGCCCACGACTGTATTTTTCAACGTTTTAAACATGTTAACTTCTCTAATTGCTTATCAGTGATAAGGCCGCTAAAGCGTTTTAACTGGCCCCATCTAACCCAATAAATAGAAGATTCAAAAACTCAGTATTTATTATCGAACTAAGTCTAACTTAACTATACTTTTCTCAAATTTGCAGTCTTGCTTTTTTGTGCCTTCAGTTACCTTAAGCAGCGGAAATTAAGATCAATGCTGCGGTAATTAATAAGTTAATTAAGGTCACCGGCAGACACACTTTCCAGCCGAAGTTCATCACCTGGTCATATCTTGGACGCATTAATGAGCCGCGTGCTAAGACGAACATGGTCATGAAGAATAAGGTCTTAATCATAAACCAGAAAGCAGGAGGTAAAATGGTAAAGCCTAAATTTAGAGGGGCATCCCAACCGCCAAAGAACAGACAAGTCATCAATGCTGAGATAAGCACAACGTTGACATACTCACCGATGAAGAACATACCGAACTTCATGCCTGAATATTCGACATGATAACCTTCAGCCAATTCTTGTTCTGCTTCTGGTTGGTCAAAAGGATGACGGTGAGTTACCGCAACACCCGCTACCACGAAGGTTAAGAACCCTAAAAATTGTGGGAAGATGTTCCAGTGCCAAAAGCCACCTGTTTGTGCTTCTACAATATCACGTAGGTTAAAAGAGCCTGTCATGGCTACAACACCCATTAGGGATAAGCCTAAGAACACTTCATAACTGATGGTTTGTGCTGCAGAACGAAGGCCGCCTAATAAAGAATATTTGTTTTCAGAGGCCCAACCACCAAACATTACCGCGTAGACTGCCATACCGGCCATAGCAAAGAAAAATAAGATACCGATATTCCAATCTGCAACCCCTAATGTGGGAGAGATTGGAATAATGGCAAATGATACCAGAGCTGTGAACATAGCAATCGCTGGTGCTAGGATGAATATAAACTTATCAGCAAACTTTGGTGTCCAATCTTCTTTAAAGAAGATTTTCAACATATCTGCGATAAGCTGTAATGATCCCCAAGGCCCTACTCGGTTTGGACCATAACGGTCTTGCCATAAGGCCAGCATACGACGCTCATAAATAATCATTAATGCAGCGACAATAACCACGACTAGGAAAATAACCAAAGCTTGACCGACTAGGAATAAAGTATTCCAAGCGTCTACCGATAAGCTTTGACTTAGAAAGCCTGGCACCTCAGGGATGATTCGAATAGATTCCATATTAACCTCCCTGACCCTCTAACTGTGGTTTGTTACTTATGACTGTTGACGTTTTTGGTGGATCAATTTTTAGCACAGAGGCTGGTAGGTGACCATGTAAAATGGGCACTTGACCGACTGGATAGCCAATACAGCCTTCTGCAAGATAAGCTACGATAGTGACTGGCAACTCAACACGCTGACCCTCTACGGTGATGGCCAACCAGTCGTTATTACTTACTTGCCAGTGCTCAGCATCTTCTGCCCCAATATAGAATGCAGGCTGCTGCATTTGTTCTGCAATTACTGGGCTTCTATGTGCCATAGCAGAGCTGCCATAGATATTATGGACCGGAACCAACTTGGCCTGACCTTGGAAAATACTCGTCTTAACAGGCTGAGCCAATTCTGGACGAATATATTCGCGTTTTGCGCGTTTCTTGGTTTCATCCATCAAATCAAATAGACGAATACCGGGATCCCCTTGTTTTAGGCTACCGCCCACTTTGTCTTGGTACTTATTCCAAGCTTGTGGTGAGTTCCAACCCGGAGCTTGAGCAAAAGGAATCATCGAGCCAGGAGTCTGTGTCCCACTATACCCTTCCATCGAGAAAGTTAAGCCGGTATCAATATCTTTTGGCTGCATGGGCTCATGCACTGAGATATTAGCGCGCATAGCGGTACGGCCTGAGTAACGTCTTGGTTCACGTGCAATTTTTAGACCTGAAATACGGAAGTCTGAATCCGGTGCTGCCTGCTTAATGCCTTCTAAATTAGGATGAGTCTTAACCAATTCGTTAATAACATCATCCAATTGAGTCCAATCAAGGGGTAACTGATTTAGACTGGTTTCAACCGCATGTAGCCAACGCCAGCCTTCTTTAATACAGTTTTTATGATCGTAATAGCTTGGATCATAGACTTGGAAGAAGCGCTGAGCACGGCCTTCGGCAGAAATCAAAGTACCATCTGCTTCCGCGAAGCTCGCTGCTGGCAACACAATATCAACGAATTTATGCCAATGTAGGTTTTGATGATCTAAAGCAATAACCGTCTTGTCGCTTAATAGCTCAGCTAACTTGTCAATATCTAGGGCATCAGTTAGTTGGTTTTCTGCCACAATAACCGCATCAAAGTCTGTTGCTAATAATTCTTCAACCGACTTGCCGCCTAATAAGCAAACACCAAAGCTATTTGCATTGCGCACGCTTAAGTATAAGCCCGCCTGCTTGCTGTATTTTTCATTGGCTTGCTTTAATTCTAAAGGCTCTTGGCTTGGCTGACGCTCTAAGTTATCAGCAGCTTTTGATTGACCCGCTTGATCTGGCTTAGCATCAAGCTCTTGGTCTTCGCTTGGCTGCTGCTCAGCCTGTTGCGCACGTACTTTAGCATTATGAACTTCAATTTGCTCCAGCTCATAAGCTTTAATCTGGTCACGTTTATCGGTTAAAGCTTGGGCAATTTGAGCAGAAGCTTCGATGATGGCCACACTGAACTGACCGGTACCTGACACCACTAAGGGTTTATCAGCCGTCACCAAATCTAAAGCGATTTGCTGAGCCAATTCTTGCATAGCATCTGCTTGTTGCTCTTGCGGTGAAGCTTGCTTAATTTGCTCAAGGTCATTACCTAAACTCTTAATAGCATCGGCAACTGCAAAGCCTAAGCTGGCAATGTCTTCTGGTGTTGCCACACAGCTGACTTTACTGATGTCATCTAATTTAGTTTGAACCGTATCTACAATGTAGACTGGGCTTAATTCTTTTTGACCAATACGCTGCACTGGCTCTGCTAACCAAGATTCTGTTCTTAGCGCTTCAGCCATTTTGATTTTTTTATTTTTTGCCGCTTGACGAATGGCCAAAGCGATACGTGGACTGGTTTGGGTAACATCTTCACCCAAAATAAATACCGCGTCATGCTCTTCAATTTCAGCCATAGTTGGGTTATAAATGCCTTGAGTAGTTAACACCTCAACACATTTCTCAACCAAACTTTGTTGGTGGCTGTTTAAACCGGTGGAGAAGTTGTCAAACCCAACCAGTTTTTTTAGCGCAAAGTTGGTCTCTAAGCTGGCTCTTGGTGATCCAATACCGATGACCTTCTTACCGGTTAAGCGCTTAACAGTCTCATCTAAGGCATAGTCAACATTGATTTTGACGTGCTTGTCGTTGATGTGTTCAATGGCTTGAACCGGACGATCTTCACGATTGACATAACCATAGCTAAAGCGACCTAAGTCACATAAGAAATAACGGTTTACTTCTCCGTTATAACGGTTTTCGATACGACGAAGCTCGCCATAGCGCTCACCTGCTGAAATATTACAGCCTGCAGAACAGCCATGACAGATGCTTGGGGCGTACTGCATGTCCCATTTACGGTTATAGCGGTCTGAATGCGTTTTATCAGTGAATACCCCCGTTGGGCACACTTCGGTTAAGTTACCAGAGAATTCGCTTTCAAGTTGACCGTCTTTATCACGACCAAAATAAACTCGGTTATTTGAGGCATAAACACCTAAATCTTCACCACCCGCATAGTCTTTGTAATAACGCACACAGCGATAACACGCGATACAGCGGTTCATCTCATGGGCGATAAATGGACCTAATTCTTGGTTATGGTGAGTCCGCTTAGTGAAGCGATAACGACGCTTATTATGACCTGACATATAAGTCATGTCTTGTAGATGACAGTGACCGCCCTCTTCACACGTTGGACAATCGTGAGGGTGGTTGGTCATTAAAAACTCTACAATAGATTTTCGAAATGCTTTCGCCTCAGCATCATCCACTGATATATACATGTCATCGGTAGGTGCTACCATACATGACATGACCAATCGACCTTTACCTGCTGCTGCATCTTCTGCATTGTTAAACTGCTTTACCGCGCACTGACGACATGAGCCGACTGAACCAAGTGCAGGGTGATAGCAGAAATAAGGCACATCGATACCCAGTGACAAACATGCTTCTAATAAGTTGTCTGCCCCGTTTACCTCGACCTGCTTACCGTCAATATGTATGACCGCCATGCCTGTTTCTACTCCTCTACTTCACATCACTAGGGTTAGAAGTTGGGGTCTTATTCCCGGCTTCTGCGCCTGCTGTTGTATCCGAATTAACGTTGCTACCGGTATCTGCGCCTGAGTTAGACGATGCCGCAGGACTGCCGCTTCCCATAGATGACATTACTTTTTTAATTTCCGACTCAGCCCACTCCGAGGTCTCAGCGTCTACTTCGACGGCTGGCACCACGATTTTGCTATCAAATTCATGACGGAAATACTTCAGCGCACTCATTAATGGCTCCATAGCCCCAGGTGCGTGCGCACAGAAAGTCTTACCTAACCATAAATCACGGGTTAAGCCTTCTAATTTTTCAACATCACCCACTTGACCATGACCATCATCGATGGCAGTCAATAGCTTCACGCCCCAAGGTAAACCATCACGACAAGGGGTACAAAATCCGCAAGACTCACGTTGGAAGAATATCTCCAAGTTTTTCAGTAAGGGCACCATGTCTTGTGATTCATCGACTACCATAATCAAACCCGTACCCATACGGCTACCCGCTTTTTGGATGCTGTCAAAGTCCATAGGTAGATCTAAATGATCTGTGGTTAGAAAGTCGGTAGAAGCCCCACCAGGTAACCAAGCTTTTAGACGCTTGCCTTGCTTCATGCCCCCAGCAAAGTCTTCAATAATTTCACGGGCAGTATAGCCAAATGGCAATTCCCAAAGACCAGGATCATTGACTAGAC
Organism: Psychrobacter sp. UBA3962; assembly: GCF_002385225.1. Taxonomy (GTDB): domain Bacteria; phylum Pseudomonadota; class Gammaproteobacteria; order Pseudomonadales; family Moraxellaceae; genus Psychrobacter. The sequence continues at coordinate 53,700 of NZ_DGDC01000003.1, read as the reverse complement.
CTGAACAACCAAAGATTTTCGTTCCTGGCGTAGTACTGTTGCCTTTCTCATTTGGCAGTGACTGATACCACTCAACGCCATTAATCAAAATGGCCGGCATGTTGCTTAAGGTTTCAACGTTGTTAACAACAGTTGGACGACCCCAAGCCCCTGAAACTTGTGGGAAAGGTGGTTTAGTACGTGGGTTGGCACGGCGGCCTTCAAGACAGTTAATCAATGCAGTCTCTTCACCACAAATATAACGCCCTGCCCCAGTATGCACGTGTAAATTAAAACCAAACTCTGAGCCTAAAATGTTATCGCCCAATAAGTTATTGGCCAAACACTCATCAATGGCTGCCATTAAACGCTCAGCAGCAACGATGTACTCGCCACGGATAAAGATATAACCATCCGTTGCCCCAATAGCATGAGCAGTAATGAGCATACCTTCGATTAGCTGGAATGGCAGACGCTCCATAAGCAAGCGGTCTTTAAAGGTACCCGGCTCCATTTCGTCGGCGTTACAAATTAGGTAACGCGGCCCCCCATCTGGCGGGGTCATGAATGACCACTTTAGACCAGCGTTAAAGCCTGCACCACCACGACCACGAACGTTGGCCGCTTTAATCATATCGCCCACTTCTTTTGGCGCTTTATTTAAAGCGGTCTTTAAACCTTCAAAGCCACGTAAAGATTGATAAGTTTCTAAATCTAAAATAGCGTCATGATGGGCCAAACGCCAAGTTAATGGTTTAGTCTCAATGGTCGCGGTAGCTTTATCACCATAAATAGGCACACGCTGATTGTTTAATTGGCTCGGCGCTTGACCTTGCTTACGACGAGCAAACTGTTCAGCAATGCTTAGTCTTGGCGTCTCGGCAGCTAATACTTGTTCATTCTGACTCATGGATAATACTCCAATAACTCGGCAACCTGATCCGGCGTAACCGGACCAAAAGTATCTTCATCAATTAACACAGAAGGGCCTTTATCGCAGTTACCTAAACAGCAGATTGGCAGTAACGTAAAACGGCCATCGGCTGTGGTTTGACCAAATTCGATACCTAGCTGTGATTTTAGTTCAGCAGCCAGCTCTTCATAACCGGTCAAATAACAAGCAATAGAGTCACAAACCAAGATAACATGGCGACCTACTGGTGAGCGATAAATACGGTTGAAGAAGGTGGCTACCCCTTCAATATCGGTTACTGGTACATCAAGTAAATTAGCAATAGCATTTACCTGAGCATCATCTACCCAACCATTGCGCTTCTGTACCAGCTTTAGCGCATCTAAAGAGGCCGCTCGAGCTTGAGGGTAATGATGAATATACTCATTAATTCCCTCAATTTCTTGAGCAGTCAAGATACTAGCAACATCTACGGTTGGGGTTTTATCGGTCACAATCTTAATCATTGTATTATTTTCTCTTTAACTGCTAGCTAAGTCGACTGTCTGACCTGCTGGCTTGATATATTAGAAAATTGAAAACTATCCGCTATCTTATATCTGTCTGTACTACTATCTATCCGTATCGGCCATCACAATATCAATTGAGGCTAAGTAAATAATCGCGTCTGATACCAAACTGCCGTTAATCACAGAAGGCATTTGCTGTAAATGAGCAAATGTTGGGGTGCGAATACGGGTACGATAACTCATGGTTGAGCGATCTGAGGTAATGTAGTAACTGTTAATACCTTTGGTGGCTTCTACCATCATTGAGGCTTCACCTGCTGGCATCACTGGACCCCATGAAACGGAGATAAAGTGGTTAATTAAGGTCTCAATATCATTTAAGGTACGGTCTTTTGGTGGTGGCACAGCCAGTGGGTGATCCGCTTTATAAGGACCTGATGGCATGTTATCCATACACTGTCTAATAATGCGTAATGACTGACGAATCTCTTCAATCTTAACCATACAGCGGTCATAAGCGTCGCCGTTATAGCCTACTGGGATTTCAAAATCAAAGTTCTCATAACCCATATAAGGACGTGCTTTACGCAAATCGAATTCAACGCCTGTGGCACGTAGACCTGCTCCAGTTACGCCCCAAGCTAGAGCTTGTTTGGCATCATACTGAGCCACGTTTTGGGTACGGCCCTTTAATACTGAGTTTTGCATAGTCGCTTTGACATATTCGTCTAAACGTTCTGGCATCCAATCTAAGAACTCACGCACCAAACGTTGCCAACCACGCGGTAAGTCAGCCGCTGTCCCGCCAATACGGAACCAAGCTGGGTGCATACGATAGCCGGTCACTGCTTCAATCACATCGTAAGCTTTTTGACGGTCGGTAAACATATAGAAGACTGGGGTCATACCACCCGCATCTTGAATAAAGGTACCGAAGTATAATAGGTTGTTGGTAATACGGAAGAACTCACTCATCATCACACGGATGGTTTGAGCACGCTCTGGCACTGTGATGCCAGCCAATTGTTCTACCGCCATCACATAAGGCAGCTCATTCATTACGCCGCCAAGATAGTCGATACGGTCAGTGTAAGGAATGTATGAGTGCCACGTTTGACGCTCTGCCATTTTTTCAGCACCGCGGTGGTGATAACCAATATCTGGGATACAGTCGATGATTTCTTCCCCATCAAGCTGAAGCACCAAGCGGAATGCACCGTGAGCTGAAGGGTGGTTAGGCCCTAAGTTTAAGAACATAAAGTCTTCATCACGACCACTACGTTTCATGCCCCACTCTTCAGGGACAAAGCGCAGGTTTTCTTGCTCAAACTGTTGCTTAGCAGCGTTTAGGAAGTAAGGGGTAAACTCTGTGGCGCGGGCGTGATACTCTTTACGTAGCGGATGACCTTCCCAATACTTAGGCAATAAAATACGGGTTAAATGTGGATGCCCTTCGAAGACAATACCGAACATATCCCATACTTCGCGCTCATACCAGTTGGCGTTGGGCCAAATCTTAGTGGCGGTTGGGACATTAAGATCATCTTCTGATAAGGCCACTTTAACTCGGATATCACTGTTACGCTCAAGAGACATTAAGTGGTAAAAGACTGTAAAGTCACTAGCAGGCAACCCATCACGATGTTTACGCAAACGCTCATCCATTGCAGATAAGTCTAGTAACATCACATAAGGCTTAGGCAGGGTGCGTAAGAACATTAGGATTTCAAGTAAATCACTTCGTGCAACCCAAATGGTAGGAATGCCATCAAAAGTAAATTGCTCTGTAAATTTACCCGCAAATTTTTGTCCAAGTTCACGCAGCACAGGATGCTGTGTCATATTTGGATTGGCGCTATTATTAGTCGCGTTGCTATTATCCGTTACCATGGTTACCGCTTACCTCAGAGTCATTGCAATTATTGCGAATACGGAAGGGTGAATATTTTTATGATGGGCTCTGTACCTCGGGCACAAAACCCTTTTAACTGTCTAACTTTAACTAACTGTCTAGCTCTAACTTTCCTGGCTATCAATAAAACTGGCTATCAATAAAAATTTGATGAGCCTAGTTTTAAATGCTGTCTGGGCTGCGTAAATTTTTCACCGCGATACGATCGGCTTGTTTGCGATCACGCTCAGGAAGCATCTGTGGCTGATAGATCCCTTTCTCATTTACATAAGCGCCTAATGGACGGCGTTCTTTGGTAATAGAATCTTGTAATAGCATCAAACCTTGAATTAGGGCTTCAGGGCGAGGCGGACAGCCAGGTACATAAACATCGACTGGAATAATTTTATCCACACCTTGTACCACTGAATAAATGTCGTACATACCGCCCGAGTTGGCACATGATCCCATTGAGATCACCCACTTTGGCTCAAGCATTTGTTCGTATAGACGTTGAATAACCGGAGCCATTTTCACGAAGCAAGTCCCGGCCACAATCATCACGTCAGCCTGACGAGGAGAGGCACGAATAACCTCAGCACCGAAGCGTGATAAGTCATGTACCGCTGTTAAGGTCGTTGCATATTCAACGTAGCAGCATGAAGTACCAAAGTTAAATGGCCAAAGTGAATGTTTGCGTCCCCAGTTGGCTGAGGCATGCACCATATCCTCAAGCTTACCCATAAACACGTTACGGTTTACTTCGTCCTCAAGAGGATCTGTAACGGTTTGACGTGTCTGCGCTGGATAAGTATCGGCGTCAGGATTTGCACGGGTTAGCGTATATTTCATGATATAACCCTTAAGAAGACGATTTAGTAGATGATGAAGGAGCAGAAGCTTTACTGAAATCAACCGTAGTGACATTACCCGTCACGTTGATGCGGTCGATATTAGCTAAGTGGCGTTTATTGGCTTCAATGTCATTAGAGACGTTAACTTGACCAGAAGATTGGGCAGGCACTTTGCCTGTAGGGTCGGTATGTAACTCATCAATACCATTAAACTGCGTGATACTGGCCAAATCGAAACCTGCAGGAGCCTGGGTTAAGCGCTCTTTTTTACGGCGTTTATCTGAAGGTGCCCAGTTCATTGCTCCTAATTTAAGCTCGTAAACTAGACCAACAAACAAAATACCAATAAAGACTGCAGCAGTGGCAAAGCCTATCCAACCCAGTTCTCTAACGGATACGGAATAAGCATACAGATATAAAGCTTCTAAATCGAAAATAACAAAGAAGATGGCCACAAGATAGAATTTTGCAGACATACGAATTCGGGCATTGCCAGCTCCGACAACACCCGATTCAAATACTTCTTCTTTTTCTGTACCTTGCGAGCGTCCGCCTAATAAACGGGGTACTACCAGCATGAATACAACCAAACCAATAGCTGCCAAAATGAAGGCTAATGCTGACCAATTAAAGGCGGAACTCATTTGTATATCTCCTTACTGGCACGTATCCTTTGAAGCTCTTAGTTTACTCATAGGATAAGAGCAGTTATATATAGGATACATCGGCTGGTAAAATTAAGGTGCTACTATACTTTTTTTAAACTATAAATGCCAATTTAATACTGAATGAGAGGGTCATACTTCAAAATAAGATTCCCCTTTACATGCATTGATATTTATGGCTTTTTAAGGCAACACCTTTCAGTAAACGCTTAATTATTAAATAATTTATCAGACATCACAGCTAGTTGTTAAATCACCGTTAACAACTACGTGCGAGGTAGAGTCACCCCTACCTGACCTTGGTATTTACCCCCACGGTCTTTATAACTGGTTTCACAAACATCATCCGCATCACTTTGGAAAAATAGCATTTGTGCCACGCCTTCACCGGCGTAAATACGGGCTGGCAAAGTGGTGGTGTTACTAAATTCTAAAGTAACATGACCTTCCCACTCAGGCTCAAGCGGGGTAACGTTGACGATTATACCACAGCGAGCGTAAGTAGATTTCCCTAAGCAAATAGTTAAAACATCACGTGGAATTCTAAAATATTCTACCGTACGTGCTAAAGCAAAAGAGTTAGGAGGAATGATACATTCATCGCCAACGATGTCGATAAAGCTATTTTCATCAAAGTTTTTTGGGTCTACTATGGCTGAATGCACATTGGTAAAAACTTTAAACTCACGGGCACAGCGCACATCATAGCCATAGCTAGAAGTACCATAACTGACCAGCTTATCGCCAGCTTCATTAAAGCGGACTTGGCCTGGTTCATATGGCTCAATCATGCCATGTTCTTCAGCCATTCTACGAATCCAGCGGTCAGATTTAATTGACATTTTACACCCTCAAGCTATTGATTTAAAACTACTAATTTAAAATAATATATTATAAAAAAAGTTCAATTATATAAGATTCAACTTTTTATTTACAGCCGCATTATTGATTGTGCTGTCGAATCAGATCATTTAGTGGGGCTATTTTACGCTCATTAACAACTTTGTGCTAATACTGTGCAGTATTCCCTCATTAAAAATGTAAACAACCCCTACCAGCTTATGTTTTATATCTTAATTAGCTTAGCTGCATGCGCTCTTTACCATTTAGCAAAATGATCTTCTGCTAGGCCCATCACTTGGTCTAGAACTATCACTTCATCATTGTCAAGCTTGATATGGCCTGAGTAATAGCCTATCCACTGCTCAAAGATACTGGCTACTAAAGCATAGTTATCTGTTTTCTTATAGACTTTAATCGGGGTAAAGGTCAACTCAATATCAACCTTACTCCAGCCAAGATTTTGATGGCTTATGCTCCAAGTAGTACTCTTTTCACCATCTAGACTGTCTCTTCGGAACATCACTGGTGGTAAATGATAGATCTTACCGTCTAGCCAGCATGCATTTTCACTGACTCCAGTTTCATTAACGCCCATAGACAAATTGAGCATAAAGTCCCGATTCTCTTCAAGCTGGGTATTAATACAGCTCCAAAACCAGTTGGTCTCGTGGCGCATAAATCCTAAGGTCCAATCTAAATTGGCACGGGTTAAAGAATCAAACTTAATTAGAGTCGGATTATTATGGTCCCCTTCACTGTTATCGGTCTTAGCATAATGCTTGGACGAACTTTGTAGGATTAACTCGCCAGAAGTGGAAACAAATGGTTCTTTTTGGGTAAAGGTCCAGCCTCTTCTACCCGATGGGGAGCACACGGCAAGTGGCTGCTGAGCACGTTGTAAGTCGGCGTCCACGGTGAAGGCTTCACTATTTAATCTGACACTGACAAACTCTGGCGAAAAGTGCATTTTTACCGTTAGTTTATCGTGCTCAAAGACCATCTCACCGTTTTGGTGATCACCGATAAACTGAGTATTTATAGTCAGAGGCAATAAAGCTTCAACTATCTCAAATTGCTTAGTGTCTTCATGATAAATATAAGCAAAAGCCGTCGTTGCCAGTTTAATCGTAGCAACTGCTAGGCAGATTCGATAAGACCCATGTACTATTTGAATAAAGGCAAACTGATTGGCTTTTAGTTGTTTGCGCCACTGAGCAACAGGCTTTTGTGAAATTAAATGGCTATGGTAATCCAAATAATTTATTTGATTTACTTGGGAGAATACCCCAAATTGAGGTTGGCCCTGCTCTATAAGCTTATCAATACAGGGCAAGTCATAAGCAGTTTTATTTGTCATTAGAATATACGACCATCATCACGTTTCTTAGCAAACCTCTCTATATTGGCTTCGATATTAGTAGCGATATCAAGGTAGAACGGGGCATAATCATCACCCTGGCCGTCATTGGCAATAACACTAGGCACGCCTTTGTCAGCTTGAGCTCGGATGTCACTAGCTAGGGGCAGTTGACCTAATAATGGCACTTGATATTCTTTGGCAATTGACTCTCCACCGCCTGCTCCAAATATGGCTTCTGTATGGCCACAGTTTGAGCAAGTATGTAGTGCCATATTCTCCACCACGCCTATCACTGGGATGCTGGTTTTATTGAACATCTCAATGCCTTTTTGGGCATCCATTAGGGCAATATGCTGCGGGGTGGTGACAATCACTGCCCCTGTGACTGGGATACGCTGAGCCAATGTCAACTGGATATCCCCTGTACCTGGCGGCATATCAATCACCAAGTAATCCAGCATCGGCCAGTTGGTCTGATTAAATAGCTGCATCAGCGCTCCGGTGGCTTTTGGACCACGCCAAGCCACAGGAGTATTATCGCCATCAAGTAAGCTGCCAATAGATAACATGGCTAGACCATGAGCTTCTACTGGTACAAACTGCTCATTTTCTAACTGAGGCTTCACTCCTTCCACGCCAAGCATACTGGGCATAGAAGGACCATAGATATCTGCATCCAACACCCCAACACGATTCCCTAGCTTTTGTAGTGCCAAAGCAATATTAACCGTGGTGGTAGATTTTCCTACACCCCCTTTGCCTGAGGCCACTACTAAAATATGCTTAATACGGGGATGAGGCTGCAGGCTCGATTGAGTTGGAGCACGTTTGGTAATTGGTGGCTCAGCGTCTGTAGATTTTTTGGCAGCAGCATCGATGGTTTTTGGCAAAGTCTTGGCGCCACCTTTGGTAGAGCTGACAGGCATAGCACTCTTATCAGACATGGTATCGACTCCGGTGGCTTTCGGTAGCAGGGTAATATTTAAGTTAACTTCTTCTACGCCATAAGGTTTTAGTTTTAGGCCAAGCTGTCTTTGCACTTCTTCAGGATCTGCCTTTTCATCTAAACGCAAATCTAAAGTCACCGTATCCCCATGATACTGAAACTTAATTAACTCATTTCTACCACGGCCCTGCGGATAATTGGCCATGACCTCTTTAGCCGCCACTTCTAATTTTTCGGTTTGCTGAGAATCTTCATTTTTTAGGGTATTTTTCTGAATCGTTTTTTTTATAAAATCAAACATTATTGCCCCTTAGTAACTTATCAAGACTATCTGCTACAGTACATTTTCGATTAACACTTGAGCTTTAGGGTTTAGTGAAGCCCCGCACTGTAGTATGTATCAGTATGTACCTTTATGATATAGCCTACTAATAAGTAAACTTATGATATAACAAATCAGTTTAGCTCAATTTATGACAGAAAAAAACCACAATGACTTTAAGACTATCGCCCTTTTCTTTAGTCTGAGGCTTAAGCTTACTTTTCTATTTTTATTTATCTACTGTTAGTTAGTTTGAGCTATTAAAGCACTAAAAACTTAGAAGCAATAAACAGATAGATGGCCACACCTGAAGCATCACACACTGAGGTAATTAAAGGTGCACTAGCGCTGGCAGGGTCAAAGCCCAGTTTATTTAGCACAAACGGCAAGCTCATCCCAATCACACAGCCAATCATGACCACAGACACCATACTCAAGGCGAGTACTAATGATACCACCGCATCCCCACGGAAATAACCAATGATTGAAATAGCCGCAGCCATAGTGATACCTAGCAATAAAGCAACCATTGCCTCACGGCCTAATAGTGAGAACCAGTCACGCATAACTACCTCTCCAGTCGCCAAGGCGCGTACCATCAAGGTAGCAGACTGAGAACCCGCGTTACCACCACTATCAACCAATAAAGGTAGGAAGAATACCAAGACCAGGTTAGCAGCAATCACATCCTCAAAGTGAGCAATTCCCACGCCTGAAATTAGGTTACCAAATACTAAAAAAACCAGCCAAAACACACGTTTACGATATAATATTCGAATACTGGTGTCTTTAAAGCTGCCGACCAAACTTGAAACACCCCCTGACTTATGGAAGTCATCTGTGGCTTCATCACTGGCCACGTCCATCGCGTCATCATGGGTGACAATACCTACCAACGCTCCGTTATTGTCAATAATAGGCAGTGCAATTAGGTCATAACGGGCAATGGTTTTTGCCACATCTTCTTGGTCTTCATGGACATTGGTTGCCACTACTTTGGTCAGCATGATATCGCCGATCAGCTGATCTGGTGAGGCCAAGATTAATGTTCTTAACGAGACAACCCCTTGTAGCTTGCGCTGTTCATCGATAACGTAAGCATGATAAATAGTCTCAGCATCAGGAGCCTCTAATCTCAAGGCAGCCAAAGCTTCAGCCACCGTCATTTGTGCCTTTAAGGTGGCGTAATCCGAGGTCATTAAGGCCCCAGCTGTTTTTTCAGCATAGGCAGAAAGTCGTCTAATGTCTTCGCGCTCAGCTTGAGCCAAAGCGGGTAATAAGGCATCTCGCTGAGTTTGGTCTAAACGCTTATATAAGTCGGTTCGCTCATCCGATGGCATCTCGCCCACTAGTTTGGCAAGGCTGGCTCTTGGAAATAAGAAGGCCATTTCAACTTGATCTTCTGGGTCAAGATAAGAAAAGACTGTGGCCCTATCCGGTAGCTTCTCTAGTAATTTCCACGACATATCGGGATCTAATAAAACCAATATGTCGGCAATGTCGATCGGGCGCAAATCCTTTAATTGATCTACGGCTTGGTCAAATTTTTGATTTTCAATGGCATTTTTTAATAATAATGCGGTCGCTTTATGATCCATAATTTGTACTCCTTGCAGCCCAGTCTTTGTTGCAAGTAACCATAGAAATAAAATAATAAAAAAAGAGCCAATAGTTATCTTATTGGCTCCTTATTTAGACTCTAAATACTAGCTTTATTAGGGCAGTTGAAATAAGTGGCAGTTTAAAAAAGTCATTCATATAACAACATTTATATATAAATTTAGATTTTGTGGTATCTGAACTTAGCCATAGCACTCATTGTTTTGCTATTTTATGCCGTAAATACGGTTTAAACCTAACTAAAAGAGATGCTAAGCGATTGTCGTTTTTTTAACAAGGGTCTGATTGTTAAAAGAACGACTTCTAGGTTTAAACTGCCGACTTTTTCTTATTGAGTAATGGTGACGGGAGTATGCTTTTGTAGCTCTTCAAAGCTTACGCCGTCAGCTAACTCTACCAGTTTAAGACCATTATCAGTGACATCCATTACTGCAAACTCGGTGATGATACGGTCAACTACTTTTTTTCCGGTTAATGGCAACTGACACTCGGCCAATATTTTGGGCTCACCGTGTTTATTAATTTGTTCCATAAGCACAATAACTCGCTGCACGCCAGCCACTAAGTCCATTGCACCGCCCATGCCCTTTACCATTTTTCCTGGGATCATCCAGTTGGCTAAGTCACCTTGTTCAGAGACTTCCATTGCCCCCAAAATAGCTAGGTTCACATGGCCACCACGAATCATAGCGAAGGATTCTGAGCTACCAAAGAAGCTAGCACCAGGCTTAGCAGTTACTGTTTGCTTGCCGGCATTAATTAAATCTGGGTCAACATTATCTTCTGTCGGAAATTCGCCAATACCCAATAGGCCGTTTTCTGATTGTAGCCAAACATTCACACCTTCAGGAATATAGTTTGCCACCATCGTAGGTAAACCGATTCCTAAATTCACATAAAAACCATCTTGTAACTCTTTAGCGGCGCGTTGAGCCATTTGCTCTCTAGTCCATGCCATGTTAATACTCCTTGTGTGCTTTTTATTTTTACAAAATATCTTTTACCAATTAGCTATTAGTTAGTAGTTAGTAGCTATTAGCATTGATTTTATGGCTTTATTTTTTCACAGTAATTTTTTCAATGCGTTTTTCTGGGGTGCTATTTAATATTAAACGTTGTACAAAAATACCTGGCAGATGAATTTCATCAGCATCCAGCTCACCAATTTCAACAATTTCTTCTACTTCAGCTACTGTGATTTTGCCCGCCATGGCACAGTCTGGATTAAAGTTACGTGCGGTTTTATTAAAAATAAGATTGCCCGCTTTATCCGCTTTTTGGGCTTTTACTAACGCTACGTCAGCAGTCAGTGAGTGCTCTAGGATATAAGTGCGGCCGTTAAATTCACGAGTTTCTTTACCTTCGGCCACCTGTGTGCCCACACCTGTTGCTGTATAAAATGCTGGGATACCTGCACCCCCTGCACGTAGCTTCTCTGCCAAAGTGCCTTGGGGTGTTAACTCAACCTCTAACTCACCCCCTAAGAACTGACGTTCAAACTCTTTGTTCTCGCCCACATAAGAGGAAATCATTTTTTTAATCTGACGAGTTTTTAATAGTAGCCCTAGGCCAAAATCATCTACCCCAGCATTGTTACTAATACAGGTCAGCTCTTTTGCCCCGCTGTCCCTTAAGGCTAAAATAAGGGCTTCAGGAATACCGCACAGTCCAAAGCCGCCAATAGCCAAAGTTTGCCCATCCTTGATAATGTCCTTTAAAGCAGACTCAGCGCTGTCATAAAGTTTCGATTGACTCATTATTCTCTCCCTGTTTGAATCAACTTAAGAATATAGCTTAATGCTAATTTATCGAAATAAAAGTACAAATGTTAACCAACCCAGTTTAACTGGTTTCAAATATAAAACAAAGTTATCTGTATTATCCTCTATACCAACAGCCAGAATCCAGCTGTGATTATTGCTCCTGATGCTACCAAAATGATTAAGCAGTAGCCCATGATGGCACGGGCATCTAATCCAGCAATACCTAATAGGGGCAGTGCCCAGAATGGTTGAATCATATTGGTCCACGCATCTCCCCAAGCGATTGCCATCGCTGTAATGCTGGGAGAAACCCCTAGTGCCATCCCTGCCGGCATCATTACCGGACCTTGTACTGCAAACTGTCCTCCACCTGAGGGAACAAATACGTTAACCAAACCTGCGCTTAAGAAGGCATAAACTGGGAAGCTATCAGCTGTAGCGTTATTGATAAAAAATTCAGTGACTTCCGTACTTATAGATACACCTTGAGCGTTTGCTCCCGTCATAATACCCATAATCCCTCCATAGAATGGGAAGAGTAATACGATGCCTGCTATACCACCAATACCAGACTTTACCGCTCGGTAATACCTCTCCAAAGTACCATGAGCCATTAAACCAATAAACAAAAACAAGCCAATTACGATATCAAGACTTAAGTTAAAGCCATTGTTAGTAAAGTAATTAATGTAATACAAGATAGCAAATGCAAATAGAACCCAAGCCACTACTCGACTATCATCAAGCTTTTGGGCAGGTGTGTTTTTTTCAGGAACGACTAATCTTTCAATTTTGATCAGTGAAGGATCTACCGTTATTGGGTTCTTGGGATGCATTAAACGGTTTATCAAAGGTAAGATAACAATTAAAGCACCTAGTATAATAAGATTATAGGAAGCAAAGATAGTTTCTGATAAAGGCACTGCTTCGGTAAGCACTCCCCCTGATAATTTTTGTAAGTTTTCACCGCCCGAACTTAAAGTAAGTGGGATTGACCCAGAAAAACCTCCATGCCAAATCACAAATCCTGAGTAAGCAGCAGCTACTAATAATGGATAGTCAACGTTAGGGACTTTACGAGCCAATGACTTGGCAAAGATAGCCCCTACCACTAATCCAAATCCCCAGTTAATCCATGAGCCTGCCAACCCCACCAAGGTAGAAATAACAATCGCCATCCCCGGTGATGTGACCTTACTGGCTAAATTATCCAAAAAACGCTGAATTATTGGTGCATTAGCAAAGGCATAACCGGTTACCAGAATCAGAGCCATTTGCATTGCAAAACTGTGTAAAGACCACAGGCTATTCCCCCAGTGACCCGCCATTTCTAACACATTTTGACCAGTAAGTATCATGCCTGCTAGTAAGGCAATGAACGTTAAGATAATCGAGAAAACAAAAGGAGAAGGTAGAAATCTATTGACCAGCTGTACACTGGCGTTGGTGAGAAGTTGGAACATAACAAATCCTTGTTAAAAACAATTGTTTAATCCTTAAACATTACGCACTATGCCCCTCATATTATCTGAATCTTATATTTTTTGAAATCCCCCGAATCAACTCTAATAATTTTTTTGTATGCGAAGCTAACCTAGCCTCATGACCCTCTTATCCCTAAGTTAACTTTTTCTAAATCAGCCTATTTAAATAGAGGTTAATTCCCATTTTTATGCCATTTGCGGTATCATAGGCACACATCTTATATTCAGATAATCTTCTTAAAAACTAATAAACTTTATAGGTGATTTTGTGCGTCAAATTCTTGTTACCAGTGCCCTTCCCTATGCCAACGGCCCTATCCATCTAGGCCACTTGGTTGAATACATTCAAACTGACATCTGGGTAAGAGCTATGAAGGCTCAGGGTCATCAAGTAACTTATGTTTGTGCTGACGACGCTCACGGCACCGCCATTATGCTAAAGGCTGAAGCCAATGGCATTAGTCCAGAAGAGCAAATCGCAAACGTAAAAGCTTCTCACGAAGCGGATTTTAGTAAGTTCTTAATTAATTTTGATAACTACTATTCAACTCACTCAGAAGAAAACCGTGAGTTATCTGAACGAATTTATCGCCGTTTAAATAATGAAGGTCATATCTCAACTAAAGACGTTAAACAGTTATTTGATCCTGAAAAAGGTTTGTTTTTAGCCGACCGCTTTGTTAAAGGTGAGTGCCCTGAGTGTGGAGCACAAGATCAGTATGGAGATAACTGTGAGGTTTGTGGTACCACCTATGACGCCACCGAACTAAAAAATCCATACTCAACTCTATCAGAGGCGACACCAATTCTAAAAACCTCTAAGCACTACTTCTTTAACTTGCCAGAGTTTGAGCAGTTCTTACAGCAATGGACTACCGATGAAGGTCGATTACAGCCTTCAGTGGCCAATAAGTTACAAGAGTGGTTTGAGGCCGGACTAGCCAGCTGGGATATTTCTCGTGATGCCCCCTACTTCGGTTTTAAAATCCCAGATACCCCAGAGAATGAACCTGATAAATACTTTTATGTTTGGCTAGATGCTCCTGTGGGCTATATGGCCAGCTTCAAGAACTTATGTGAACAGCGTAAGAACTCCACTGATCCTGCTAAGCCTGCCTTAAACTTTGATGACTACTGGCTAGAAGAAAATCAGCATAAAACTGAGCTTTATCACTTTATTGGTAAAGACATTGTTTATTTCCATGCATTGTTCTGGCCTGCCATGTTGGCCGGTGCTCAATACCGCACCCCAACTGGTGTATTCGCTCATGGCTTCTTAATGGTTAACGGCGATAAGATGAGTAAGTCGCGTGGTACCTTTATTCAAGCAGAAACGTTCGCCAAACACTTGCATCCAGAATATCTACGTTACTACTTTGCTAGTAAGCTGTCTGAAAAAGTAGAGGATATTAACTTAGACTTCGCTGACTTCATGCAAAAAGTAAACTCTGACATGGTCGGAAAAGTAGTCAATATCGCCAGTCGTAGTGCCGGCTTCATCGTTAAAAAATACGACGGTATGCTTTCTGAAAACTGTGCTGAGCCTGAGCTATTGAATGAGATTGTTCGTGCCGGAGAGGAAATTGCAACGGCTTATGAAAATCGTGAATTTAGCCGAGCCATGCGCCTAATTATGCAGTGTGCGGACAAAGCCAACGAATACATTGATAGCAAAAAACCTTGGGCTATGGCCAAAGAAGAAGGCCGTGAGCAAGAAGTTCAAGACGTATGTACCGTGGCTATTAATATTTTCCGTCAATTGATGGTGTATTTGGCTCCCGTATTGCCAGAGCTTACTGACAATGCCAAAGCATTCTTAAACATTGATGACTTAAGTTTCGCTAGCCGTCATGAGCTGTTATTAGGCCATCAAATTAATAAGTTTAAGCCATTAATGCAGCGTATCGAACAAGCACAGATTGATGCCATGATTGAAGATTCTAAGCAAGATTTACAAGCTGCAGCCGCACCAGCTCCTGCAGCTGAAGATAAAAAATCTTCGTCAAATAAAAAAGCGGATACCGCGGCAAGCGACTACATTGAATTTGATGACTTCATGAAGGTCGAGATGACTGTGGCTCAAGTCCTTGAGTGTAATTATGTGGAAGGCGCTGACAAGTTGCTTCAGTTCACTCTTGATGTGGGTAAAGATCAGCCCATCAATGTCTTTAGTGGCATTCGCAAGTTTTATGAGCCTGAACAATTGGCCAATAAGAAGGTTATCTGTGTGACTAATCTTGCTCCGCGTAAGATGAAGTTTGGCGTTTCAGAAGGTATGATTTTATCTTCTGGTGACCCAAAAACCGGGTTAGTGGTAATTACTTTACCAGATGAGTGCAAAGTAGGTGATAAGTTGGCTTAAAAGCTATCCGAAATAGAAGACTATTCAGACTAATTAATAGCTTGTGATTAGTCTTCAAAAAGCCGATGTTATTAACATCGGCTTTTTTATTGGCCTTTATAGTCACTGGCTACTTTTTTTATTTCCCAGTTGTGTTACATTATTGTAATATAGACTTACACTGTTAAACTTAAATGGATTATCAAATGCAAAAACAGTCAAATACCCTCTCATTGTTTCCCTCTACCAAGCCAACTTCTATTGTTAACTCAACTGTAAAAACTAAGACTGTTTGGCGCAGTATGATGGCCATGACGCTTGGGGTTGGCTTAGCGACGTTAAGTGGCTGTACTGATAAGCCAGCAGCAGAAGCTGATGAGGCCGCTGCAGCAACTAAAGAAGCTAAGACAGTGGCCATTACTCAAATCGTTGAGCATCCGTCATTAGATGAGATACGCCGCGGTATTATCGAAGAGCTAGCAGCTAATGATTATGTGGAAGGCCAAAACTTAACGGTTAACTTCCAAAGTGCCCAAGGTAATACCGCAACTGCAGGACAAATCGCTAAGCAGTTTGCCGGAGATATGCCAGATGCTATCGTCGCCATCTCCACCCCTTCTGCACAGACTATTGCGGCATCGACTACCACTATTCCTATTATTTATACTGCTATCTCAGATCCATTGGCGGCCAAGTTAATCAATGAAAACAACATTCCAACTCAGCCCAACATTACCGGTCTGTCAAGCCAGTTGCCTATTGAGCCGCCTTTAGATTTAATTCAAAAGATTGTTCCTGATGCTAAGACCATTGGCTATGTTTATAGCCCAGGGGAAGCCAACTCAGTGACCGTATTGAAGCAGCTGCAAGAAGCCGCTCCGGCACGAGGTCTAAAAATCTTAGAAGTAACGGCCAACCGCCCTACCGATGTGGCTATGGCAACACGTAGCTTACAAGGCCGTGCTGATGTTATTTATACCTCTTTAGACAATAACGTCATTAGCGCCTTTGAAGCCATGGCAAGCGCGGCTAATGAGATGAAAATCCCAGTGATTACCTCAGATGAATTCAGTGTGCGCCGTGGAGCGACCGCTGCATTAGGGGTTAACGACTATGACTTTGGCCGTGTCACTGGCAAAATGGTATACCGAGTATTAAACGGAGAAGCCATTACTGATATTAAACCTGACGTTATGAACAAACTGACTTTATATGTCAGCCCAAAACATGCCAAGCAGCAAGGCGTTACTCTGGATTCTTCTGTTATAGCCGATGGCATTAATGTGGATGAAACCAAGCCAAGCAATGAGGCTAAATAAAAGCAGTAAACTCATGCCTCTTATAGACGGAAATTTATAAGAGAATAAAACACCCCAGGAGATTGACCCATGTATAATAAAAATCGCTTTATGAAAACCCTAATGTGGGGCGGCGTTGCAGCAGCTGTCTTAACCGGCTGTAACCAACCTGCTAATGATAACACTGCAGCAGCAGATAATAATGCAGATGCCCCTGCTGCCACAGAAGTAAAGCAAGTAGCCATTACTGCTATTGTTGAGCATCCTGCATTAGATGCGGTTCGCCAAGGCGTTATTGAAGAGCTTGCCGCCGAAGGTTATGAAGAAGGTAAAAACCTAAAAATCAACTTCCAGAGCGCTCAAGGTAACACGGCCACAGCGGGTCAGATTGCTAAGCAGTTTGTGGGAGACAATCCAGATGTTATCGTGGCTATTGCTACCCCTTCAGCGCAGTCTGTAGCTGCGGCTACCAACTCAATCCCTATCGTATTCTCTGCGGTTACTGACCCTGTTGAAGCGAAACTACTAAAAAATTGGGAAGGGTCAGGTACCAACGTAACTGGCGCGTCTGATGTCCTACCTTATGAGCCACAAATTGAGTTAATGAGACAGATTATTCCAAGTCTAAAAAATGTGGGTTATGTTTACAGCCCAGGTGAAGTTAACTCAACTATCGTTCTAAAAAATCTAGAAGAGAAGTTAAAGCCAATGGGCATTACGGTTCATTCAGCGCCTGCGCAAAAAAGTAATGACATTGCTATGGCGGCACGCAGTATCGCTGACAAAGTGGATGTTATCTATACCTCTACAGACAATAACGTAGTCTCTGCTTATGAGTCGTTGTATCAAGTGGCCAAAGAAAGCAAAGTACCTTTAATTGCTTCTGATACAGGCTCTGTAGAACGTGGTGCGGTAGCAGCACTGGGCGTGAACTATCATGACTTAGGCCGCGAAACCGGAAAAATTGTAGTTAAGATCCTAAAAGGCGAAAATCCAGGGACTATTCCTGTTTATAAAGCAGAGTCTTTAGATTTATATCTCAGCAGAAGCCATGCGGCTGAGCAAGGTATTGAGCTACCACAAGATCTTCTATCAAAAGCTAAAGAAGTACAAGACTAAGGCAGTCGTTTAATTTTCCCTGTAAAAGGCACATGATTAATCTCATGTGCTTTTTATATTGTTTAGAATTTAATATATTTGCTAGAATAAATATTTTTCTATGACCACATCTTGCGTATTAAGTTATGGTCAATTGATATTGGTGGGTGCTATGCTATCGGTTGTTCGTTTTCGCAATCATAATACTCATTGGTTTACCCTAAGTGCAGATTGCTTAATCTGTTAAATAAACTTTGCCGGACTGTGCTGTGTAGCAGCCCGTCAAACTCAAAGCGGTGTCTAAATCTCTTATGTCTCTCATTGCTTTTTTTGGTGCCCTTGAAAGTGGTCTAATTTATGCCTTAGTGGCTTTAGGCGTACTTATCTCATTTCGAATTCTTGATTTTCCAGACTTAACTGCCGACGGAAGTTTCCCGTTGGGCGGCGCTATTGCTGGTATCTCTATTGTATCTGGTATTGACCCTTGGATTGCTTGTGGCCTGGGCATGTTGGCGGGTGCGGCAGCGGGTATGGTTACCGCGTTTTTACATGTGAAGTTGGGTATTTTGCAACTATTGGCCAGTATTTTGGTGATGGTGGCTTTGTATTCAGTCAACTTACGCATTATGGGCGCGCCAAACTTACCTTTATTGGGTGAAGAGACTGTATTTAGTAACTTAGTGACTAATGAAAATGGCTATTGGATGCGCTGTGTTATCATCGGCGGCGTGGTATTGATTGCCAAATTAGTACTAGACTTGTTCTTTAGTACCGAAGCAGGACTGTCAATGCGTGCAACGGGCTCGAACTTGCGTATGGCTCAAGCACAGGGCATTAATACTTCTTGGATGACCATTATTGGTATGGCAATCTCTAATGCCTTGGTGGCTTTGGGAGGCGCACTATTTGTTCAAACCCAAGGCGGTGCTGATATTTCAATCGGTATCGGAACCATCGTTATTGGTTTGGCTGCCGTTATTATTGGGGAGACCATTATTCCTGCTAAGCGTATTTGGTTGATTACCTTCGCTGTGGTTATAGGTGCCATTATTTATAAGCTCTTCATTCAAGTGGCTTTATCAAGTAACACCCTACGTAGCATTGGCTTTGGCTCACAAGACTTAAACTTAATCACAGCTTTATTGGTCGTAATTGCCCTTCAATTACCAACCATTAAGTCAAAACTGTTATCAGGTCGTCGAGCTTAACCGCAGTTGAATTGTTACTTTTAGCCCCATTGAACCAATAAGGATATCGCCCTATGATGCAAGCCAACGACCTTAGGTTAACCTTTAACCGAGGCACCCCTATCGAAAACCCCGCTCTACGTGGTATTAGTTTAAATATTGCTGAAGGCGAGTTTGTGACTGTTATCGGTACCAACGGTGCGGGCAAGTCTACCTTTTTAAACGCAGTGAGTGGCACCACTCGAGTTGACAGTGGCTCAATCCTATTAAATGGTATTGATGTGACCAAAAAGACGGCTCACCAAAGAGCACACTGGGTAGCCCGCGTTTTCCAAGACCCTATGGCAGGTACTTGTGAAGCCCTGACCATTGAAGAAAACCTGGCGCTGGCTTATAAAAGAGGCGGTAAACGAGGCCTAAATTTTGCTCTAAATAATAAAAACCGTGAGTTGTTCAAAGAAAAACTGTCTATTTTAAAATTGGGTTTAGAAAACCGTCTTACTGATAGAATGGGACTGCTGTCAGGGGGTCAACGTCAAGCGGTTAGTTTGCTTATGGCCTCATTACAGCCTTCCAAAATCCTGCTGCTAGATGAACATACCGCTGCGCTAGATCCAAAGACAGCGGCTTTCGTATTAGAGCTGACCGACAAGATTGTCACTGAGAATAACTTAACGACGATGATGGTAACGCATTCTATGCAGCAAGCTCTGACCCACGGTGACCGTACGGTGATGTTACACCAAGGCCAAGTGGTTTTAGACGTTTCAGGTGATACGCGCAAAGACATGACCGTACATGACTTACTGGATATGTTTGAAAAAACACGTGGTGAAAAAGTAGAAGAT
This sequence comes from Psychrobacter sp. UBA3962, assembly GCF_002385225.1. Taxonomy (GTDB): domain Bacteria; phylum Pseudomonadota; class Gammaproteobacteria; order Pseudomonadales; family Moraxellaceae; genus Psychrobacter. The sequence continues at coordinate 33,779 of NZ_DGDC01000003.1, read as the reverse complement.
GACAGTCTGATTCTAAGCTAATTTTAATCTGCTAAAAGCAGATAAGTTAAAAGTAGATCCAATAGTTACTTCTCGCCCTATAATAGTTAACAATAAAAAAGCCTTTCACTTAGTGAGAGGCTTTTTTAATTTGTAACGTTACACTGCCCTGCTAATTTTAGCTCGTAATTTATGCTTAGTAAGCTGTACTTAGTATCGTGTATTTAGGGCTTCGTATTTAACTGGTTTTATTGAATCTGGCCAGTCTTTATTGGTTTCTACTCAATCCTGTTAATGTCACAACTTCTATTCAGTAACTGTCTTAGTAATTAGCTTTTCAGCGCCAGCCAGCGTGTTTTCCACATCACTATAATCAATACCGCTATCTTCGATCAACGCTTCTGTTGTATTGAATACGACCTGCACTTTGCCATCGACTTCAGTCACCAAAACTTTAAGCGGCAGCTGTAAAGCGAAGCTTGGGTCTTTTTTCATTAAAGGCGTGCCCGCTTTTGGATTACCAAAAATCAGCACAGTGGCTGGCTGCATACTCAGATCGGCCTTTTGCGCAGCCTTGGTGTGGTCAATTTTGGCAAACACTGTCATGTTTTTACCAACAATAGCCTTTTCCAAACGTTGTAGCGTTTCCTCATAGCTGTATTTACTATTAACGGTTTTAGTTTTTTCTACATTTTTAGCAGCTGCTGTGACTGCTTTTTGAGAGTTGTTTTCAGTATTTGAGGTATTTTTTTCAAATAGTCCCAGGTTCTGACAGCCACCTAACAACACTGTGCCCGCCAATACTGAAACCGCTAAACTCATTTTATTTTTCATAATTCCCTCAGTTTTATAGATTGTATTAATTAATGGTTGCTATAGCTTCACACAATCCTAGCCCGAATTCAAACTTTTGATAAAAAAAAGGACCTAGCCGAAGCTAAGTCCCCATTCAATCTACAAACTTACAAATTGAATCGTCAATAATTAAATCTCAAACTGTAAAGGACGATCACCTTCACTGTCTTGGATACGGGTTGGTAGACCGATTTCATTAAGCAGGTTAATAAATGGCTTAACGTCTAACTCTTCAACGTTAGCCATGTGGCCCACATCCCATTCACCCGTAGCGACTAACATCGCCGCTGCGACTGGCGGTACACCCGCAGTATACGAAATACCTTGGCTACCCACTTCGTTATAAGCTTCTTTGTGATCAGACACGTTATAGATGAAGATTTCAGTATCTACGCCGTTAATTTTACCTTTTACTTTGTCGCCAATACAGGTCTTACCGGTGTAGTTAGGTGCCAATGAGCTTGGATCAGGTAGTACTGCTTTTACCACTTTAAGAGGCACAACTTCTTGGCCTTCAGCAGTAACCACAGGTTGCTCAGACAATAAACCTAGGCTCTGTAGTACGGTAAATACGTTGATGTAGTGATCACCAAAGCCCATCCAGAAGCGGATATTTGGCACATCTAAGTTGGCAGATAACGAGTGAATTTCGTCATGACCACTTAAATAACTGTTTTGCTCACCCACAACAGGCAAGTCATCAGTACGTTTTACCTCAAACATTTTGTTTGATTGCCACTGGCTGTTTTGCCAAGAATAGACGGTACCGGTAAATTCACGGAAGTTAATCTCTGGATCAAAGTTAGTAGCGAAGTACTTACCATGGCTACCAGCATTGATATCAATAATATCAATATCGGTGACCGAGCCTTTATCCATCATGTCATAACCGGCACGAGCATACGCATTCACTACGCCTGGATCGAAGCCTGCGCCTAGGATGGCAGTGATGTTGTTTTCAGCACAGCGCTCTTTACGCTTCCACTCATAGTTTGCATACCATGGCGGCGTCTCACAAATCTTACGAGGATCTTCGTGAATGGCCGTATCGATATAAGCAGCACCAGTATTAATACAAGCTTCAAGTACCGTCATATTAACGAAAGCAGAACCCACGTTAATAACGATCTGGGTGCCTGTCTCTTTGATTAGCTCAGCAACAGCTTCAGAGTCCATGGCATCAACCGCATGCGTATGTAACACTGCTGGCTGCTTAAAGCTGCCTTTTTCTTCAACGCTCGCTGCAATGGCATCACACTTCTCTTTGGTGCGTGAGGCGATATGTAACTCACCCAACACATCATTGTTCATTGCACATTTATGAGCCACAACTTGGGCTACGCCGCCAGCGCCTATGATTAAGACGTTGCGTTTAGGGGTTTGAGCATTAGTAGTCAATCTGAAAATCCTCCTTAGTGGGTCAATTTAATCAAAATAGAATTGACACCGTGAGTGTTGTGCGTGAATTAAAAAGGAAGAATTGGGAAAACCCACGCACCCGAAATGAATGGTAGAACTGTCTTAAAATAAAACAACTTTCTTTAGTGGCTAATGACCAAAAAAACGCACAAAAGCCGAGCCACTAAAAACGCAGCATTATAATGTCAAACTGATATTTATGCGACTGTAATTTGTGCTATTTTCGATGATTTTAGCTGCTAACTGTTACCACTTACCTTTTTTATGAAAAGCCTTTTATGAGAAGCCTATTCAATATCTATCTTCTATAATGCCATGGATAGACTAGATTGGGGGAATTAAAGCCAATCAGCAAACAAATCACAGCCTAATCACAGACAGTTAGCCTAGTTATCCCAAGTTTAAGTGTCCGGTTTTCAATATTAAGACAAGCTAGCTTTGAAGTCTTCATAACCAAAGGTTTTTTGCACCTTTAGCTCACCTTGCTCATTGCAAATCACGATAGCAGGCATGGCCACGCCATTAAACCAGTTCTTTTTGACCATGGTATAACCGGCAGCATTACCAAATGCTACTTTATCGCCGATGGCCAGTGGCTTATCTAGAGCATATTCACCAAAGATATCACCCGCCAAACAAGATTTACCATAGATAATGGTACTGTCATCAGTCTGCTGGGAGGTCATATGACACTGTTGCTCATTGATTTGTACTAAGGGTGCGGTTTCACGATAAATCAAAAGATCCAACATATGTGCTTCAATCGAAGCATCTACCACAGCCAAAGGCTTACCGTTATGCAGTGTATCTAATACAGTCGTTACCAACTTAGCCGCATCATGAATACATGCTTCGCCTGGCTCTAAATACACTTGCACCCCATATTTTTCACTAAAGGCTTTTAGTCGCTCGGCCAAGGCTTCAAGCGGATAACCAGGGGCAATAAAGTGAATGCCACCGCCCAAACTTACCCACTCAAGCTCATAAAAAATCTCACCAAACTTAGCTTCAATGTCCGCCAAACTGGCACTGAAAGCCTCGAAGCTGTCATTTTCGCAGTTGTTATGAATCATAACCCCAGTAATCTCATTAAGCACTGGCTTGATCTTTTCGATATCGTGCTCCCCTAAGCGGCTAAAAGGACGTGCTGGGTCAGCAATGATAAACGAGGAATTACTGGTTTTGGGGTTAATACGAAGGCCAACAGGAATGCCTTGCTCTTTAGCCTTGTCCTTGAACGCATGTAGCTGATTGAATGAGTTGAAGATGATTTTGTCGGCATAAGTTAATACCTCATCAATCTCATCTTGGCTGTAAGCAACGCTATAAGCATGCGTCTCTTTGTCCTCGCCAAACTCTTCTTTACCGAGGCGTACTTCATTTAATGAAGATGAAGTGGTGCCATGTAAGTAAGGCTTCATTTCATCAAATACCCCCCAAGTGGCAAAACACTTAAGTGCCAACAAAGCTTTCGCCCCTGATAAGTCACACAGGCGTTTAACAATTTTTAAGTTTTGCTTAAGCGCAGCAACATCGATTTGATAATAAGGGGTTTTTAGCATAGGTTCTTTTTGCATAGGAGCGTCCTATATTAAGTAGCTGATATGAAGCAAGCGTCTACAGTTATATATGGCAGCTATTGCTTAATTACAATAGCGGAAGTGATTGATTTTTAGTACTGATTTAAGTACAAGTTTAAACAATAGTACGTCACTGAACTTATAAAAAAGGAGCGAATTATAAGAACAGTGGTCCAATTTAGCAAATGATTTGGCTTAAATAGTTCAGCTAATAATTTATGAGCTGTTACAGCTTTTAACAGAGTCTAAGCCCGCTATTCATCAACGCCTTTTAACTCAAAATCTAATTTTTTCGCCGCAGGATGAAAAGCGTAACATATGGCGTTTCTATGTCCTAACTTCCAGCTTTCGGTAGTAGGAAATAAAACCGACATTTCATAATAAGAGTCTTGATAGCTGCTACCGATATAGTCCTCAAACTCATCTTCACAGACATCAAGCATATCTTCAAAGAACTCATCTTTTCCAAGCTGAGCCTCAGCATTGGCAGGCAGTCGATGGATATAATAAACTTCATTATCATGTGGCACTTCACACGACAAAGGTTCTAAAGCAAGATGGGTAATGGCTACATTTGAACTCTCATCGATCCCAGTATCTTCAGGATTGGCATCATTAAAACACATCCCCACAAACGCCTCATCATAGTCTTGCGAAACAGACTGGCTACCTTTTTCAGCGTTGCTGCAGCCAGACGTTAAAACAGCCATCATTAACGCACCTACAGCTACTGTAACAGTTAGCTTTTGTCTGTCTGTATTAAACTTTCTCAATTTTTTTCCTTTGTTATCTTGCTAAATACCCGGTCATTTCTTCCACGCCATGTAGAGTCATCGGATACATATGGCCCTCCATCAACTTTTTAATCTCACCTATAGTGTGGGTGTAATTCCAGTAGGCAGGATCTTCAGGGTTAAGCCAAGCCACTTTATCAAAATGATCCGTCACCCTCTTGAGCCAGACAGCTCCCGGCTCAGCATTCATATATTCCACACTACCACCTACCGAAAATAGCTCATAAGGCGACATGGAGGCATCACCAACGAAAATGACACGATACTCACGGCCATACTTTTGTAAAAGATCCATGGTCGGTGTGCGCTCTGCGTGCCGGCGCTGATTGTTTTTCCAGACAAAGTCATAAAGACAGTTGTGGAAATAGTAGAACTCTAGGGTTTTAAACTCATTCTTGGCTGCAGAGAAAAGCTTCTCTAACGCTTCGATGTGAATATCCATACTGCCGCCGACATCGAATAACATAAGCACTTTTACTCGGTTGCGACGCTCAGGCTGCATATGAATATCAAGCACCCCTTTTTGTGCTGTGCGTTTTATGGTTTCTTTCACATCCAGTTCATCAGCACTACCGGTACGAGCAAATTGACGCAGATTTCGTAGCGCCATTTGTAGTTGGCGGGTACCCAACTGCTTATCGTCATCTAAATCACGGTATTTGCGCTGCTCCCAGACTTTAACCGCACTGCGCTTGCGTGACTCACCCCCGACACGCACCCCTTCAGGGTGATCCCCATAAGCGCCAAAGGGCGAACTACCACCAGTCCCTACCCACTTACTGCCCCCTTGATGGCGCTCTTTTTGCTCTTTTAAACGCTCCTCAAGGGCCTTCATCAGCTCTTCAAGCGAACCATATTTCTTCAGCAATCGGCGCTGCTCTTCGGTTAAGTTTTTGGGATCAAGTTTCAGCTCCAACCACTCTTTGGGGATATCGGTTAGCTTCGCCATCAATTCATCAATATCTAAGCTGTCCACGCCATCGAAATAGTCAGCCATGGCTCGGTCAAACTTATCGAAGTGGCGCTCATCTTTAACCATGCACAGCTTAATCAGCCGATACATATCCTCGCGGCTAGCGAAATACCATAAATCTTTATCTTCAGGAAAGTCAGGGTGCGGCTGACGCATCAACCCTTTATCAAGCGCAGCATTTAAGTCGAGCAGCTCACGCGTACTCACCGGCACCCCATAAGTGCGCAAGGTGTAAAACAGTTTTACAAACATAGCAGCCTAGCCTTTTGATTTGGCTGGCCCAGATCGATATATCCAATTACTGGGCCAAAATCACAGTTGATCAATATCAGATTTTTAGTTATCTGTTAACTAGCGACGCATCATATTGGCAAAGCGCTGCAACAAGGTAATATCTGCTTCATTTTTAAGTAAGGCGCCATACAAAGGAGGAATAGACTTCTCACCTCGTAAGTTCTCTTCCAACTCTTGCTGCGCCATATCATCAGCCAATAGTAAAGTTAACCAGTCTACCAATTCAGAAGTTGAGGGCGGCTTTTTCAAACCTTGCAAGTTGCGTAGCTTATAGAAGATATCTAACGCATCATTGACCAATTTCTCTTGGATATTTGGGAAATGAACATCGACAATTTGACGCATGGTTTGCTCGTCTGGGAAGTCAATGTAGTGGAAGAAGCAACGACGTAAGAAAGCATCAGGCAGCTCTTTTTCATTGTTTGAGGTGATGATAACTACAGGGCGCTTATCGGCAGTAATGGTCTCACCTGTCTCATAAACATAAAACGACATCTTATCTAGCTCATGTAGCAAGTCGTTCGGGAATTCGATATCGGCCTTATCAATTTCATCGATCAACAACACACTGCGCTCATTTGAGGTAAACGCTTCCCACAACTTACCAGGCTTAATGTAGTTATTGATATCGTACACTTTGTCATCACCCAATTGTGAGTCACGCAGGCGTGATACGGCATCGTATTCATATAAGCCCTGCTCAGCTTTAGTCGTTGACTTAATGTGCCAAGTAATCAGTGGCATACCCAAACTCTGTGCCACTTCTTCAGCCAATAAGGTTTTACCAGTGCCAGGCTCGCCCTTGATCAACAACGGCTTTTGCAAAGTGATGGCCGCATTGACCGCTAATTGCAGATCATCAGTAGCAATATAGCTTTGGGTACCAGTAAACTCTTTACTCGGATTCTGAGCATCATTATTGGATTGCGTCATAATTATTATCTCGCTAATTTTATTGTGTATGGAAGATTAAAATAGGCAGTAAGCAGAATTTTGATTTATAAGGGTTTATTTAATGCTGCTATTAACATATTAGATAGCTGAACAAATATCAAACTACTTTTTTAACATCACGTTATTACTTTACTTACAGAGTTTGTTTTTTTGGAAGAAAGAATGGAGGGTTGAAAATTTTAGAGGCCAACAGTATTTACTGCTGACCTCTATATAATTTTATTTAGGTAATGTTGTAAGTAATATGAGAGTCACAGTCAAACCCACTAAGAGTCTTTCTTATTAACATCAACGGCTGTAGGTTTGTTAGTCGGCTTTGTTGGGTCAGTTTTTTTGCTTAGAGCAGCATCAGAACTGTCTTTGAACGAGCTATCTGTTGCCGCTTCTTTCGCCACAGGCACTTCTTTTTTATGCCCTGGCACTTCACGCTTTTGTTTAATTAGCTCAGGCTCTTTCTTTACAGCCTCATCACCCTGTACCAGATCAACATAATTGGCTGAGGCCAGCTGCATGTTCGCTCTTTCGTCGGCCAAAGCCTGTTGACGGGATTGATCCGCACTTTTTTCAACAATATTTCTAATCATTTGCCAAATAAAACCCAGTACCAGTCCAACAGCAAATACCACTAAAATGGGTAGTAGACTACGCAGTGCCAGTCCCGGATCTTTCATTAAGATACCGTAGACTACGCCAATGCTGGCAGGAGCCACTTCACCGGTATTACCCGCAGCAGACCCTGGTGCCAATAAAATGGAAAACAAAGCTAGCCAGCTCATGCCGCCTAAAGGACTGGGCAGAATTCTAACGATAAACAGCCATAATAAAAGCACAATGGCAGAAAATCCGACATAGGCATATATTGGTAACATATCTGCTGGCACGTCAGCCACTAAGTGACTCCACCAAATTGTCAGTCGGCTCACTGAATCGCTGATTTCATCCAGCGGCAAATTAATAACAATATTGCGTAACCATTCCATGCAATGCTCAGTCTACTAGTCAATTAAAGTTAAATTAAACTTACTGCTGTACTCTATTTAGTTATTAGCAAACAGTAATAGGTCATGCTTAAGTTGGCATATTCTACCACGACTCAGTTAATAATAAACCAAATCACAGCAAGCAATAATAGCCAACAGCGCCTTCTTTATCTCAGTCCTCAACTTATATAGTGAGCGACTAGGATCTATTTTAAATGTTTTCTACATTAATTGAAAAAGTTAAATTTTGACAATTAATCGTAACGCTTATCCTGTGCCTCTTTCATTCGAGCTTGCGCTTGGGCCAATAAAACGTCTGACGGTGGGCTTTGTACAAAATAACCTTGCGAGTTTAGCTTTTCTATTACTTCATTTTTATCGACTCGGGCTAATTTTTTGGTCTCTGCTAAATCTAGATGCATTAAAAACTTAGCTTCCCCCAAACTTTTACGTAGCTCTTTGGGTAATACGCCTAGCCAATCTTTAATCTCATCGGTGTCATCAGGATAGTCAGGTCTGGCTATATAGACGTACATTTCGCTGTGTTTAGGAAATTTGTAAATATCACAATGCATTGCAGGTTACCTTTTGCTATTTTCTATTTGGGTACGAGTCTATTTATGTAGGGGTCTTATGTTTAACCCGTATTAGAATGTCAGATTAGGCTATACAATCTAATTAGGCTAGACAGTCTAAGTAAGGTTATATAATACAGCAGGATGCCAATAAAAGTTGCTTATAACTGCTTATGATAACCAATGTACTAATAATCTGCTATTAAACTCAATGTAAGATGAAACATAAATTTGATTTTGTTTTAATCTGCTTAGGCTAAATTTATAATTTAGGTAAATAACTGCCTGAGACTTCACTTTTATTTTGTAGCCTAAACCCTATTATTGAGGGGGTTTTATCAAAACGAGCACAGTACTTAGAATTTGTGACTTGTAAAATAGTTTCGCACCTTTCATAATAAGGGCGTTTTTCAGGAGAGCGCAGTGGCCTTTTTGACCCTATATTGTTATTAAACTAGGGTTATTAAACTCGACTGCCACCGAAGGCGTAAGCACCCTGCCAATCGCTCAGGTAACCGGACTGAATAACTCATTAACCCACCGCATGTTATAACATCATGTAGGGAAGGGTCTGTGTCTTAGCTTTTATATAGATTATAAATTTATATTTAGGGCAGCTAAGCTAGGACAACAATGACAAATCTGGAGAGTGGTGCTTAATATTATAAGTACCCACCGAAGGGGAGAAGATAGCGGTAATAAGCCACTATCGAAAATCTCAGGTAACAGGACAGATGGGGCAAATAAGTAATTCGAGACTCTTTATCGGTATTTACTGATAAAGATAATGACTCGTCGACTTATTTGCCTTTTTTTATGCCCTTTATTTTTTATACCCTTTATGAAGCATACTTTACTACAATGCAGTTAGACTTGATTTTATAACCTCATATTTTTGATCTAAATCGTTTACGATACAGTAGTTGTTCAACTAGTTTGTTAATTGCTTTTATTACTAATCACAAGGATTTGTCATGACCACTTTACAACGTACTTCTCTTTATCAGTCACACGTGGACAATAACGGTAAAATTGTAGATTTCTCAGGCTGGGAACTACCTATTCATTATGGCTCTCAGATTGATGAACACGAAGCAGTCCGCACCGATGCGGGTATGTTTGATGTGTCACACATGGTCATTACCGATGTGGAAGGCGCTGAAGCTAAAGCTTGGTTGCAAAAACTGTTAGCAAACGATGTTGCCAAACTTAAAACTGTAGGTAAAGCTCTATACTCAGGCATGCTAAATGCTGAGGGCGGCATCATTGATGACTTAATCGTTTATTTAATGAATGAGGACGAGACTCAATACCGCATCATCTCTAACGCTGCTACTCGCGATAAAGATTTGGCTCAATTTAATAAAGTAGCCGAAAACTTTGAGGTTACCTTAACTGAACGTCCTGAACTGGCTATTTTAGCCATTCAGGGACCTAACGCTGTGGCTAAATTAAAACAAGCCAAGCCAAGCTGGTCTGACATCTTAGATGGCCTTAAGCCTTTTGTGGGTGCGGACTTAGCAGACACAGAAGCAGCCGACTGGTTTGTGGCCCGTACCGGTTATACTGGTGAAGATGGCGTTGAAGTTATCCTACCCGGCGACAATGCTGCAGAATTTTATCAGCTAATGCTAGATCAGGGTGTCAAACCAGCAGGTTTGGGTGCTCGCGATACGTTACGTATGGAAGCCGGTATGAACCTATATGGTCATGATATGGATGAAACTATTAGTCCTTATGAGTGCAATATGGGCTGGACCCTAGCGCTTAAAGATGACCGTGATTTCGTTGGCCGTGAAGCCTTAACTGCAAAACGCAAACAAGCCAAAGAAGACGGCAGCGCTATGAAACAAGTGGGCCTATTATTAGAGACCCGCGGCGTCCTGCGTGAAGGCATGACAGTAACTATCAATCAAGGTACAGATAAAGAAACCACAGGTATTATCACCAGTGGTACCTTCTCCCCTAGCCTAAAGCAGTCTATCGCCATCGCTCGTATTCCAGAGTCAGTGACTGATGAAGACACAGTACAAGTAGATTTGCGCGGCAAAGGTAAATTTGTCGATGTTCGTGTATTAAAGCTACCTTTCGTACGTAATGGCGAAAAGCAGTTTGATTAATTAATTCTCATATTTGGCTTTAAGGAGTGCTGTATGTCTCAATCGTTTAGAGTTTTAGGCTTGTTGTTAGGTTCTTTGCTATTTAACCAAGCTAGCTTAGCCTCGACTGTGGACTGGACTCCATTTTTCAAGCCATGGGAAAATGCATGTGACTTAAGCAAACAAGACATCATGCTTAAACGCATGACCCCTAATTACGATTCTTTTTACAAATCAAGCACATATAAAGGTAATAAACTCCCCTTTAAACCGGGGACAATTGTACTGCCAAGTGCCTATAAACTTTTCGTAGATAGCGACTTAAAGACTGAGTTTTATGATATAAATGGGATAAGCTCTGGCTCCACCTTTACCAAAAAATCTTCTTACTTTGATGCCCACTTTAATGTGGTAGGTACTTATTATGGCATGCCAATCAAAAAGATTGGTTTTGCAGGTGGTATTGCCAATGGTATATATTCCCCTTACTTCGTTATCGATAAGCCAGTAGATGAAGTAATAAGAAAACTCAGAGCTAACACAAAAATTACTTTCGAAGATTGTGAGGTTTGTGATGAGAACGAATACGATGAGGCCGCAGTAGGTTTAGAACTGTATCCATCTCAACAAAACGCAAATATGACTGATGTTATATGCGACTTATCTAACTAACTTTTTTAACCCTAGGAGAAATTTATGAGTAATGTTCCATCAGAATTAAAGTATGTTGCTAGCCACGAATGGTTACGCATGGAAGATGACGGCACCATCACCGTTGGTATTACTGACCATGCTCAAGACGCCCTTGGCGATATCGTCTATGTTGAACTTCCAGATGTGGGTGATACGGTAGCAGTTGATGATGAAGTGGCTGTGGTTGAGTCTGTTAAAGCAGCTTCAGATGTTTATGCGCCTATCACTGGCGAAGTGGTAGCCATCAACGAAGCGCTTGAAGACGATCCAGAAGTTATCAACACCGACCCATATGGTGATGGCTGGATGTACCGCATTAAGCCTGACAATGCTGACGACTTTGACTCACTACTGTCAGCTGAAGAGTATCAAGCTGACCTATAATTGATGGGCTTGTATCTTTAACAAGGCGTGAACGGCGTTGTTTCATCTTTGAGGCGACGCTTAGTTATTTTCACCCTTATATCATTAACTATTTAGGGATAAATAGGTTATGTCACAACAAGACCAAGGAAGTCCTACCCCCACCCAAGAGACTAAAACAGATCAAGGTGTTGCTATGCAAGATATTAGATCATCAAAGAATTTAGCCGCCTTCACAGAGGTAGTTGAGTCTCGTCGTTCAGTAAGAAGATTTACTGACACCCCTATTCCCGATGAAGTACTACAAGACTGCTTGCGCTTAGCCATGCTTGCTCCTAACTCAAGCAACCTTCAGCCTTGGGAGTTCTATGTTATTGAAACCCCAGATAAGCGTAGTAAAGCCAGTAAAATTTGTATGAACCAAAATGCAGCAAGAACCGCCAATAAGTTGATTGCTGTGGTTGCAAGAACCGATACTTGGCGCGACCATGCCAAACAAAATATTCGTGACTTTCCAGATGGCAAAGCCCCAAAAAAAGTACGCGACTACTATGAAAAAATTGTCCCCATGGATTTCCTACGAGGTCCTGCAGGGGTTTTCTCTGCCGTTAAATGGGGAATGACCAAAGCGGTAAGACAATTTAAAGGCCCCATTAAAACCCCTTGTTATACCTATGAGGACATCAGAAACTGGGCCATGTATAACACAGCACTGGCTGCCGAAAACTTGATTTTAGCCCTTCGTGCTCACGGCTTTGATAGCTGTGCTATGGGCGGCTTTGATGAGCCTGCTTTAAAAAAATTACTCAATCTTAGTGACCACCACCATGTGGTTATGATGATAGCTGCTGGTGAGCGTGCCGAAAGAGGTATTTATCACAGCCAATTCCGTTTTGATTACGATAAATTCGTTAAACGGGTTTAATTTTTCTCAATGACACCTATTCAAATAACACTTACTGAATATTAAAGGTATTAAACAACACTTAATTTGCAAAGGACATGCTAAAAATGACAAAACAGTCGCAAAATGAACCTCATATAGAAAGCCAAAAAAGCCATCAATCAGAGTCAGGTAGCCTAAACGCACCGCACCTAGAGGCTTTTAAACAGGTGATTGAGTCACGTCGATCCGTAAGACGTTTTACCGACACCCCTATCCCTGATGAGGTTCTTAAAGATTGTTTGCGCATGGCAATGCTTGCGCCCAATGCCAGTAACCTTCAGCAGTGGGAGTTTTATGTTATTGATTCAGAAGAGGTTAAGAAAAAAGCAGTTAAGCTTTGCCTGGGACAAAACGCAGCCAAGACCTCTAATAGATTGATAGCCGTTGTTGCGCGTACCGATAACTGGCGACAACACAGTAAGCAAATTATTAAAGAATATCCACAACAGCCAGTACCGGCAAAGGTTAAGAGATATTACGAAAAGCTTATTCCACTGGTTTATACCCAAGATCCAATTAATGCACTAGCCGTGGTCAAATGGGGATTTACCACCGTACATCGTAAAGTTAAAGGTCCTGTAGTCACGCCTTATTACACTCAGGCTGACCAAGTAAAATGGGCACTTAGCAATACGTTTTTAGCAGCTGAAAACTTAATGTTGGCGCTAAGAGCATACGGATTTGATAGCTGCCCGATGGGCGGATTTGATGAGCCGGGTATGAAAAAACTACTAGGCTTAACCCGTCATCACCATATTGCCATGATGATTGGTGCAGGCGAAAGAAGCGACAACGGTATTTATAACGAACAATTTAGGTTCGATTACGACCAATTTGTTAAGCACGTTTAATTTACAAGTTAACAGATTTTCATGTCGATATTTTTCTATGTTTGGAATTTAGATTACCATGAGTTACCTCATTGCTTTAGTAAGAGACCTAAATGGCAATACAGAATACCCTGTTGAATGTTTTAGAACAGATTTAAAACCTAATGATGAAGTTCTAGTTCTTAATAAAAACGATGTTATTTACCGTTGCATCGTTAATAGAGTTAAGTATTTAAATTGGGATTGTAAAAAAACAATTTATTGCAAAATATCTGAAGCCATAAGTATTAACGGAGCTTTCTATCCCCCATGTATAAAACCTATTGAAATTGGCGTTGTATCTTCAAACTCTCTAATAGACCTACTCAAAGCTAGAAACTGGCAAACGCTTTCATATGGTCATACTACATATAAACTCGTTTTAACATATACAAATAATTCAAGAACAGCTTTTATTTTAATACGAAAAAACGGTGTAGATTTAGAACTAATGTCAGGAAAGTTTCCACGCTTATTCAATAGAACCGATACTTATTTAAATATCAAGAAAGATGAAAGTCTGAGAAACTTTGTTAGTGTAAAGTTCGTTAGACATCATTTAGCTCATACTACCTTCAATTTATTTGAAGGCATTATAAGATTCAGTCATAGCTTTATGAATAACGAGGTTAATTTAGACAAATATTTTATACCTGTAGGAAGTTCAAACAAACAGGACAATGTTCTCAAACAAAAACATGAAACTCTTCAAGTGCAGAGACGAGAAAATAGAAAGTCCAGATCTCAAAGCCTTTATGACCAGTTTTCCATTGACGACTCTGGAGAGCCTGTATATTTAGGTAGTGGAATGTGGATCGGCTCGGATAGCAGCTTATTTGAGAAGTAGTATATAGTTTTTAGAAAAATCAGCATACATCAAAATTGCTTAGCAGCTTTATCCCTAAAAATTAATTTTTGTTATTAAACCCTCTTATTAAGTTCCTCCACCCCTAACTTTAACTAAGGACTGCCATGACCTCCCAAAACACAAACTCTAACCTATCTTTTGACGGTCTATTTGACGAAGCACGTTTTGTAGCCAGACACTTAGGTTCAGGTGCTAACGATCAAGCAGAAATGCTTAAAGCGGTTGGCTATGATGACATGGATAGCTTTATTGCTGATACCGTGCCTGAAGCTGTACGCATGAACCGCGAGTTAGACCTGCCAAAAGCCATGAGTGAGCACAATGCTCTGGCCAAGCTACGTACTATGGCAGATGACATTACCGTGAACAAAAGCTACATCGGCCAAGGCTATTCACCAGTACGCATGCCAGCGGTTATACAGCGCAATATCCTAGAGAATCCAGGCTGGTACACCGCTTATACGCCTTATCAAGCTGAAATCTCACAAGGTCGTCTTGAAGCTTTATTGAACTTCCAACAAGTTTGTATTGACCTTACTGGCTTGGAATTGGCCGGTGCCTCACTGCTTGATGAAGCCACTGCTGCCGCTGAAGGTATGGCAATGGCCAAGCGTGTTAGCAAAAGCAAATCAAATCAATTCTTCGTTGATGAGCGTGTTTACCCCCAAACTTTAGACGTTATTTGTACCCGTGCCAAATATTTTGGTTGGGACGTTGTGGTTGGCGATTTTGAAACTGCCAAATCAGGCGATTTCTTCGGTGCTTTATTCCAATATGTTGGCCGTGAGGGTGATGTCGTTGACTTAACAGACGTAATAGCCGCAGTTAAAGAGAACAAAACTTATGCCCTAGTGGTCAGTGACATCATGAGCTTGGTGTTATTAAAATCACCAGCTGCTATGGGTGCTGATGTGGCTTTAGGTAGTACTCAGCGCTTTGGTATCCCAATGGGCTTTGGCGGTCCACATGCGGCCTACTTTGCTTTTTCTGATAAAGCAAAACGCTCTGCTCCTGGTCGTATTATCGGGGTTTCAAAAGATGCTCAAGGCAACACTGCCTTACGTATGGCGCTACAAACTCGTGAGCAACACATCCGCCGCGAAAAAGCCAACTCAAACATCTGTACTTCTCAAGTATTGTTGGCCAACCTAGCTGGTATGTACGCGGTCTATCATGGCCCTGAAGGTTTAAAACGCATTGCCACTCGTATCCATGCTATGGCCACTGCTTTTAGCGATGTTATCAAAGCAGCCGGCGGTGAATTAAGCGTTATTCACGATCAAATCTTCGACACGGTATTAGTAGACTGTGGCTCTGAAAGATTGGCCACTCAAATCTATGAAAATGCAGAAAATGTGGGCTACAACTTGTGGCGTGAAGGTGACAGCAAACTGTCTGTTTCTTTCTCTGAAACCAGTAACTCAGCAGATTTCGAAACCTTAACTCAGTTATTTACCAACAAAGCTGAAGCGTTACCTAGCGAAGCGAAAGTTTCTTTAAACGACGCGGTTCTACGTACTGACGCCATCTTGACTCATCCAGTGTTCAACTCACACCACACTGAGCATGAAATGCTTCGTTATTTGAAGAAGCTTGAAGACAAAGACTTGGCCATGAACCGCAGTATGATTTCACTGGGCAGCTGTACCATGAAATTAAATGCCACCAGTGAAATGCTACCGATTACTTGGAACGAGTTTGCTAACGTGCATCCTTTTGCACCGCAAGACCAAGTAACCGGCTACGTGGCCATGATTGAAAGCTTACAAGAGCAATTAAAAGCCATCACCGGCTTTGATGATATCTCAATGCAGCCAAACTCTGGGGCATCAGGCGAATATGCGGGTCTACTGGCCATTCGCCGCTACCATGAGTCACTGGGTCAAACCAACCGCGATGTGTGTTTGATTCCTAAATCTGCTCATGGCACCAACCCCGCTACCGCGCAGATGATGGGTATGAAAGTCGTCGTAATCGCCACTGATGAAAATGGTAACGTTGACGTTGAAGACCTAAAAGCGAAGTGTGAAGAGCACAGCGAAAACTTAGGTGCGCTAATGATTACCTATCCGTCTACTCATGGTGTGTTTGAAGCCGGTATTCGTGATATCTGTGATTTAATTCACAGCCATGGTGGTCAAGTGTATATGGATGGGGCCAACATGAACGCTCAAGTGGGTATCATGCAGCCTGCTGAAGTGGGTGCTGACGTACTGCACATGAACCTGCACAAAACATTCTGTATCCCACACGGCGGCGGCGGTCCAGGCATGGGCCCTATCGGTATGAAGGCTCACTTAGCGCCTTTCAAAGCCAACCATAGTGTGGCTCCAGTATTTAATGCCACTCAAGACACCACTGCGGTCTCAGCAGCCCCTTATGGTTCAGCCAGCATCTTACCTATCTCATGGATGTACATCACCATGATGGGCCGTGATGGTCTGCTACAAGCGACTAAAACAGCGCTATTAAACGCCAACTATGTGGCCAGCCAGCTACAAGATGATTACCCTGTACTTTACACCGGTAAGAATGGCCGTGTGGCGCACGAATGTATTATTGATATCCGTCCGCTTAAAGAAGAGACTGGCATCACTGAAGCAGACATCGCTAAGCGTCTGATGGACTATGGTTTCCATGCCCCAACCATGAGCTTCCCAGTAGCGGGTACGCTAATGATTGAGCCAACAGAGTCTGAAGCCAAGCATGAGCTTGACCGCTTTATCTCTGCGCTGAAATCTATTAAGCAAGAAGCGCTTAAAGTGAAAGAAGGCACTGATGGCTGGACGGCTGACAATAACCCATTGGTTAACGCCCCGCACACAGCGTTCGTTATCACTAGCGACGAGTGGAACTATCCATACAGCCGTGATACTGCTGCATTCCCATTAGACTATATCCGTCAGCATAAATTCTGGCCGACCGTCGGTCGTATCGATGATGTGTATGGCGATAAGAACCTAATGTGTAGCTGCCCAAGTATCGAAAACTATATGTAATCAGCGACTACTAACTTATAGCTACTGTTGATTTTATAGTGACAACAAAAAACCTTCAGGTCTAAGACTTGAAGGTTTTTTTATATCTATAAGATCAGATTAACTTTTACTGACATTTTTTAACTTATAAACCTTAACGCTCTATTTATAATCTTTAAAGTGATATTCACAACTAAATCACTTTATAAACCTACATAATCACAATTAGGAACCACTTTTGTCAAAATCTAAGTCATCGCCTGCGTCCTCCAACCCTCCTCACAAGCCCTTTGTGGTATTAATACATGGGCTACATCAAAAAGCTTGGATTATGCAGCCTTTAGCAATGCAGCTACAAAGTCGAGGCTTTGCTACCTATCAGCATAACTATTACAGCCTACGCGATAGTATCGATAAGCACAGTAATAGTCTTAATAGTTGGCTGTTAGACAACCATGACCCCTCGGTTGCCATCAATCTGGTGGGTCATAGCTTAGGCGGACTGGTAATTAGAGATTTTATTTCACGGTATCCACAATGGAAGATCGGACGCTGCGTTACTTTGGGCACCCCTCACAAAGGCAGCACCACTGCTAAATATGTAAATAATTTACTATCGCCTTTGGTGGGTAATGCTTATAAAAATGCATTAGATGGACAGAATGCGCCCCTAAAAAAAGGGGTTAGCTTGGGAGTAATCGCCGGTAATACCCCTTATGGTCTGGGGCAAATAGTGCTTAACTATCACAACCAAAAGTCAAAACTTAGCTACCCTCACTGTGAGCATGATGGGACGGTCTATGTCTATGAAACCAAGCTTGAGTCAGCAACCGACCATATTATTCTTCCTGTCTCGCATACCGGAATGTTAATTAATCAGACCGTAGCAGACCAAACCGCTTATTTTTTGGATCATGGCATGTTTAAAAGACCTACGATCAAAAAGTCTGCTAATGAAAAGCCATAAGCTCATCCGCCTATAACTCATCCTCTTCTTGCTGCATACGCATACCTTCTTTTAGTTGCTGCTTATAAGTTTCGAGTAGCGGAATTAGGGTTTGCATTACCCAGGGGTTACGCCACCCTTTTAGCCCTTCTGGAATATCCTCAATAGGCAAATCATAAGCAACAACTTCATAAAGCTGAGACAGCCACTTTTTGCGCATCAGTACGTTGGCAGGAACACCAGTCTCGGCCTCATACTCTTTTATCACCTGGTTTACCGCTTTTGAAACCGTCTTATCCTTAGAGCGATAAGGCGGTAATACTAGAGCGGGCTGCTCCTCAACGGGTAAAGTGCGCGCTTTATTGATAATATCAATCAATTCATCGCCGTATAGATGAATCATACTGCGATGCATGGTGGTTTTTTGGGTCAGTTGCTTGATGCTTTTCGGAAATTCCACCACCACATCACGTACCGCTTGTTTTTTCAAAATAAAAGTTTTCGGTTGATTGGTGGCACGGGCCAAAGCTTCCCGCCAGCTAGAGACGGCTTGTAACACCGCCAATTGTTCACCGGTATAACGAAAATCAGCCATCGCCAAATAAGTGGCATCATCTTCAATATTGGCCGCCTCATACAACTCTTTGGTATAAAGCTGGCAGTCTTCAATCACCTTATCTAATAAATCTCTTTTGACGAGTTGCTGATGTAAAATATCGTACAAATTAAGCAAATAACGCACATCATCAATGGCATAACATTCTTGCTCATAGGTCAGTGGTCGGGCCAACCAATCTGATTGACTCTCCCCTTTCTCAACATGAATATCTAACTCCTGACTTAGTGCCTGCTGATAACCCATTTGCAACTGACCGGTTAAATAAGACAGCGCTATCTGAGTATCGAAGACATTGGTTAATGCCGGGCTTTCTGATAACAGGTAAAAAATACCCAAATCTTCGCCACAGGCATGCCAAATCATCATCGGCATCTCTTCTAATACCACCCAAAACTCGGTCAAATCAAGCTTAGGCGCATCAATCAAATAGATAGTGTCACCGGTATTAATTTGTACCAGAGCAAGGATTGGGAAATAAGTGCTGCGCTTAATAAACTCGGTATCTAAAGCCACTCTATCTCGGGTTTCTAAATCATCAAGACAGGCCTCTAGAGCATCAAAGTCAGATACCCAGTGTACTGGTAAATCAGTAGAAGCCTCCAAATCTCTTTTGATAGCTGCTACATCAAGCAATTTACTGGGGTCGTGAATAGTCGCTGTTTTTGCTGTCGACTCTTGAGTGGGGATGCTGCCTGTGGATACCTGAGTCATGGAAGTCTTCTTTACCGTGATAAATAAAAAATAGGAGTTTGGGTTAAATAGAGGTTATAACCAGAAATTTTACTAATTACTAAGAGCGGTTTTGCAAAGCTTGAGAAAGGGTCATGCTATCTAAATACTCAAGCTCTCCACCCATCGGGATACCTTGAGCTATACGGGTGACCTTGCCCACATGACGACGAACCGCTTCAGAGATAAAATGCGCCGTAGTCTGACCTTCCACCGTAGTGCTGGTGGCCAAAATCAGCTCCTCTACAGGCGAGGCCTTCACTCGATTAACCAGCTGATCAATATTAAGGTCATCGGCATTAATACCATCAAGCGGCGACAAATGACCGCCTAGCACAAAATATCGACCGCGATAGCCGCCAGATTGTTCAATAGCCATCACATCTGCAGCCGTTTCCACTACGCACAGTACCTTGTCATCGCGTCTGGGGTCTAAACAAATCGGGCAAACCTCATCATCACTAAAAGAGTGGCATTGCTGGCATTCAATAATACCATGCATGGCAATATCTAAAGCCTGCGCCAAGGCCGATCCTTGAGGTCTTTTTCCATTAAGCAGGTGCAAGGCCATGCGCTGGGCAGTCTTCTGTCCCACACCTGGCAGTACCCGCAGCTGCTTAACCAAATTATCAAATTTTTCGGTTAACAATCAATCACCTTTTTTATGTGCAAAATATTTTACTACTTTATATTTTAGCAACTTATAGAGTCAGACACGACCACAAGCTACTAAATAAAAAATGGGGGGTAATTTAGTCATTACCACCCCATCTAATAAAACTATTTTGTAATAAATTTTTAGCTCAGACTAGACTAGCCAAATAGACCTTGCATACCTGGTGGTAAACCCATACCACTAGTTGCATTCGCCAAAGTAGCCTCTGACAGCTCGTCGGCTTTGGTAACTGCAGCGTTAATGGCTGCCGCAATTAAATCTTCGATTAAGTCTGGCTCATCTTCCAATAAGCTTGGGTCAATAGATAGACGCTTAACCACATGACGGCCGGTCATGGTGACTTTAACCAGACCATTACCGGCTTCTGCTTGAACTTCTTTATCAGCCAGCTCTTTTTTTGCTTTTTCAACATTGGCTTCCACTTGCTTTTGCATTGCCTGAGCTTGCTGCATAAGGGCTTGAATATTCATGATTACCTCATCAGATTTTTAAAACATTTCAGATTAATCTCTTTATAAGCCTCATTATACTGATAACTTAAGGGGCTGTCTAAAAAGTTATGTTTTAAGCTTGTGACTTAGCTTAAGCTATCTAACCCTCGCGCTAAATCTTTAATAATATCATCCACCTCTTCTAAACCGACAGAGAGTCGAATAAGGGCCTCAGTCACTCCCGCTTCAGCGCGAGCTTGTTCCGAAACTCTAAAATGAGTGGTGGTTGCAGGGTGAGTCACTGTGGTCTTAGCATCCCCTAAGTTATTGGTAATGGATACCATTTTAGTGCTATCAATAACGTGCCAAGCAGCCGACTGTGGCGTATGATTGCCGACGGCTTTTACTTCAAAACCCATGATTGCCCCATAGCAGTTTTTACGATGGTGTTGCTGCTTAGCAAGCTCATGCATCGGGTGGCTTGGTAGGCCCGAGAAATGTACCTTTTCAACATTGGGGTGATTGACCAAAAACTCAGCAATTTTGTTGGCATTATCACAATGAGCTTGCATACGTAAATTTAAAGTCTCTAGACCTTTGATGAATACCCAAGCATTAAAGGGACTCATGCTAATGCCCCCAGAACGAACCACAACGAAAGCTTGCTGCATCAGCTCCTCACTACCGACCAGTGCACCGCCAAGGACTCTACCTTGACCATCAATATATTTGGTCGCCGAATGAATCACCACATCCGCTCCAAATTCTAAAGGACGCTGAATGGCAGGGGTAGCAAAGCAGTTATCTACCACAAATAACGCACCGTGAGCATGGGCAATGGCACTGATTGCTTTCATATCCGCAATCTGGCCTAATGGGTTACTGGGTGTCTCACAAAATAATAACCGGGTATTGGGCTCGATCGCTTGTTCCCAAGCCTTATTATCAAAGCAATCCACATAGGTGACACTGACGCCAAACTTACCCATAAAGTTATTAAATAGACCAACCGATGAGCCAAATAGCTGTTTGGCAGCGACGATATGATCACCCTGCTTCAAATAGGCCAAACACATGGTCAAAATAGCCCCCATACCCGAGGCTGTTGCTATCGCACGCTCCCCACCTTCTAAGGCAGCCAGTCGACGCTCAAAAGTACGCACGGTTGGATTGGTATGGCGGGAATAGACGTTACCAGTCTTCAACCCATTAAAGTGAGCAGCGGCATCAGCAGCCGACTGATACACATAAGAGCTGGTGGTATAAATAGGATCATTATGCTCGCCCTCATCGCTGCGATGCTGCCCTGCACGGACAGCAATGGTCTGCATAGCATAGTCTTGGCTTAAATCTAAGGCATCATTGGTCCAGTTATCATCCAGTTGATTGCTTGCAGTTTGAGGGGTAGCAGAGGCTTGAGCGGTGTTTTGATTGTCATGGGTCATAGTATTATCTATTATGGTTATTAAGGATTGGTAAAAGAAATTGGCTTAACTTTTAAAACTTTATGAAAATAAAAGTATTTTAGCAATATATCACTGTTTTTTTATCGTTTTCGGGTTTCTATTGTAAGCTAACGCTATTCTATTTTTAAATTAATAAAAAATTCAATTCATGCTAGGGAGTACTGCTATGAGCACAAACAACTCATCGAACCACTCAGTTTTAGAGTCAGCCACTAATTCAAGTCAACCAAAGTCGGTCAGCTTTCTGGGTCTGGGTGCCATGGGGCATCATATGGCCAAACATTTGGTGCGCCAGTTTGACACCGTTATGGTCTGGAACCGAACTTCTGACAAAGCAGAGGCTCATGCCAAGGAGTTTGGCACTCTAGCCGTTACCTTACAGCAAGCAGCGACCGCAGATGTCATCTTTTCATGCCTGCCTACCAGCAATGTGGTAGATGAAGTTATTGAGCAAGCCCTACCTTATTTATCAGCCAATAGCGTCTGGGTAGACTGTACCAGCGGAGTTCCTGATCAGGCAAAAGCCAGTCAAGCGAAACTAAAAGCAATTGGCTGTGAGTTTTTGGATGCGCCCGTCTCTGGTCAAACTTCGGGGGCGGATAGTGGTACATTAACGGTGATGGTCGGCGGCTCTGCTGAAGCTCTGGCTTATGCCAAACCAGCCATTGAATGCTTTGCAGGCCTAATTGTCCATGTCGGCAACTCTGGGTCTGGCTTTGCGGTAAAAGCGGTTAACAACACCTTATTTGCCATTAATGCCTGGGCTGCTGCTGAAGGGCTGTCTGTTCTAAAAGCACATGGGGTCAACCCTTCAGATGCCTTGGCTTGTATTAATAAGGCCAGTGGCCAAAGCTTTGCTACCTTAGCCACCTTTCCAGATCGAATCGTAAACCGTGCTTTTCCTAAAACCTTTACCATAGACTTAATGGCCAAAGACTGTGGCATTGCTATTGACTTACAAACGCAGAAACAAGTTCCAACACCAGTAATGGCACAAGTCGCCAGCTTAGTTCGAGCTGCTAGCAACCAGCATGAGCCTGGTGCAGCGGACTTCTCAGAGTTTGCTAAATTTTATGAGATGATGAGTGGCATCGATATTAAAGATGACAACTAGGCTTAATTTAAGCTCTTTATAGCCCTATCAAATCGTAAACACCGTATCCATCACAGCACCAGTAGGGGGAGGCTTACAAAAAGCGACTCCCCCTTATTGTTGGTTAAACATTTTAGCAACTTTATTACGCTTTAGACTGCGGTAAAATACTTTTATTTTATACTATTATATTTACTGTGTTTTTTATTGATTTTTTGTAGCAAAAATTATCATAGACCCTTAGTGCTTTAAATCTAGTTTCTCATAAACTTAATGCTCTTAAACTTCGATTTATTTATATAAAACCTAGCTTTTAGAAAATTTAGCCTTAGAAGAAAAGTAACAGTGAGTTTTTGGTACAGTGAGCTTTTATAAAGGTACAAGACTTTGAGCCCTTTTTTTATTAACAGTCCTGACACCCCTATTTCAGTCAGCCCATCTTTTATGAGCCATTTCACGTTGGCTAAGATTCAACAAGGTATGTGGGCTACTTTTTGTCATTTGCAGCGTATAACCGATAAAAAAATATCACTGCTTAGGCTAATTTTGTCAGGTCTTTTTATTGTAGCTCTTAGTGCTTGTAGTACTTTACCTAAGACCCCTCATATTGCCAAAAGTATTGAGCTGACTAGGTCTATTACTGCTCACTATGATAATAAATCGAACCAACCCTCTTTAGACCCGCTACAAGCCCCATTAGTAGAGTCTATTACACAACAAAAACGCTCCCACCCAAACCTATCAGGCTACCACCCCATTGTGACCGGAGCCGATGCTTTTGCCGCCCGTAGTGAACTTACTGATCTGGCCACTGAAAGCATCGATGTACAATATTATATTTGGCATAACGATCAAGCAGGTCAACTGTTATTAAAGCAGTTATGGCAAGCCGCTGACCGCGGAGTGGTGGTTCGTTTTTTATTGGATGATTTTAATAATAATGCTGCTCTAGATAAGCATCTCATACGCTTTGCCAGTCACCCTAATATTGCAGTGCGTCTAATTAACCCTATGTCTTTTAGAAAATTTCAAACATTAAACTACTTTACAGACTTAAGGCGCATCAATCATCGCATGCATAATAAAAGCATGACCTTCGACCGTCACCTAAGTATTATAGGGGGTCGAAATGTGGGAGACGAGTATCTTAGCAATAATACAAACAGTCAGTTTGCCGACTTAGATGTGCTACTGATAGGCGATGTGGTACAAGATATCAATGAAAGTTTTGAGCAATATTGGCGCTCGCCCATCTCCTACGATATAGAAACCTTGGTCAAGAAAAAAGGGCACAAGCTACCAGTCAATGCCTCAAACGACCCTGAGACCAATACCAAAAACTTCATTGCCAGCCTAAATAAAATTTATCCTGAAAAATCAATGGCTAACTCTGACGGGTTAAGTGTGTATAATCGCGCTGTAGAAAGATCAACTATAGACTCTGATTTAATCAATCAACAAGTGCCTTTTCGCTGGGCAAAGATGACTTTTTTAAGTGATGATGTTGAGAAGCTGTTAAAAAACACACACCCTGAAGTACATTTGGTGGCTCAATTAAGAGACTTATTAGGGACTCCGACACAGAACCTCTCTATTGTCTCTTCTTATTTTGTACCTACAAAAGATGGGGTTAATACCTTAATCAAACTTGCACAACAAGGGGTAAAGGTTAGAATACTGACCAACTCATTCAATGCCACCGATGTCTCTGCGGTTCATGCGGGGTATGCTCAGTGGCGTATTCCTCTATTGCAAGCCGGTATAGAGATATATGAGCTGAAAGCTATAGCCTCTAAAGAAGATAGAGAAAACAAGCTATGGCGTGCCCGCTCACAGTCCTCAACCAGTCTGCATGCCAAAGCTTTCGCGGTAGATGATCACAGCGTGTTTATTGGCTCATATAATGTAGATCCTAGGTCAGCCAATATTAATACCGAGATGGGCGTGGTGATTGAGGATGAGGAGTTGGCCCTGAAACTGCATAAAGCCATTAGCGATGACTTATTAAATCAAGCCTATAAAGTGGTTTTAACCGACCAAGGTCGTCTACAGTGGCAGACTTTGGAGAACAGCCAAATAATTTATCACAATAAAGAGCCTCATATTGATCTGGTAGATTCGCTATGGATAAATATTATGTCCTCGCTGCCGATTGATTGGCTTTTGTAGTAGAGTTAGCCATAAATTCATAAAACTATTGTGTATTTTGACTGCAAAATAATACGCCCAACTAATATTTATTACGTGATACGACTATTATGCCTTTTGTTGCCTTATCCGACTCATCCAGCTCAGTTTCACTAAAAAAGCTAATGATCATATGTGCCAGTAACGCCGTCACTTACTTTGATTTTTTGATTTATCTGTTCATGGCGGACATTATCAGTAGCACTTTTTTCCCAGCCAATGATGATCCGATCTTAGCTAACATGCAGGTATTAAGCTTATTCATTGCAGGCTATCTGACTCGCCCTATCGGAGCTATACTCCTTGGTCGTTATGCAGATGTAAAAGGTCGACGCCCGGCTTTATTGATCAGCATGTCCTGTATTGCCCTAACCGCTTTGATTACAGCTTGCCTGCCTACTTATGCGCAAGTTGGTATATTGTCCCCTATTCTCTTTTTTATCGCACGATTGTTTCAAGGGATGGCCTTTGGGGCTCATACCCCTTTAGGTTGGGTTTATATTGCAGAGCACGTTAATAAACGAAACTTAGCCACTTTTTTGAGCTTTGTCACCGCCAGCTTTATGCTGGGAGAGCTGGGATCCATCCTACTGTTTGAGATTATTACCTCGACCCACACTAGAGATCAATTGATTGAAAGTGGCTGGCGCATCCCCTTTGTCTGGGCCGCCCTATTTAGCTTCGTGGTGCTACTACTTTTACAAACCATCAATGAAACCCCAATTTTCACTCGGCAACAAAACAAACAAACGTTCGTGCCTAAATTATCGGAACTAGGGCCCTACTTTAAGCGCTTTAATGCCATATTTTTGGCGTTAATCATAACCTTTATTATTGCCAGTCTAACCATGGTCATCGCCCTGCTATTACCTGATCTCGTCTCTATGAGATTTAGTATTGATGATTCCATGCTAAGACTCTCAAATAACTTAAGCTTGTTATTCATGATGATTGGCTGTGTGTTTTATGGGTTAATTGCGGATAGAAGTGGTACTGGTAAAGCGATGATGATAGGTTCAGCCGCCTTGATGCTGCAAGCCTTAGCTTTCTTTTATCATCTAGAGTATGGTGGCGGTAGTTACATCTTGTTTATGTACGCTGTTTTGGGATTTTGTGCCGGTATTATCAGCTTAGGCTCAGTAATTTTAGTGCAGCTATTCCCTACCGAAGTTCGGGTAACTGCTCTGTCTTTGACCTACAACTTGATGTACGCTCTGGTCGGTCTTACCTTACCTTTTGGCTTGGGATATGCCACCAATTTGGTCAGCTTTTCACCTGCGCTATACATCATCTTTGTCAGTCTCGTAACCTTTATCATCGGGCTTTATATTTATCGCTTACCAAAATTTAAAGATTTAGATGAATCGATCAAACTGTAGTCAGTTATCATTAACTCGTATACTTAGGACTTAATCTTTCATATGAGCCAACCTGCTTTGCAAAACATCATGACTCACAAACGCCTTTCAATTGCTCCGATGATTGATTGGACCACCACAGATTATCGTTTTTTTGCCCGTCTGTTTAACCCCCATACTTATCTCTATACCGAGATGATCTCAACGGGGGCTATCTTACATGGCAATACCGATCGTTTGCTGCGTTTTGATAGCAGTGAACACCCTTTGGTACTCCAGTTGGGCGGAGCAGACATTTCTGAGATGACCCAATGTGCGATTGAGGCTCAAAAACGCGGGTTTGACGAAGTAAATATCAATGTCGGCTGTCCTTCTGATAGAGTACAGCACAATAAAATTGGGGCCTGTCTTATGGCGGAGCCTGATACCGTCGCAAGCTTAGTACGCCACATGCAAGCTGAAGTAGATATTCCTGTCACGGTAAAACACCGTATTGGTATTGACGAATACGATAGCTATCAATTTATGAAAAACTTCGTAGAGGCCAGTGCCGAAGCCGGCTGTCAGCGTTTTATTGTGCATGCACGAATTGCTTGGCTAAAAGGCTTGAGTCCGAAAGAAAACCGTGAGATTCCACCGCTAAGATATGAGGATGTGTATCGCTTAAAACAAGAAATGCCAGAGCTTCAAATTGAGATTAATGGCGGAATCGACAGCGTTGAGCAAATCAAAACCCATTTGCAGCAGGTAGATGGCGTAATGATTGGCCGAGCGGCATACCATAATCCTTATCTATTGGCTGAGGCTATGCAGTTATGGGGAGAGCACCCCCCAAGTAGGGAGCAGATTTTAGAGCAGCTTTATCCTTACTTAGAGCAGCAAGTGGCCAATGGAGAGCCTCTAACTTCTATCGCACGCCACTTATTAGGCTTATTCCAAGGCCTGCCAGGAGCGCGCAAATGGCGACAGGCCTTAAGCGGCAAGCAGCAACTAACCGTTGCTGAGATTAAAGCTGCCGGCGATGCTACTTTAGAACTAATAGAAAGCTCAAAACAACAAGATTAATCCTCTAAACAAAAAAAAGGCCCCACACTTAAGATAGTGCGGGGTCTTTTTAATAGAACACGATACAAATCAAATAAAGCGCTCATTAAACAAAGGGTTAACTAACCATAAGATACATCCACATAGCCAATCCATTATTAATGATATGCAGCAAAATGGGGACATATAAGGAGCCTGATCGAGACCTAGCATAGCCTAATAACATAGCCAGTATAAAGATGACGCTCATTTCATAAAATTCGTACTGCAAATGAATGATCGAAAATAAGATACTGGTAGTAATAGTGGCTACCCACGCGCCTTTACTCCCGGCAAATTGCTCACGTACCGCACTCCATAAGATACCGCGAAACATCACTTCTTCATATATCGGGGCAACAATAACCATAGTCACAATTAGCAACCACTTAGGATTGGCACTGTCATATAAATCATCAACAAAGGCAGTAGGGTTTTTCTCCAAAATATAGGTTAAGGTTTCTGTGCAAATCACGAACAGTAGCCATAACCCAACAAAACCGATCGCGACGTTCAATGCAAAAGGCTTTAGCCCTAAATAATTAGCTACCCTATAATTGATACTAGCGTTTTGGAAATTGGCTGGTATTACCGATGCAGAGGAAACGCTATGAATACGCCACCTCACTATCGCATAGATAATTGCTAACAGTGCCACTAGGGTAAACATCATGGCATAGCTGGTTACCGTCCCGTCAAAGCTACCCATACCAAATCGTTGGGCAGTGGTTAATGGAAAATCATTAAAAACCACAGGGGCAAACAGATAGATACCTAGCAGCTGCAGCGCCAAAAATAGCCCAATGATGCCAATAAAAAGGAGCACAACCCCAGGCTTAGTGAATAGCTTGAAAGGTTGTGCCACTTCAACGGTTTCTAGGATTGGCTTGTTAACAAGTTTATTGGACATAGTAGGAACTACTTTTATTTAACAGTTAGGCCTGCTCAGCAATAGTAGTCAAGATTAACTGAGCCACTGAGTCAGGATACTCTAGAGGGAACATGTGCCCGCCTGCATGTAACTTAAAAGGAATAGATAGGCGACGTCTGACTTTATGCGGAAAGCCCATTTCATAGAATCGACTGCCATCGCCTATTAACAAAGTCACTGGTTTCTTAGGCGGCTTATTAGGTTTGAGCCAATACAGGGAGGGATTGGTACGAAATACCGCCACTTCAGCTTCTTTAGGAATGGTTAAAGTCACTGTGCCGTCTTGTTGATCTCGTAGCCCATGTTGTAAATAACCTTCAAAGGTGCGGTCGTCAAAGTTTTTGAAAAAACTCTTTGGACGTAACAACTCATGAGCTTGCTCACGACTGTCCCAAACATCTCGGCGGTTTTTAGAAATACCAGCAGGAGACATTTTGTCGGCTGTTTTTTGTGACAGTGATTTAGCAGCGTGCCACAAGAAATTATCTTTACCATAAATAAGGGGCGGATCCATCAATACCGCCTGAACAAATAGCTTGGGTTTACGATAAATGGCCTGTAAGGTACATAAGGCCCCTAAAGAGTGGCCTAAACCTATCACAGGTACCTTATGCTTTTTAACCAACTGCTGCACACTATCGATTACTTGATTGGTTAAACTCTTCCAGTGATTATCAATAGCGTGCGTAGGCTGTCCTTGCTCATCAAAACCTAAAACTGGAATATACTCAACCGTGAAGTGCTGTTGTAGCACTTCAAATATAGGTTGATAAACTCGGCTTGGCATACCATTCGCATGGGCAAAATGAATCACCGGCTTACCCGTCACTTTTGAAACGGGTAGCCTTGAAAAATCCATATTTAATGACACATTTGAAGTTGTTGACATTTATCTCATCTCAGCTGAAGTTTGTTCTTCTGGTAATAGCTTCAACTCCACTGATGAGCCAATACCAGACCCTAATTGCAGCGCGAAGTTATTTAAGAACATTCTCATCGGATCTACAGGAGTGTAATCAACAACATTATCTAATTTAAGCTCTTTCTCTAACGTCATTAAACTTCCCTTTTTATCAGCTAAGCCTAAGTCAATGGCTTGCTCACCCGTCCAAAATAGGCCGGTGAAAAGTTTGTTTTGCTCTGGGTCTTTTAGCTTATCGCCACGACCTTGCTTAACGGCATTGATGAAGTGCTTATGAGTATTATTTAAAACACCCTCGACGTGTTGTTGTTCGTAGTCGCTTAACTTACGGCTTACACTTAAAATATCTTTATATTCGCCCGCTGTCAAAGTGGTGTCTTTAACACCTAATTTGTCCATAAGACCTTCGACGTTATAACCTGGCATGATAACCCCAATAGAGCCCACTAAGCTTGAAGGGTTAACATAGATTTCATCGGCAGCAGAAGCGATATAATAAGCGCCAGAAGCTCCCATATCACCGATAACCGCATATAGCTTTTTCTTTGGATACTCTTTACGCAGCTCCATCATAGTTTGCCATATCTCATCAGACTGAACGGGCGAACCACCCGGAGAGTTGATATTTAAAACTACGGCTTTTGAGCCCTTAGACTTAAAGGCTTCTGTTAAAGCAGCACTGATATCGTATGAATTAGCAACGTCATCAGGCCCGATAACCCCTTTAATATCCACCACTGCAAGGTGTGGCTTAGTCACATCTACACTACTAATGCTTTCAGTGGGGGCACAGCCACGACTGAGCATAAAAAATAGCAGTAGCAAAGTAAGTAAACTAAGCACCTTAGAAATCACACGCCATCGACGAGCACGACGCTGCTCTTCAATGCTGGCCATTAGCGTTTTTTCTAATAAATGCCACTCACGACCGCCAGAGCTTACAGGTAATGGTCGTGATGTCTGTGGTGATTTATTATTGGAATTATTTGGAGCCGAATTGTTTTCAGGAGCTTTATTGGGATCTGGTGGCCAGTTTGACATATAAAATGTGAATCCTACTTATCGATTGATGTGTTTATTGACTAATTGACTTACTTTTTTTAAGTTAAAGCTTTTCAAGCCTTTTGGATAAATACCAAGTCGAAAATTAAATTAATTTTCGACCTATTCTTAAGCCCTAAAGCCTCAGTCAATTAGAAGCTTAATACCATACCTGACCTGGTCATAGTTTGTCACCGGTAATTCTGTAAAATATTAATTCATATCTTAATTTTATTTAGTCGAGGGTTTAGGGTATGACTGAAAAACCCTATAAATCTGCTTAAGAGCCCTAAGGCTACTGCCAATACAAATAACTTTCTTTTAAGGGCAATGTGGCTGAGGCCTGACTTTCCCCTATAATTCTCCATTGCTGAGGAGCAAAGTTATCTACCATTGATTTTTGTACCACAGACTGCGAGGGGGTTAGCCAGTAACTTCCCTTATCTACATTTAATGACTCAAGCTCGCTGCTCTTCAATTGTTCCCCAGAGTCGCACATTAATTGCCAAAGCTGAGCCAGTTGCGACTTGCTACTACTATAAATCACAGCTTTATTCAGTGGATTAAGCTCTTGGACATCAGTGTCTATATCCTCTATGCTGTCTTTACCTCTCCTCTCACTAGCGTCAAACAGCTTTTCAGTCTCACCTTGTTCAGTAAGATAAATGGCTTGACTGCTAGCTATCTGTATCGCGCAGTCCCAAACCCTATTGTCCTCTACTTGCTCCCAACCTGTAAGCGCCCTTAGTGATAGCGGGACAAGCTGTGCCTCTGCACTCAGCGGTCTAGCTTCTGAATATTTAGGCCAACGCTTAGTCATCTGACAACTCTGAGCTTGTAGCGAGGAGCCAGCCAAAGCCTTCTCAATACTTAGCTTATGAGCTGAAAGCCCTGCCTGCCAATAGTAGGAGATAGGCAAAGATTGATTAAGGCTAGCCACTACTGGTGCCAAGCTAGTCGTTGCCGTTTGGACAATGACTCCCGTTAATTGCTTAACATTTTTCTGTTTTAACTGATCATATAAATCTTGAGAAAGTTGTTTCTGCTGTTTCAGAGCTAAATCCTCATTTACTGTTTTATACTGCTTTTCATAGCTTGAAAGTAGCAGCCAAGCTTGCTTTTTATGTTGTATTAAATTGGCAGCATAATTAAAGTTTTTTGGATTTAACACTGTGATATGCACCGAGTCTTTGGGTAACTCCTCACTGGCATACACCATTGCAGTAATGGCCAGCAGTGGCACAGCGGAAAGCGCTCGACTCAACATAGACTTAGGGAGCATCCAAGGCAATGCCATGAGAAATAAAAGCCCCATTACTGGCAAACTCATCTCGCTATACAGCCAGCCACTTTGTTGAAAGGTCTGCTGTAACAGCTGCAGCAGTTTATGTAGCTGATCTAGTATCCAAAACAGCAGGGACCACAGAGCAGCCGACAAAGCATTGGTTGGATTCATGACAAACAGTACACTGGCCAAAAGGTTGATAGGCACTATAATTGAGCCAAACAAGCCTATGGCAAATAAATTAATCACAAATCCCCAAAGCGATACTTTACCGAACAGCCATAAGCTAATAGGCAATAAGGCGACCGACATCCAAAGCTGAATTTTAAATAAAGCTATCAATTGCTGCTTAACCTTATCTGCTAAACTTTCCGGCTGCCTATCTACTCGCTGCCAGCGCTGACTATAAGCGACCAAGACTGCTACCGCCACAAAAGACAACCAAAATCCTGCCTGCCATAGTACAAATACATCGGCCCACGCCATAGCCACTGCCAATACCAGTAACATTTTGAAAATAGCAGGCACAGCTAAAAAATAACGCATTACTCCTACTAATAGCAGCATACAAGCCGTTCGCAATGCAGGTACATCGAATCCTGCAAAAAGTGCATAGCCAAAAGCAGTTATGGCAGCAATGATAAAAGCGCATTGCCAGCGCGGTAACCAGTAGTAAATACTGGGTCTAAATCGATTAATCAAACCCGTTACCAAGGCGGCACACAATAAGCTTAAAAATAGAACATGGGTACCAGAGATAGCCAATAGATGGGATATGCCTCCAAATTGATATAAAGCCGTCATGTCGTCGCTAATTAAGCTGCGATCACCGGTCAGTAAACTCAAAGTCACTGCGACTTCATCTTGGCTGTTTTTGATTTGAGAATTTGCCTCACTTGCCTGCTGTGAGCGCTTAAGCATCAACTGCAAAAAATGCTCACGAAACTTATAGCGCATCACATCTATCTTTTGCTGCAGAGTTAACTCAGTCGCAAGCTTTATAGAGGGATAGTGCGCTTCCACAATAAAAGCCTTTGCCGTGGCATGGCGGCTACTTAACCAGCGGTATTCATCAAACTCATCAGCATTGGCTTTGTCTTTTAATTCAAGTGGCTGTAAAACCAGCTTCATTCTCAGCTGTTGATTGGGAGCCAACTGATTAAGCTCGCGGTCCTTATTTTGATAGCTTTGCAGCATAACCTTCATTGTCACTGGTAGATTACTTAGACCAGATAAGTCCGCTACTGATTTATTATCGTATAAAGAGTCCACCTGAATATCGGACAACTGAACCAATTGCCGATAGCCTTGCAGTACCTCGCCCTCTTCAACTGCTAGGCGCTTATCGCTTAACCCCACTGGGCTGACCGTAGCTTCTAAATACAGGGGCTTTTGAGGAGAGGCTTCTATAAAAGCTAAGCGCTGTGCGACACTATTACAGAGTACGGCCAGTAACAACAGCAGCAACGTAGCCAGCTTAACGAGGGGCTTAAAAAACCCTTGCTGCCGCATCTGGGCATAAGGGTTAAGATAGATCTGAGTGATGATTTTAGACGACGCTATAGGAGGTGAAGCGTTTGATTTTAATCTTTTTAAGAGCAATGGAGTCAGATAAGACAGGGAGCACAACAAGACTATTAACGTCAGTAATACATAAGCGACTACCTGCCAACGATCACTGCCTACTTGGTGGGGGATGTTGCTAAGAGCATAGAGCTGGCTCGGGTCCAGCTCTAAAATGGCCAACATTAAAGCAATTGCTAAAATCCCTGCTATAGTCATAGCCCCATAAA